>DASUOH010000021.1:0-157545 GCA_036276735.1 Solirubrobacterales bacterium | reverse complement strand
GGCGTTCTCGTTGACGACTTCGGTGCCGGCCGGTTCACCAGCTACTTCGTCCAAAGCCTCCGCAACCAGATCGCTGTCGACGACACCAGCGGAACGGTCTACGCAGCTGACTACGGGGCGGGGGAGGTTGAGGTGTTCAGCAGCGATGTCGGGCCACAGCAGGCCTTGACGATCAAGAAGGCCGGGGACGGCGAGGGGACGGTCACCAGCGATCCCGCCGGGATCGCCTGCGGGCCGGCCTGCGATGAAGAGGCAGCCAACTTCGACGAAGGCGAAGTGGTCGAGCTGACCGCCGTGGAGGAGGCCGGGTCGGAGTTCACCGGCTGGACCCAGCTCCTCGGCGATCCGAGCACCTGCACCGGGACCGCCACGCCTTGCGAGGTGACGATGGGCGAGGCCAAGGAACTCCAGGCCCAGTTCGACCTGGTCGCCACGCCGGCGGTCACGAATCTCGACCCAGATATGGGGCCCGAGAGCGGCGGCAACGAGGTGACTATTGAGGGCGTCAACCTCGAAGACGCGACGAAAGTCGACTTCGGCAGCGCCGAAATCACCTCGTTCGCGACGAACACCGACACCGAAATCGTGCTTACCGCCCCGTCCGGGACGGGCGTCGTCGACGTGATCGTCACCACGGTGGAGGGGAGCTCCCCCAACACCGCCGACGACAACTACACCTACGTCGCCGCCCCGGCGATCACCGACGTCGATCCCGACAAAGGCCCGACCGCGGGCGGCAACTCGGTGACGATCACCGGCACCGGGTTCACCGGCACCACCGGTTCCCCCGGGGTTAAGTTCGGAGCCAACAACGCCACCGGCTACACCGTTGACAGCGACACCCAGATCACTGCCACGGCACCCGCCGGCTCCGCAGGCACGGTCGACGTCACGGTGACCACCGCTGGCGGCACCTCGGCGACCGCCGGCACCGACGACAACTACACCTACGTCGCCGCCCCGGCGATCAC
Organism: Solirubrobacterales bacterium; assembly: GCA_036276735.1. Classification (GTDB taxonomy): domain Bacteria; phylum Actinomycetota; class Thermoleophilia; order Solirubrobacterales; family 70-9; genus VRUE01. The sequence goes on along the minus strand of DASUOH010000021.1, from coordinate 156,574 downwards.
CGACGTCGATCCCGACCAAGGCCCGACCGCGGGCGGCAACTCGGTGACGATCACCGGCACCAACCTGCAGGACGCGACGTTTGACTTCGGCGCCAACCCGGCGACCGCCGTCAGCGTCAACCCCGGCGGCACCTCGGCGACGATGAACGCTCCGGCGGGGCAGACCGGGACCGTAGAGGTCACGGCGACCACCACCGGCGGCACCTCGGCGACGGCGGGCTCGGCCAACGACTACGAGTACGAAGTAGCCGAGCAGGAGCTCGAGGCGAGCGTCTTCGGCTCCGGCGGCGGCAGGATCGTCAGCTCGCCCGCTGGGATCGACTGCACCTCGGGGAACTGCACCGCCAAATTCCCTGATGGGACCAAAGTCACGCTGACCGCGACTCCCGATGCCGGCTCCGACTTCGTCGGCTGGTCCGGAGCCTGCTCGGGCACCGGCGCCTGCGAGATCACGTTGACCGAAGCGCGCGCGGTCAGCGCCAGCTTCGACAAAGCCGGTGGGCCGCCGACGATCCTCCCCGATCCCTGCATCGTCGACCCGGCCTCCTGCAAAGCCACCGATTCTCAACCGGCCTACGCCAGCTGCGTCAGGTCGGCGAACAAAGCCTTCGCCAAAGCGAGAAAGGCAGCCCGCAAGCGAACCGGCCGGGCACGCGCCAAAGCGATGCGGCGGGCTAACAAACAGAAGTCGAGTGCCAAGGCCAACTGCAGGAGGCGATTCCGATGAGAAGTAGCTCTGTCACCAAAGGCAAATCGCTGGGCCTCGTCACTCTGGCACTTGTTCTTCTCGCAGCATCCCTGCTTCCCGCCCAGGCCCTGGCCGCCAAGGCACATCCGTTTATCGGGACGTTCGGCAGCGCCGAACAGCCGAGCTTCACGTTGGCGCCTGCCAGCAAAGTCAGGGCGATGGCAACCGATGAGTTGGGTCGCCTCCTCGTCGCCGACATCGGCGAAAGAGAGAGGCAGACGATCGACCGCAACGGCGCGACCGGCGGTACCTACGTGCTCTGCTTCGAATGGAAGGGCGCGAGCGCTTGCACCGGGGCGATGGCCGCCAACCTGGCCGGCACTGGGACGCCGAGCGTGCAGAGCGAACTGCGCGCCCTGGCAACGGTAGGTCCGGTCGGAAACCTCAACGTAGCCGTCTCTGGCACCGGCGAAGCTGTACGCACGGTTACTTTTCAGAATGACCGCGCCGCCGCCGACGTGCCGCAGCTGAGCTGCAACGGCTTGGGGCTGACCTTCTCCGGACCCGCACCGGAGCCACCCTGCACGGTGACGACCACGGTCCCTGGCTCGACCGCGAACGTCAGTCGCTGGAATCCCGACGGCACGCCTGCTCCCTTCTCGGCACTGAGTTCCAACCGGATAGACGCTAGAGGGGGAGGTGCCTTTCCAGGTGATTGCCCGACCGTCCCCGAGGATTGCGATCAGACTCCCGAGGACGGACTCACCGGCTTCGGTCTCGCATCGAGGGACATTCAGGTCGTGGTCGACGAATCTGGCGGGCCGACCGATGGCACCCTCTACGTCACTCAGTCGACGAAACGACTAGTAGACATCTTCGCTCCGAATGGCAGATTCGTTGGCCAGGTGAATAAATTCGGTCCACTGGTGCCCGGTCCTCAGAGCGCCCTCGGTGAACCCTGCGGCGTCGCTGTCGATGCATCCGGAGCTGTCTACATCGGTGATTTCAACGCCATCCGGGTACATAAGTACGTCCCATCCAAAACGGCGCCGATCGATCTCGTCACCAACGAGGACTTCGAAGTCACCTTCCCCCCGGTCAACGACGAAGGAGCCATTTCCCCTTGCACCCTTGCAGCCGGCGCCGGGCCAACCGAGGGCTTCCTCTTTGTCAACCAGCGGGGGGGAGGCACCTTCAAGCTCGACGCGACCACCGGCACCACCCATTACAAAGTCGGCACGACTACCTCCAACGCCACCGTGACCGTCGACCCGATCACCGGCCACGTCCTCGTCGCCAATGGCGCCGAAGTTCTTGAGTACGACGCATCGAGCCCAACTGACGAGACGCTGGTCGCGACGACCAACGCCGGCGCCAACGTCTTCGGCGTCGCCGTTGACCCCCTGAGCGGCAACGCCCTCCAAGGCAATTCCGGCAAGGTCTACGTGGCCCGGCAGGACAAAGCCACCCTCGACGAATACGGCGCCCTCGAAGTCCTCGGTCCGCGCCCGGTCCTCGGCCCGGCGACCGACGTAACTCAGACCTCTGCCACCCTGACCGGAACCGTCGATCCCAGGGGAGCCGCGACCGAAGACTGCCACTTCGAGTACATCCTCGACTCCGTCTATCAGGCCAACCCTCCAGCGGAACGCTTCCTCGGGGCAGCCAGTTCTCCCTGCGACCCGAACCCGGGCAGCGCCAATGACGACGTCCCGGTCAGCGCCTCGATCGCAGGACTTACCCCGCACGCCACCTACCATTACCGCCTGCTGATCAAAACTTCGGACGGTGAAAACGCGAGCGCTGAGGAGGAATTCATCGCCAGCCTCAGGCCGACCGCGACGACGGACTCGGCAACTTCAATAGCCCCGACGACCGCGACCCTGCACGCCACTGTCAACCCCAAGGGGGGCCTCGGCGCCGATTGCAGCTTCGAATACGGGACGACGACCAGCTACGGGTCGAGCGCCCCTTGCGTCCCCGATCCGGGCGACGCCAACGTCGACACCGCGGTTTCGACCAACATCGTCGGCCTCGAACCGAAAACGACCTACCACTTCCGCATCGCTATCGAGACCGACGGCTCGGTGAAAACCGACGAGCCCACCGTCCATGGCCAGGACGAGACCTTCTTCACGACCGATCAGCCGACGATCGAGGTTCAGTTCGAGACCCAGGTTGGCGAGACCACAGCGACCCTTAACGCGCGTATCGTCTCCAACGACTCCCCGACCACCTATCGACTCGAATGGGGTCCGACCTCCAGCTACGGCAACGTAATCCCCGGCAGCATTCCCGCCGGCCAGGACTCAGTCCTCGTGTCCCACGACGTCACTGGCCTAGAGCCGGGCACTACCTACCACTTCCGCTTCGTCGCCGAGAACGGGATCGACGAGACGGTCGGGGACGACCGCTCTTTCGTATCGGTGCCGCCGCTGCGAACGAGCTGCCCGAACGAAGCTCGGCGTACCGAACAAGCCGATCGGACCGTAACCGCCAATGTCGCGGTGCTCCCCGACTGCATGGCGCTGGAGATGGTCAGCCCGCCGAAGAAGTTCAACCAGCGGGCCGTCAATCCAGGCCTTTCGAATCCCAACGTCTCCGCCGACGGGCAGCGCATCCTCTACATATCCACCGCGGCCTTGGGCGATACCCCCGGGCGGCTTAACCCGTTCGGAGATCCCTATGTCGCAACGCGGGGGGGGAGCGGCTGGTCGACTGCCGCGGCCGGTCCCGCCTCGCCGTACATCGCAAACGCCGTTACGCCGGTCAGCTTCACGCCTGACTTCTCGCGCTGGTTGTTCGTCTCGCTCAGCACGGCTAAGCAATCCGGACGAGGTGAAGCGCAGTCCTGGGCGGGAGGCCTCGACGGCCTCTTCCGTCCACTGTCGGGCCCGTTTGCCGCGCAGGGGGGGAACCCCTTCATCGGCGTCCTGCAGGGCGCCTCGGCAGATCACTCGCGTCTCTTTTGGCGAGTCGGCAGCTTCGATGTGGGAATCGTCCCCGACTTCCAGCTCCTCCCCGGCGACCCCAAGCCGGCGCCGGGGGGCGATAGGCGGGTCCGCGCCAACGCCTACGTCGCCGGGCTCGATTCGGCCGGCGCCCCGGCGCCGTTGCAGCTGCTGGCGCGCGATCGCCTCGGCAAGGTCTGGGGCGGCGCCTGCGGGGCGCGCCTCGGCGCCGACGCGGTCCCGTTTGAAAGCGGCCTTGCCGAAGCGAACCAGCGCTCGCGCAACCAGGGTGCGCTTGCGGCGGATGGCACGACCGCCTACTTCTCGACCCGCCCGGCACAGCCGGAGGCGGCGAGCGAATGCAACGCCAATCAGCACAAGCTGCGCATCATGCGGCGCACCGAGACCCCCGCCGGTCCCGAGATCGAAGAGCTGATCGAGAGCGAGTGCGACCGCATCGCCCCGGCCTGCGACGCCGCAGACGGCGACGACCTCTACCAGGGCGCCTCGGTCGACCAGACCAAGGTCTACTTCACCACGACTCGCCAGCTCGCCGACTCTGACCTCGATGCTGGCACGGAGTGCAGCGCGACGATCGGATCCTCGAGCGGCTGCGACCTCTATCTCTATGACGCCGAGCTGCCCGAGGGCGGGCGCCTGATCCAGGTTTCGGCCGGCGACGGGACGAGCCCGACTCCGGGGGATGGAGCCGATGTTCTTTCCGCGGTGACGGGAATCTCCGGTGACGGCTCCCACGTCTACTTCGTCGCCCAAGGTGTGCTCAGCACGGCGCCAAACCCCGAAGGCAAGACAGCCGAGGCGGATAAACCGAACCTCTACCTCTACCAGCGCGACGAGGGCCATCCGGATGGCCACACCGCCTTCGTCGGCACGCTGGCCGCGGGAGACGCCGGCTCCCTCTGGGGTAACGTCGCCTCCTTCAAGGAAGGTGCCTACCCGGTCCCGATCACGGGCAAAGATGCCACTGGCAAGGAGGTCGGCGGCGACGGCCGCGTCTTGATGCTGCTCTCGCGGGCGCCGCTCACTGCGGATGACGGTGACGGCGGCTTCCGCGACGTTTTCCGCTACGACGCCACGATCGGCACCCTCGAGCGGATCTCAAAGGCGGAGCGGGGCGGCAGCGACAACGGCCCCTTCGACGCGCAGATCGCGGCCGGCTCCAGCATCGGCACCGACTTCGCCGAGGAGGGGCGCTGGGCCAGCGAGGACGGCGAGACGGTCGTCTTCGAAACCAAAGACGCCCTGGTGAGCGATGACGACAACGGCGAACGTGACTCCTACCTGCTCCGAGACGGGCGGCTGGCGCGACTGCCGGGCACGGCGGGTTCCACCTTTGAAGACCGGGGCCTGCCCCACATCTCCCACGACGGTTCGACCGTCGCCTTCGCGACCTATGCCCAGCTGCTGCCCCAAGACGGCGACGGCGTCCAAGATGTCTATGCCGTACGAGTCGGGGGCGGCTACCCCCACATCGTTCCCGAGCCCTGCCTGCCCGACGGCAACGAGCTCTGTCAGGGCCCTGCTGCCGCGCCGCCCGCAGGCCCGAGCTTCGGCAGCGGCGGAGCTGCCAGCGAAGGCAACGTAGTGCCAAAGCGCGCCAAGCGCTGCCCCAAGGGCATGCGGAAAGCGAAGCGTCCAGGCAAAGCCAACCGAGCCAAGAAGGCCCGCTGCGTATCCAAGAAAAAGGCCAGGCGCCAAAACCGAGCCAGCCACGACAGGAGGAATGCCCGATGAGCCGCCGGATTGCCACTACCCTCGGGCTCGCCGCGGTTCTGCTCGGCCTCGTCGTCGCCCCGGCCGCCGCGGCGCCGGTATGGGAGGTCCAGCTGACGCGCAATCCGCCCTTCCTGCCCGAAGCCGACCCGGACATCAGCCGCAGCGACGAACGCGTCGACTACACCGTGGTGGCCAGGAACGTCGGCGACTCCCCGACCGCCGGCGCCGCCGCCGTCACGGTCGAGCTGCCGAGCGGCTCGCAGAGCTTCGCCTTCATGGGGACCGGCGGGACCGGTGGGCCGGGCTGGACGTGCAGCGCCCAGCCCGCCGCCGGCGCGATGCCGGCGAGAGCCGTCTGCCAGCGCTCCGACGCCCTTTCTGCGGGCAACTCCTACCAGCCGTTGCGAGTAGCGATCGGCCTCGGTGCCGACGCGCCCGACCCGTCCACGATCCAGGCCACCGTCGAAGGAGGCGGCGCAGCGACCGCGAGTGCGACCGATCAGCTCACCTTCGAGCCGCTGCGGCCGTTCGAGATCCTCGCCTTCGAGACGGCGGTGGAAAACGTCGACGCCAGCGACTTCCAGCAGGCGGGCGGGCATCCCCATCGGGCCTCGACCAGCTTCAAGTTCCCGCTTTTCAGAAACGTCGACGGAGGGGGCGCGCAGGGATACAGCCCGGTCGAACGCGTAAAGAACATCATCGTCGACGTGCCGCGCGGCTTCGTCGGCAACGCGCTGGCGATCCCCGACGGGCCGGACGCCGACGAAGACCCCGACCTGTGTCCGGGCCTCGAGGACGTCCTCGCGGATACCTGCCCCGTCTTCAGCCTGGTCGGCGGGATCGACCCCGACGTCCTCGGCGGCCTGCAGGATCTGCCGATCTACGCGATCGAGCCCGAATTCGGAGTGCCGGCCCAGTTCGCCTTCAAGGAGAAAGAATCGAGAACCACCTACACCTTCGTGCCGAAGCTGCGCGCGAGCGACAACTACGCGATCTCCTTCGAAGCCTCGCCTACGCCGGTCCACCCCTCCCTGCGAGGGGTCTCCGAGGTGACGCTGTGCGACTTCGGGGCGACCAAACGACCCGACACCCGTTTTCTGGCCTGTCGCGAGTCCAGCGACCCCCTCGCCAACGACGTCCCCCTCGTCACCGTACCGACCCGCTGCACCGGCCAGCTGCCGACTTCGACCCTGACCGTCGACACCTGGGAAAACCCGGGAACCTTCCACAGCCGCCAGACCACCGACCCGCTGCCCGAAGGCTGTGAGAAAGTCCCCTTCGAGCCGGACGTCGACCTGAGCACCACCGGCGGACAGGCCGACTCGCCGACCGGCCTTGACGTCGAGCTGAGGATGCCGACCGACGGCCTGGAAGACCCCGACGGCATCGCCCAGGCGACGCTGAAACGGACTCGCATCCACTTCCCCGAGGGGATGGCGATCAACCCCTCCGCCGGGCACGGACTGCAGTCCTGCTCCGCGGAGCAGGTCAAGCTCGAAACCAACCTGCCGATCTCCTGCCCCGGCGCCTCCAAGGTCGGCACGATCGAGATCGAGACGCCGCTGATCCAGGAGACGCTGAAGGGAGCTACCTACGTCGCCAGGCAATCGGACGCCCCCCCGGGGGCCCTGATCGGCCTCTACCTGGTCTTCGAGTCGGCCAAAGACGGGATCATCATCAAGATCGCGGGCGGGGTAAAGCCGGACCCAGTCACCGGTCAACTCGTTGCGACCTTTGACGAACTACCGGAACAGCCCTTCTCGAGCGTGACGATGCACTTCCCGCAGGGCCCGAGGGCATCGCTGCTGGCACCGCCGCGATGCGGGACCTATGAGATCAAAGCCGAGTTCGTCCCCTGGACGATCGAGGACCTGGACAACCCGACCGCGGCGGAGACGGTCACCAGAAGGAGCTCCTTCCAAGTGACCGAGGGCCCGGGTGGCATGCCCTGCCCGGACGGGCGGCTCGCGCCGAGCCTCGACGCCGGCACGACCAACCCTATGGCAGGCCAGACTTCTCCGTTCCTCCTGCGCCTCACCCGCGAGGACGGAACGCAGCGCTTCGCCGGGCTCGATCTGAAGACCCCTCCTGGACTCACCGCCTACCTGAAGGGGATCCCCTACTGCTCAGATGCGGCCTTGGCCTCGATCTCCACCGCCGTGGAAACCGGCCAAGCCCAGATCGACAACCCGAGCTGCCCGGCGGCGAGCCTCGTCGGCTCGGCCTCGGCGGGTGCTGGAGCGGGCCCCAACCCCTTCTACGTGGAGACCGGCAAGGTCTACCTGGCCGGTCCCTACAAAGGCGCGCCGCTCTCCCTGGCGATCGTCACGCCAGCGGTTGCAGGGCCACTTGATCTGGGCAACGTCGTTGTCAGAACGGCCCTCTACGTCGATCCCGTAACCGCCCAGATCACGGCGGTGTCGGACCCGATCCCGACGATCCTCCACGGCCTGCTCCTGGACATCAGGGACATCCGGGTGTCGATCGACCGCCCTAACTTCACCCTCAACCCGACCAACTGCGAACCGATGTCGGTGCAGGCCACGGTCAAGGGCGACAAAGGACAGAGCGCCCTGCTCGCCAACCGCTTCCAGGTCGACGGCTGCCGCAACCTGGGCTTCAAGCCGCGCATCTCCCTCAGTCTCAAGGGAGGCACCAAGCGGGCCGACCACCCGGCCCTGAAGGCGGTCCTCAGACCACGCCCGGGCGACGCCAACGTCCAACGTGCCGCGGTGACCCTGCCGAGATCAGCCTTCCTCGACCAGGCCCACATCCGCACGATCTGCACCCGGGTGCAGTGGGCGGAGGACAACTGTCCGAAAGCGGCGATCTACGGACGGGCCGAAGCGGTGACGCCGCTTCTGGATGAGCCGCTGAGCGGACCGGTGTACCTGCGCTCCTCAGACAACCTCCTCCCGGATCTCGTGGCGGACCTGAGGGGCCCTGCCCACCTCCCGATCAAAGTCGAGGCCTCCTTCCGCACCGACTCGATCAAAGGCGGGATCAGAAGCACGATCGACCTCGCGCCCGACGCCCCGGTGACCAAGTTCGTCCTGCAGATGCAGGGGGGCAAGAAGGGCCTTGTCGTCAACTCCCAGAATCTCTGCGCGAAGACGAATAGGGCGAACGCAAGGCTGAGAGCGCAGAACGGTCGGATGCTCAACTTCAGGCCCAAGGTAGTGGCGCTGAACTGCGCAAAGCAGCGCAAGCGGAAGGCGGGCCACGACAGAAGGGCGGGCTGAGGAGCCCGACGCTCGGGAGATCGTGGCGCCGAGCAGGTTTCGCCCCGATCGCGGGCCCGGGGCGGGTCTTGCGTCGCGGCTTTACCTCAAGTCCCCCGAGATAGCCGCCACCGCCCTGGCCCGCGCCCATGCGGTGGGGGACCCCGCGGAGGTGGGGGATCCCTCCTATGCCGCGGGATTGCGAGAGGCGATCGGCGCCGGCCTTGCCTACGGGATCGCGGCGATCGAGGGCACCGCTGAGCGATCCGCGCCGCCGGCCAAGCTCTTGGCTCAGGCTCGTTCCGCCGCTCGCTACCGGGTCCCCATCGACGTCGTGTTGCGCCGCTACTTCGCCGGCTACACGCTGCTTGGGGACTGCATCCTCGAGGCAGCGGAGGAGAGTCGCGTGCCGAACGCGCAGCTGAGGCGCGTCCTGCGCGGGCAGGCGCTCCTCTTCGATGCGCTCCTCGTTTCGGTTGCCGATGAGTACAGGCGCGAGACCGAGGACCGCCGAGGCGATGTCGAGCTCCGCCGTACGCGGCTGGTGCAGATGCTGCTCGCCGGAGAGGTGGCCGACCCGCGGGAGCTGCGCTACGAGCTGGACGCGTGGCACCTCGGCGCGATCGCGGCTGGGCCTGGGGCGGTCGGGGCGATGCGGGAGCTGGCCGCCACGCTTGACCGCACCCTCCTGCTGGTACGCCCGGAGGAAGCCGGCACCCTGTGGGCCTGGCTCGGCGGCCGGAGCCCGCTCTCGGCTTCTGAGACCCTCAGCCAGGCCGAGCGCCGCATGCCCCACGGCACCTCGCTGGCGCTCGGCGAGCCAGGACGAGGACTAGAGGGATGGCGCTTCACCCATCGCCAGGCAAAGGCGGCGATGGCCGTGGTCCAGTGCGGGCCCACGCGAGCTGCCCGCTACGGCGAAGTCGGCCTGCTTGCCGCGGCCTTGAGAGACGAGGTCTTGGCCGGCTCCCTGCGCGAGCTCTACCTCAGTCCCCTGGAGGAGCAGCGAGGCGCCTCGACCCTGGTAGAGACCCTGCACGCCTACTTCGCGGCCGGTCGCAACGCATCCTCGGCTGCCGCTGCCCTCGGCGTCAGCCGCAAGACCGTGAGCATTCGCCTCAGCTCGGTCGAGGAGAGGCTTGGCACTTCGCTCAACAGCTGCGCCGCCGAGGTGCAGACCGCCCTCAGCCTGCGTGAGCTCGACCGCAGCACGTTGCCCTGAGCACCGCCGGGTAACAAGTGCGACCTCTCGATCCACATTGGGAATGGTGCCAGCACGGTGGGGCTTGAAGACTGGAGGCAGTCGATCTCCTGGTAGGCATGCCGGGGAAGGGAGCAGCACGTGAAAGCCCAGTCGGTTCGCCGAGGCGCGGTCCTCTTAAGTCTTTTTGCGTTGCTCGGGGCACTCTTTGCCTCTTCGGCCGGCGCATCCATCGAGCCGGGGGAGAAACCGTCCAAGCCAGAGGACACCCGCATTCCCGGCCACTACATCGTCGTCTTCAAGGACTCTGTGAAGGGCCCCGCCACCGTTGCCCGCAACCAGGTCGAGCAGAGCGACGGTGACCTCGGCTTCGTCTACCGCCACGCGATCAAGGGTTACTCGGCAGAGCTTTCCAAGACTGCGGTCGACGTGCTGCGAAGGGATCCACGTGTCGATTCCGTCACTCCCGACTACGTAATCGAAGCCGCTGCGCAGACGATCTCGACCGGCATTGACCGAATCTCCGCAAACGAACATCCCACTGCCGACATAGACGGCATCGATGATGCGCGAGTCGACGTCGATGTGGCGGTGATCGACAGCGGCATCGATGCGGAACATCCCGACCTCGATGTCGAGGGTAGGGCCAACTGCGTTGCGCCGGGCGAAAAAACCACCGAACAAGTCACCGAATGCGTTAACAACAGCGGTACCGACGGCAACGGCCACGGCACCGCCTCGGCCGGCGCGATCGGCGCGATCGACAACGGCTACGGCGTCGTCGGGGTGGCGCCTGGCGCCCGGCTTTGGTCGGTGAGGGTCTTCAACAACCAAAACAAAGGAGCTGGATCCTGGGTTCTCGCCGCCGTTAACTGGGTCGTCGGGGCCATGGAAGACGAAGATCCCGACAATGACATCGAGGTCGCGAACGTGAGCGTCAGCGGCGCACCTGAATCTTTGACCAGCCCGCTTAGCAAAGCGATCGAGGCTGCGCGCAGCGCAGGTGTGGTCGTCGTCGCGGCGGCGGGCAACGAATCCATCGACGGGATTTACCACGGCCCGGGGGGATCCAACCCTCATGTGATCACGGTCTCCGCCCTCGCCGACCATGACGGCAAACCGGGAGAAGAAGACGATTCTCTATGCTTTGGTTTCGACGACACCCTTGCAAGCTTCAGCAACTTTGGGGAATCGATCGACATCGCCGCGCCCGGTGCGTGCACCCTCACGACGGCCCTCGGTGGTGGCGTTGCTGTCGTTAGTGGAACCTCAATAGCGGCTCCCTATGTCTCGGGCGCCGCGGCGCTCCTCGCCAGCGAATCCAACCCCGAAGACAAAGAAGACGTCGAAGCGATCAAGCAGACCCTAATCGATACCGGCAGTCTCGACTGGAACGACAACTCCGGTGACGCCTACCCGGAGCCAGTCCTCAATCTCGGGCCGCCGAAACTCTCGGCGGCTACCGCTTCCGCAACCGATATCGACGCGGTTGCGGGAACCGCGACTCTCCGTGGCGTGCTCAACCCGGCAGGTCTCGCAACCACCTACAAATTCGAATACGGTCTTACCGACGAATACGGCCAGAGTTCCCCTGCAAGTCCGAAATCCGCCGGCTCGGAAGTCAAATACACCAAAGTGAGCGAGTCGATCGGCGGCCTCGAACTCGACCAGACCTATCACTACCGAATCGTTGCGACGAACAGCTCGGGGCCGTTCTACGGCAAGGACCGGACTTTCGTCATGCCGTCGTGGGCGGTCGAGCCATCCCTGCTTCCGGGCGATTTTGGATCCGGAGGTGCCTCAGGAATATCGTGCACATCGCTCAGGTCGTGCGTGATAACCGGTGCATTCGAAGAAGGAAGTGGCTTTGCGCGGTGGAACGGCTCGGAATGGCGGAGGCAGAAGAGACCGGTTCTTCCCGCCGGGGGCGTCAGCGGTGGATTCACTTCAGTGTCTTGCCCCTCGCAATCAAACTGCATTGCGACAGGTCAGTACAAAAAAGCCGCAGGAATAACCCTTCCCTTAGCAGGGCACTGGAACGGGAAACAATGGACGTCGCAGGCAATTCCGGTTCCCCCGGAAGCCACAGAGAGCCGAGTGCTAGATGTGTCATGCGCATCTTCTACCGCTTGCGTAGGTATCGGAACATATAGAGACGGATCGGAAACGCCAGCAGGATTCCCCACTCGCCTAGGTTTCTTTGCGCACTGGGATGGCGCGAGCTGGACGGCTAACACGACCTCTCGCGAAACTACAAGAGATTTTTCAGGCCAGGTGTCATGTTCGTCAGCGAGCTTCTGCATCGCTGTTCGGGCTGTCAAAAAAAATCCCTCTAATCCTTCCTCGTCGCTGGAAGCCCCATTGGTAGAACGCTGGGATGGGGCCGAATGGCAGGTTGAGGAAATTGAGTGGCCTGAATCTGGCGGCGAACCTGCCCCGACGGCAGACCTCGAAAGCGTCTCGTGTGCGTCAGCGACCGCCTGCACGGCGGTCGGGACATACGGAAACCACGAGACCTTGGCAGAGCGCTGGGACGGCACCGAATGGACGATTCAAGCAACGCCTCAGCCCACGAGTCCTATCCCACAGTATCCGATGGACGTGTCTCTCAGAGACGTCACATGCACTTCCTCAACGGCCTGCACGGCAATCGGTGAGGGGCATCAGAGAAGCTTTCTAACCGGTACGTCGTTTGATTCGCTCTTCGCCATGCACTGGGATGGTTCAACGTGGACGCTACAGGGCAGCTTTCGTGGAGACGCTGGGCTGGAGAGGTCTCAAAGGAGCGTGGCTTGTATCGACGCTGATGCAGAAATATGTGTTGCGGTGGGGAGGACCGTCGATGGGGAAGAACGCTCTCGACCCCTGGTACTTAGCCGAGGCCCAAGGGGGGCCACTCAGTCTGCAACGCACATCACGTCAGTCAAAGCACTTCTGGGAGCGAGTATTTCGCCTATGGGTCGCAATACTAGTTACCAATTTGAATATGGCACGACGGAACAATACGGCAGCAAAGTCCCGGCTTCTCCGAAAGGGATTGGGGCCGGCAACGAAGCGGTCGAAGTCGAAGAGGCAATCGAGGGTCTCAAACCCAATACCACCTATCACTACCGTGTGGTCGCAGCCAACGACTTGGCAACAATCCAAGGCGAGGATCGAACCTTCACCACCAGTCAGCTAGCGGTTGCGCTCACCTTTGGCAAATCCGGCGCCGGTCCCGGGGAGCTCGTCCTTCCGCGTGCCATCGATGTTGACTCAGAGGGAAACATCTGGATAGCGGATACCGAAAACCACCGGATTCAGAAGTTCGATCCAGAAGGGGACATCCTTGCCCAATTCGGTGAGGAAGGCTCGGGCAGTGTCCAATTCATGTCGCCGCAGGGAATCGTCGTCGATGACGAAGACAACGTCTGGGTTTCGGATACTGGGAATGATCGAGTCCAGATGCTCGATGGGGCGGGCGAATACCTCTTTGAGCTTGGGGAAGGAGGCGCGTCTAAAGAACATCTCGACGAACCGCGTGGCATCGCGATCGGCGTCGAAGGGAATCTCTTGATCGCCAATAGCGACCGCGTGTCACAGTTCTCGCCCGAAGGTGAATATCTCGACTCGATAGATCAAGGTTGGGATTTCCATCTCCTGGATGAACCCTCAGACGTCGCTGTGGATCCAGAAGGTGACATTTGGATCGCTGACACCGGTAAACACCGGATCCTTGAGTTTGGCACAAGTAGCCAACACCTGGGCGGAGAACTACTGTCCGAAATCGGAGAGCAAGGATCAGAAGGAGGAGAGTTCGTCCGTCCCGAAGGCATCGCTGTGGATGCCGAGGGCAATGTCTGGGTAGCCGACACCGGCAACGACCGGATTCAAAAGCTTACATCCAACGGGAAGTATGTCTTCCAGGTAGGCGAGAAAGGCGTCGAAGACGGGCAGTTCGAAGCACCAAGCGGCATAGTCATAAATCCCAGCGGGGGGCTATTGGTTGCCGATACCGGTAATGATCGAGTGCAGGAGTGGAAGTATCCGCCACTCATCCCGAAAGTTCCCCCATCCCCCCTCTCCACCTTCGGCAAAACCGGCGCCGCCAACGGTGAATTCAAAGAGCCCTACGGAGCCGCTACCGACTCCAAAGGCAACGTCTGGATCGCTGACTACACGAACAACCGCATCCAGAAGTTCGACTCGGCTGGCAAATACCTCGATCAGGCTGGCTCGACCGGCTCGGGCAACGGCCAGTTCAAAGGCCCCACGGACGTCGTCGTCGACTCCGAAGACAACGTCTGGGTCTCCGACTCAGGCAACAGCCGTGTCCAGAAGCTCGACTCAGAAGGCAACTACCTGGACCAGTTCGGCAGCTTCGGCTCTGGCGCTGGGCAGTTCAAAGCTCCCTGGGGTCTCGGCATCGACGATGAAGACAACGTCTGGGTTGCGGATATTCTCAGGCACGTGGTCCAGGAGTTCAATGCCGAAGGCGAACAGGTATTCGAAGTGGGCTCCCAGGGAGCAGGCGAAGGCGAATTCGACGCGCCGACCGACGTCGCGGTCGACCCCGAAGGAAACGTCTGGGTCACCGAGTCGTTTAATCACCGCGTGCAGAAGCTCACCTCAGAAGGCGAATACCTGGCGATGTTCGGTGAAGAAGGGACCGCCCCCGGCGAGTTCAAAAACCCCGTTCGCATCGCGGTCGATGACGATGGCAACGCTTGGATCTCCAATCTGGGCAACGCTCGAGTCCAGGCGCTTGACTCGAACGGCAGCTACCTGTTCGAGTTCGGCGAGGCTGGCGCCGGCGAAGGCCAGTTCGATTCCGCCTACGGCCTCGCGATCGACGGCGGCAGCATCTGGGTCACCGACGCCGGCAGCAACGACCGGGTGCAGAAGTGGGGATACGTCCCAACCCCCTTCTCCACCTTCGGCAAAACCGGCTCAGCCAACGGCGAGTTCAAAGAGCCCTACGGAGCCGCTACCGACTCCAAAGGCAACGTCTGGGTCGCCGACTACACCAACAACCGCATCCAGAAGTTCGACTCGGCGGGCAAATACCTCGACCAGGCCGGCTCAATCGGCTCCGGCAACGGCCAGTTCAAAGGCCCCGGAGACGTGGTCGTCGACTCTGAAGACAACGTCTGGGTCTCCGACTCGGGTAACAACCGCGTCCAGAAGTTCGATTCCGAAGGCAACTACCTCGACCAGTTTGGATCTGAAGGAGCTGCCCCCGGTAAATTCAAAACCCCGTGGGGCCTTGGGGTCGACGCCGAAGACAACGTCTGGGTTGCGGACCTCTTGAACCACCGCGTCCAGAAGTTCGACTCCGAAGGCGGATACGAATTGGAGATCGGCTCCGGGGTCGCAAGCGAAGGCGAAGGAGAATTCAATACGCCGACTGACGTCGCGGTCGACTCCGAAGGCAATATCTGGGTCACCGAGTCCCTCAATCACCGCGTGCAGAAGCTCGACCCAGAAGGCGAACACCTCGCGATGCTCGGCGAAGAAGGGACCGGTGCCGGCGAGTTCAAAAACCCGGTTCGCGTCGCGATCGACGACGAGGACGACGTCTGGGTCACAGACCTGGGCAACGATCGGGTCCAGGCGCTTGACTCGAACGGCGGCTACCTATTCGAGTTCGGCGAGACCGGCGCCGGCGAAGGCCAGTTCGATTCCGCCTACGGCCTCGCGATCGACGGCGGCAGCATCTGGGTCACCGACGCCGGCAGCAACGACCGGGTGCAGAAGTGGGTGCGATGAAGTAACCATGGTGTGCGACTCCGAGGTCAGGAGTCGCTCGATTCGGACAAGAAAACGGCCCGCCATATGGCGGGCCGTTTTAAGGCGAAGGGGCAATTCCCCATTCAGCTGATACCCAGGCACCTCGACTTCGCCTTCGCGCTTACAGCAACCCTGGCGAAGGGCGCTAGCTGCTTTCACCCCGCGCTTGTCGCAGTCTCTGCAGATCGGCAAGGTCCTCCGGCCGGCCGGCCTGTCGCTTCAATGCGACCAGACTCTCGTAATCGACCATCTTGACGGCTATTCCGCCGATCTCGGTCGTGAGTGCGGTTGGCGAGAGCTTTGCCCAGAGCTCCTCCTCGCCGAGCCACTGCATCACGTCGAACCGTCCGAACTTCGTACTCAGCACCCAGTTGCCGCCGAGCGCGAGTGCCTCGGGGTCGAGTGGGTTAGGAAGCTCCTCACCCTCGAACTCCTCCGCACCCTCCACCTCCGCGTCCAGTCGGTCCAGGACCCGCGCCAGTCGTCCCAGATTGCCATTGTTGGGCGAAGGCACGATGTCGATGTCCTTGGTTGCACGAACATAGCCGTGGAATCCAACTGCCACGCCGCCTATGACCAGGAACTCGACATCCTCCTCGCGGAGCGCGTCGAGGATCTTCTGGATGTCGAGCTCAGACACCGCGTCGGCGATGTCCCGCCTCGGCAACTCGAGACATGAAACGAGAAAGCTCGAAGACCTGTTCCACGCGCTGCGCGGGAGTGAGCTCCAGATAGTCTCGCCGCAACGCAGCCTTCTCGGCCTTCCCGTCAGGCGTCCAATTTCCCGTCCGCTTCCTCGCTGCCATGCTCGAACATTACAACCAGAGGGGCCGGTATCGGTCAGAAATCAGTTCACATGTGGCGTCTCCGCGCGGCCCAGGCGAGGGCCTTGTCGAACTCGTATAGGGCCGTTCCACTGAGGCGCTCGCGGCGGCGGATCGCCTTGGCGTAGACCCGCATCGAGAAGGTCGGGTCGGTGTGGCCGAGCTGCTCGGCGACGTAGACGGGGTCGTCGCCGAGGGCGAAGCGCAGGCTGGCGTAGAGGCGGCGCAGCGAGTGCGGGCTGGCGGCCGGATCGATTGGTGCCAGGCCGAGCTCGGCGAGACGGCGGTTGGCGCGTCGCGCCACGGTCTTGAAGCGCCGCCCGGTATTGCTGGTGCTCTGCCGGCCTCCCGCGCGGTTTGGGAAGGCGATGCCGTCGGAGCCCCCGCCACGGCGTCGATGCTCGGCCAGTTCCTCCCGCAGGGCGGACGGCATGTCCACCTGGCGCAGCCCGGCGGGGGTCTTGGCGGCGCGCACCGTGATCGTCCCGTTGGTCAGGTCGACGTCGGACCAGTCGAGGCCGCAGGCCTCGCCGTTGCGCAGCCCGGTGCCGACCATCGTCGCCAGCAATGGACGGTGCGCCCGCGCAGCCTCGAGCAGCGAGGGGAGCTGCTCCGGCTCGATCGCGGGGCGGGCGGGTGTGGTGCGTCGCACCCGCCGTCGTAAGCCCCGCGCCGGGTTGCGAGCTGGATCGATGTGGCCGTAGTCGCCGGCGGTGTCGAGGATCGCCGCCAGCAGCCCGATCGTCTTATTGATCTGGTTGGGTCCGAGCGCACCCTCGCGCAGCTTGGCGGCTTTATAGCGGTCGACCTCCTGAGGGCCGAGCGCGTCGAGCTCCAGGTGGCCGAATTGGGGCAGCAGGTGGCTCTCGAGCTGCCAGCGATAGCTCTCCACGGTCTTGCGGCGCAGCTCCGGTTCGCGGATCGCCATCCATTCGCCGGCGAACTCCTTGAAGCGCCTAGCCTGATGCTTCCCCTGCCCCGCCATCGTTCACCCGTTTAAAGGCCGGCGAGGCCGAATCTCTCCCCCAGCACCTCGACGGCATCCGAAAACCCAGTCTTTCCTTTGGGTACTAGTAGTAACCTTGGAGGCATGGAGAGAGTCGGGCGCGGTGTGGAGCGACGCTTGCCGACGGGTCCTCACGGCATCCCGGCGGACGTGGTCGCGCGCAACCAGCGCGAACGCTTGATCGCGGCGATGGCGGAGGTCTGCGCGGAGCGTGGCTACGCCCACGCTTCAGTGGCCGGTGTGGCAAAGCGCGCGGGCGTCTCGTCGGTCACCTTCTACAAGCAGTTCGCCGACAAGCGGGACTGCATGCTGGCAACCCACCGACAGCTGTTGGGACGCCTGCTGGAGGCGGTCGACGCCGCTGGGTCGCCGCTTCCCACGCTGCTCTCGCTGCTAGCCGCCGACCCGCCCTCGACGCGGCTGCTGACGGTCGAGATCCTCGCCGCCGGGCCAGAGGGCGCCAAGCGGCAAGACGCAATGGTGAAGGCCCTCGCCGAGCGCCTCGGCGTCGACTGGGTGAGGGCCGCCGGGATCGTCGCCCTGATCGGCAAGTGCGTCATGGCGGGCGAAGCAGATCGTCTGCCCGAGCTCGAGAACGAGGTGCTCACCAGCCTTTCGTCGCAAGGCTAAGCCCACGGTCCTCGACGGTGGGCTACGTAATGTTTTCCAGGCCCTCGCGTCCCGTCAAGGCACGGAAGGCGTTGCGCAGCTCGAGATTCTGATCGAGCAAGGCGCTGATCTTCGCGCGTTTCTGCTCCCTCGTCCCCCCTTCGGCGCGGATGTGCTCAGTCGCCTCATTGAGTTGCTCGAGGAGCGCGATTTCCTCGTCGCTCATCTCCAGCAGCATTTTCACCAGCTCGACGGTGTCCTCGGAATCAACTGGTATGCGCACCTGACCTGCCTTTCGGTACGAAGACGTGCACCCTTAAGCATCAAGACGGTAGCGCATCGTCGTTTCGAAACTTTCTGTCACTTGGATTCGCGGCCTTCTCATGCGAACATACGTTCGTATGAGAGCCGCCTACCTCTCGGCTGTCCCGGTCGCCGCGATCGCCGACCGGCTCGGCCTGCCGGAGCGGGAGGCCGGCAACCTGGTCGAGGCGCTGCGGCGGCTGGGGGTCGAGAGCCTGGGGCAGCTGGCGGCGCTCACGGCGGCCCAGGTCGCCGATCGCTTCGGGCCGCCGGGGCTGCGTGCGCTGCGGCTGGCCCGGGGCGATGACGAGCTGCTCGTCTGCCACCGGCGCGGGGCGCGAGAGGAGATCGCGGTCGAGATCGAGCTGCCCGAGGGGACCGCCGGCGAGCGGCTGGAGCGGGCGCTGGAGCTGCTGGTCGACCGCCTATTGGCGGCGCCGCGACGCAAGGAGCGGACGCTGCTGGGCCTGCGGCTTGGCGCCCTGCTCTCCGACGGCGGCAGCTGGAGCGTCGACCAGGGCCTCGGCCGGCCATCGGGCAGCCCGCGGGTGCTGCGCACGGTGCTGGCGCCGCGTCTGGCGGAGCTGCCGGCCCCCGCCGTCTCGCTCCAGCTGCGCTCGACCGGCCTCGGCCCCCGCGGCGCCGATCAGCTCGAGCTGCCGGTGCGCGGCGACGAGTCGCGCCGTCGCCGCCTCGGCACGGCTTTGCGCGAGGTCCGCGCCGCCCAGGGCGCCGACTCGCTGCTCAAGGTGGTGCCGGTCGACGTCGCCTCCCGGGTTCCCGAGCGGCGCGACATGCTCACTCCCTATCCGGTCCCGGCGCGATGAGCCCCGACGCTCAGACTCGCTCGATGACCCGCAACGTTTCAGGGTCCACGAAGAC
The DNA here is from genome assembly GCA_036276735.1 of Solirubrobacterales bacterium. GTDB lineage: Bacteria > Actinomycetota > Thermoleophilia > Solirubrobacterales > 70-9 > VRUE01. The sequence continues at coordinate 137,383 of DASUOH010000021.1, read as the reverse complement.
GATCCGGTCGAGGATGGGCTCCAGGGGGAGGGTCATGACCTCGACGATCACCTTGCCGTTGTCGAGAAGGTCCGTGACTCCTCCTCGCGCCCCCGCGGGAGCCGCTTCCACCGGCACGGTCAATTCGACCGGAGTGCCGACTGCCAAGTCATCCATAGTCGCCATTCCTTCGAGTGTAGGGCTTGGGATAGGCGGTGACCAACCGCGGCGCGGCGCCCGAGTCCTCGTAGTGCCACGCGGAGAGGACGAGGGCGACCCGGCCGTTGATAACCGGTTCGATGAGAACGCCGTAGCAGACAGCGACTCCCTTCCCACGCACCTCTGTGATCAGAGCCCCGAGCGCTGCCTCGGCAATCGACTCCCAGACGAGCTCCACATCGTCGGTCTCGACCCGGAAGACGCGCCGCCATTCGCCGAGGTGGCCGTCCTCATCAAGCACCCAATCGACGAGCTTGGATCGGGTGCACCATGCCTCCTCAGCCCGCGGAAGCGGTTCTCCGATTCGCGGTGGCCACAGCATCGACCCGACGCTAGAGACCGTGATCTCACACGTGTGAAACGCAGGTCAATTCTTCGAGTCACCTCCGATACGAAACTGGAGCGAGGACTATGAGTCCCGGCCTGCGGCGTCTCTACGCCCCGCGTCGGGTAAGGGTCGAGGTCGATGCCGAAGGGGTGCCGCTGGCGGTTGAGGGGGTCGCGGTCGGCGCGGTCCGCGAGGAGTGGTTGATCGAGGACCGCTGGTGGACGCTGCGGCCGATGTGGCGCCACTACTTCGAGCTGGTGCTGGCCGACGGCAGGGACGTGACCGTCTTCCGCGACGGCCGCGGCCGCTGGTACCGGCAGAAGGCGTGATGGGCGCTCTGCTCTCAAGGACCGAGCAATGCGGCCGGAACGACGGCGATCCCGTCCTTGCGGCGATAAGCCTCGGTTCCAGTGGTGACGATCACGGCATCGAGCAGCTCGTCGCCGATCCGCTCGGCGAGCCAGTGCAGATGGCGGGTGTCGTGGTCCTTCGCGTCGCGGGCGAGCTTCACCTCGATCGCGACGATGCGCCCGTCCGTACGCTCGACGATCAAGTCGATCTCTTGCTGGCCGCCGACGGTGCGAAGGTGCTTGACGCTCGCCTCCGCCGCCTGGGCGTAGGTCTGCACCGAGAGCGTCACCAGCGACTCGAAGAGAGCGCCGAGCAGCGTTCCGTCGCGCGGGACGGGAGGGCCGACCTCCCGTCCCTCGAGCAAGGCATCCGCGTCGACCCCGAGCAGGCGCGCGGCGAGAGCGGGATCGGCAAGCTGGTGCTTCGGGGGGGACGAAAGCCGAGATATGCGGTTGCGCGTCGGCAGCCACGCCTCGACTGGGTCAAGGATCCAGAGTCGCTCGAGAACGTCGCGGTATGGAAGGGTCGTCGTCTTGGCCGGCTTTTCACCCTGACCGGCGGTCGCTGCGTCGCGGATCGTCTCGAACGAGGCGGCGGTCGACGAGGCGGCGGCATAGGCGGCCATCCATCGCCGCAGTGCGGCTGGATCCCGGACGTTGTGCCCCAGCTCCGCGAAATCGCGATCGACGATGCGAAGGAGGTAGCCATCGAGCTGGGCGCGAAGCGCGCGGCCGGACAACGATCGCAGGCCGGGAAAGCCGGAGGACACGATCTCGGCTACGTATTCCTCGAGCCCGACCGAGCACGCCCCCGACGGCGCCGACCGCTTCCCCTCCAGCAGCCGGGAGAGGCTGACGGTGGGGGAGGCAAGGCCGCGCTCGGAGAGCGCGAGCGGGCGCATGCGAACGCTGACGATGCGCGCGGCGCCGGAGTGCGACCCTCGTTCCGCCGGACGAGAGGAGCCGGTGAGGAGGAAGCTGCCCGGCGCGGCGCCGTCGTCCACCGCGCGGCGCACCAGGTCCCAGCATTCCGGTACGTATTGCCACTCGTCGATGAGCACCGGCCCCGGGCCATCGAGCAACCGCCCCGGATCCGCGGCGGCGATGCTGCGCTGCGCGGGATCGTCGAGCTTCCGGGTCTGCTTCGCGCGCCGGGTCGCCGTTGCGGTCTTGCCGACCCCCTTCGCTCCCTCGATCGCCAGGGCGGCCACCGACCCCATCAGCTCGTCCAGCTCAGCGTCCAGGACGCGGCGGGTGTAGGCACGGTTGGCCACGCTCCTAAACTACCATTTCGCAGAGATCAAAGCTACCATTCCGTAAGCCACTGGCCTACCGGCATGAGCAGTATTGGGCTGAAGGAACGTGTCGATGCCTGACGCCCCCTACGTTGAGCTCCACGCTCACTCGGCCTTCTCCTTCCTCGATGGCGCCTCGACGCCGCTGGAGCTGGCCGCCGCCGCGGCCGAGCGTGGCTATCCCGCCTTCGCGCTGACCGACCACGACGGTGTGTGGGGGTCGATGGAGTTCGCCCAGGCGTGCAAGGGGTTCGGGGTGCGGGCGATTACTGGGGGTGAGGTGACGATGGTTGCCGGCCCGCGGGTCCTGTCGCGGGGAGAGGGTCCTCGTCCTCGCAAGCTGCGGGCGAGGACCCCCATCCCCACGCCACCCGCGGGAGAAGCCGTCCATCTCACTCTGTTAGTCGAAGACTCGAACGGCTACCGGAACCTGTGTCGTTTGCTGACTCAGGCCCATGCGCACACTCGCGACAGCACGGGTCGAAGCGCAAGCCAGCCATCCGTGACGCTGGAACAGGTGGAGGCCCACAGTGAGGGGTTGGTGTGCCTCTCGGGGTGCGCGGGGAGTGGGGCGGTGGCCGGGACGTGGGAGCGCGGTGAGCCGGAGGTCGGCGCGGCGCTGGCAAAGCGGCTGCTGGCCGCCTTCGGCCGCGACCGCTTCCGGGTCGAGCTGCAGCGTCCCTACTGGCGCCACGACCGCGCCCGCAACCGCTGGCTGACCGGCCTCGCCGAACGGCTCGGGGTGCCCTGCGTCGCCACCGGCAACGTCCACTCCCACGCCCGCTCCCGCGCCCATCTCCAGGACACCTTCGTCGCCGTCCGCCTGGGCACCACCCTGGAGGCGAGCGAGCCGCGCCGCCGCGGCAACTCCAGCTCGGCGCTCGCCTCGCCGGCGGCGATGGCGAGGCGCTTCGCCGAGCACCCCGAGGCGCTCGCCGAGACCGTCCGCCTCGCCGAGCGGCTGCGCTTCGACCTGACCGAGCAGCTCGACTACCGCTACCCCGGGTCGCACGACTCCGGCACAGACCGCGAGCTGGCCAAGGTCTGCCGGGCAAAGCTCTACGAGCGCTACCCGGGGCGGCGGCTGGATGAGGCCGGGCGGCGCCTGGAAGAGGAGCTGGCGATCATCCGCCACCTCGACCTCTCCGGCTTCTTCCTCCTGCACCGCGACCTGCTCGAGCTGGCCCGCGAGGTGGCGGTCGAGGTGCGCGGCCCTGACTCGGCGCGCTCGGTGTTGCCGCCCGGACGCGGCCGCGGCTCCAGCGTCAGCTCGATCGTCTGCTACCTGACCGGCCTCTCCCACGTCGACCCGGTCGAGACAGACCTCTTCGCCGGCCGCTTCCTCAACGACGAGGTGGACAAGATGCCCGACATCGACCTCGACTTCCCGCGCGACATCCGCGAGAAGCTGATCCCCCGCGTCCACGACCGCTACGGCGCCGATCGCTCCGCCCTCGTCGCCGCCTTCCCCACCTACCGGCCGCGCGGCGCGGTGCGCGACCTCGGCAAGGCGCTGGCGCTGCCGCCGGAGGAGATCGACCGGGTCGCCAAGGTGGTCGGCTTCCACGAGCGCTCCGGCGAGATCCAACGCGACGTCGTCGCCGCGATCGGCGCCGAGCGAGCCGCCGCCCAGGGTTGGCGGGCGCTGATCGACCTCTGCCCCGAGGCGATGGGGCTGCCGCGCAACGCCTCCCAGCATTCGGGCGGCATGGTGATCTCGACCCGGTCGCTGGTCGACGTCTGTCCGGTCGTGCCGACGGCGATGGAGGGGCGGCAGATCGTCCAGTGGGACAAGGACTCGTGCGCGGACGCCGGCTTCCTCAAGATCGACCTGCTCGGGCTGGGGATGCTCTCGGCGGTCGAGCGCTGCGTCGAGGAAGTCGGGCGGACGCGCGGCGAGCGGCTCGACCTCTCGCGCATCCCGCTCGACGACGAGCAGACCTTCGAGTCGATCCAGGCCGCCGAGACGACCGGCGTCTTCCAAATCGAGAGCCGCGCCCAGATGCAGATGCTGCCCCGCACCCGGCCCGAGAACCTCGACGACCTCACCGTGCAGGTGGCGCTGGTGCGGCCGGGGCCGATCCAGGGCGGCGCCGTCCATCCATATATAGAGCGCCGCAAGCGGCTGCGCGAAGACCCGAGCTTCGAGATCTCCTACGAACACCCGCTGCTGGAGCCGGTCCTGCGCGACACCCTCGGCACGATCGTCTACCAGGAGCAGGTGATCGAGGTGGCGATGCACCTGGCCGGCTTCAGCTCCTCGCAGGCGGAGGGGTTGCGGCGGGCGATGAGCCGCAAGCGCTCGGCGGCGGAGCTGGAGCGCCACCACGCCGACTTCGTCGCTGGTGCCGTCGCCCGCGGCGTACCGGAGAGGACGGCCGAGCGAGTCTGGGCGCAGATCAAGGGCTTCTCCGGCTTCGGCTTCCCCAAGGCGCACTCGGCCGCCTTCGGCCTGCTCGCCTACCAGTCCGCCTGGCTGCGCGTCCATCGCGCCCCAGAGTTCCTCTGTGCGCTGCTCAACGAGCAGCCGATGGGCTTCTATCCGCCCGACGCCCTCGTCCACGAGGCGCAGCGGCGAGGGATGCGGCTGGCGGAGCCGGACGCCAACCGCAGCCGGGTCGACTGCCACGTCGAGCGCGAACGAGGCGGCTTGGTGGTGCGGATCGGGCTCGGCTACGTGAAGGGGGTGCGCAAGGAGGAGATGGAGAGCCTGGTCGCCGAGCGCGAACGCGACGGGCGCTACGAGGGGATCGCCGACCTCGCCTCGCGCTCGGGTGCGGGCCGCGACGGGCTCGAGCGTCTCGCCTGGGCCGGCGCGCTGGACGACCTGGTCGGGGGGGTTGACCGGGTTGACCACCCATATAGGGGGTCAATCGGTGTCAACCCCCCCGAATCGGTCTCGAAAGGCAGCCGCCGCTCGGCGCTCTGGGAGGCAGGGATCGCAGGCACGGGGGTGCGGCACGAAGAGGGGACTCAGATGGCGTTGCCGCTGGAGGTGCCGGCCGCGCCGGCGCTGGAGCCGCTCGGCGAGTGGGGCGAGGCGATCGCCGACTACCGTTCGACCGGGATGACGCTCGGCGAGCACCCGATGGCGCTGATGCGCCCCGCGCTCGGCCCGGAGCTGCGCCGCAGCGCGGACCTCGAGCGGGTCGACGACGGCGCCACGGTCGAGGTGGCCGGGATGGTCGTCGCCCGGCAGCGCCCCGAGACCGCGAAGGGGATCGTCTTCATGCTGATCGAAGACGAGCGAGGCACGGTCAACCTGATCGTCCCAGCCTCGGTCTACGAGCGCCACCGTGCTGTCGTGCGGGCCTCGCCGCTCGTCCGCGCCAAGGGACGTCTGGAGCGCCGCGAGGGGACGACGAACGTGCTGGTCTGCGCAGTGCACGAGTTGGAGTGGAAGGAGCCGCCGCGGGGCGAGTCGTCCCCACCTCGATCCCGCCGCCCGTTGCGCCGACGCCCCTCGCCTGCCGCGATCGCCCGGACACACGCCCGCCGCCAGCTTCGCGAGTTGGCCGTCGCCGAGCTGCGCGCCGTCGCCCCAAGCGGCCACAGCTGGGGGCGACGGGGATAGAAGGTCGCCGCGCCCCTAACCGGCGCTTTGGCGAGAGGGACGGCCAGGGCCGCGCGGGGCGAGCTCGATCACGTCCGCCCCTCCGGCCCCCTCCGGCGTGCCGGCGAGCACGTCGCCGACGGTCATCTTGCGGTAGTCGAGCACCTCTTGCTCCACCCGATCCGGCTCGAGTGAGGCATTGGCGATCAACATGCCGATGATCTCCGCCTGCGTCGCGGAGGCGTCCATGCCCAGCTCCGTCAGGAAGGCGAGCCGGCGGTGTACCGGCAGGGGCAGGGACACCGAAGTCGCCTGCGACACCGTGTCTCGGATGCGCTCCCCTGGGGAGAGCTTGACCGTCTCCTTCTTACTCGCCATCGCGTCCCTTCAGCCTAGGACCTACAGCCGTCCAGGAACGGCAGCGGTCATCTCGGAAAATATAGTTATATTCTTTCTTCTATCTTTCAAGTCAATATTTTTGCGAATCAATTCTGAAAAGATTATTGCGTGGGAGGATCGAAGATGAGCCGGACGGAAAAAGGCGGGGCGCCGCGGCAGCCGGATCTCAAGGAATCGCTCGTCGTGGTGCTCGGCCTCACCCTTGCTGCCGTCTCGTTTGCCGTCGCCCTGGTGGGCGAGCCGACGTGGCCGGTCAGGGTCGCGGCACTGGCGGTGGTCGTCGTCACGATCGTCGCGGTCCTGGCCTGGCACTCGGGCTATCGCGCGGCCAACGACAGGTCCGACCCCGGTTAGCGGGAGACAGCGCTTGTCGGCGGCTCAGCCCTCCATCCCTATCCCGAACCGCAGGTGGGTGACGCCCGGGCCGTCGATCGCGTGTATCGGCTCGAGCTCGATCCGGGCGGCGGTCGCCGGGTCGAAGTCGAAGAGGGGGACCCCGCCGCCCAGCAGGACCGGGACGAGGTGGATCTCCAGCTCGTCGAGTAGACCGGCCTCGATCGCCTCGCGGATCGCCTGACCGCCGCCGGCGACGGCGACGTTCTTGTCGCCGGCGGCCTCGCGGGCCTGCTCCACGGCGCTCTCGATCCCGTCGACGAAGGTGAAGGTCGTGCCGCCTTCCTTGACCAACGACTCGTGCGGGCGGTGGGTCAGTACGAAGACGGGTTTGTGGAAGGGCGGTTCGTCGCCCCACGGACCCTCGCCGTGGTCGAACATCCGCCGTCCCATGACGATCGCGCCGGTGGCCTCGATGGCTGCCGCGAAACGCTCGTCGTCGGGGCCGGTCTCGCCGCCTTCGTAGCCGTGCGCCTCGCGCCAACCCCTGAGTCGGAGCACCCACTCGTGCAGCTTCTCGCCTCGGTCGCCGAGCCCGTTGTCGACGCCGTCGTTGGGCCCCGCGACGAAGCCGTCCAGCGACATCGAGATCTCCGCCGTCACCTTGCTCATGAGGCGAACTCGCCGATCGCGATCGTGTTCCCGTCGGGGTCCCTGAACCAGGCGACCGCGCCCATCCCCTCCGAGCGGAGGATGCCTTTCTCGCCGGTCTTCATCGGCTCGTCGTACTGCTCGAACTCGACCCCCTTGGCGGTCAGCTCGTCGACCAGCTGCTCGAGGCCGGAGACTTCCCAGGTCGCCACCGTCGCGGTCGCCTTGCCGGCGTGCTCGGAGGCGTAGACGAGCAGCTCCGAGCCATCGCCGCAGCCGTACGTCACCACCTGGCCTGCCTCCTCGACACCGCTCGCCATGAGGCCCAGCTTGCCCTCGTAGAACTCCCGCGCCCTCTGCAGGTCGCTAACCGCGATCGTCGCCATCACCTTGCTTTCGCTCAACGCGCTCATCTGAACCATCTCCTTTGCTTGCTTTACGTAGGACTGTCTCGCGAAAGGGCTCTCGGCGCTACCCCTTCGGCTGCCAGAAGGCCAGCTCGCCGCCGGCCGGCGTCGAGACGACGCTGCGCCAGCCGGCCGGGCCCTCGCGCGGCTCGAGCAGGACGCGCGCGCCCAGGGCGCGGGCCCGCTCGGTCGCGGCAAAGATCTCCCCCACCTCGACGTAGGGCAGCCACAGCGAGCGACGGGTCGGGCACTCGACGATGCCACCGCCGACCGCGTCACCCAGCTCCAGCGCCAGGTACGAGCGGCCGCCCGCCTCGACCTCCGCCGAGCGCCAGCCGCAGAGCCCAGCGTAGAAGGCGCGGGCGGATGACGGGTCGCCGGTGTGAAGCTCGAGGTGGACGACGGGGTGGGCGGAGGCTTCTGGCATCTCGTTCATATAGACCGACACCTCGGCCGAAATTCATCGCGGAGCTACCCTGGGAGCTGATGGGAATCGCCGAGCAGGAGCTACTGGCGGCCGCGCAGGCCGGTGACGAAAGTGCCTTCGCCCGCCTGGTCGAGGCGCACCACGCCGAGCTGCACGCGCACTGCTACCGGATGCTCGGCTCGGTCCACGACGCCGAGGATGCACTGCAGGAGGCGCAGCTGCGCGCCTGGCGCGGCCTGCCGAAGTTCGCCGGGCGCAGCTCGCTGCGCTCCTGGCTCTACAGGATCGCCACCAACGCCTGCCTCGACGCGATCGCCAAGCGCCCCAAGCGGGTGCTGCCCGTCGACTACGCGCCGTCGGATCCCCACGACGGGCCCGGCGAGCCGATGGTCGAGGCGACCTGGATCGGGCCCTACCCCGACGAGGCGATCGGGATCGAGGACGGCTACGCCGCGCCCGAGGCGCGCTACGAGCAGCGCGAGAGCGTCGAGCTGGCCTTCGTCGCGGCGCTTCAGCACCTGCCGGCCAACCAGCGTGCTGCCCTGGTCCTGCGCGAGGTGCTCGGCTTCTCGGCCAAGGAGGCGGCGGAGGCGCTCGAGACCAGCACCGCCTCGGTCAACAGCGCCCTGCAGCGCGCCCGTGCCACCGTCGAGGAGCGGCTACCCGAGCAGAGCCAGCAGGCGACCCTGCGCGAGCTCGGCGAGGATCGCGTCCGCGAGACCGTCGAGGCCTACGTCGATGCCTGGCTACGCGAGGACGTCGAGGCGGTCGTCGCGATGCTGACCGAGGACGCCGCCTTCACGATGCCGCCTCTGCGCAGCTGGTTCCGGGGTCGCGACCAGATCGCGATCTTCCTCGCCGGCTCGCCGATGTCCGGCGCATGGCGTTGGAAGACGCTGCGCGCCCGGGCCAACGGCCAGGAGGCGATTGCCTTCTACACCTGGAGCCCGGATAAGGAGCTCTACGAGCGCTTCGCCCTCAACGTGTTGACGCTGCGTGGCGGCAAGATCGCCGAGGTCGACGCCTTCCTCACCCGGGCCAGCGACGAGCTCCCACGCGAGGAGATCGTTAGGCTGCCAGAGCAGCCTTTCGACCCCGGCCGCCTGGCGGCCGCCTTCGAGCGCTTCGGCTTGCCCGAAGCGCTCCGCGACTAGATCACAAGGGAACCGATGAGTTTCGGGCCTCGGCCCGGTCTCAGTGGGTGACGGCGCCGAACCGCCGACTTCGACCCGCGACGTGGAAGGACCGCATATGAACACGCAGCACGACACTCACGAAGAACACAACCGCTGGCTGGCGCTCTACGTGCTCTGTGCCGGCGTGCTGATGATCGTCCTCGACATCACGATCGTGAACGTCGCGCTGCCCTCGATCCAGGACGACCTCGGCTTCAGCCAGAGCGATCTGGCCTGGGTCGTCAACGCCTACCTGATCCCGTTCGGCGGCCTGCTGCTGCTGGCGGGCCGGCTCGGCGACCTGATCGGCCAGCGGCGGATCTTCCTCACCGGCATGGGGATCTTCGTCGCCGCTTCGCTCCTCTGCGCGGTCTCCCAAAGCCAGGAGATGCTGGTCGGCGCCCGCTTCGTGCAGGGGATCGGCGGCGCACTGACCTCGGCCGTGGTGCTGGGAATGATCGTGACGATGTTCCCTGAGCCGCGCGAGCAGGCGAAAGCGATCGGCGTCTACGGCTTCGTCGCCTCGGCCGGCGGCTCGATCGGCCTGCTGGCCGGTGGCGTCCTCACCGAGGCGATCAACTGGCACTGGATCTTCTTCATCAATCTGCCGGTCGGCTTGCTCACCGCCTTCTTCACGATGCGGCTGGTGCAGCCCCACGAGGGGATTGGCTTCGGCGAGGGTGCCGACATCCCCGGCGCGGTGCTGATCACCGCCTCGTTGATGCTCGGCGTCTACACGATCCTCGGCGTCGAGGAGGTCGGCTGGGGGGCAACGCGGACCCTGGCGCTAAGCGGGGTCTCGCTGGCCCTCGGCCTGCTCTTCCTGCACCGCCAGGCGACGATCGCCAACCCGCTGATGCCGCTGCGGCTCTTCCGCTCGCGCAACGTCTCCGGCGCCAACGCCGTGCAGGCGCTGCTGGTCGCCGGGATGTTCTCGATGTTCTTCCTCGGCGCCCTCTACATGCAGCGCATCCTCGACTACGACGCGCTCGAGGTCGGCCTCGCCTTCCTGCCGGCCACCCTGGTGATGGGGACCCTCTCGCTCGGCTTCGCCGAGAAACTGATCATGCGCTTCGGAGCGCGGCGGACCCTGATCCCCGGCCTCGTGATGATCGCCGCTGGGCTGCTGCTCTTCGCCCGCACGCCGGTCGACGGCGACTACGTCGCCCACATCCTGCCGGCGATGATCGTGGTGGCGATCGGGATTGGCACCTCCTTCCCCTCACTGATGACGCTGGCGATGTCGGGCGCGACGCCGGAGGACTCCGGCCTGGCCTCTGGGGTCGTCAACACCTCGGCCCAGGTGGGCGGTGCGATCGGGCTCGCGGTGCTGGCGACGCTCGCCACCGAGCGCACCCACTCGCTGGAAGCGACGGGCACGGTGTTCAAAGAGGCGCTCAACTCGGGCTTCCACCTCGCCTACGTGGTAGGTGCGGCGCTGGTCGGCGCCGCGCTCCTCGTCGCGATTTTCGCGATGAAGGAAGCGCCGATGCCCGCCCACGGACACGAGATGGCGCCGGAGGGCGAAGGGGAGCCGGCCTACGCCGAGGGGGGCTGACCGCCTCGGCGACCGCCCGGTTGGTTAGCCGCTAATCGAAAGCGGGTAGTCCGCGGCACGTATGGGTGAGTGCGCCGCGCACAACTCCCACTGGTCGTTGCGGGTGACGGCCATCGCGGTCGTCACGGTTCTAGCGGCGTTTGCCGCTTTCGTGGGCGTCGCGCGCGGCGCAAGCTACGTGGCACTCGGCTGAGGAAGGGGAGCAGGCGGGCTAGTCGCGGCGTATTACGGGGTTCCGCCAACGACGCCGGCTCCCAGGGTGCGCCCCGGTCGCGGACCGTGGAGGGCAGGCGCTCCAGCGGCGCCTCGAAAGCTAGGCGCGGCGCCGGACGCTCTGCCGGCCTGAGTCGAACGAACCCGCCGCCGAGAGGCCGACCCCCGCTGCACGAAAAAACGACCGGCGGTGACGCTCGGTTGCCTGCCTCGCGCGTAGCCTTCGCGCTTAGAAGCTCGTTGCGCCACCTTCGAGAACGTCCCCGCTGGGCTTCCGCGGTTTCCGCTCTCTCCCGGTCGCAATGCGAACCTAGCGCCGCCGCGGGGCCGGCGCTAGGGGGTCGCCGACGCGGTTCCCGCAAACTGCGAGAACAGCTCGGCGGAGGGAATGCCGATCACCTCGCCGGCGAAGCGCTTCTGCTTGCCGTAGACGACCCAGGTGGTGTCGATTTCGCCGATGTCGAGGTCGAGCCGCAGCTCGTCCGGATGCTGTTCGAGGTGCTCCATGTGGGTCAGGCCCGCCTCGTAGTCGCCGCGCAGCAGGCCTTCGCCGACCAGCGGCTTGGAGGCGACGTCGACGATCTCGTCCCACTGCGAGAGATCGACGTAGCCCTTGGTCGCCGGCACGATCCCCAGCGAGCGCGCCCGCTCGACCTCCTTGCGGGCGAGGACGACGAGGTGCTTGGTGGGGAAGATGAAGGTGTCGACGACCCAGACCTCGGTCCAGTACTTCTCGGTTATCTCGTGGACCTTGGGATGGGCGCTGCACTGGACCAGGAAGGTGCGCTCATCCCCTTCGCGCAGCATCTCGAGGCCGATGTGGAAGTCGGTGATCAGCTCGAAGCCGAAGTCCTCGACCCCCTGGAACTCCATGTAGCGGCGGCAGGCCCGTTCGTGGCAGGTGCCCTCCGGCCCCAGCGTGATCAGGGTGATCTTGCCGCTCGCCTCGCCCACGGCCACGCAGGGTAGGCAAATAAACAGGACTAATCAAGCAAAGCGGCGCCCGGCCTTCACAGGCGGGGCACTGCGGGTCGGCGCCGTCGGCGAGGCATGACTTGCACTCGTAGCGAACGCTCCCATCCCCCTCGCACTTGTCGCACGGCCCGTGTTCGGGGTGGCCCCAGGGGGTGGTGAACTGCTGCTGCCGGTCGAGGAGGCTCCCGGGGTCCGCCTCGGCCGGACAGCTGTGGAAGTAGGTCCGCGCCATCGGCGCTGAGATACCCCCGGCGGGCAGCGTCCAAGCGAACGTAGGAGGCTTCCGCTGTGCCTTTGCCCGATATATCGAGGAAAAGGAACAGTGGAGCGGGGGAGCTGCCGGAGTGCGTCCGCGAAGCCTGCGCCTGGGTGGCCGACCGGGCGCGCTCGGTTCGCCTCGACGAGGCGGCGCTCGCCGACTACGCCGCCACGCTTGCGGCGGCCTCCGAGCCCGACCCCTCGACTCACTTCGCGGAGGCTGACCCGGAGGCCCGCGCCGCCTTTGTCGTCTGCCTCGGCGCGATCAACTTCGGCTCCGGCTGGTGGCCGACGATCCGCAAGCGCCCCGGCCAGAGCGGCTACGGGACGATCGCGGCGGGGGTGACGGAGCGCTTCCGTGAGCGGGGCGCCTGGGCGGCTGCGGAGCTGTCCGAGCTGACCCCGGCTGAGATTGCCGCGGTAGTCGGGCAGGACCTCGGCCATCCGCTGCTGGACGACTTCGCCGCCGCGCTGCGCGACGTCGGGCAACGCGTTCGCGACGAGCACGGCGGCAGCTTCCTCGCGCTGCCGGGGGCGGCGGGCGGATCGGCTCCCGCCCTCGCCGGTCTGCTCGCGGAGTGGCGTGCCTTCGGCGACGCCTCGAGCTACGAGGGGAGGCCGGTCCCGTTCTTCAAGCGCGCCCAGCTGGTCGCCGCCGACCTCGACCGGTTCGTGACGCCGCTCGCCGCAGTCGACCGCCTTACCGCCTTCGCCGACAACCTCGTCCCGCACGTGCTCCGGGTCGACGGCCTCCTCGGGCTCGACCCGCAGCTCGCCGCCCGCATCGAAGCCGGCGAGCTGCTCGAGCATGGCTCGCCCGAGGAGGTCGAGCTGCGCGCCTGTGCGGTCCACGCGGTCGAGCTGCTCGCCGGCGCCGGGGGCCTGACGCCGGCAGAGGTCGACCTGGCGCTCTGGACCCGCGGCGCCCAGCCCCGCTGCAAGGCGCTGCCACGCCCGCGCTGCCGCAACACCGCCTACTGACGTCCGTCAAACTGGGGCGATGAGCACGAGGCAGGTCCCCGATCCCACCGAGTCGGTCAGGCACCGGCTGCGGCCGCTGTTCGACCAGATCGTGATCAAGGAGCTCGACCAGGACCGGGTCAGGCGCTCCGGCCTCGTCGTGCCGGCCGGCAGTCACGAGCCGCCGCCCCAGCAGGGCATCGTCCTCGCGGTCGGCCCGGGCCTCGACTGGTGGGAGCACGTCGGGGTGGAGATGCCGGTCCAGCCCGGCGACCATGTCGTCTTTCCCGCCTCGGCCGGCGTCTGGGTCGAGGTCGACGAGGAGCGGCTGCTGGTCTGCGAGGTGACCGAGCTGCTCGGCGTGCTCGAGTCGGTCGGAATGCCGCGCTAGCGGTCGTCTAACCCAGAGCCCTGTCCTCGGCCGCTTTGTAGGCGACCTGGAGGAAGTCGGCGATCCCCATCGCAGAGAAGACGGCGGCGAGGAAGCGGGTCAGCCGCGGCACGAAGAGGAGGCCGAGCGAGAAGCCCGCGACGATCCAGAGGCTGAGGCAGAAGGGGCAGGTGAGCAGTTCGCCGACCACCTTGCGAGGGCCCTCGCCGCGCGAGCGCTCCTCCAGCTCGGCCGGGCCACCCCTGCCTTCCAGCTCGGTGAAGGGGGCGCGCAGGGGCGCCGTCACCTTCTCCTTGGAGACGAGGCGGCTGAGTTTGTGCGAGGCGACGCCGATCAGGGCCACGTCGGTGAGCTCGACCCGCTCCGGCAGCTCGCGGCCGCTTCGCTTCGCGACCAGCAGCGCCGCGGCGAAGACGCCGTTGAAGATCCCCATCGTCGCCAGGTAGGAGAGGAGGGGTGGGCGCTCCTCGGCCGGGGCGTAGCCCTCGAACGGATCGCCCGGAAGCTGCTCTTCGAGGGTCCGCTCGCTCACCCCCTGCGCTTACCCCACGGCCGGGTGCGGAAACGGTTGACGCCGCGCTGCGAGGGGTACACGCGGGGCATGGGTGACGAGCGCGACCGCTTCCTGCGCATCTACATGAATGATCAGCTGGCGCTCGGGATCGCCTGGCGCGAGGTCGCGAAGCGCGCCCAGGGCGAGAACGAGGGCACTCCGCTCGGCGAGGCGCTGCGCCACGTCGCCACCGGCATCTCCGAGGACGTCGAGAGCTTCGAAGCGATGATGGAGCGGCTCGGCTTCGGCCGCGACCGGGTGAAGACGGGTGCGGCGATGGTCGCCGAGCGGGTCGGGCGGTTGAAGCTGAACGGGCAGGTGCGCGGCTACTCGCCGCTCAGCCGCTTCGCCGAGCTCGACCTCCTGGCGATGGGCATCGAGGGCAAGAAGATCCTCTGGGCGAATCTCCGCGACCTCGGCGACCTGAAGAGCCGCCTCCCCGACGTCGACTTCGACGAGCTGATCCGCCGCGCCCAGGCCCAACGCGACGAGCTGGAGCCGTTCAGGGCGCGGACGGGGCGTGAAACCCTGGGAGCGTGAGCGATTTCACGATGCTCCGGGTGGCGGGCCGCGAGGTGCGCCTCTCCAACCCGACCAAGGTCTACTTCCCGAGACCGGGCTGGACGAAGCTCGACATCTGCGAGTACTACATGGAGATGGCGGAGGCGGCGCTGGTCCACCTGCGCGAGCGACCGACCGTGATGAAGCGCTTCGTCAATGGGATCATGGCGGAGCCGATCTGGCAGAAGCGGGTGCCGCAGAAGGTGCCCGAGTGGCTGCAGACGGCGACCGTCTCCTTCCCCTCGGGGCGAACGGCCGAGGAGCTGGTCGCCAACGACGCCGCCCACCTGGTCTGGGCAGTCAACCTCGGCGTGATCGACTTCAACCCCTGGCCGGCGCGCCGCGGTGACCTCGACCACCCCGACGAGCTGCGGGTCGACCTCGACCCGACCGAAGGGATCGCCTGGGACGACGTGCGCCGCACGGCGCTGGTCGTCCGCGACGTGCTCGCCGACCACGACCTGCGCGGCTTCCCGAAGACGTCGGGCTCGAAGGGGATCCACGTCAACGTGCGGATCGAGCCGCGCTGGGACTTCCTCGAGGTGCGCCGCGCCGCCCTCGCGCTGGCCCGCGAGGTCGAGCGCCGAGCGCCGAGCCTGGCGACGACCGCCTGGTGGAAGGAGGAACGGCACGGCGTCTTCGTCGACTACAACCAGAACGCCCGCGACCGCACCGTCGCCTCCTGCTGGTCGGTGCGCCCGACCCCCGACGCGCGCGTCTCCTGCGCGCTGCGCTGGGAGGAGGTCGCCGACGCCGAGCCGGCCGACTTCCGGCTCGACACGGTGCCCGACCGCCTGCACGCCGAGGGTGACCCGGCCGCCGACATCGACGCCAACCCCGGCTCGCTCGACTCACTCCTGGCGCTGGCCCGCCGCGACGAAGAGGAAGGGCTTGGCGACGCTCCCTGGCCGCCGCACTTCCCCAAGCAGAAAGGCGAGCCGAAGCGGGTGCAGCCCAGTCGCGACCGCGACCGGCCCAAGCAGCGCGGCCGCGCCGGCGACCCGCAGCCGGGCGACCCGCCGCCCGGCGTTCGCACCGGTGGACGTCAGCAGGGCTTCGGCTCCAAGCCGCGCACCGGGCAGGGTCACCTGGAGGAGTTCGAGGAGCCATAGAACGTCCATGGATCTTGTCCATGGTGATAAATTGGAGGCATGAAGACCGTAGGAGCGGGTGAGTTCAAGCAGACCTGTCTCCGGCTGCTCGACGAGGTGGGCGAATCCGGAGAGGCGATCGTCATCACCAAGCGAGGCAAGGCAGTGGCCCAGCTCACCGCTTTGCCGCCCCAGCGGCCCGACGAGTGGCTTGGATCCCTGCGCGATCAGGGCCAGATCCGGGGCGACCTGGTCGCCCCGGCATCGGATGCCGACGAGTGGAACGTCCTCCGCGATTGAAGCTCCTCCTCGATACCCACGTCTGGCTTTGGAGCTTTCTCGATCCGGATCGGCTCTCCACCGATGCCCGGGGCGCGTTGGTCAGGCGGGAAGGCGAGCTGTTCCTGTCGCCGATCTCGATCTGGGAGGCGCTGGTGCTTGCCCGTAAGGGCCGGCTGTCGCTGTCGCCATCACCCCGAGAGTGGATCCTGGAAGCGCTGCGAAAATCCGCTCCGGTCGCCGTTCCGCTGACTCACGGCGTTGCCCTGCGCAGCGAGGAGCTCGATGGTTTCGGCTCAGACGACCCGGCCGATCGCTTTCTGGTCGCGACGGCCCTCGAGCACGACCTCACGCTTGTCACGGCGGACGGGGCGATGCGGTCGTTCTTGCCGGTCACGACTCTCTGGTAGCGACGTGGGCACGAACTAGGTTGCGGCGATCCTCCTGCTCACCGCTTCGGCTACCGCCCTCGCCATCGGGATCGGCGCCGTGCCCGTCTTCTTCCTCGGCACCGGGGCGGCGCGGCTGACGCCGATCCTGCTCGGCTTCGCCGCCGGGGCGATGGGGATCGCTTCTTTTGTCGGCGTCCGCACCGGTGGGTGCCAGCAGGGCTTCGGCTCCAAGCCGCGCACCGGGCAGGGGCACCTGGAGGAGTTCGAAGAGGACTGAGGGCAGGACGAAGGCCCCGGCGACGAATTGCCGCCGGGGCCCCGCGTCCGTGAGGCACGCAGCCTCGCTGCGACTTACCAGAGCGACTCGCTCCAGCCGCCGCTCTCGTTGACCTGGATGACCTTCGCTCGGTTGAGCGCCTCGGCGTCGCCACCCTCGGCCTCGGCGTCGCCGCCGTCACCTCCGGTCGCGTCGCCGCTGTGGGCGGTGGTATCGCCGCCCTCGGCCTCCGCGTCGTTGTCGCTGTGGCCGCCGCCCTTGTCGTAGCCGCAGCCGCAGGAGTCGTGCTGACCGTTCAGCACTGGTGGTTTGCGCTCCTGTGGCTCTGACTTCGCGTAGGCGTTGCCGTTGTACTTCTGCTCGTTACCGGTGTCGGCGTCACCGCCGTCACCGCCCGTCGCAGCGGCATCGCCGCCTTCGGCCGACGGGTCACCTTGGTGGACGCTCGACTCGTTGCTCTGTGAGGAGCCCGAGCCGTTCAGCGAGTGCTTGGAGCTCTCGCATCCGCATCCGCCGTACGAGTGGCCGGACTTGCGCCCGGACGACTCGTTGACCTGAACGACCTTGGCGTCGTTCACCGCCTCGGCGTCGCCACCCTCGGCCTCGGCGTCGCCGCCGTCACCTCCGCGGGCGTCACCGCTTGTAGCCGACGTGTCGCCGCCCTCGGCCTCGGCGTCGTTGCTGTGACCGCGGCTCTTGCCGTGGCCATAGCTCTTGCCGCGAGGCTCGCAGCCGCAGGAGTTGTGCTGCTCCTGGGGCTCCGACTTGGCGTAGGCGTTGCCGTTACCGACCTGCTTGTTGCCGGTGTCGGCATCGCCACCGTCGCCGCCGGTGGCGGCGGCATCGCCGCCTTCGGCCGACGGGTCACCCTGGTGGACGCTCGACTCGTTGCTCTGCGAATCCGAGCCCGAGCCGTTCAGCGAGTGCTTGGAGCTCTCGCATCCGCATCCGCCGTACGAGTGACCGGACTTGCGCCCGGACGACTCGTTGACCTGAACGACCTTGGCGTCGTTCTCGGCCTCGGCGTCGCCACCCTCGGCCTCGGCGTCGCCGCCGTCACCTCCGGTCGCGTCGCCGCTGCGGGCGCTGGTGTCGCCACCCTCGGCCTCGGCGTCGCCGCCGACCGAGACGGCAATGGCATTGCCGTTGCCGATCTGGGTGTTGCCAGTGTTGGCGTCACCACCCTTGCCGCCGGTGGCAGCGGCGCTGCCGCCAGTGGCGCTGGGGTCGCCCTGCTTCACCTCGGACACATTGCTCTGCGGGCCCGAGCTGGAGCCGCCCTCATCGCAACCGCACTTCCCGTAGGAAGAGTGGCTGGACTTGCGCTGCGACGACTCATTGCTCTGGATGACCGTCGCATCGTTCTCGGCCTCGGCGTCGCCACCCTCGGCCTCGGCGTCGCCGCCGTCGCCTCCGGTCGCGTCGCCGCTGTGGGCGGTGGTATCTCCACCCTCGGCCTCGGCGTCGCTGCTGTGACCGCGGCTCTTGCCGTGGCCATAGCTCTTGCCGTACTCGCAGCCGCAGGAGTTGCTCTCCCTCTGCTCCTGGGGCTCCGACTTCGCGTAGGCGTTGCCGTTACCGATCTGCTTATTACCGGTCTTGGCATCGCCACCGTCGCCGCCGCTGGCAGCGGCGCTGCCGCCTTCAGCCGACGGGCTTCCTTGCTCGACGCTCGACTCGTTGCTCTGCGAGCCCGAGCTCGATTGACTCTTGCAGCAGCTCCCGCTCGAAGAGCTACCGCTCGACTCGTTGCTCTGCACCGTGGTCGCATCGTTCTCGGCCTCGGCGTCGCCACCCTCGGCCTCGGCGTCGCCGCCGTCGCCTCCGGTCGCGTCGCCGCTTACGGCGCTGGTGTCGCCACCCTCGGCCTCGGCGTCGCCGCCGACCGAGACGGCAATGGCATTGCCGTTGCCGACCTGGGTGTTGCCGGTGCTGGCGTCGCCGCCTTCACCGCCCGTCGCGGCGGCGTCGCCGCCTTCAGCCGATGGATCGCCCTGTTCGACGCTGCTGCTGTTGCTCTGTCCCGTGGGGGTTTCAGGCAGCGGCACGGAGGCGGCGGCCGGCGCCGCTCCGACAGCGATTGCCAGGGCGACCACGGCTGCGATTACAGCCTTGGTCCACTTCATCGGACATTCCTTTCACTCGAGTTGTTTCTCGCCGGGGGGAGAAAGGGCTCCCGGCGCAGCCCTGGTTTGGGGTCCCGGAGGACCTAGCCAGGGCGCTCGAGCGCGCAGACGAACGGGCAGGGCGCCCCGAGCGTGGGCGCCTCCCTGAGTCTGCGCAGAATCGCCGGCGTGGCCAGCGCGAGCAACGCCAACAGCGCGGCGAGAGGGACAAAGCTGGTTCCGCCCATCCCCGAGGCGGCCGGGCCGCCGAAGGGCACCGCCGGCGGCGCGGGGGAAGGGACGCTTGGGACGGCGGGCGCCCGATGGGACGACTCAGTCGCCGTCACCATTGCGAGCGAGGAAGTTTGCGCGAGCGGCAAGCCGGCGAGCCGCAACTCAGACGCGGCGCTGAGTGAGGCGGCGCTGAGTGAGGCGGCGCCGGCGGAGAGCGAGTCCGGCGAGAGGTCGGCGCCAGTCGGCGGTGGCGCGAGTGAGGAGCTGTTCCGCTCCGATTGCTCGAGCTGCCCGGTGGTGGGCGTCGCGACGGAAGGACCGTCCGAGGCGGAAGGACCGTCTGAGGGGGTGGGACCGAAGTCGGTCGACGCGGTTCGTAGCGGCGCAGCCGCGTCGCGAGGGCTGCGGTCGAGCGCAGCATCGTGGAGGGGTTGTGAGAGGTTGCGACGAGAGGTGTCGACCGCCGCCTGCGCGCCGCCGACGACGTCGACACGGTCCGCCGTTGACGCCGCGTCATCGCTGACATCGGCGACCGTCTCCGTCACTCGCCCGACCGACTTCGCCACGGGCACGGAGGCCTGCGGCGGCTCCACGTTCGAGACACTCGCGGCGGCCTCTTCGGCCGAGGCCGCGGTTTCTTGGACCCGAGCCGTCGCATCTTCCACCGGAGCAGTGACAGCCTGTTCGGTGGCGGCCTCTTCTTCGCCGCCGGCGGAGACCGGAGTCGGTTCCTGGGGCGCCGCTTCCTCTGCCACGGGCGCCGCTTCTGCCGCTTCTACTTCGACCGGCTGGGCGGCTTCCTCGACAGGCGCTGGCACTGCGCCGGCGTCGGCGGCGTGTGCCGTCGGCGCCAGGATCGCAACCCCGATTGCCGCCGCGACGAGGGCCACCGCAACCGGCCAGGCCGTGCGGAGGTCTCTTTGGGAACGAACCGTCACCACGCGATTAGGCTACCCAATATTCGTCGGTATTTGCCATAAAAATTCAAGGATTGGGAACACTAAAGTTGAGGTCGAAGCTACTTCTCATGCGGAAATTCCTGCTAATCGGCGGTTTCGACTTCTGACCACCGAAGAGAGCCGCCGATTGTTAAGAATCCATAGACCGGCGTTCTCCGGGGCCGTCAGGCGGCGACCGTAGGTTGCTCGCATGCTCGAGGTCCTTCTGCTCCTCGCGGCCGCTTCGGCGACCGCCCTTGCCACCGGGCTCGGCGCCGTACCCGTCTTCTTCCTCGGCACCCGGGCGGCGCGGCTGACGCCGATCCTGCTCGGCTTCGCCGCCGGGGTGATGGGCGTCGCCTCCTTAGTCGGCCTGTTGATCCCGGCGGGTGAAGAAGGCTCGGTGGCGGAGGTGGCCGGCGGTCTGCTGGCGGGCGCGGCGGTGCTCGGGATCGCCTGGCGCTGGTTTGACGCGGACACCAGCTTCATGGGTCGCAGCGGCCCCGGAGTCCGTACCTCGGCTCTGACCTTCTTCGTCCTCCTGGTCCACAGCCTGCCCGAGGGCTTCGCGATCGGCACCGCCTTCGCCTCCGATCGGGCTGGCCTCAGCCTCTTCGTGATCCTCGCGATCGCACTCCAAAACGTCCCCGAGGGGACCAGCGTCGCGATCCCGATGGCGAGTGCGGGCTTCGGCCGCTCGCGCCAGTTCTGGGCGGCGGTCGCGACCAGCGCCCCGCAGCCGGTTGGCGCACTCGTCGCCTACCTGCTCGTCGAGCAAGTCGAGTCGCTGCTGCCCTTCTCCTTCGCCCTCGCCGCCGGCGCGATGCTGGCCCTGATCGCCGTCGAGCTGCTGCCCAAGGCCTACGCCGGCCGCCGGCTCGTCGGCCCCAGCGGCGGCATCGTCGCGGGCGCGGCGCTGATGATGGCGCTCAGCTTCGCGCTAGGCGTCTAGGCAAAGCCGAGCAGCAACGACGCCACGATCGCCAGCGGCGTCCCGATCAGGCTGAGGCGGGAGAAGAAGCGGTTCCACATGCCCTCGTAGCCGACGCTCTGGAAGAGGAAGAGACCGACCACGTGGGCGAGGTTGATCAGCGCCATGCCGGTCGCGATCAGGATTCGGGCGGCGCAGGCGAAGTTGAGACGGCCCTCCTCGAAGTCGTGGCCGCTCTGCTCGCCGACGCAGTCGGCGGCGAGGGCGCCAAGCAGCAGGGTGCCGACGATCGCGACGAAGATCCCACCGAGATCTCGTTTCGACAGGGCGGGCATGTTGGCCGAAGGGCGCCAGCCTTTGTCCCGTCCGGCCCCGCGTTCGGTTTCCTTGACGTCGAGGACGTGCGGGCTCTCGTCGCGGTCGACGACCAGCTCGGTCACCGGCAGGTCTAGGTCGCGCTGCGCCTGCTCGAGCAGGCCGCGCTCGGCGAAGGCGCTTTCCTTGCCACCGTGGGCGACGAGAAGGATTTGGTCGGGACGGAACTTGAGGATCTCGTCGCTGATCGCGACCATCGGGTCGGAGTCGCCGACCTCTCCGTCGGCCTCGATTCCGGCCCGCCGCAGCTCCTCCAAGGTCCGCTCGAGACGCTCCTGGGCAGGTCCGACCGCCTCGTCGACGTCGCCCATCGTGTGCTTGAGGCCGGAGTCGGCCAGGGCCGGGGCGACGACGAAGACGCTGCTCGGCTCGCCCTCGAAGTGGTCAATGACGCTGCGGCGCAACTCCTCCCCGGCCACCGCCTCATCGGCGACGATCAGGACGCGGCCGCCTTTGTCGGCACCATCACGGCCGGCGGTCGGGCTGTCGTCCTTTATCTCGACCCGCTCGTCGGCCATACACGAAGGGCGTACCCGGGAGGCAGTGGGGGAAACAGCTCTACGGTGACCGTGTGAGCCCGAGAAAGAAGACGACCAAGAAGGGCGCCGGGAAGGACGCGAAGCTCGCCGAGTACGAGCGCAAGCGCGACTTCGCGAAGACCCGCGAGCCGGCGCCGAAGGGCCGCCGGCGCAAGCAGGCCGCGCCGCGCTTCGTCGTTCAGGAGCACAGCGCCCGCCGCCTGCACTGGGACCTGCGGCTCGAGCACGAGGGCATCGCCGCCTCCTGGGCGATCCCCAACGGGATTCCCGAGAGCCCCGACGAGAACCGCAAGGCCGTCCACACCGAGGACCACCCGCTCGAGTACCTCGAGTTCGAGGGCGAGATCCCGGCCGGCGAGTACGGCGCCGGGACGATGAAGATCTGGGACCGTGGCACCTACGAGCTGCACAAGTGGGAGGAGGGCAAAGTCGTCCTCAGCTTTCACGGCGAGCGGCTCGAGGGTCGCTACGCGCTCTTCCGCGCCGGCGGTGAGCGCGACTGGATGATCCACCGCGTCGACCCGCCGAGCGAGCGCCGCGACCCCTTCCCCGAATCGGTCGTGCCGATGCTCGCCAAGCTCGCCGACCTGCCGGCCTCAGACGACGGCTGGGCGGTGGAGGTCAAGTGGGACGGCGTGCGGGCGATCGCCTACTGCCAGCCGGGGCGGCTGGAATTGCAGAGCCGCAATCTGCGCGACATCACCGCGCAGTACCCGGAGGTGCGGCGCCTCTCGCGTCAGCTCGGATCCCGCGACGCCGTCCTCGACGGCGAGCTGGTCGCCTTCGACCCGCAGGGCCGACCGAGCTTCGAGCGACTGCAGCAGCGCATCCACCAAACCTCGGAGAGCGTCGTGCGGCGGCGGATGAAGGAATACCCCGTCACCTACGTCCTCTTCGACCTCCTTTATCTAGACGGCCGCGACCTGATGGGGGAGCCGTACCGCCATCGCCGCCAGCTGCTCGAGGGGCTGGAACTGGGGGGGCCGAGCTGGCAGACCCCGAGCCACTCGACCGGCCACGCGCAGGAGCTGCTCGCGGCGAGCCGGGAGCAGCAGCTGGAGGGGATCGTGATGAAGCGGCTGGACAGCCGCTACCTGCCCGGCAAGCGCGGCGGCTCCTGGCTGAAGGTGAAGAACACCGGCCGGCAGGAGCTGGTGATCGGCGGCTGGCTGCCCGGCGAAGGGCGACGCCGCAACCGGCTCGGCGCCCTGCTGCTCGGCTGGTTCGACCCCGACGACGGCGGCCGCATCTTTCACTACGCGGGCAAAGTCGGCACCGGTTTCTCGGAGCGGGATCTCGACGACCTGCTCGAGCGGCTGCGGCCGCTCGCGATCGACACCAACCCGTTCGCCGCCCGCAAGGGGCCGCGCCAGGCCAACTGGGTGGAGCCGCGGCTGGTCGCCGAGATCGAGATGCGCGAGCTGACCAAAGAGGGGCTGGTCCGCCACGGCTCCTTCAAGGGGCTGCGCGAGGACAAGGATGCCTCCGAAGTCGTGCGCGAGCAGGTGGATGCCGCCGTGCCCAGCGCCGCGAGGGCCGCAATCTCACCCGCTGGAGATTGGTATGCCCAGATCGCCGACGTCCTGGAGCCGCACCTGCTCGGGCGGAAGGTGAGCGAAGTGGCCAGCGGTGAGCTGCGCGTCTCGCTGGCGCCCGTGGCGGAGCCGGAGCGACCGACCGCGATCGTCTTCGACCTCGATCCGGGTGCGTCGGCCGACGTCGTCGACTGCTGCCAGGTCGCGGTCTGGGTCAGGGGGATGCTGGAGCAGCTGGGGTTGAGCAGCTACGTCAAGACCTCGGGCTCGAAGGGGATGCAGCTCTACGTGCCGCTCAACACCGAGGTCACCTACGAGCAGACCAAGCCGTTCGCGCGCGCCGTCGCCGAGACGCTGGAGAGCGGGTTCGGCGACCGGGTCGTCTCGCGGCGGACCAAGAGCGAGCGCGGCGGCAGGGTGCTGATCGACTGGAGCCAGAACGACCCGCACAAGACGACCGTCTGCGTCTACTCGCTGCGGGCGAAGGAGCGGCCGACCGTCTCGACGCCGCTGGAGTGGGACGAGGTCGAGGCGGCGCTGGCGGAGGGCGACGCCAAGCGGCTCGTCTTCGACCCCGCCGCCGTCTTGGAGCGGGTCGAGGCGAAGGGCGATCTCTTTGCGCCGTTGCTCAGCGATCGGCAGAGTTTTCCGGAAGGTTTTGTCGGGAAGCAGTAGCCCGTGAGCGCGATCGGGGTTGACCAGACGGGGGCGGGCTCCGCCCGCCTGCTCGTCCCGGCTCGCGGACCGCTGAGCGAACTGGTCGCGGCGATGCTCTCGACGCCCGCCGCGGAGAACATGGTGCTGCCGCTGGAGGCGGCCGAAGGGGTGGGGGAGCTGCTCGGCGGCGTCGCCGACCCGCTCGGCGACGACGACTTCCAGCTGGCGCTCTATCTCTGCTACGAGCTGCACTACCGCTCGTTCCCCGGCGTCGACCCGGCCTGGGAATGGAGCCCGACGCTGCTGGCCGCCCGCGCGGCGCTGGAGGCTGCTTTCTTCGGCGCGCTCGAGGACGCGGTCGGTGCCGGCGAGCCGGTCGATCCTGGGGAGGTCGGCGACCATCTCTTCCGGCTCGAGGAAGGCGATCAAGGCGTCTCGCTGTCGCGCCACCTGGAGCGCCACGCCGACCTCGGCCAGTTCCGCGAGTTCGTCGTCCACCGCTCGCTCTACCAGCTCAAAGAGGCCGACCCGCACAGCTGGGCGATCCCGCGCCTCAGCGGGCCGGCGAAGGTGGCGCTGCTCGAGGTGCAGGCGGACGAGTACGGCGGTGGCCGGCCCGAGCGGATGCACTCGGCGCTGTTCGCCAAGACGATGCGGGCGCTCGGCCTCGACGACCGCGAGAACGCCTACCTCGACCGCATCCCCGGCTCGACGCTGGCGACCGTCAACCTGATGTCGGCCTGCGGCCTGCATCGCGAGCGGCTCGGCGCGATCGTCGGGCACCTGGCGATGTTCGAGATGACCTCGGCCATCCCCAACCGCCGCTACGGCAACGCGCTGCGCCGGCTCGGCTTCGATGCCGAGGCGACCGACTTCTACGACGAGCACGTCGAGGCCGACGCCATGCACGAGAACATCGCCGCCTACGACCTGGCCGGCGGCCTGGCCAAGGCGCACCCGGAGCTGGCTGTCGACATCGTCTTCGGCGCGCGAGCGCTGCTGCATCTCGAGGACCGTTTCGCGCGGCGCTTGCTCGCGGCCTGGGAGGCGGGCGAGAGCTCACTGCGCCGGCCGCTGTGACCGTCTCCTACGTGCTGCCGCTGCGCTGGAGCGAGCCCGGCTCGATCGAGGAGCTCGCCGCCTACCTGCGCAGCCTTTCCGGCGAGGCCGAGGAGATCCTCGTAGTCGACGGCTCTCCACCGCAGGTCTTCGAGCGCCACGCCGCGGCGCTGCGCGGCGTCGCGCGCCACCTGCCGCCCGATCCCGACCTCGACTTCGCGATGGGAAAAGTCAACGGGGTGATCACCGGCATGCGCCACTGCTCCAACGACCGCGTGGTGATCGCCGACGACGACATTCGCTACGAGCCGGCGACTCTGCGGCGGACGGCGGCGCTGCTCGGCGTCGCCGACCTGGTTCGCCCGCAGAACTATTTCGACGAGCTGCCCTGGCACGCCCGCTGGGACACGGCGCGCTCCCTGCTCAACCGGGTGTTCACCGCCGATCGCGACTTCCCGGTCGGCGACTTCCCCGGCACGCTCGCGGTCCGCCGCTCCTCGTTTCTCGCCAGCGGCGCCTACGACGGAGACTCCCTCTTCGAGAACCTGGAGCTGATGCGGACGATCCGCGCCGCCGGCGGCGAGGTGCTGACCCCGCTCGACCTCTACGTCGCCCGGCGACCGCCGAGCACCGCCCATTTCCTCTCGCAGCGCGTCCGCCAGGCCTACGACGACTTCGCGATCCCGGCGCGGATGGCCGCCTGGCTGGCGATCGGCCCGTGGGCCGCACGGCAGGCGCGACGGGGGCGCTGGCGCCGCCTCGCGCTGGCGTCTTTCGGCTCGGTCGCGGTCGCGGAAATGGGGCGCCGGCGGGCCGGCGGCGCCGCGCGGCTCCCGCTCAGCGGCTCGTTGCTGGCGCCGGCCTGGATCGCCGAGCGCGCGGTATGCGCCTGGCTCGCGGTGGGGGAACGGCTGGCCGGCGGCGTCCGCTACGGCGACCGCCGACTCCACCACGCGGCGACGCCGATGCGCCGGCTGCGGCGCCGCTACGTCGACTCAGGGGCGAGCGCTTCGGATTCCGCCAGCACGTCGTCTTGGTCGGGCGGCTCGACGACGCCGCTCTCGGCGCGGAAGCGGACCGCCTTGTGAGTGCCGTCGCAGAAGGGCCGCATCTTCGAGCGACCGCAGCGGCATAGGGCGACGACGCGGCGCTTCACCTCGATCTCGTTGCCGTCCTGGTCGACGAGGGTGAACGGCCCGCGGACCAGGTAGGGACCGTTGCGGTAGGGGGTGATCCGGGCCGGCGGGGAATCCGGCCCATCCGCCGTCTCCCGTTCAGCCACGGACAGCCTTCGTCACGATGTTCCTGACCCGCGTCTGCTCGCGTCCCGCCAGGTTGCCCGGCCGCCCTTTCGACTTCTTGACCAGCGTCCAGAGCTCGGTGCGCTCCTTCTGCGTCAGGTTCGTCTCGACTCGCTCGCGCCCCTTCTCGCTCAGCCAGATGGCGACCGCCCAGACCATCTTCCAGGGGATGCGTCGCCAGGCGCGGGGCAGCAGGCGGCGGGCGATCCAGGGAGCCATGTGCTGGGGCTACCCCGGCCGCCCCGAAGTCACGCGCCACCCCTGGCAGCGGGGGCACCAGTAGGTCGTTCGGTTGGCGTCGCCCTGGCCGCGCGAGGCGATCGGCCTGCCGCAGGCCGGGCAGGGGCGGCCGGCGCGGCGGTAGACGGTGCGCCCGTGGCGGCCGTCGGCGACCGCCCGTTGCATCAGCTCGCGGGCTGCGCGCAGCACCCGCTGCAGGTCGGCATCGTCCAGCTCGCCGAGCCGCCGCCACGGGCCGAGCCGCGCCGCGAAGCACGCCTCGCTCTTGAAGATGTTCCCGATCCCAGCGATCCGCCGCTGGTCGAGCAGCGCCTCACCGAGCTGCATGTCGCTGGCGCCTCGCAGCGACCGCACGGCCTCGGCAAGGTCGAAGTCATCGGCGAGGATGTCCGGCCCGAGCCCGGCCAGCTGCGGGTCGAGCCGCAGGGCGCCGGCCCGCAAAACCCGCAGGGTCGGCCCGCCGAACTGGACCGCCTCCCACTGCTCGCCGCTCAACACCGCCCATGCAGCGGCTGCCGGCTTGCGCCAGGCCCCCCCTTGCCGGTAGACGTGCCAAGCGCCGTTCATGCCGAGGTGGCTGTGCAGGACCAGATCGCCGAAGCGCAGCAGCAGGTTCTTGCCGTGCGCCTCGGCGCGATCGAGCCGCTTGCCGTCGAGCCGCTCGAGTCCGCCAATGCGGCCCCGCGGGTTGGGGCTGGAGACGGAAACCTCCGCACCGCCCAGCGCCTCGTCGATGCGCCTGGCGGTGCGGAGGACGGTGTCGCCCTCAGCCAACTACGAGGAGACGGGCCGCACCTCTTGGGCGCGTTCCTGACCGCTCGATTTCATCTCCTCGGCCTGTTCGGAGCTGGCCTCCTTGGCGGTCTCTTTCGCCTGCTCGGCGACCTGGCCAGCGACATCCTTGCCACGCTCGACCGCCTCTTCGCCCATCTCGGATGCCTTCTCCTTCACCTGATCGGCGAGCGGTCCCATCTTCTCGTCCTCGACCCGGGTGCTCGGCAGCATCATCCCGGCGAGGAAGCCGGCGGCGAGGCCGCCGATAGCCAGCCCGATCGGGTTTTCCTGGGCCACGCCGGCAGCCTGCCGGGCGCCTTCTTTCATCTGTTCGCTGTCCGGCGTCGCTTCCCCGAGCCGGGAGCCCGTGCCCATCATCTGATTTCGCAACCTCTCCTTCTTGTCCGTGAACGACTCTTTGACGCGCCCTTTGACGTCGGTCTTGTGCGCCAGCGCGTCCACGGTGTCACCCATTTCCGACCTGGTCTGCTCTATCTCCTCGCGGATTTGGCTCGGGTCTTGGCCCATTGCACGTCCTCCTTAACGCTCTCGACGGTTTCTTCGGGGGCGGGAGGCATGCTCTCCCTCACTTTGTCTCGGCCCTTGAGGCCGAGGACGGCGGCAATTGCCCCGTACACCACGGTCACGATCAGCGCCGCCACCCACGCGTCCATCGCCTCGGAGAGGAGAAGGATCACGAAGGCGGTCAGCGCTCCGGCGGCGAGCAACCCGATGACGGCGGCGGCGCCGAGGATGCCGGCGCCCTTGCCGGCCTGCTTGCCTTTTTCGGAGAGCTCGGCCTTGGCCAACTCCAGCTCCTGGCGAACCAGTTCCGAGCTCTTCTCGGAGAGCTGCTTGAGCAGCTCTCCGGTGGAGCTGTCGCGCAGATCGGCGCTCTGGCCGTTCATGACGCTCATCGCCCCGTGGCCGGCCCGGTCGGGACCGGGCTCTCCGGCGGCGTCCCGAGCGGCACCGACTGGCTGCCCGTCAGCGGTTCGCCCGGCGCCGTTTGGCCGGCGGTGTCGGGGAGGGGCACCGGTGCCCTGCCCAGCTCGCGCGTATGGGGCTGCGACCCGATGCGGCTCTGGTAGCGACCGCGGCTTGACGCCTTGAGGAAGCGGGCGGCGGCGATCCCGACGACCAGCCCTCCGGCAAGTACCGCCAGCGGCTGACGCCGTCCGAAGTCCTCGATGTCCGAGAGGATCGAGTCCCCGTCGGCCTCTTTCAGGTAGGAGCCGAGGCGCTCGGCCTGATCGGCGCCTTTGTCCACGTATTTGGCGGGAGTGTCCTTGCCCTGTTTCCGCAGCTCCTCGCCGACGCTGCGCATGTCCTGGGCGGCGCCGCTGACCTGCTCGCCCGCCTGGGTCGAGCGCTGGTCGACCTGCTCGCTCATCTTCCCGCGCGCCTGCCCGGCCGCTTCCTGTGCTTTTTCCTGCGCCTGCCCGGCTACTTCCTGCGCCTTCTCGCGCACCTGCGATTCGTCTTGCCCCTGGGTACCGCTCATACCCGGCGGGCTGGTCGCGTCAGCCATCTCCAAGTACCTCCACGTTCGTTTCCCCGGCGACGTTTGTCCCGGTATGTGTGACTGCCCGCAAAGTGAGAAGGCAAACGGTTTGGAGAAGTCGTCGAATGGGAAATTAGGCGCGCCTCGCAATCGGCGAGGATGCGCCGCTCAGTGACCGAATCGCCTGCCTCGATCTTCCTGCGCTTCCTCAAGTTCGGCTGCCTCGCCTGGGGCGGACCGGCGGCGCAGATCGCGATGATCAAGCACGAGTGCGTCGACGAGGAGGGGTGGGTCGACGAGGCGACGTTCAAGCGCACGCTCGCCGTCTACCAGGTGCTCCCGGGGCCCGAGGCGCACGAGCTCTGCGTCTTCTTCGGCCGCCTGCGCGGCGGCAAGCTGGGCGGCTTCCTCGCCGGGCTCGGCTTCATGTTGCCCGGCTTCCTGCTGATGCTCGGCCTCTCGGCGCTCTACGTCGAGGCCGATCTGGCCGACCACCTGGACGAGCTCTTCTACGGGCTGGCGGCGGCGGTCGGCGCGATCGTCGCGCGGGCACTGGTCCGCCTCAGCGGGTCGTTCATCAGTGACGTGGCTTTGGCGGCGATCGCGGTTGTCGCATTCGCGCTGACGCTTTTCGCCGGGGCCAGTTTCGTGCTCGTGCTGCTCGGCGGCGGCCTCGCCTACGAGGTGTGGAAGAACGCGGCGCGCTGGCGCGGGCGGGCGACCTCGTTCGCGCTGCCGGGTCCGCTTGCTGTCGGCTTCGCGGTCGGCGCGGTCGCGCTGCCGCTCGGCGCCGAGATCTTCCTCGAGGGGATCAAGGCGGGCCTGCTCACCTTCGGCGGCGCCTTCACGGTCATACCCTTCCTGCAGGAGAGCGCCGTCGAGGGCCAGGGTTGGCTGACCGACGAGCAGTTCGTCGACGGCCTCGCGATCGGCGGCGTGTTGCCGGCGCCGCTGATCATCTTCTCGACCTTCGTCGGCTACCTCGCTGGTGGCCTCGGCGGCGGTCTGCTGATGACGCTCGGCATCTTCCTGCCCGCCTTCGTCCTGCCGATCTTCCTCCACCG
Source organism: Solirubrobacterales bacterium (assembly GCA_036276735.1). Taxonomy (GTDB): domain Bacteria; phylum Actinomycetota; class Thermoleophilia; order Solirubrobacterales; family 70-9; genus VRUE01. The sequence goes on along the minus strand of DASUOH010000021.1, from coordinate 107,503 downwards.
TTTCCTCGTCGCCGCCGCCGAGAACGAGCGGATCCGCGCCTTCCTGCTCGGCGTCGCGGCGGCGGTGATCGGCCTGATCGCCGCGGTCACGGTGGAGATCGTCGAGACCTCGGTGGTCGACGTGCCGACGGCGCTGCTCGCGGTGGGAGCCTTTCTCGTCCTCAACCGCTGGCACGGCAAGCTGACCGTGCTTTACGTCGTGCTCGGCTGCGGCGCGATCGGCGCTCTCCTGCAGCTGACCGTGATCTAAGGTCGACCCGTGGGCGAGAACGAGCACCGGGTGCGCCGCGCGACTCCTGCGGACGCCACCGCCGTCGCCCGGCTGCTGCACGACTTCAACACCGAGTTCGGCGAACCGACGCCAGGCGCGGCGACGCTCGCCGAGCGGGCCGAGCGGATGCTCGCGGCGGGCGAGCTGACGGTGCTGCTCGGCGGAGACGGGCCGGACGGCATCGCGCAGCTGCGCTTCAGTCCCTCTATATGGAGCGACGCGCCGGGCGCCTACCTCGAAGAGCTCTACGTGGCCCCGGCGCGCCGCGGTCGCGGCATGGGGCGGGCGCTGCTGGAAGCCGCGATGGAGACGGCCCGCGAGGCCGGCGCCGACCACATCGACCTCAACACCGCCGAGACCGACGAGGCCGCCCGCGGCCTCTACGAGAGCGCCGGCTTCACCAATCGCGAAGGCGCCCCCGACGGCCCACGGATGCTCTATTACGAGCGCGGGCTGTAGCTGAGGACGCTCAGCGCAACGCTATGGGGCGCGGTCAGCCGTCGTTGCGCTCGGCGGCCCGCTCGCGCGCCTCGGACTTCTCCTCGAGCGACATCGCCCCCGGGTGGCCGTCGCCGGGCCAGGGGCTGAGCAGTAACAGCAGGCGGGCGTCGGCGCGGGCCGAGATCGTGCGGCGCTCGCCGGGGTCGAACTCGAAGAGGTGCCCGGCGCCGGCCGTCTCGCTCGCGCCCTCGGGAGTCGTCACCTCGACCTCGCCGTCCACGACGACGACGCGAGCCCGCTCGTGCACCTCGTGCTCCTGCATCTGCTCGCCGGCCGGCAGGTTGAGCGCGATCGCCCGCGCGTCACCGTCGGTGGAGAGAATCTGCGGCTCGTGCGGCGGGACATCCGCCGTCTTCAGGTCCCAGCTCTTCATCGTTTCCCACTACCTCCTAGCAGTCGCCACTTCTTCCAGACGTCTCTTCGACCGACTCAGCCGAGCTCCTCGCGGCGAGGAAGGTGGCGGCCTTCTTGCTGTCCACGCCGGTCCGCTACCCGCTCGCGGCGGTTCAATCACCGGCCGTGGGTCAGCCGTGGCGCATCAGCCGCTTCACCGCTCCCATCAGCTCGACGGTGCGCTCTTCCTGCTTGCCGGCCTCGGCGCCGATCACGCAGTGTTGGGCGTGCTCCTCGAGCAGGCCCAGCGCCACCTTGTCGAGGGCGGCCTGGATCGCGGTGATCTGGGTGACAACGTCGATGCAGTAGCGCTCCTCGTCGACCATCCGCTCGATGCCGCGGACCTGCCCCTCGACGCGGCGCAGCCGCTTCAGCAGCGCCTCCTTGTCACCGCGGTAGGCGGGGGCGGCGTCCGGGCCCGCGCTGGCGGCGCTCACTCCACCACCTCCCGCGTGAAGGCGGCGGTGTGGACCTTGCCGGCGTGCTTGAACTGCAGGAAGAGGCGGTAACGGCCCACGCTCGGGTACTCGGTGACGAAGTCGATCGTCGGCCCGGTGCCGCCGTCGGCCCCCTCGCCGTGCGCATGGTCGCCGGCCTGGCCGTGCCCGCCGTGCCCCGCGCCGCCGTTGGTTGGGTGAGTGTGCAAGTAGGCGAGGTCTCCCTCTCGTAGCGCGACGAGGTGCCCATTGGCGCCGAGGTAGGGATCGACTTGGACTGGCTCGTCGTCGCGGGTCACGGCAAACGACACGTCCGCAGATTGGCCGGCCTGCGGAATGTCGCCCTCGAGGGTGACCTCGTAGCCATCGCCGGCGCTCGCCGTGAGGGAGGGCTCGGGCAGCGGAACCGGTTGCGACTCGCCCGGGACCTCGAAGTCCCCGGCGAGGGTCGCGTCCTCGCCACCGCTGCTGAATTCGGCGAAGACCCGGTAGTCGCCCGCCTCCGGTATCTCGATCGGCGTGCTCCAGCGCCCCGACCCGTCGATCTCCGGGTGCAGGTGCTGGAAGCCGGTCAGGTCGTCGCGGACGACGATCAGGTGCATCCGCTTCGCGTGCACGACGTCGAAGTCGCGCAGCGGCTCGCCGTCCTCGCCGCGGACGGTGAAGCCGAGCTCCGCGTCGCGCCCGGCGGGCAGCTCGTCGCTGTCGAGCCGCAGGGTCATCCCGTTCTCGTTCGCTGCTTCTCTCATCGCATGCTCCTCGTGGCTCGTGGTCTGCGCTGCCTCGTGACCGCCGCCGTGCCCGCCGCCGTCCCCGTCGGCCACCTCGGCGATCAGGACCGCGCTGCCGAAGATGAAGGCGGCTGCCGTGGCGATCGCAACGGCGCGAACCGGCGGCCCGCCGTGGATGCCGGTCTCGTGGACAACCGCGTGGCCCTTGCCGCGCCCGATCAGCCAGCGGTTGACCGGCACGGCGAGCACGAAGGCGATCGCCAGCGCGAAGGAGAGGGCGCCCCAGAAGAAGATGTCGCCGAGGCCAGCCTCCATCGCCCCCGGGACCGTCAGCATGATCGCGTTGTCGACGACCTCCATCGTCGCGATGCTCAGGGTGTCGGAGGCGAGCGCGATCGGGATCACCGCTCCGACGGCGAGTCCCGCCCGCAAAAGCGGCAGGCTGGTCAGCGCGTAGCCGAAGAGGAAGGCGAGGCTGACCGCGAGCGCCACGGTGCCCCAGTCGGAGAATCCGAGCGCGGTGCCGATCGCCATGCCGGCCACCTCGCCGATCGCGCAGCCGGTCAGGCAGTGCAGCGTCGCCGAGATCGCGACCGCGGTGAGGGCGCGCCCCTCGGTCGGCATCTCGTGATGGTGATGGTCGTGGTGGGCGTGCTGGTCGTGGCGAGCGGTCGTCGACTCCATGGCGGCAGCGTAGCATACCCCCAGGGGGTATTGGCCTATCCGCTGGAGCAGTCGACCACGCGGGCCATCAGCTCAGCCGCCCCAGCGTCGTCCAGCCCTTCGCGGTCGAGGCGCTGCCAGGTCCAGAAGTCGAGCGCGAGGGCGACGAGGGCCCGTGCGTTGGGACGCTCGAACCCGGCCGAGAGGCTCGCGGCGAGCTGCGCCCGCACCGGGTCGGCGGACTGCGCCAGCCAGGCGTCGAGCTCGGGGACCGTGGCCCGTTCGCCAAAGACCCGCCGCTGCATCGGCGCGGTCTCGCGGTACCAGCCGTAGAGCGAGGCCAGCACCCCCCGCAGCCGATCGGTCGCGTCCTCGAGGGAGAGCGCCGGCGCCAGGTCGGGTTGCGGGTGCTGGTCGAGCCAGTGGGCGCTGCAGGCCGGCAGCAGCGCCTGCAGATCGGGGAAGTGGTTGTAGACGGTGAGCCGCTGCACGCCGGCGCGGCGAGCGATGTCGGCGACGGTCGTCCTCGCGATCCCCACCTCCTCGTGCAGGGCGGCGGCCGCGGCGGCGATCCGGGCCCTGGTCGCCTGCTGGGCCTCGGCGCGCGCCTTCAGCTCGTAGCGGCGTTTTTGTTTTTGAGTTGACATGGCGTTCAATGATGTTACAGTGCCCGTCAATTGCTAAACACCCCGTTCAATGAAAGGCACCGCACCATGCACACCCACTCAGCTCCCAAGATCGTCGGCCCCCGCGAGGGCAAGGCCGGCAGCCTCGGCTCGATCGGCGTCCGTTTCATGATCGACACGGAGGAGACCCACGCGGGCGGGTTCTCGCTGGTCGAGCACCCGATGCCTCCGCGTGCACTGGCGGCGCCCCTGCACCGCCACAGCCGCGAGGACGAGTACTCCTACGTGCTGGAGGGACGGATGGGGGCGCTGCTCGGCGGCGACGTCGTCTACGCCGAAGCCGGCGACCTCGTCCACAAGCCGCGCAACCAGTGGCACACCTTCTGGAACGCCGGCGACGAGCCCTGCCGCATCCTCGAGATCATCGCCCCCGGCGGCTTCGAGGGCTTCTTCGACGAGCTCGTCACGGCCGGCCTCTCCGGGGCGCCCGAGCCCGAGTGGCTGGCGGACCTCGGCGCCCGCTACGGGCTGGAGTTCGACTTCGAGTCGATCCCGCGGCTGTGCGAGCGATTCGGCGTCACCTTCGGCTAGCGGCCTGCGGGGGAAGTTTGGCCGCGGGCGCTTCTAGGTATGTGACGACCATGCGGCAAGCGGTGAGGCGTCTGGCGGCGTTGGCGCTGCTCGCGCTGCTCGGCCTCACCGCCAGCCCCGCCGCGGCGGAAACGGCGCCGCGCTACACCCTCGCCGGCGAGTGCCGCGCGCTGCAGGTCGGCGGCGGTGTCGTCGGGCGGGCGGGCTCTGGCTACATCGTCCGCGCCGCCTCGCCGGAGCCGCTCCACTTCAAGGCGACGGCGCTCGGCAGCTACATGCTGCGCGGCAGCGATGGCCGGCTCCTCGCCGCGGCGCCGCTCGGCAACGGGGTCCTCGCCTCCTCGCAGGCCGGCCCACGCGCCGCCTGGGAGCCGGTCGAAGCGGGTGCTGACCTGCGCTTCGTCAACGTGGCGACCGGCCGCGCCCTCGCCGTGAACGGCCTCGGCCAGCTGGTCCAGACGACGGGAGCGGGAGCGAGCTTCGCGACGCAGCCCGCGAGCGGCTGCGCGCCCTTCCCTGAGATCACCACCAACGCCAGCGGCGCGCCGCCGGTCGGCGAATCTCCATATGCGGAAGTCCTCGGCACCGTCGACGCCCACAACCACGTCACCGCCTACGAGTTCCTCGGCGGCGATGCCCACTGCGGTGAACCGTGGAACCGCTACGGCGCCCCGGCGGCCCTGGTCGATTGCCCCGATCACCACCCCAACGGCTCGGGCGCGGTGCTGGAGAACGCGCTCTACGGAGACCCGCTGCGCATGCACGACCCGGTCGGCTGGCCGACCTTCAGAGACTGGCCCGCGCCGAAATCGATGACCCATGAGCAGACCTACTACCGCTGGATCGAGCGGGCCTGGCTCGGCGGCGTGCGGATCATGGTCAACGACCTGGTCGAGAACGTCGCCCTCTGCGAGGTCTATCCGATCAAGCACAACAGCTGCGACGACATGACCAGCGTCCGCCTCCAGGCGCAGCGCATCCGCGAGCTGGAGGAATACGTAGACGCCCAGGCGGGCGGTCCGGGCGAGGGCTGGTTCCGGATCGTCCGCGACCCGTTTGAGGCGCGCCGCGTCGTCAACGAAGGCAAGCTGGCGGTCGTGCTGGGGATCGAGACGTCGGAGGTCTTCGGCTGCGGCGGCTCCGAGCAGCAACCGCGCTGCGACCGCGAGGCGATCGTCCGCGGGCTCGACGAAGCCGAGGCGATGGGCGTCGCCTCGCTCTTCCCGATCCACAAGTTCGACAACGCGCTCGGCGGCGTCCGCTTCGACAGCGGCACCTTCGGCGCCGCGATCAACGCCGCCAACTTCAAGCAGACCGGCCAGTTCTGGCAGATCGAGGCGTGCGCGGGACCCGAACAGGACAACCCGCAGGACACGGCGCTGCCACCCGAGGGCGACGTCATCGGCGCCGGCCTCGCCGCCTTCCTGCCGAGAGGGACGCTGCCGCTCTACCCGCCGCCGCCGCATTGCAACGCCCGCAGCCTCACCGAGCTGGGGGAGTTCCTGGTCGAGGAGATGATCGACCGCGGCCTGATGATCGAGCTTGACCACATGGGCGTGAAGACCGGGCGGCGGGTGCTCGAGCTGGCCGAGGCCCGGGGCTACTCGGGGATCCTCGCCTCGCACTCGTGGAGCGACCCGCACGTCCTCTCGCGGATCTACTCGCTGGGCGGCTTCGTCGAGCCGATCACCACCGAGCCAGAGCACTTCATCGAGGAGTGGCAGCAGCTGCGCGCCGCCTCCGACCCGCGCTTCCGCTTCGGGATCGGCTTCGGCGCCGACGCCAACGGCTTCCACGCCCAGCCACCGGCCCGCGGCGCCGGCGCGCCGACCCCGGTCACCTATCCCTTTCAATCGCTCGACGGCGCGGTCACCTTCGATCGCCAAATCTCCGGCCAGCGCGTCTATGACGTCAACGCCGACGGGGTCGCCCACTACGGCCTCTATCCCGACTGGATGGAGCAGCTGCGGCTGCTAGCCGGGGAGCCGATCGCCGCCGACCTGATGAGCGGCGCCGAGGCCTACCTGCAGACCTGGGAGCGGTCGGTGGGGGTGCCGGCTCCGGCCTGTATGACGGCGCCCCAGGAGCTGAGCGCCACCGGCTTCGGGCCGCTGCGGCTTGGGCTCGGAGCCGAGCAGACCCTGCGCATCGCCGGCCAGCCCGCTCGGCGCGCCGCGAGCTCGTTCAGCTGGTGCGCGACGGGTGAGAGCGCACCCGGCGCCGACGACGCTGGGGTCGCCGTCGTGTTCGGGGAAGCCGGTCGCACGGAGCTTGTCCTCAGCACCGCCGCCGCCGAGGGCCGGCCGCCGGGCGCCGTCAGCCTCGGTCACGGCCTCTTCGTCGAACGCGGCGACTCTGGCGACCGCCTTTGGGGCTATCGCAACGGCCGGCTCCGCTTCACCGCCGCCGCGGATCCGGCGCTCACCGGCGAGGCGGCCGCCTTGGCGGCTGCCCTCCGCGAAGCCGGCGGGCCCTGACCGCAGCGGAGACGATGGCGGCGCACCGCGCAGGCTAGGAGACGAGATCGCCCGGTGCGGGGGCGAGGGGCAGTGCCCGGGCCAGGCTGCCTACGTAGGCCAGCGCGGTCAGCCGGTCGAATCGCAGGATTCCCTCCTCGAGCTCGGGATCGCTGGCCCGTGCCGCATGCACAGTGACGAAGAGCTCGCTCGGATCGCCCAGCCGCCGAGCGGTCTCGGTGACGTCCATCGTTATGTTCGTCGGCGTCAGGTGGTGGGGTGGGCGCCGGTCGAACGGGCTGACCGGACCCCGTTTCCAGTCGCAATGGCCCTCGGCGCCCCAGCATTCCTCCTGGGAGAAGATCGAGAACGAGCCGGCGAAGCGCTCGTGGTCGCGCGTGGCACCGGACTCCAGCTCCCCCGCGTTCAAGAAGACGTAAGCGGTGAACGAGCCGGCGTCGCCGCGAACGTTGACGAACTCGAGGTCGATGCGGTCGACGGTGTCGAAGGCGATCGGCAGGGCGAGCGGTTCGGGATTGGTCCAACGCTGCATCAGCGCGGCCCCTCGACCGTCGAGGACTGGGCCGCGTACTCGTAGCCGAGCTGCAGCACGTCGAGCACGTCGCGCACCTGCAGCGAGGGCGCCTTGGCGAAGGTCAGCGGCATGTCGAGCAGTGCGGCGCCGGGGTCTTCTCCCTGCGGCGAGGCCTGCCAGATCCGCCAGAGGCGGTCGACCATCGAGTGGTGTGCCCAGAAGATCGGGTCGAAGGCGGCCCAGTTCTGATCCGCCATCTGCCCGGTCCTGCCGCCGATCCAGCCGTGGATGTTGTTGTGAAGCCGCCGGCAGCGGTCCCAGAACTGTTCGTAGGTGGTCGATTCCATCATCCAGCCGTAGAAGCTGGTGAGCGGCGGCGGCAGTGGAGCTGGCGTTTCGGGGTCGTCATGGCCGCCTGGGTCGCGATGCGTCTCCGTCGGCCAGTCGGCCTGACGTTCCACCTGCGGTTCGATCGGAGCGCTCGCGAGGACGTTCCGCTCCCCGTTCACTTCCGCTTCGTCGAAGGCCGCCGGAATCCCCGGCTCGTTCATCCAGTCCCACCAGGGCAGCGTCACGTCCGGGTCGACTTCCTGGAGGGCCAGCTCGAAGTGGTAGAGGTAACCCCGATGCCAAGGGAGGAAGAGCGATTCGCCGTGTTTGCAGATTTGCAGAGGCACACCGTGCCAGCCGGCGAAGAACTGGTAGCCGCGGTTGTCGGGCCGCGCGAGCATTCCCGCTACGGCGGCTCGGAACCGCTCGACCTCGTCGTCCGACATCTGCGTGATGTTGTGCCGCACCTTGACCGCGCTCCACTCGCGCCGGGTGCGCGCCGCGACCTGGATGGTCATCGCTGCAACCGCTTCCTAATTCGGAGCAGCAGCGGGCTGAGCAGCGCCGTGGCGACCGGCGCGAAAGCGGCCAGCGACTCCTCGACTGGCATTCCCGCGATGTGCGCCGACAGCATCATCGCGAGCAGACTAAGTACCTAAGAACACTCAAGTCAATGCTTAAAAGCAAAGAACATCTTTAGTTAACAGTGACCTGGTGGGCTGCATACCGTGCCAAGGGAACCGGCATCGCGTCCGTCCGCGCGCGGCGGGACCATCGAGCTATGTGGCGGCGATGAGCTTCCAGAACGACCTGGTCGTCCGCCTCGCGCTTCCCGTGCTCGGCGCGAAGCGCCGCTTCTCCGACGCCGAGCGCATGCGTCGCCACATCGCCCGGCGCGCGGCGCGCCCGGCGCGCTTCGCGCCGCCGCGCTGGCTCGGGGGCGGCCTCGCGGTCGACCTGAGCCATGCCGATGGCTGGCCGGTCTACGAGATAAAGCCGCGCGCGGCAAGGCCGCTCCGTCACCTCGTCTACTTCCACGGCGGCGCCTATGTCAACGAGATCGTCCTCTGGCACTGGCTGATGCTGGCGCGGCTCGCGGCGCGCGGGCCGTCCCGCTGCTTCGTGCCGATCTACCCGCTCGGCGCGGCGCTCGGCGCCGAGCAGACCGTGACGGTGGCAACGGCGATCGTCCGCGACCTGATCGACGGAGTCGGCGCCGAGCAAGTCGTCCTCGCCGGCGACTCGGCCGGCGGCGGCATGGCGCTCGCCGTCGCCCAGGCGCTGTGCGACGAGGGGGTGCGACCGCGCCGCTTGATCCTGATCGCACCCTGGCTCGACGTCGCGATCGAGGACCGGCGCTCGCGGGCGATCGAGCCGCGCGACGCGATGCTTGGCATCCCGGGGCTGCGCGAGGCAGGCCGCGCCTACGCCAAGGGGCTGCCGCTCGAGGACCCGCGGGTCAGCCCGATCCACGGGGAGATGGGCGGTCTGCCGCCGCTCTCCACCTTCGTCGGCAGCGAGGACCTGCTCAACCCCGACAGCCACCGGCTACGCGAGGCCTGCGACGCGGCCGGCGTCGCGTGCGAGCTGATCGAGGCACCAGGCATGCCGCACGCCTATCCCGTCTTCCCGACGCCCGAGGGTCGAGCCGCCGTGCGGCAGATCGCCGTCTGTCTGCGCCGCTGAGCGTCGGCCCGGAGGACCTGGTGCACCTTGACCACCCATAGTGGGTGGTCAAGTGCGTCAACCCCTCTGGCTTTCAGACTTCGAGCGAGGGCTGCGGCGGGTAGTGGACGCGCTCGCCTTTCACGACGGCGTCGGCGGTGAAGGAGTGCTCGTCGAGGCGCCCTCCGGGAAGCAGGTGGAGGACGCGCCAGCCGCGGGCGAGCATCACGTCGGCGATCAGGCGCCGGTGGCAGCGGCTCGGGTGGGCCTGGTCCGGATGCGCAAGGGCGGTCGTCTGACCGCTGGGCAGCTCCGTCGCGCCCTCGGGGATCTGGAGAACCTGTGGCGGAGCCTCTTCGTCCACTCTGTGAACGAGGCGCTGCTGGCGCGCGCGGCCGAGAGCGCGCGCAGCCATTCGCTTCGTGCCTATGACGCCGTCCATCTTGGGGGCGCCCTCGCCTTCGCCGCCGGCGAAGAGGTCGAGTTCGCCTGCTGGGACGAGGAGCTGCGTGACGCGGCGCAAAAGCACCGCTTCATCCTCGTCCCGGGCGACTTGGGATAACTCCTCGCCAAGGCGGCCGCACCATCGCCACGGCGGCGATGAGCCGGTCAGCTCGTCGACCGCGAACCGTCCACTCGCGGAAGAGCTGCCAGGCCTCCTCGCGGCTCGGTGCGCTCACCGGGCCTAGGGTGGAGAGGGACGGCTTCGCCCCTCGGTGCGCGCCCGCAGCACGTCGCGTTCGCGCGCGTTGCCGCTGAGCTCGGCGGCGCGGTCGAACTCCATCGCCGCCTCTTCGGCCCGCCCGAGCCGCTCCAGCAGCTCGCCACGCGCGGCGGGCAGCAGGTGGTAGCGGTGCAGTGCCGGCTCCGCGGAGAGGCCGTCGAGCAGCTCGAGGCCGGCGGCGGGGCCGAAGGCCATCCCCACCGCGACCGCCCGGTTGAGGCGGACGACCGGCGAGCCGGTGACAGCGTCGAGCGCGTCGTAGAGGGCGACGATCCGCTCCCAGTCGGTCTGCTCGGGCTGGCGCGCCCGCGCGTGGCAGGCGGCGATCGCGGCCTGCAGCGCGTAGGAACCGAGCGGCCGGCCGAGCGCTTCGGCCCCCTCCAGGCCCGCCAGCCCGCGTCCGATCAGGACGAGGTCCCAGCGCGAGCGGTCCTGCTCGGGCAGGGGGATCGCCTCGCCGCCGGGGCCGATCCGCGCCGGGAAGCGGGCGGCCTGCAGCTCCATCAGCGCCAGCAGGCCGAGCGCCTCCGGTTCGCGCGGCATCAGGCCGACGAGGATGCGGCCGAGCCGCATCGCCTCCTGGCAGAGGTCGGCGCGGATCCAGTCCTCGCCGCCGCTCGCCGCGTAGCCCTCGTTGAAGATCGCGTAGATCACCTCCAGCACCGATGCGAGCCGCTCCTCGCGCTCCGCCGCCCCCGGCACCTCGATCGGAACCCGCGCCTCGGCGAGCGTGCGCTTGGCGCGGACGATCCGCTGCGCCACCGTCGCCTCCTTGGCGAGGAAGGCGCGGGCGATCTCCGCCGTGGTCAGCGAGCCGACCAGCCGCAGGGTCAGCGCCACCCGCGCCTCGGTTGCGAGCACCGGATGGCAGGCGGTGAAGATCAGGCTGAGCAGGTCGTCCTCGATCTCGTCGTCGGCGACCGCCGCCAGGTCGGGCTGGTCGAGCTGCGCCCGCAGCTCGATTTCGCGCCCCAGCTCCTGCTCCTTGCGGACGGCCATCTCACGGCGGCGCGCCCGGTCGATTGCGCGGTTCTTGGCGGTCGCCATCAGCCAGGCGCCGGGCTTGTCCGGGATGCCGCTCCGTGGCCACTGCTCGAGCGCCGCCAGCAGCGCGTCCTGCGCCAGGTCCTCGGCGACGCCGACGTCGCCGACCATCCGGGCCAGCGAGGCGATCAGCCGCGCCGACTCGATCCGCCAGACGGCGGCGACGGCGCGGCTGGTGTCCCCGTCGCTCATCCGCTACTGGTTCTGCTCCGCCTGGGCCCGGATCCGGTCCTCCTGCTCGCGCAGCTCCGGCGTGAGCTCCTCGCCGAAGTCCTCGGCCTCGAAGACGCGGCGGATCTCGATCTCGCCGCCTTCGGAATGCGGGTCGGGGCAGCGCTTGATCCACTCGATCGCCTCGTCCATGTCGCGTACCTGCATCAGCCAGTAGCCGGCGATCAGCTCCTTGGTCTCGGCGAAGGGGCCGTCGATCACGGTCCGCTCGCCACCGCCGAAGCTGACCCGGACGCCTTTCGAGGACGGGTGCAGCCCCTCGCCCGCCAGCATCACGCCGGCCTTGACCATTTCCTCGTTGAACTCGCCCATCGCGGCGAGCAGCTCCTCGCTCGGCATCTTGCCGGCCTCGGAGTCCTCACTTGCCTTGACTATCGCCATCACTCTCATCTTCGGTGTCCTTTCGCTTGGTGTGCGGGGCTCGCGAGCCGATCCTCCGCTTTTACCCATACGACGAACGAGCAGGGACGAAATCGACATCGGGTCGAAGTGGGGTGGAGATCCATTGTGGATGCCGACCGGCTGAGGACCGCACTGCAGATCCTCCTCGCCCTGCTCGGCGCCAGCCGACGATGGTCGCGGGCATCTACGGGATGAACTTCGAACACATGCCAGAGCTCGAATGGCGCCACGGCTACCCCGCGGCGCTCGTCCTGATCGCCGTCATCTGCGCAGTCCTCTACCGGCGCTTCAAGCGGGCGGGCTGGCTATAAGGGCCGAACGCAGTACGCCGCCGCTATACGCGCTGCACGTCCATCCGGAACCAGATGCGGCTGTCCCGGTCGCTCACTCCCCACTCGGTTACCAGCCCGTCGACGATTCGCAGAGCCAAGGAGTCGTCCTGTCGGTTCCTCGCCCGGACGAGTGCACGGGCGCCGGGCCCGTCGTCGTAGAGGGCACCTTCGAGCTTGCCGTCGTCGATCTCCAGGGAGATCTCGATCGGCCGGCAGGCGCCCTGCGCCACGCTCATGGTGACCAGCTCGTTGACGACGGTCTTGACGTCCGAGGCGGAGCGTTCGTCGATCTCGCCGCGCAACGCCGCAACTTCGCGCCGGACCTGCCGCGGCGCCTCGACAGTGGGGAATACCCGCAGACGCATGTTCCCCTTCTACCCACTTTCGACGATGTGGCACGCTCTCTCGAGCAGTGCGCGCCGCGGGGCGCGGTACAAAGTCCGAACGGGCGAAGGAGACGACATGACCGAATTGACCCCAATGCAGGCGCAGCTGTGCGAGCGGAGCGAGGCCGACTACACGGACCTGCGCGCGCTCTTCGTCAACTGCACGCTGAAACGCAGCCCCGAAATCTCCAACACGCAGGGGCTGATGGACGTCTCGATCGAGATCATGCGGCGCAACGGCGTCGCGGTGGAGTGCCTCCGCGCCGTCGACCACGAGATCGCGATCGGCGTCTGGCCCGACATGACCGAGCACGGCTGGGAGCGCGACGAGTGGCCGCAGATCTTCGAGCGGGTGATGGCGGCCGACATCCTGGTGCTCGGCATGCCGATCTGGCTGGGGGAGAAGTCCTCAGTTGCGACTCAGGTGATCGAGCGGCTCTACGGCAACTCCAGCCTGCTCAACAGTGCTGGTCAGTACGCCTACTACGGTCGCGTCGGCGGCTGCATCGTCACCGGCAACGAGGACGGCATCAAGCACTGCGCGATGAACGTCCTCTACTCGCTGCAGCACCTCGGCTACACGATCCCGCCCCAGGCCGACGCGGGCTGGATCGGCGAAGCCGGCCCCGGGCCGTCCTACCTGGACGAGGGCTCAGGCGGACCGCAGAACGACTTCACCAACCGCAACACCACGTTCGCCACCTGGAACATGCTTCACCTGGCGCGGATGCTGAAGGACGCCGGCGGCATCCCGGCCCACGGCAATCAGCGCACCGAGTGGGACGCCGGCTGTCGCTTCGACTTCCCGAACCCCGAGCACCGGGCCTAGGTGCCGGCGGCAGAGGCGCCGGATTGAACGCGGAGCGCTAGCGGGGCCTCGCGTTGAACGCGATCCAGCCGGAGCGGCACCTGACTTTCTTGCCCAGCTTGTCGGTCAGGCGCACACGGCCGCGTAGGCGCTGCTCGGTGAGCCGGCCACGGAAGTAGACGGAGTCGGTCCTGCCGAACTGGGCGTCCCTGAATTTCCCGCCGTTGCCGGCGCGGGTCCAGAGGAAGCCGCTCTCCACGAGGATCAGCCGCGTGCCGTCGCTGCACTTCAGCTCAGCTTCAAAGCGCAGGATCTTGAAGACCTTCTCCTTCGCGATGACCTTGATCGCGTAACCCTGGGCCGTCTTGCCCTTCAGCAGCCGAGCAGCGGCCGAGTCGACGCCCGCCGTCGCCTCGGCGGCGAGCAGGCCGCAGGCCAGGACGCCGCAAACAATCGCTCTCAAGAACATCTCAGCTCCCCCCGTCGATTTGCGCTGATGACCTCTCAACAGGGGCCGGGACCAGGTGCTTCGCGGCGGTGTAAGCGTGCTGACATCGCGCCCCTGTGCCGGAACTGTGCTGACGCGCTTCGTTTGAGGCCGGCCGCCGCGGGAATTCCTGCGAATGAGGATCTGCAATGGCAAACAGGGGAAAGCGTCCTTCAACGAAGCGCCTCTCGCGCACCTTTGCCGCCGCGCTTCTTGCCGGGGTTGCCCTGCTGAGCGGCAGCGTTGCGCTGCCGCAGGCGCAGACGGAGGGGGAGGCCGACCTCGCGGTGAGCAAGTCCGACAGTCCGGATCCGGTCGTCGTCGGCACGACGCTGACCTACACGGTCCAGGTGGTCAACCGCGGCCCCAGCCCGGCGCTCGGAGTCAGGCTTACCGACAAGCTGCCGCAGTCGCTCGACAACATCGCGGTCAGCACGACGCAGGGGACGTGTGCGGTCAACGGTCGCACGGTCAACTGCGATCTCGGAGTGATCGGCGTCGGGACCGGGGCGACCATCCCCACGGTGGCGATCAGCGGGACGCCGACGCGGCCAGGGCGAATCACCAACAGCGCGACGGTGCGCAGCCGGACGCGCGACCCGCGCGCCGGCAACGACCTCGTGACCGAGTCGACCCGCGTCCTGCCGCTGCGGGTCGCGACCTGCGCCGGCCAGCCCGCGACCGTCCTCGGGACCGGCGGCGACGACCGCCTGGTCGGCACGGTCGGCGACGATGTCGTCCTGGCCCGCGGCGGCGACGACATCGTCCACACCTTCCGCGGCCACGACCTCGTCTGCGGCGGCAGCGGCGACGACGTGGTCAGGGCGGGCATCTGGGCCGACCGCGTCTTCGGCAATGCCGGCCGCGACCGGCTGATCGGCGGCGGCGGCGCCGACCGCCTCCGCGGCAACCGCGGCGCCGACCGCCTCCTCGGCCGGGCCGGCTCCGACAACCTCGCCGGCGGCGCCGGCTTCGACCTATGCCGCGGCAACCGCGGCCACGATGTCGCCCGCGGCTGTGAGCGCGGCAGCCTGTAACCGCTGACGCGCCGTTAGCTCTTCGGGTCTCCTTTCCGCCGATCCCCCTGGCGGAGCGAGTCGATTCTCCGAGACTTGGGCGGGGTAGTAGACGAGACCGGGACCGCTAGGAAGGAGGAGCAGAATGGCACGTAAAACCGAAGAGGATCAAGACGTCGAGCAACAAGACGAAGAGGACCAGGATCTCGACGAGGAGCAGGGGGGAACCTCGATCAACATCACTGACGAGGTCATCACCATTGAAGTCTCACGGGATGGCAACGAGGGAGAGACGTTGACCCGTCTTGCCAAATTAGTAGACGGGCTTGGCGAATAGCGGAGCCGCCAGGCTCTGCCATCGCACCGGGCGGCTGGTGAAGCGGGAGCCACCGGCCACCGCCCTTCGCCGTCAGCGCCTGAACAGGTCTCGGAGGTGCCCTTTCTTCTTGCGGGCCGCGCCCTTGGCTTGCTTCCGCCGTCCTTTGTTCTTGTCCTCGGGATTGCCTTTCAGCGCCCCGCTCGCCTCACGGGCTCTGCCCATCGCCTTGTCGAGCTTGCCGCCGGCCTTGTCTCTCGCCTTGCTCTTCATTTTTCGCTCTCCTCTCTGTCCTCATCGGCGTCGGCTGGATCTACGAGGCGGGCCGAGGCCTGCCATCCGACCCGAACGTCGCGGTAGGTGACGCCTGGCTCCACCTCCTCCGGCAGGTGCTCGCGCTCGCTGCCCGAGGAGGTCTCGAGGTCGGTGCGGCCCTCGGGCGTGCTGGTCTCGCCGTGGAACTCGACGTCCGTCTCCGGCTCGCTGCGAAAGCGCATCCGCTTCGCCTTGACCCGAGCCCCGACCTCGACGTCGGCGCCCTCCAGCCCCGCTGGCTCGCCCTTGCGCGCCACCGGCTCAGGCCTCCTGGGCCTGCTCCTGAGCGCGCTTCACGTCGCGGATCGTGACGCGCCCTTCGGGACCCGAGCCCTCCACCTCTTCCAGGTCGACTTCCAGCTCCTCGGCGGTTCGCATCGCCACCTCGGTGGCGTTCAGCTCCTCCGCTTTGCGCTGCTTGCGCCGCTCGCCGACCCGTTTCGCTTTGCGCGCCGCCGCGAGGCCTAGCTCTTTCGCCTCCTCCTTGGCCGATGCTTTCAGCTCTTCGGCAACGGCTTTCGCGGCCAGCTTGGCGATTCCGGAGGCGCTGGCGCCGGCAAGTCCGCCTCCGCCCCCGCCGCCATTGCCTCCGCCTTCCCCACCGAGCAGACCTCCAGCGGCCTGGCCGGCTTGACCTGCGGCTTGACCCGCCTGTCCGGCCGCCTGGCCCGCCTGTCCGGCGACCTCGCCCGCCTGGCCTAACGCCTGTCCCGCCGTGTCGCCGACGCCCTGAAGCGTCTGGTCGAGCTGGCCGACGGCCTGACCGGCGCCTTCGCCGACTTCGCCGACGGCCTGACTTGCGCCTTCGCCCAGCTCGCCGACGGCCTGACCGGCGCCCTGACCGACTTCGCCCACGGCCTGACCGGCGCCCTGACCGACGTCCTCGACGGCCTCGCCGGTCTCGCCCAGCGCATGGCCCGTCCCTTCGCCAATCTGTTCGGCGGTCCGCCCGAGGCTCTTCACCAACTCGGGGTTGCGATCGATCGTGGTCAGGACCCGGTCGACGATCGCCGTGACGCGGTCGAGTCGCACCTTCAGCAGCGCCTGTGCCTCGACTCCTTTGATGTCGATCCGCAGCTTGCCGAGGTGGACGTCGACCCCCACGTTCAGTTTGACCAGGTCGAGCACCTGCGCTTTGAGCGCCACGCGGGCGTCGAGGTCATCCACCTCCAGATGGATGGAGTCGACCTTGACGACCGGCACGTCGAGGAGCACGTCGGGATCGCCGCGCGGGTCCTCGATATCCGAGAGGGCGTATGCCTCGTATTCGCGCTCAGCGGCGGTGCCGGCCTCGCCGACGTTCTGCGCGAAGCGGTACTTCTCCGACTTTCCCGACGCTCGCCGCCCCCTGCTCACGCCTCGCTGGGGTGCGCGCACGTCCTTCGCGGTTTTCGCTTTCTCCTTGGCGCGGGGGGCCATCAGCGACCGCCTCCTTCTTGGCCTTTGCCCTGGCCGCCGCCGGCCAGCCCTTGCGTCAGCTGCTGAGCGCCTTCGCCGACACCGGCGACCCCCTGGCCGGCGCCTTCGCCGACCTGCCCGACCGCCTGGCCGGCGCCCTGGCCAATTTGCTGGACCGCGCCTTCGGCGCCTTCGCCGACGTCCTCGACCGCCTCGCCGGCCTCGCCGACCAGGTGGCCGGCGCCTTCGCCGACCCCTTCGACGGCGTGCCCGATGCCTTCGAGCAGCTCCGGGTTTCGGTCCAGGGTCGTCAGCACGCGCTCCAAGATGAGCGCGACGTTGTCAAGCCTCGCCTTCAACAGCGCCTGGGCCTCAACCCCCTCGATCTTCAGCTCCACCTTGCCGAGGCTGACGTCGGCGCCGACGCTCAGCTGGACCATGTCGCGCACCTCCGCCATCACCGCGACCTGGGCTCGCAGCTCGGCGACTTCGATGTCGATTTCGTCGACCTTGACCACCGGCGCGTCGAGCAGGACGTCGGGGCCGTCCGGCAGCTCGCGCGGATCGGCGACCGAGTAGTCGGGGAATTCCTCGCGAGAGCGCTTCCTGCCGCCAGACGAGGAGTGGCCGTCGCGACGGGACCCCAAACTACGGGACCCCGATCGGTTCGATCGGTTGCTCGATTTCCTCGATTTACTCTTTTTCTCGGCCATCAGCTCTTCCTCGCGGCCTCCTCGCGGACACGCCGGACCTCGTTGGCGAGCTCGCCGACGCGCTGGCCGGCCTTGCCGACCTCAACCGCCATCTCGCCAAACGCCTTCGCGCTCGCGCCGAGCGCCTTGCGGGTCTCCTTGCCATCGCCTCTCAGCTTCGAGACATCGGGCTTGGGCATGCTCGGCATCGAGAGATGCGGCATAGAGACGTGTGGCTTCGGCAGGCCGTGTCGCTTCCTGCCCACCAGCGGCAGCGAACGGCTCTTGCGGCCGTTGCGCGAGAGGGCGATACCGCCCGCAGCCAGCCCGGCGAGCGCCATGCCTCCGGCGACGGCGGGGCCTTTCGCCTTCGACGCGGCCTCGCGCAGAGCGCCGGTCGTCTGGGTGCCGCTCTCTTTCGCACCGCCTTTGGCGGCTTTCGAAGCTTTCGGTTTGCTCTGTTTGCTCGACTTGGTCGTCCGGCCCTTGGAGCCATTCGAGCGGCCTTTGGAAGCACTGCCTTTCGATCGACTCTGCGAGCCGCTTCCATTGGACCGGCCGCGCGAGGCACTCGACCCGGAACGACTCTTGCTGCCGCTTTTCGTTTTCGTCTCGGCCATCGTTCCTCTCCTGTAATTGCTGATCCCGAGGCCTCCCACAAACTCGAGATCCGTCTCTGTACTGCGTACCCCTGGCGTTTTCGAGCAAACGCCTTCGCCGCTCCGGGAGAGGGTCCCGTGAAGCTGCCGTCAGCGCGAGAGCCTGTCCTCGACCGCTCCGGCGACCCGCTCGAGGTCAAAGCGGCGCGCCCGGTTGTAGAGGGCGCGGGCGGTGACAGCCAGGCCGACTCCGAGCGCCACCCCTCCCAGCCCGCCGAGCCGGCTGTCCCTCCCGTTCTCCTCGGCGTCGTGCGACGGACCGCGAGCCTGGAAGTAGGACTCCGCCGCCGCCGAGGCGAGCCGGTTCAGGTCGACCTTCATCGCGGGCCTACGACCCCTTGCCCTGGTGGCGCAGGAGGCGGTAGGTGAGCGCGGCCGCCGTCCCGCCCACCGCGATCGCCGCTCCGGCAGCTCGCGGCCCCGAGGGCCGCTTGCCCGTCAGCCGGTCGAGGGCTGCCCGCTTGAGGAGCTTGCGCATGCCGCGCCCTCCTCAGCGCGAGGAGCCGCGTTTGCGCGAGCCGCCGCCGCGGGCTTTCGATTTGCCGCGGCGGCGGGAGCCGTGCGAGCCGGATCCGCGGCGCGATTTCGAGCTGCGCGATTTCGTCGACCGGCTCGTTTTCCGCTGCGGTCCGTGCGAGTGCTCGCGGTCGTGGACGTCGTCGAAGTCCGCGTACTCGCGCCCGCGGTCGTATTTGCGGTCATGCTGCTCGACGACCTCGCCGTCGTGGATCTTGCCGCGCCAGGCGCCGGTCTCGACCTCCTGCACCTCGATGAACGCCTTGAACCGGGCCAAGTCGGCGCGCACCGCACGCTTCACGTGCCGCATGCCGCGCGCCATCTTCTCGATCCAGCTGCCGGGCTCGACGTCGAGCGAGACCTGGATGCGGGTCAGGTTCGGGGCCAGCTCGTGGAAGGTGACCACACCGGTATGCGTCACCCCCTCGGTGACGCTCCACTGGATGCGCTCCTCCGGGCGTTGCTCGACGATCTGGGCGACGAATTCCTTCGACATGCCCCAGACCTTGGTGCGGAAGGAGACGGTGCACTCGTCCTCCTGGGTCACCCGATCGATGCGGTGCATGAACTGAGGCCATTCCTCGAACTGGGTCCACTGGTTGTAGGCGACGGCGAGCGGGACGGCGACGTCCACGGCCTGCTGGACCGGCATCCTGCGGCCCTTGCCCACACCGGGAGTGCCCTTCTTCCCTTTGCCTTTACCGCCACCACCGATGCCTGGAACCATTTTCTTGCCGACCTCCTTGGCGATCCCGGGGGCGCCGCCAACCGCTTCGACCTTGTCGCCGACGGCGTCCTTCGCCCCTTTGGTCACTTTCTGAGCGACGCCGTCGCCGGCGCTCTTGGCCGCGTCGACCGGTGAGCCGATGCGTTTGAAGACCAGCCTCCTCGCCGCTTTGCCGACCAGGGGGACGGCGGTCGCCAGAGCTGCTCCGGCGGCCATCCCCCGAGCGCCCGAGAGCTGACCACCCTCCTTGCCGAACGGCAGATGCCCGTTGCCATCGCGATGACCGTCGTCGGAGATGCTCTCGGCGACCTCCCGGGCGATCGTCCCGGCCATCGATGCGATCGTGCTTCCGACGTCCTTGGCCATTGCTCCTCCTCAGGGGTTGAGACCGACTTCACGAACCCTCACCGCTACTACCCGGCGATGGAGGGGGTAAGCGAGAAACGCCTGGCGGTCGACCTGCTCGACGGCTTCGTGGCCGCCTCGGCCTGGTTAAGCCTTACTGCGCTTCGCGCAGTCCTTTGGCGGGGGCTTGGGGTGGCGGTTCCGCCGCGGGGCCGGCCCTTTCTGAGCCCGGCACACCTTCCGGTGGTCCGGCTGATTCCGGCGGGCCGCCGGCATCGGCTGCGGCGTTCGGCGGCGGGGCGGGCGTGCTCGCCGGCTTGGGGACGGCGACCGGTGCCGAGCCGGCGGGTTTCGGGGGCGGCGCTTTGGGCCTGGCGAGGGTCGGGGAGGGGGCAATCCCTGCGCCCCCGTCACCGCTGTCCGGCGCGGCCGTGGCGTTCGTCGTTGCGGCGGCGCGGTTCCGCCCGCCGCCGGTCGCCTCGGTCGCGATCGGGGAAGGGTCGTTCTCGCCGTGTGGCCGACGCTTGACAACAGCCTGCTGCGGCATGGCGCCGGCGTCCTGCTCGGGCCGTGAAGCGATCTGCTCGCGCTGGGGTCGCTCCAGCGGACTGAGCTCTGAGGCTCCGGTGGCGAGCAGCGCGATCCAGGCGATCATCGCGGCGGCGCCGAACGTGGCCGCACGCAGCGGGGCGACCCGAGGCACCACATCGGGCACTCGGGGAAGGCCGCCGCCGCCTGCCCGCAACGCCAGCTCGGCCAACTTCGCGCTGCAGAGGACGAGGACCAGCAGGCCGGTGGTGATCCCAATCAGGTTCAGGGGAAGGACGGTGGCCTCGTCGGCGGCCGGAGGGTCCCCGGCCCCGAGGGCCGACAGCACCACGTAGGTGAGGCGGAGGGTCAGGTCGATTGCGGCGACCATCACCAGTGCCTGCACCAGCTGGCGGCCGATCGCTCTCCACGAGGCAAGGTCGCTGCGACCGCGCAGCGTCCTCCAGAGCTCTGGAAAGGGCGCAAGCAAGGCCGAGAAGATGAAGAACAGCCCTCCGAGCCCGAGCCCGGGCAGCCCTGCTGACACCTCAGTGCCCCTTCTCGTAGACGAGCAGGGGGCGCCCGGCGACGAACTCGTTCCAGAGGGCCTTGAGCATGAAGGCGCCGTTGACGACGCGCAGCACGAAGAAGCTCGGCAGCGAGGCCAGCGCCCGGCGGACCTCGCCGCGCTCGGCCGCCTGCCAGAGCACGGGCACCATCACGACCGGGGCGTCGATCAGGTAGGCGACCAGGATCAACGGATCGATCGCGATCGCCAGGACCGGGATCAGCACGAGATAGGCCAACGAGGCCAGCAGCGCGTCCCAAAAGGCAACGGCGACGACCGAGCGCAGATAGCCGAGGCGCAGGAGCGAGCGCTTGTGCAGGCGCACGTTCTGGACGAAGCCATGCGACCAGCGCCGCAACTGCCTGCTGATGAAGGCGTAGTTGTGCGGCTCGATCGGGTAGGAGACGGCCTCCGGCAGGAAGCGAACCTTGTGGCCGGCCTCGTAGACGGTCCAGGTCAGGTCCATGTCCTCGGCCATCGTCCGGGTCGACCAGCCGCCGAGAGCGCGCAGCTCCGCGGTCCTGTAGATCGAGAAGCAGCCTGAGGAGATCAGCGGCTTCCCGTAGTGGTCCTGGACCCGCTTGAAGAACCCGAAGGCGAGCAGGTACTCGACGTAGCGGCCCCGCTCCCAGAGCGTCTGGACGAAGCGCGGTAGAACCGAGCCGCAGGCCGCCGTCACCTCACGGTCCTCGAAGGCGGGCAGCAGCCGCTCGATCGCCTCGGGGTCGAGCGTGGTGTCGGCGTCGATTGCCATCACCATCTCGGTCTGGACCTGCTCCAGCGCGAAGCTCTGGGCGCCGGCCTTCGAGCCCGTGTTCTGCGGCGGACGCAGAACCGTCACCCCGAGTGCCTCGGCGACCTCGGCCGTCGAGTCGGTCGAGCAGTCGTCGATCGCGAGGATCTCGTCCGGGACGCGGGTCTGATGCTGCAGGGAGCGGATCGTGTCGGCGATCGAGGCCGCCTCGTTATAGGCGGGGATGAGCACCGTCAGTCCCGTCGAGTCGGTGGCTTCTGCCCTCTCGTTCATCCGTCGCTCTACAACGCTTCTCCAGGGAGGACGTCAGGGCATTAGCGGTCTTGGCGCAAAGTGCCCGAAATGAGAGGAGGCGGGTTAGAGCGGGCTATGAATCCGCGCGCGAGGCAGAGGAGGCTTGGGCGGACATCGCCACGGATGCTCCCACGCGGCCGGGGCGCCGCGGGAGCATTCGTGGCGAACGTCAGATACCGCCGCGAACGCCAAGAGCCGTGACTCCAGTCGCCCGGCGTCCCCGGTAGGGCCGCTCGAGCAGCCAGCGAGCCGAGCGCCGGTCGCCGGTTCGTTCGAACCGCACTCGCCTACCTCGACCTCGCTGGGGTCCAGTCCCTGCGCGGTCACCCGATCGCGACCTCAACCCGCCCCGCGAGAGTCGTTCATCGCGATATCCAGCGCGGCCTGCCAAGTCCCGAAGCGGTTGTAGACGGTGCCTGCTGACGGCCAGTCCTCGCAGGCCGTAGCCCAGTCCGACGAACGTGGCCAGAGATCGGTTTCACGCTCGTACTCGCGCATGGCCTCGATGATTTCCTCCTCGTCCCAACGTTTTTGCCGCGGCTCAAGCCCGGCGGCCCGCAGGCCGGCCGTGAAGGAGCCGAAGTGGCGTCGGACGGTGCGCGAGGAGGGGAAGCCGGTAGGCGGCCATTCCAGCTCTTGCTTGGCGGGCGTCTGACCAAACTCCTGCGCGTATGTGCGAAGAGCGGCGAGGATCGCCTCCGGTGTCCAGCTCGGCTTGATGACGGCTACATCGGCTGCTTCAAGTAGCCGGCTCCAGCCACCGAACAAAAGCCTGGCCACGCTCATCGGAGGCCAGTCGCCGAACTCTGCCTCCCACCGCTCAGCCCCGCCGAAGCGAGTGGGCCTCCAGTCCGACGACCTCGGCGCTTGTCCTTCGAGGCGGATCCATTTCTGGATCGCCGCCACAACCTCCTCTTTGCTCCAGCGCATGGGATTGCCATGCCGGGTCGCGCAGACGTGGCAGAGCTTCCCGTCACCGACGACGGGTCCGCCGCAGCTGCGGCAGGGGTGTGCCTTCAGGTAGCGGCCGACCGTGGCGGGTTTGACGCCAAGCACATCGGCGATCACGCGCCTGGTCTCTCCGGCCGCATACATCCTCTTTGCTGCTTCGACACGCTCGGCGAGAGTGCCGTCTGGTTTGGGCGGCCATACAGGTTTGATTCCCGCCGCCTCGAGGGCGGCAGGCCATGAGTCGAAGTGGAGATACACGGTCGTATTCCCAGGCCAGCGTGGATGTTCGCGCTCCCACTTGGATTCCTCTGCGCCTATTAATCCCGCGGATCGCGCTGCGCTGGGACACCACTCGTAGGACTTCGGCGGCATGCCGACCTCTTCCGTCCACTCCCGCAGCGCCGCCATGATGCGAACCTCGTCCCAGCTTCCAGGCATCGTGTGAAAGCGCCGCGTCGTCGATCGCCTCGGGGTAACCGGTCGCGCCGTGACAGCGTGAGCGTCGCCACCTCGTGAGTGGCGCTCACCGCTATTCATCGCCTGTTCCCAGAAGTTCGCATTTGCGTTCCCCAGTGTCGAGAACTTTATCCCTCGCCGAGGAGATCGGACGCGTCATATCAGTACGACGGCTATCGGCAAAAGAGCCACCGACGAGGTGCTTGCCCTCAAGGTCTTCGCCCGGCGGCCTGCCCGGTAACCGTGGGCGGCGCTTGACAGCGACGCGCGCGTCGCTCTACCGTCGGTGGCTCAGCGAGGAGGGGCGGTTCGCTGTAGGAAATAGCTGGGAGCCCCGTAGGCACGATCAGCGTGCTAGGAGGTTCCCATGCGCAAGAAGATGCTGGCGTTAGCGCTCACGATCGGCGCTTTGACGATTCCCGCCTCGCCGGTCCTCGCCGACCCGGACTTCGGTCCCGGCAACAGCAGCAAGGGGCCAAACGACGGTGGCGCGAAGTGTCACGCGCCCGGTCATGGCACCGGCCCCGGGGCCAACGACCCGGTTCCGGGCTGCAAGGGCAAGTGAGCAACGGGGCCCACTCCACCGGGGGTGGGCCTTACTTCCACCGGAAGGACCGAATATGGGTGCTCAGGAGAACAAGCAGTCCGCGCAAGACGCCTACCGCGCTTTCGGCCAGGGCGACGCGGAGTCGGCGATGCGGAACATCGACGACTCGGTCGTCTGGACCGTGCGCGGCGACAACGCCCTGACCGGCACGTACAACGGCAAACAGGAGGTCGGCGAGCTCTGGGCGAAGCTGGCCGAGAAGGGCCTGCGGACCGAGCCACACGACTTCGTCGCCGATGGCGACAAGGTCGTCGTCTTGACGACGGCCACTATCGACGGCGAGAGCGCCGAGGTGGCCGACGTCCTCACCTACAACAGCGAAGGCAAGCTGGTCGCCTTCGACCAGCTCGGCGACCCGACCGTCCCCAATCGAGTCTTCGCGACGTAGCGGACTCTCTCAGGCTCCGGGAGTCGTTCGATCGAACGGCTCCCGGACGGTGAGTTCACGGTCGCCTGGCGTTAAACGATCCGGCGCGTGGCCAGTTGGCTTCCGTCCAGCCTTGGACGTTCGCAGCATCCAGAAGTGCGTTGTACGGTCTTGGCCTCGAATCTAGGGTCCGACACGAGACCATGTTCGAGAGGATCGCGAACCTGACCTGGGGGCACCCGAAGGCGGTGCTCGCGGCGGCGGCGGCGTTCACCGTCGCGGCCTTCGCTCTCAGCAACGGCGTCGAGGCGCATCTCAAGGCGGCCGGCTTCAGCGACCCCGCCACCGACAGCAAGCGAGCGCAGGAGCTGATGATCGACCGGGCGGGTGCCGACAGCGCGCCCGGCCTGGTGCTTCGCGTTCGGCCTCGAAGCGGAGGGGCACCGCTTCCGCTCCGCTCGGCGGTGCTGCAGGCGGAGACGCGGCGGCTTGCGGCGGCGATGCGCTCGATCGCCGGGATCGCACGAGTGGACAATCCGCTTCGCGGCGGGCCGCAGGTCCTGATCGCCAAGGACCGCAGCTCCTTTCTGCTGCTCGGCTACTTCTCCAGCGGCGACGTCGACGTCCTGGCCACGGCTGCGGAGGATGCGGCGAGGCGACTGACGTCATCGCGGTTCGAGGTCACCGTGGGCGGCCTGGGCGCCGGCTTCAACGAGATGAACGAGGCCGTTCGCTCCGATCTGATCAGGGCCGAGCTGATCGCCTTCCCGGTGCTGGCGCTGCTCCTGCTGATCGTCTTCCGGGGCGTCGTCGCAGCCGCGATACCGCTCATGCTCGGCGTCGTGTCGGTGGGCGGCACCTTCCTCGTCCTGCGGACGATGTCGGAGTTCGTCGACACCTCGGTCTTCGCGCTCAACATCAGCACCGCGATGGGCCTGGGGCTTGCGGTCGACTACGGCCTCCTGCTCGTCAGCCGCTATCGCGAGGAGCTCGAGCGGAACGGGCCGACCCGCGAGTCCCACCGCCGGCTGGTCGAATCGGCCGGGCGCACCGTGCTCTTCTCCGGTCTGACGGTGGCGGTCGCGATGGCCGCATTGACGATGCTTCCCCAGCGCTTTCTCTACTCGGTCGGCGCGGGCGGGGCGATCGTCTCGGTCTTCGCCGCGCTGGGAGCGCTGTTCCTCGTTCCCTCGCTGCTTGCCCTGCTCGGGGAGCGGGTCAACGCGCTGTCGCTGCGACGCGGCCCGGCGGTCTCCGACGAGTCCGGCGGTTGGTACCGCTTGGCACGCGGCGTGATGCGGCGCCCGGTCGGCGTCGCGCTCGCCAGCTCGGCGCTGCTGCTGGCACTCGCGTTTCCGGTCCTCGGCGTCACGCTGACGATCCCCGGGGCCAACGCCGTGCCGGAGGGGGCGTCATCGCGCGACGTCGTCCTGACGA
Source organism: Solirubrobacterales bacterium (assembly GCA_036276735.1). Taxonomy (GTDB): domain Bacteria; phylum Actinomycetota; class Thermoleophilia; order Solirubrobacterales; family 70-9; genus VRUE01. The sequence goes on along the minus strand of DASUOH010000021.1, from coordinate 81,944 downwards.
TGGACCGGGACTACCCAGCGGCGCTTGGCACGCCGGTCTCGGTGACCGTGGACGGGGCGGTCGGCGGCCCCCGGCTGCGGCGCCTCGAGGCCCGGATCGGGGCGATCCCCGGCATCGACTCCCCGGCGCGGTTTCGACGCCTGGCGCCGGACCTGGCCGTGGCGAACTTCGGCCTGGAGGGAAGGGCGGACGGGACGCTGAGCGACGAGGCCCAGCGGGCGGTGCGAGAGATCCGCGCCTTGGACGCTCCGGCGCCACTGCTGGTCGCCGGCTACACCGCCGAATTCCTCGATCTGAAGACGAGCTTGGCGCGCAACCTGCCTGTCGTCGTCGCCCTGATCGCGCTGAGCACCCTGGCGCTGCTCTTCCTGCTCACCGGTTCGATCGTGCTGCCGCTGAAGACGCTGCTGATGAACCTGTTGACGCTGGCGGCAACGCTCGGCGTGATAGTCGCGGCCTTCCAGTGGGGCCTACTCGACGGTCCGCTCGGCTACTCCGGCCCGGAGAGCATGGAGACGACGACTCTGGTGCTGATGTTCGCGGTGATCTTCGGCCTCTGCACCGACTACGCGGTGCTCGTCCTGGCGCGGGTCAAGGAGCTGCACGACTCGGGCCTCTCCAACGAGGAGGCCGTCGCGGTCGGGATCGCCCGCACCGGTCGGGTGATCAGCGCGGCGGCCCTCTGCCTGGCGGCCGTCTTCCTCGCCTTCACGACCAGCTCGATCTTCTTCATGAAGGAGGCGGGAGTCGGCTACGCGGCGGCGGTTCTGATCGACGCGACGATCGTCAGGGCGCTGCTGGTGCCCGCCCTGATGCGCCTCTTCGGCGAGTGGAACTGGTGGGCGCCCGCTCCGCTGTGCGCCGCCTGCAGCGCCGCTTCGGCCTCTCCGAGGCCTCCTGATGGGACGAGCGCACCTACCGTCACCGGGTTCGGCATAGCATCGAGCCCGTGCCACTCCAGGCCGAGTCGGAGACCTTCCTCGCGCTGCTGACCGACTCCGATCGCGAGGCGCTGCTGGGGCTCGGCTCGCCCCGGCGCTACGACCCCGGCGAGCACCTGATGCACCAGGGGGAGCGCGGCGACACGGTGCTCCTTCTGCATCGCGGCCACGTCAAGTCGACCTTCGTCGAGCCACAGGGCAAGGAGATCGTGCTCGGCTTTCACGGGCCAGGCGACGTGCTCGGTGAGCTCTCCTTCGTCCACGCCGAGCCGCGCTCGAGCAATGTCATCGCGATCGAGGCCGTTGAGGCGCAAGCGCTGCCCGCGGCGGACTTCCGCGCGTTTCTGGCCCGAACGCCGTCGGCCGGACTGGCGCTCTTCGACGCGATCGGCCGCCGCTTTCGGGACGCCAACCGCGCCCAGGTTCACTTCGCGGCGCTGGACGCCCTGGGGCGGATCGCCGCCCGCCTGATCGAGTTGTGCGAGCACCACGGTCGACCGAGCGGCGAGGGGATCGAGATCGTGCTTCCCATCACCCAGGATGACCTCGGCGGCTGGACGGCCTGCTCCCGAGCGGGTGTCACGACCGCGCTGAAGACGATGCGCGACCTCGGTTGGGTGAGGACGGAGCGCAGGCGCATCACGGTGCTGGATTTGGACGGCCTCGCCTTGCGTGCCGGTGAACCCAGCGCGGTCGCTACCGGCCGCCGAACATAGCCTCCAGGCGGGCGGCAACCAGGACGTCCCCCTCGACCCTGCAGCGCCCGCCGACGATGGTGGCGAGGGCGCTCTGCGTGCCGGCGATCACCCGGACCCAGTCGGCGAGTCCGAGATGGACCGTCACCGATGCGTCGAGCGGGGCTGGCTCGAGGAGCCGGGCGCGCCCCGCGCGCGAATCGACCGCGAGCGCCCACCTCCAAGGGGCGTCCGGGGGCGGCTCGATCGCAAACGGCTCGATCTCGTAGGCGACCACGCCGCTGAAGCCGCGGGCTTGCGCGGGTTGGAAGGCCCGCGCCGCGGCACGCACCAGGCTCCGCTGCCGCCTTGCGTCGAGGAAGCGCCGCTCAATCTTCTCATCGTCGAGGTCGCTCACCATTGCGGCTAGGGCGCGGCGGCCGCCGCGCGCGGCGAGGGCACGGAGCGGCTTCGAGCGTCCACTCGCGGCTGGCGCGGTCGGGGGCTGCCGACCCTCCAGCTCGGCGCGTACCTCGGCGGCGCGCCTGACGGCCCAACCGACCCTGTATCGCTCTGCAAGCGATTCTCCCTCGACCAGCGTCGCCTGGGCCTTCCGGGCATCGCCGTTGCGATGAAAGAGCGACGGCGAGGTCGCAGCGGTACCAGGCGCTTGCCCAGGCGATCTCATGCCGGTCGCTTCTCGCGACCGCATCGGAGAGCTCGCGAGCGGCTACGTCCGGGCGCTCCGCCAGCAGCTCCACGACGCCGATCGCCCACTCCGGCGACAACCCAGACCCGATCGCGGGCACGACGGCCACGATGTGGTCGCGCAACGGCTCCAGCAGCGGCCGCAAGCGGGCGCCGGCCTCGCGATCGTCGTTCGTGTAGGCGGCATAGGCAAGGATGCAGAGCGCCGCCGGCAGATGGGTATCGGGGCGTCGGAGCCGCTCCAGATCGTCCGCGAGCAGAGCGCGGAGCCGGGAGCGTGCCTCCGGGCCATCCCCTTCGGCCGCGGCCGCGGACGCGATCGTGGCGGAGACGGCTCCGCGCGGGATCTCCTCGTTCATCGTTTCGTAGACGAGCCTCAACATCGCGTTGTCGCCGCCGTACACCCAGTTGGCTACCACCAGCCAGGTCAGCTCGAGGAATATGTGAAGGTCCGGCCGTACGCGACGCACAACCGCTCCCGCACGCCTCATTAGCGCTTCCGCCCCCTCGCGATCGCCGCGGTCGAACCGCCGCAGACCACGATTGAGGTCCACCTCCCAGCTGAAGCGCGGGCTTCCCAGCCGCTCGGCGATCTCGGCGGCACGCTCGAGCGCCTGCTCGCACTCTGGGATGCGCCCCATCGCATAGTGCACCGCCGCTAACCATTGGAGGACTCGGAAGAGGAGGTCTTCGCGGCCGCTTTCCTCCGCCGCCGCCAGCAAGCCGAGTGAACGCTCCATGTCCTCGAAGATTCGCGGAGGCTCCGACAGGCGGCCCGGGATGCGGCCGACCTTGGCTACCTGCTCGGTGAGTCCGGCGAGGACTTGAGCTTCGGCGTCGCCAAGGCGCTGCTTCAAATCCTCAGCGCGCCGCGCCAGGGCCGCCAGGGCGTCGCCGTCCTCGCTGAAGACCATCAGGTAGGCGAGCCGGAAGGTCATCTGCAACGCCAGCCGTGGGTCCTCGTCGCCGAGTGCTTCCATCCCCTCGCGGAGCAGCGCCACCGCCGCGGGATCGTCGGTGCCCGACTCCCAGCCGAAGCCGATGTCGCCCCCGGCGAACCCCAACGCGGCACGCGCCAGCGTTGCGCTGTCGCCCGTCGTGCGAGCTGCCTCCACGGCGCCTAGAAACGAGCGGCGCGCACTGACCAGGTCCGCAGTCAGCAGTTCCTGCTCCCCCAGCTCGAGCAGAGTCTGCGCCCGCGCCCTTGACTCCTTCTCCGGCAAGAGGCCGAGCAGGCCACGCAGGTGGGACGCGGCCTGCTCGTGGTCGTGTCCTTCCGCGGCGCTGGCGGCCGCGGCCCGATGGGCCTCGATCGCCGGCTCGGGGCCGGCGAGCTCCACCGACAGCCCGTAGTGGCGCGCCAGCTCGGCAGGCTCCGCGGCGGCGTCCTTCTCGAGAGCGCGGGCGATCTCGAGGTGCAGTCGCGCCCGCGCCGCGCCGCCGGTCTGCGCCACCAGCGCCTCGCGTACCAGCGCGTGGGCGAAGGCGATCGTGGGCTGCGCGGCCGAGACATCTTCGACCAGGCGCTCGGAGAGGGCGGCCTGGGCCGCCCTCTCGGCTTCGTGGATCTCCAGCCCCGCCGCTTGCGCAGCCAGGGCGACGGGCGCCGAAGGCCCGATCGCCGCCGCCGCCGTCAGCAGCCGTTCGGTCGCGGGGTCCAGCTGCGCCAGGCGCTCCTCCACCAGTCCCGTGACGGCATCGGGCACCGGCGCGGTGTCCAGGGCGCTGTCGTCGCGCAGCGCGCCCTTCTCGTCCAGGTCGCGCGCCAGCTCGCCGGCGAAGAAGGGGTTGCCGGCGGTGCGGTCCAGCAGACGGGTCGCGAGAGCGGGAGTGATCGCCCGCCCGAGCCGGGCTCCGACCAAGGCGGCCATCCCTCTGGCGTCGAGCCCTTCGAGGCGCAGCTCGCTCAGATTGCCGGTGCGGCGCAGATCCGAAAGCGCTCTGGAGACCGGGTGCCCGCGGCCCATCTCTTCCTCCCGGGCCGTCGCGATCAAGACCAGCTCGTGGGCAGGAGGGCTCTCCAGCAGGTGGGCGAGCGCCTGGACCGAGGCACGGTCGCACCAGTGCGCGTCGTCCAGCACCACGTACAGCGGGACACCTTTGGCGGCACAGGCAAGAGCCGCCCCGATTCCACTCAGCAGGCGATAGCGAGCGCCTTCCGCGGCCACGAACTCCGAGGCGCCCGCGCGTTCGTCGGGTTGAGCTTGCCGCCCCAAACCCGGCACCAGCGCCGAGAGCTCGGGCCCGGCGGCCGCCGCAAGCGTCTGCCGCCAAACATCGTCGCCCGAGAGCGCCAGCTCGCCGATGGCGCGCACCCAGGGCTCAAAGGGAACGATCGTCTCCGGCGGACACCGCGCGAACACGACCGTGGCTCCCCCAGCGTGCGCCTCGCCGGCTGCCGCCGCGGCATGGCGCGTCTTGCCTATCCCTGGCTCTCCCAAGATCAGCACCGCGCGCCGCCCTGGGCGCGCCGCTGTCTGCTCGCGCAGCATCGCTATCTCGCGGTCGCGGCCGATCAACGGCTCGTCCGCGTAGGCCGCGAGCGGAGGCGGCAACCGAATGCGACCGGAAGCCGCATCGCCAGCGGCGGCCCCTTGGCCGTCATCTCGGATCCGCGGAGCCAGATCGCGCCAGAGCAGCCGCGAGGCGCGAACCGGCGCCGGCACGCCCTTGAGCTGGTAGTCGCGCGCCTCCTCCAGCGCCACTCCGTCGCGGGAGGCCACCAGCGCTTGGACGAGGTCTTGGACGAGCACGTCGCCGGTCCGGGCCGCCGACGACAGCCGGCTTGCGATGACCACGGCCATGCCGTGTAGGTCCTCGCCGTCGGCGATCGGCTCTCCGGCCGCGACGCCGACCCTCGCCGCGATGCCGATCTCGCCCTGCTCGGCGTCCAGTCGCTCCACCGCGCCCTGGATCGCCGCGGCAGCGTGCAAGCCGCCAAGGGCGCTCTCGAAGCTGGACATCACCCCGTCTCCGAGCGTCTTGATCACTCGCCCCCCGTTGGACTCGACCGCGTCGGTCACGTCTTCAACGTGGCAGCGCCGGAGGCGGTCCATCCGGTCGTCGCCTAGCCTCGCCAACAGCGCGGTCGAGTCGACCAAGTCGCTGAACAGGACGATCGCCACTCCCATCGGCGCATCTTCTCGCATGGTTGCTCCGACAAGGCCGCTCGCCGAGGAACTGAGCTGTCTGAGCGATTCGCGAACCGCCAACTGGACATTCCGAAGGTCCAGAACTGCGTTGTGTGCGCCGGTTATCCGCGGCTAGTGTCGAGCGGCGTACTCAAAGAGGGGAGCGAGATGGGAAGAGACGACACTGCGCCGCCGCGGCGATCCGGCGCCTCGATCATCCAAGTGGTCGCGGCACTCCTCGCCGCGATGGTGACGCGGCGCGGTACCGTGCGCCGCAGACGCATTGGGTCCGCCCGCGATCGGAGGCGACATGGCGCTAGGTGAGAGAGTCTCAACCCCTTGGCCCCTCGCAGCACCGCCGAGGCGGCCTGCGCGATGCGCGCTGCCGGCGCCCTGGAGCCCGATCCGGCGGTTCGCTGCCCAGACCACATGGCGGCCGGCTTTCTCGGTGGCTTCAACGTAACCACGCTGGCCAAGCACCGTGCCACCCGGCGACTCGTCGTGCGCTCGGTCAATAGGCGCGTTCCGGGCGGCTACACCTATGAGATCGCGCGAGCGAAGTTCATCGACGACGTCGTCCTCGGCGAGGCGGCAACCGGGATCGACGAGTTGGTCCTGCTCGGGGCCGGGCTCGACTCGCGGCCATATCGCCTGGAAAGGGAGCTGCGCGGCGTAAAGGTGTTCGAGGTCGATCATCCCGCCAGCCTTGCCTCGAAGCGGGCACGGCTGCGCCGTCTGCTCGGACGTGAGCCAGATCAGGTCACCTTCGTCGCGGTCGACTTCAACAGCGATCCCCTGGATACGGCTCTTGCCGAGGCCGGGCATCGGCGGTCTGCCCGAACGCTGTTCGTCTGGTCGGGCGTCAGCATGTACCTGCCGGAGGAGTCAGTGGCGGAGGTGCTCTCATGGGTCGCCGCGCACGATGATCCACCCGCCTCGATCGTCTTCGACGCCGCCTGGGCCGGAGCCATCGATGGCTCGCGCGAGTACTTCGGCGCCGAGGCGCTGCGCGAGCGCGTCAGGAGGATGGACGAGCCGCTTCGCTGGGGCATCCCCGAGGGGCGGATGGAGGAGACCCTGGCGCGCTTCGGGCTGAAGGTCGAACGGGCGCTGAGCGCCGAGGAACTGCGAAGCACCTGCCTGCGCCGCTCGGACGGCACGCTGCACGACCAGCCGTACGGCTTTGGCGTATTGCTCCACGCTCGCGCCGCCGCCGGGATGGTCCCCGGCTAGTAGCGCAACTCGTCGCGAATGAGCTCCGTGGCACTCATGGATTGCACCGCACCTCCTCGCCGCCGCCGGTGCCAAGACGACAACGGTCGTTGCCGGGGCCACCGTTGAGGAGGCTCGAGCCCTCGCCGCCGTAGAGGCGATCGGGCCCCTGGTTGCCGAAGAGGCGGTTGATCCCCGCGCGACCGAGGAGCTTGTCCGGCCCTGGCCCCCCGAAGGCGTTGTCGTCGCCGGGGCCGCCGTTCAGGAGGTCGTCCATCCAGCGCCCGACGAGCTTGTCCGCGCCGTCGTTGCCGAAGAGGCGGTCGCTGCCGGGGCCGCCGTTGACCAGGTCGTCGCCGGCCATGCCGAAGGCTCGATCGGGTCCGTCGTTGCCGAAGAGGCGGTCGTCCTCGGAGCCGCCGACGAGCTTGTCGGCGCCGTCGCTCCCGAAGAGTCCGTCGGCGCCCGCGGCCCCGTTCAGCAGATCGTCCCCGTCGCGCCCGACGACCTTGTCGTCACCGCTCTGGCCGTAGACCCTGTTGGCCCCCGGACCGCCGTTGACGAGGTCGTTGCCGTCGTTGCCGACGACGATGTCGTCGTCGGCGGTGCCGTAGAGCCGATCCGCACCGGAATCGCCGCGCAGGAAGTCCTCACCCGGACCGCCGTAGGCGCTGTCGTCGCCGCTGGTGGCGGCCCTGGCCTCCGCGGTCAGCCCGAGCCGGGCCAGCTGGAACTGCCCGACCGCATCGGAGCCCGCGGCGAGATCGCCGACCAGGAGGTCGTCGGAGCCTTCGCCCAGGAGGGTGTCGTCGGCCCCGGCGCCGAAGAGGTAATCGACGCCGACGCCGCCGATGAGCGAGTCGTTGGCGGTGCCGCCGACGACCACCTCGGCGTTGAGGATGGCGTCGCCCTCGCCCGCAGAGCCGTCGTTGTCCTCGCCGTCCGCCCGATAGGCAACCGGCTGTGACCTCCCCTGATAGGTGAAGAGGTCGAGCGCGCCGGGGCCGAGGTCGTAGGCATCTGGGCCGTCGGGGCTGGCCGGCGCGAGGACGGTGTCATCGCCGCCGGCCGTCCGCACCACGTCGGATCCGGTGCCGTCCTGCACCCGATCGGCGCCGTCACCGGTCAGGATCGTGTCGTTGCCCGAGCCGCCGGTCACGTTCGTGGCTGGAAGCGCGGGCAGGCTGCCGGCGTCGAGCGCGCTCCCACCGTCGCCGAGGAGCGCCGTCAGCGCCGGCAGGGCTTTCAGCGGACAGGTCACCGGCGTCCCCGGGGCGCCACCGCCGCTGCAGCCGGAGCCCGCCACGGTCGGCTCGGCGTCGTCGCGAATCGTGAACACATGGGCGCCGTCGCTGCCGCTGGCGGTGACCGTCAACCGGTTCGCCTCGGTTGGCGCCGCCTGTATGGCCAGGGTCGCCTCTTTCCCACCGGCAGCTTCCGTCGTGCTGACGGTGACCGCGACCGCGCCTGCCGGTGCGACCGCGATGAGCAGCGCCGCCAGCGTCACGATCGCGCCGGCCCGAAATCGACCCACGCCTTTCTCTGCGTTCATCGCCCTGCCTCCTCGAGGTAGCTGTCTCCTCAGAACTTCAGAGCCTGGCGACTACCCCGCACCTCGTGCCGCAAGCGTCAGCTTCCTGACACCAACAGTCGCGGCTTCAGTGGTCCCGGCGTCAGCCGTCGCTGTTTCTCAGCAGCGGCCGCAGGTCTTCGAGCTTGTCGAACAGGTGCCAAACGTAGTTGCCGGCGCCCGCCTCCCGATGCGGATGGAGGTCGGCGAGCTCGGGATCTTCACGGTAGCCGTCGAAATGGGCTCTGCTGCGCCATTCGACCAGGATCATCGCCTGCCTCGGCTCGACCTCGCCGAGGATCGCCTCCGAGAAGCGGCCGAGGGCTACGACCCTGCCGCCGTGGCGAGCGACCTCCCGGGCAGAGCGGCGAGAGTACGCCAAATACTCGTCACGGTCGACGACGTCGAATAGATTCAGGGCGTAGACCGGCTCTGCCACGGACATGGCGGCAATCCTGACGAGGAGAGGCGACGATGAGGCGAATAGCGGCTTTCGGTCTCTTGGCAACCGCCCTGCTGGCGAGCGGGTGCGGCAGTGGCGACAACGCCGAGGAGCGAGACGGCGGTCGTCCCGAGGCGACGATGAAGCCGAGTCCGCCCAGCGCCCCGCCGCCATCCGCCGACGCGAAGCCCGGCCGCACCGTGAAGGTCGTCGACTCCGACTACGGCCCCGTGATTGCCGACGAGACGGGCGAGGCGTTCTACCTCTTCGACAAGGAGAGATCGCCGCGGCCCGAATGCTTCGGGGAGTGCGCCGTGGCCTGGCCGCCGGTGCTGACGAAGGGCGAGCCGCGTGCCGGCAAGGGCGCTGAGGCGCGCCTGCTCGGCACGACCCGCCGCCCCGACGGCAAGCTGCAGGTGACCTACGCCGGCCACCCGCTCTACTACTACGTCGACGACTCGCCCGGCGTCATCCTCTGTCACAACGTCAGCGAGTTCGGCGGGCTCTGGCTCGTCGTGACCCCAGGAGGGGCACCGGTTATCTGAGGGCGCGAGACCGGCTCGCTCGTCACTGACCGCCGCGGAAGCGGGCGGCGACGAAGTCGCTGTGGTTGGCGTCGGAGCGGCGGCCGACTCCGGCGACGACTATCCCTCCATTGGCATCCAGCGCAAGCGAGGTGGCGGTGGCGCGCCAGCGGCCGAAGCGGACGAGCGCCCTGCTGTCGTTGCTGAAGGAGCGGTCGGGTCGCCCGTGGGGGCGCAGCCGGGCTGCGATCAGGGCGCCCGCTCCGTCAGCCGAGAGCTTGGGGGCGCCGATCGCCGCCACCGGCCTTCCCGCTCCGTCGATCGCCAGGTCCATCGCCCACTGGGCGCCTCCGGTCGCCAGCTTGGCCCGACCGCCGTTGCCGAACCCCTTCGGCAGCGCCCCGGAGCCCCAAACCTTGGCGAACCCCGTTCGCGGGGCGGCGCGCCCCGTCACGATCATGCTGCCGCTCCCTACCAGCGCCGCCGCGGTGGCAAACGAGCCACGCTTGTTCATCGCGATCAGCGCCGTGCCGCTCTCCCGGAGGGAGCTGTCGACCTGTCCGTTGTCGTGCAGCCGCAGGAGCGCGAAGCGCCCGAGTTTTCGGGACTTGCCCGGGGCCGGCAGCCAGGCGCTCCCGGCGAGCACGATCCGGTTGAAGGCATCGAGGAAGACGTCTGTGGCCCGATCGGCGTTAGCGCCGCCGGCGGTGTCGAAGGTGACCAGGCCGTCCCCGTCGAAGCTCGGATCGAGCGAGCCGTCGTCACGGATCCGAATCGCTCCGAAGTCAAGATCGTTGAAGTTCACCTGGTTGCTGCCGGCAAGGAGGATGCGGCCGAGCCTGTCGATCACGAGAGCGCGGATGTCGAAGAGATCGAGCTGAACGTGGACGACGCCGCCGCGCCCGAAGCTGGTGTCGATCCGGCCGTCCTCGAGCAGGCGGATGGCTTTGTGTTCGTCTCTCGCGTTCGGCCCAGCGACGACGATGCGGCCGGCGGTGTCGATCGCGACGTCACGCGCGACGATGCCGCCCCCGTGGTTGTCGAGCAGAAGCCCGTCACCGTCGAAGCTGGGATCGAGCGAGCCGTCGGACAAATAGCGGGCCACGGCCAGACGGATGCCGTCGGGCGACTTGAACGAGTAGCCGGCCAGGACCAGTCGTCCTTTGGCATCGACCGTCGCCGCGAGCGCTTCGTCCTCGCCCCCTTCGAAGTCGACGATCACCCGCCCGTCGCCGGAGAACGAGGTGTCGATCTCGCCGTCGGCAAGAGATGCGGCGGGGGCCACGCCGCAGAGCATTCCCACCGCCAGAAGGGCGACGAGCACCGTGCGAGCACGGACGGTTTGTCGTGCATGAATCCCTGCCACAACTCCCCTCTATCCGTCTCTCACGCCCGTTGACGGGAAGGACGAAAGATATGTCAGTTTCCTGACAACCCGTGGATAAGCACACCTGATGCATGGCGTCCCAGCTTTATCAGCCACCTGACGGCAGGGCCCCGGAATCGTGCGAATCCGCTGGGTGCCGAGCCTCTTCGCGTTCGTCGTTGTTTCTGGAGTGGTGAAGCGGGGACGAGAAAAGCCGTGAGGAGAGCTCGCGTGGCGCAGCTGCTCGACCTCGACGCCGAGCTCGGCGAGGGTCTGGCGCCGGAGGAGCGGCGGATCGCCGCCCAGGGACTCCCGGTTCAGATAGTCGTCCTGAACGAAGGGGCCTGGCAGCCCAACGGGGGAGACCAGGAGCCGGGGCACCTCGGCTACCTGGTCGTGGACGGTCTCGTCGTGCGCCGGGTCGAGGTGGGAAAGGGCTCCAGCGTCGAGCTGCTTGGGCAAGGCGACCTGCTGCGCCCCTGGCAGGAAGACGCCTTTTCGTTCTGCGCATCGTCGTGGGAAGTGGTCGAGCCGACCAAGCTGGCGCAGCTGGGACCGCAGGCGGCTCGCAACATCGTCCGCTGGCCACCGCTCGTCGCGAACCTCATGGCTCGAGGCGTCAGGCGCTCGCGGGCGCTAGCCGCCGACGCGGCCATCGCGAGCATCGTCGGCCTGGAGGATCGCCTGCTCATCCTGCTCTGGCAACTGGCCGAGCGCTGGGGCAGGACGGGGGCCGACGGCGTGCATCTGACGATCCGGCTCCCGCACCGCCTGCTCGCTGAGTTGACCGGCGCGCGCCGTCCGTCGGTGACCACCGCCCTCGCGCAGCTTCAGGACGAAGAGCGCTTGGCCAGCACCGACAACGGCTGTTGGGTCCTCCTGGGAGGACCGCCCTGCTGATCGCCGCGTTGTCAGCCCGCTGACATCCAGGCGGGCTTCGCGGCGCGGCATGGGTAATCGGCGAGCATCGCAAACGAGGATCGGAAGGAGCCGGCCATGAGCGGCAGAGCGGGTAGGAGGATGCAGTCGAGCCTGACGATCGCGGCGTGCGGTGGCCTGGCGGCGATCTTGGTCGCGGCCGTCGCCGTCGCCTCTCATGGGGGCGGCGCGAAGAAACCCATCTCCCCCGTCAGCCGCTCCGACGCCGGGGCCACCCACCTCGCCCGCTCGATCGTCGAAGGCACTCCCGCCAAGCTCGTGCGCTCGAAGTTCGTGACGGTTCCTCCGGGCGGTCAGCCGGTCGCGATCGGCACCCAGCCGCTGCGCGGGTTCCCCCGCAGGGGCGGCTCCTTCGCCGTGCTCTCCACCGGGTGCGCGCTGCTCGCCGACAATCCGAACAGGTCGGGAAGCCTCGGCTGCCGCAATGGAGGCGTCAAGACCCGGGGCGCCCGCGACGTGATCGTCTGGCGAATCCGCGTCAAGGTGCCGAAGGGGGCCAACTGCCTCTCCTTCCGCTTCAAGTTCCTCTCCGATGAGTATCCGGAGTGGGTAAATTCGATCTTCAACGACGCGCTGATCGCCGAAGTCGGCCGCTCGCCACGCTGGAACGCCGCGGGCACGAAGGACCCGACGATCACGGCGCCCCATAACTTCGCGACGACGCGCGATGGCAAGCTGGTCAGCGTCAACGGCACCGGCGTGGCGAGGGTCTCGCGCGCCGCCGCCAAGGGGACGACCTACGACGCGGCGACCGGCAAGCTGCGCGCCTCGACGCGCGTCAGCCCCGGCAGCCGCCTGCTCTACATCTCGCTCTTCGACCAGGGCGACCGCCAGTACGACTCGGCGGTCTTCATCGACCGGCTGCTCGTCCGCAAGGCCGCCAATTGCCGCTCGGGCGTCGTCGCCTCTAAGTGATTCGCGGCGGTGTCAGCTGGGTGACAACGCCGCCACGGAGCTATTGGCTGCGGGTAGCTGTAAAGCCGTGCACAGGAAGATCGCACTCGCACTTGCCGTGGTGGTCGCCCTCGTCGCGGTGGCGTCAGCTGGCATCGCCACCGCGGCGAAGCCGACGGTCGTCCGCGCCGGCACGCTCGTCCTCAAGATCAACGGCGGGGTCGCGCCGAAGCGACTGCCGAAGAACCAGATGGCGCCGATCGCCCTCCACATCTCCGGCAACATCTCGACCACCGACGCAGCGCATCCGCCGGCCGCGCGGCTGGTCATCGCCGACTTCGACCGATACGGGACCGTGAACGCCAAGGGGCTGGCGACCTGCAGGGCCGGTGAGCTGGAGGCCCGTCCGACCGGCGCCGCGAAGGCGGCCTGCCGCAAGGCGATCGTCGGCAGCGGCAAGACGACGGTGCGAGTCGCCTTCCCCGAATCGGCCGCCTTCCACTCGACCGGGCCGCTCGTCCTGTTCAACGGCGGAGTCAAGCGCGGCGTCACGACCATGTATATCCACGCCTACGTGAACGTCCCGGTGCCGACCGCGATCGTCACCCGCGTGAAGATCAAGAGGATCCGCAAGGGGCGCTTCGGGACGCGGGCGATCGCTCGCATTCCGGTGATTGCGGGTGGCAGCGGCTCGGTGACCCGCTTCGCGATGAAGATTCAGCGGACGTTCCGCCACCGCGGCAAGCGGCAGAGCTACCTCCTGGCCCGCTGCGCGGACGGGCGCTTCTTCGCCAAGGGCTCGGTCGCCTTCACCGGGGGACCGCGGCTCGTGGGGACGGTGGTGCGAGGCTGCCGGATCAGGGGCTGAGCGAGCGAACTAGCGGGAATGATGACGGCCGCCCGGCGCGAGGATCGCGATCCCGGCCAGCGCGGCGATCACCGAGCCGGCGAAGATCCCGAGCTTGGCTCCCTCGACGAGAACGTCGTCGGGATAGGCAAGGGGCGCGATGAACAGGGACACGGTGAAGCCGATCCCGCCGAGCGCCGCGGCACCGAGAAGGCCACGTCGGTCGACGCCGGCCGGCAGGGTTCCAACTCGCAGCTTCAGGGCAGCGAGGGTCGCGCCCGCGATGCCGAAGAACTTGCCGAGGACGAGGGCCGCCGCGACTCCCAACGCGACCCGCCGCCCCTCGCCGTCGGAGAGCGCCGAGCCGCCGAGCTCGACTCCGGCGTTGGCGAGCGCGAAGAGAGGAAGGATGAGCAGGCTCGTGAACGGGTGCAACTGCACCTCCAGCTCCTCCAGGACCGCGCGCCCGTCGAGGGGGCGGGCCGGGGTGAGGAGCGCCAGGGCGACGCCGGCAAGCGTTGCGTGGACGCCCGATTCGAGCATCGCCACCCAGACGACTGCGCCGATCGGCACGTAGGCGAGGACCCTCCGCACACCGAGCGCCCGCATCGCCACCACGCCCAGAAGGCCGGCGAGCGCGATCGTCAGCCAGCCAAGCGATAGATCGCTGGTATAGGCGATGGCGATCACGCAGATCGCCGCGACGTCGTCGACCACGGCGACCGTGACGAGGAAGAGCTTCACGCCCACGCCGACCCGGTCCCCGAGGATGGCGAGCACGCCAATCGCGAACGCGGCGTCGGTCGCCATTGGGATCCCCCATCCTCCTGCCCCGTCTTCGCCCCCGACGAGGAGCAGGAAGATCGCCACCGGCAACAGGACGCCGCCGAGCGCGGCGAGGATCGGCAGCGAGGCCGCCTTCGGATGGCGCAGATCGCCGGTCACGATCTCGCGCTTGATCTCCAGTGAGATCAGGAAGAAGAACAGGGTCATCAGGCCGTCGTTGACCCAGTGGCCCAGCGTCTCCGTGATTGCGGCATCGCCGATCCCGATGCGCATCTCCGTGCTCCACAACGACTCGTAGCTGCCCGCATCGATCAGGTTGACCCAGACCAGGGCGACGAAGGCGCCCAGCAGGAGCGCGAACCCGCCGACAGCCTCGGCGCGCAGGAACTCCGCAACCGGGTCCAGAACCGACCCCTTGGCTCCGCCTCCTCGGTTCAAGCTCGCTCGCAGCCTACCCTGCTCCTATCCGATGCCCGCCGCTGCCGCGTCCAACTCGCCGTCTACAAGGACGACGAGCCGCAGGCGGATCAGCCTCTGGCTCTCTGCCGGGCGACGCGGCTGTATTCTGCGCCGACAATGCCGAGTCTCGGCCGGTTCGCCGGACGGGAGCGGGGGAACCACCCGAGGCACCTGCCTCAGGGGCGAATCGGGCGAAGTCATTGCCCGTAGCGCGACTCTTTCAGCGCGAGCCCGACAGCTAACCCCGTAGGCCTGAGAAAGAGAGGTCGAATCGTGGGGTTCGTTGTGAGGATGATCGGCGTGCGGCCTTTGCTCGCCCTGGCTGCGATCGCCGCTGCGATGGGCTTGTGCGCCGCTGCGGCGGGAGCCGCGATCGCGCCGGGGGGGAACGTTGTGATCGACGTGTACCCGGAGCCCTACCTGCGCGAATCGGACGACAAGGGGCGGTAGGGGGTCGAACGTTCGTGGGCTCATCGCCGGGAGGCTCAGATTCTGCGAGCTGGAGCCGATGGTATTAGCCATGCCCAAACGCACGCGATCTCATGCTTGGCAGCGGTTCGGTGGCGTTTCTCTTCTAGCCGCCTGCCTGATTCTCGCCTGGGCTTCCACGGCTCAGGCCAAACCGAGCTGCGGCGGTAAGCGGGCGACGATCGTCTCCAACGCCCCTCGGATCGTCGGCACCAAGGCCCACGACGTGATCGTCGCCGGCTCGGGCGACAACGCCATCTACGGCATGGGAGGCAACGACACGATCTGCGGCGGCGCCGGCAACGATCGCATCTACGGCGATCGGGGCAACGACACGATCTTCGGCGAGGAGGGCAACGACACGATCTACGGCGAGCGCGGCTCCGATGACCTCGACGGCGGCGCCGGCACCGATCGAATCCTCGGCGAGACCGGCAACGACGAGATCGACGGCGGCGGAGGCGACGGCGATGACGTCGACGAGGGACCTGGCGACGGCAACGTCTCCGGCGGCCCCGGCGATTTCGACATCGTCTACGGCGGCGTCGGCAACGACCGCGTCGACGGTGGCCCCGGCGCCCACGACATCGCCTCCTACAAGGGGGTGGGCGGCCCGGTCTCGATCGATCTCGGCAGCGGCACCGTCTCGGGCGCAGAGCAGGAGCGTGTGGACGGGATCGAGGACGTGCTCGGCGGCCCGGGCAACGACACCCTGACCGGCTCGGCGGCTCCCAACCGGCTCGACGGAGGCCCGGGGAACGACCATCTCTTCGCTGTCGGCGGCGGCGATGAGGCGTTCGGCGGCATCGGCGCCGACGCCTGCTCGGGTGCCTTCGCCGCCGAGACCGCCTGCGGAGCGAAGGGGGGCGACGATGGCACGGCGGTCGCGATGATCGCCAGCATCACCGGCGCCACCAGTCTCGTCGTCTCGGGCAGCGAGGGCTCTGACGACGTGACGGTCAGCTTCAGCGGCGACGGCTATCTGCTGCAGGGCGGCGGCTCGGTCGACGTCGTGCTCGGCGATCCGGAATCAAACGCATGCGCGCGGGATCAGGCGGCCAACTCGGTCTTCTGTCGCGGTCGTGCCAGCTCGATCCAGGCCTCCCTGCAGGGCGGCAGTGACACCTTCGCTCTCAGCGACAGCGTGCCCGCCGAGATCTCGGCCACGATCGACGGCGGCACCGGCACCGACACGCTGCGAGGTGGCCTCGGCGCAGACACCCTCTACGGCGGCGACGATCACGAGCCTGACAGCCTCGAAGGGGGCGGCGGAGACGATGTCCTCTACGGAGTCAACATCTTCCATCCCCGTCGCGACAGCGGCGCCGCGAGGATGGTCGGCGGCCCCGGCGAGGACCTGTTGATCGGCGGGCAGCCCTGCGACGGCGACACCTTCGACGGCGGCCCCGGCGACAACGACAGCGCTTCCTTCGCGCGGGTGCGCAACAGCGGCACCAACGTCAAGGCGACGATCGGCGGCGCTGTGCTCGACCCAGATGTCGGGAGTTGCAACGCAGGCCGGATCGAGAACAGCGTCGAGAAGATCGAGGGCTCACCGGGCGACGACATCCTGATCGGCGACGACAGCTCCAACACCTTGCTTGGCCGCGGTGGCAATGACGCCCTCGACGGGCGCGGCGGCTTCGATCGCTGCATCGAGGGCGGAGGCAGCGACCGCCTGAGCAACTGCGAGTTCGACTCCTGGCGGGTACCGTTGCGCAGGCGAATTCGCTGAGGCTCAGCGACTCGTCGCTGCGGCGGCCGAATGGGGGTGGGGGCGGATGCCTATTCGGCTTCGACGCAGGCACCGAGCCGGCCGTCAACGCTGCCCCCTACCGGGGTCGGCGAACGTCCAGAGCTTGTTGCCGACGAAGTTGAAGGGCATCGCCAGCGCGACCGCGATCGCCTGGGCGGCCAGCTTGCCGGCCGAGGCACCGACCACCAGCGCCTCGAGCACGGCGAGATTGATCAGCAGTGCGGCGATGCTCACGGTGAAGAAGCGCACCGCCTGAAAGCCCGCGTGGCCGTCGGCGGGAGGGAAGGTCCAGCGGCGATTCCAGAAGAAGTTGCTCGACACCGCCACACAGAAGGCGATGACCGCGGCGAGCACGTAGTGCATACCGATGAGACCGGTAAACAAGGCGAACACGGCCAGGTTGACCAGGTACCCCGAACCGCCGACGACACCGAACCTGAGCAGCTGTATCCAGTTTGCCGACCGGCGAGTGGCGAGGCCGATCCGGTTGGCGAGCGCACGAGCGGGGCTCATCGACTCACCCTTTCCAGCGCCGGCATGCCATCCGTGATCACCGCGTTGCGGCCAAACCCGGTGCGGGCATCCCGCAGTGCTAGGACCGGAACCCGATGGATGCCTCTCGCCATGTAGCGGGTGAGGGTAAGCCTCTCCAGCCTCAGCCGCTCGACCGGGCGGAAGGCCGGTGGCAGGTTCGGCGGCCGTCCCACCACGACCGCCTTGCTGATCACGTCGATCTCGCGGATCGGAACCTTGCCGCGGTACTTGCGCCGCGACGCGTGACCGAGGTAGAACTGAACTCCGTCGGCGGCGAGCGTCCAGGTGACGATCGCCCGTGGCCGCGCCGCCGGTCCGAGCCGTTCGGTCACCTCGCGGAAGTCGGGGCGCTGCAGGTTGAGGGTGCGGGCGACGTGAACGTCGAAGGCGAGCCAGTACGCGCAGAGCATGGTCGCTAGGACAATCCCCACGCGGCGAGCGCCGCTCGCCGCGAAGCCGGCTGAGGCGGCGAGGAAAAGCGGGATCAAGGCGGGCAGCAGATTGCGCTCGACGACATAGTCGCGGCCGGCCAGGGCAATGCCGGCGGCGACGACCATCACACCCAACCCAAGCGTCAGCCCGAGCGCCGCCGCATGCTTCTCACGGATCGAGCCGCGAAACGCAACCAGCAGCAGAGCGAGACCGATCAGCAGCGCCGGAATCAGCGCGTAGCGCTCGCGAGGGGGCTGGGCGATCACGTGGCCGGTCTCTCCCATCAGAAAGCTGCCGCCGGTCTCGAAGAGGCGCGTCGACAGCGGACTGTGGTCGATCCAGCCGAGGTGAGTCGGGTCGATCTGGGCGGAGATCAGCGGCAGCAGGGCCAGCCCGACCGCGACGACGGCGCCGACCGCGAAGAGCACCTGACGCCATCTCCCGCGCAACGCGACCAGCAGCCACATCGCCTCGATCGCCACCGCGAAGACGGCGAAGTAGTGGCTGCAGAGGGCAAGGGCGGAGGCGAGCGCCCACAGCCCCAGGTCCCGCCCTTCGCGGGTACGAAGCGCCCGCGCGAAGAAGAGCAGGGCGAGGGTGCCGAAGAAGACGAGCAGGGCGTAGGAGCGGGCCTCCTGCGAGTACCAGATCAGCATCGGGCTGACGGCGACGAGGGCGGCAGCGATCAGGCCGGCGCGGGCGTTCGCCAGCTCGCGGCCAATCAGGAACGCGATGGGGACGGTGGCCGCGCCGAACAGCGCGGTCAGCGAGCGCAGCCCCACCTCGCCGGCGCCGAACGCCTTCGCCCATCCCCAGGCCAGCACGTAGTAGAGGGGTGGGTTGGACTCGCTCCCCTTCACCTGGCCGAGCATCTCGGTGAAGCTGCCGGGGATCACCCGTGCCGCGGTGATTATCTCGTCGTGGTGGTAGCTCTGCACGCCGAGGCTGGCGAAGCGGACGGCGACCCCGAGCGCGGTCAGGCCGGCGAGCGCCCAGAGGACTTGGTCACGGAGCTGTGCGGGCATCAGGGGGAACAGCGGTTCTCGGGCATCGGCCGCTCGGGGCCGAAAGAGGGCGGAAGGGCCGCGGCGGAATTGCCCCAGGCACGGTTCGGGCGCGTCCCAAGGCGGTAGGTGAGGGTTGCCCCCCGCGCCAGGGCGCAGTAGTTGGTCCAGGGCCGGCCGTAGGCATGGCCGTTGAAACGCATCCGCTGAATGTATGGGGCCTGCCGCAACGACGTGCGCCCTGCAGAGGCGACGATCCGCAGCTTGCGCCCGCCCGCCAGTCGCACGATTGCCCGCTGGAAGAGGGGGCTGCCGATCGCCAGCACTCCGACGCCGGGCACCTCTGGGTAGAGGCCGAGCGCCCCGAGCACGTACCAGGAGGAGAGGGTGCCGAGGTCGTCGTTGCCGGGATAGCCCGCCGGCGTCGCGCTGTAGAGCTCGCGCAGCGCCCGGCGCACCGTCGCCTGCGTCTTGAAGGGTCGCCCGGTCCAGTCGTAGAGCCAGGGGACGTTCAGGTTGGGCTCGTTGCCGAGCAGGGCGTGGTCGGCGTGGGTTGCACCGGCGCCTCCGTTCAGCTTGCGCAGGAAGCGGTCGAGCCGGCTCGCCGTCCTGGCGCGGCCGCCGATCGCGGCGAAGAGGCCGGCCGGATCGTGGGGGACCATCCACGTGTACTGGACCGAGTTGCCCTCGGCGAAGCCGGCGCCGCGCAGGTTGTCGTAGCCGGCGGGGAAAGAGCCGTCGGCGAAGCGCGGCTCGATCAGCTCGCTGCGCGGGTTGAGCAGGTTGCGCCAGTTCGCCGAGCGCGCCATGAAGGTGCGATAGGTGGCGCGGTCGCGCAGCGCCCGGGCCGCGAACTGGGCGATCGAGAAGTCGGCGACCGCGTACTCGAGGGTCGTCGCCGCCGAGGCCCAGACCGCCTCGGGGTCGCCGAACAGCGAGTTGGCGTTGCGGCGCCTGACGTCGAGGTCGAAGGGCACGTAGCCGAAGGCCTCGTACTCTGCGAGGCCCTGGCGCTGGACGTAGCTGCCGTCGGCCGTGCGGCAGCCCTCGCTCGCCCCCTTGACCATCGCCGCCAGGGCGGCGCCGGCATCGAAGCCACGGGCGCCGAAGGCGGCCGCCGAGGCGACGATCGGGTCGGCCGGGTCGCCGACCATCGTCATGCTCTGGCCGTTGGCGTAGGACCAGCGCGGCAGGCAGCCGCTCTGCGCGGCGTCGGCAAGCATCGAGGCGACGATGTCGCTGGCGCGGCGTGGCATCAGCATCGCCAGCAGAGGGATCTGGGTGCGGTAGACGTCCCAGCCCGAGAGGTCGGCGTACTTGGTGCGGCCGCCGCTGTCGTGGACGACCCCGTCCATGCCGATGTAGGCGCCGCCGACGTCGTCGAAGGTCCGCGGCGACATCAAGGCGCGGTAGAGGGCGGTGTAGAAGGTGTCGAGGTCGGGTCGGGAGCCGCCGCTGACGCGGATCGACCCGAGGGCGCGGTTCCAGCGCCCTTTGGCGGCGGCGGCGAGGCGGTGGAAGGAGGCGCTGCGGCTCTCGGCGGCGAGGTTGGCGCGGGCGCCGGCGACGCTGACGAAGGAGATGCCGACCCTGACCGTGACGAGCGGATCGCGGCGCGTGTCGAAGGTCGCGTAGGCGCCGGCCTGGGCGGTGTTCGCGGCGACGTTCGACGGCGGCCTGCTGTCGGAAGCGGCGGTCGAGCGCGGGCTCAGCCTCTGGCGAGTCCAGGTGCCGTGGGCATCGAAGGGGCGGCCGAAGACGGCGGCGAAGTAGATCCGGTATCGGGGTCGCTGGGCGCAGAAGTAGCCGCTCGACGCCGAGCCGGAGATCTCGCGCTTGGCCGGGTCGATCCGCACCTCGGCGAGGTCGTTGGCCTTGGCGCTGCCGCCGGCGTCGATCAACACGTTCGCGTGCCGCGAGGGCGGGAAGGCGAAACGCGCGCTCCCGGTGCGCGTCGTCGCGGTCAGGTCGACGTCGATCGCTGCGCCCCGCACAGGGTTGAGGCGGACCGAGTAGCGGCCCGGGCTCGCGCTCTCGTGGCGGTGCGAGAAGCCGGGCTCGAAGCGCCCGGCGAGCCCGCCGCCGCGGGGCGCCGGCGAGGCACGAAGCGGCTCGGTCGTCGGCAGAAACGGGAAGTCCCCATACAAGGAGCAACCGGCGCCGTTGAGGTGGGTGAGGCTGAATCCGGTGATGTGGCGGTCGCCGTAGTCGTAGCCGCCTGAGTGACGGTCCGAAGGAGTGGTGTCGGGCCCCCACTGGACCATGCCGAAGGGAACGGTTGCGCCAGGGAAGTTGTGGCCGCCGCCGAAAGTTCGCGGTCCTGGCTGGGTTCCGGCGAGAGGGTGGACGCGGTCGGTGAGGCTCGCTGTGGACAGCGGCGGGAACGCGAAAGTGACGAACACCAGCGCTCCGAGGGTCTTGATGAGCGCTCGCAAACGAAACACGCTACAGGCACTTCGCGCTGGGTTTTTGCCACCAACGCCAACCGAGTGCTCACCGGAGGAGATCGAGGACGCGATTCGCCGAGGCAAGCGTCGGAAGCGAGGCGAAAGCAGAGCGATTGGATCGACGCCGTCCTCGACGATCGCCGTCGTCGCCGGACCGCGGCGTCCAAGCGTCGCGGGATCCAGATTCAATGGACCGGTGCAAATCGTTCTCGCGATAGCACTCGGGATCGGGATTGGCCTTGTGGTGGGGGCCGTCGGCGGTGGCGGCGCGATCCTCGCGCTGCCGGTGTTCGTCTACGTCCTCGGCGAGGGCGTCAGCTCGGCCTCGACGGCATCGCTCATCGTCGTCGCGCTCGGGGCCTCCGCGGGGGCGGGAGCGCAGGCAGTGCAGGGTCGCGTCTGCTGGCGAGTGGCCGCGGCCTTCGCCGGTCCGGCGGCGGTCGGGGCCTACGTCGGCACGATCGCCGGCGCTTCGGTCAGTCCCCGAACCCTGATCCTCGCCTTCGTGCCGGTGATGCTGATCGCGGCCGTAATGACCTACGCCCGAGGCACCCAGAAAGTCGACCAGGAGGACGCTCGGCTGCTGGGTTGTCCACAGCCCGAGCTTCGGCGCTCCGGCGTCAGTGGCCTGGTGGTCGGCGTGATGACCGGATTCTTTGGCGTCGGAGGTGGCTTCCTGGTCGTCCCCGCCCTGACCTCCCTGCTGGGCCTGCCGCTGCGCAGGGCGATCGCGACCTCGCTTGCCGTGATCGGATTCACCGGACTTGCCGCGCTCGGTGTCCACCTGGGACGTGGCGCTGAGCCTGACTGGCCGCTGACGCTCGCACTCAGCGGGGCCGCCGCGGTCGGCGCGCTTTCGGGCAGCTCCCTTGGCAGCCGGGCCTCCACCGCCACGCTGGGTCGCGCCTTCGCGCTCGTCGTCGCGCTCCTCGCGCTCGCCCTGCTCGTCGACGTCCTCGTTCTGGGGGGGCCGCCGAGTGGATAGGGAAGACGATCGGCTCAGCGACGAGCTCGAGCGTTGGCTGAACAGCGATGCCGACAAGACGCTCGGCGGCCTCATCGACCTTTTCGGGCCAAGGAGCTTCGCACTCATGTTCGTGCTCCTGCTCGGCGTCCCCGCGCTGCCGCTGCCGACGGGCGGGGCCACGCACGTGTTCGAGGCCATAGCGATGCTCCTCGCACTCCAGCTGATCGCCAACCGCGACCGAATCTGGCTGCCCCGGCGTTGGCGGGACATCGACGTGGCCGGCCCGAGCCGGCGGCGTCTCACCAACGCGCTCATGAAAACGGTGCGCCGACTCGAGCGCCACTCGCGTCCGCGCCTGACCTTCATGTTCGGACACCGCCTCAGCAACGTGACGTTCGGAGCACTCGCGCTCGGTGGTTCCCTCGCCGCATTCTTGGCGCCACCCTTCTCGGGCCTCGACACCCTGCCGGCCCTGGGAGTGGTGTTGCTCTCACTCGGCGTTCTGCTCGAGGACTTCCTGGTGGTGATCCTGGGTGTGGTGGTTGGGATCGCGGGGGTCGTGCTCGAGATTGCTATCGGGAGACTCGCCATCGACGCTCTCGGTGAACTCCTCTAGTTAGGCAGGAATACCCTGAGAATCTCAATGCGACGTCGAACCACCACCCTGATCGACCTGGGCGGCGAGAGTCCCGCCGCGTGGCTCGGGCTCGCGACGACGCTCGTTGCCGTGGGGGCGGGAACGATCCTCGTCTATGCGCTCAAGTCGGTCGCGCCCGTCGTATCCCTCGGCGTCGTCTACCTGCCGGCGATCCTGCTCGTCTCGACCGTCTGGGGCCTTCGCCTCGGGCTGTTCGCCTCGGTGGCGAGCGCGGTCGCCTTCAACTTCTTCCACATCCCACCGCTGCACCGCTTTCCAATCGCGGAGGGGCAGAACTGGGTCGCCCTTGCAACCTTCGCCATCGTGGCCGCCATCAGCAGCGCCGTGGCTGGGTTGGCCCGTTCGCGCGCGGTCGAAGCGGAGCGGCGACGGCTCGAAGCGGACCGGGCCCTGAGCGAACTTGCATCCCTCGCCGCAGAGCGGGACCGTATGCAGGCCGAGATGGTCGAGGCCGAGGCGCTGCGGCGCAGCGACGAGCTGAAGACGGCGCTGCTCCGCTCGATCTCACACGACCTGCGCACCCCGCTGACGTCGATCATCGCCAGCGGCGCTGCGCTGGATTCAGCCAGGCTCACACCGGCAGAGCGCGCCGAGCTGAGCGAGGCCATCGTCAGTGACGGGGAGCGGCTCTCGCGCCTGGTCGAGAACCTGCTCGACATGTCGCGCCTGGAGGCTGGAAAGGCAGAACCGCACCGCGAGAGGATCGACCTTGGCGAGGTTCTGAGCAGCGCCTGTGGCGCCCTCATGCCAGCCGGTCCGGTCCATCTCGACATCGCCGCCGAGCTGCCGCTCGTCGATGCCGATGCGGCTCAACTGGAGCGGGCTCTCGCGAACCTCCTGGAGAACGCGGTTCGCCACGGCGAGGGCAAGCCGGTGTCGGCGGCCGCGGTAAACGGAGGCGACGGGGTCTCGATCAGCGTGCACGATCACGGGCCGGGGATACCGGCGGCCGAGCGCGACCGGATCTTCGAGCCGTTCGAGCGGGGCGGCGGGAATGGCCGCCGGCAGGGGTTTGGGCTCGGCCTTGCGATCGCGAAGGGCTTCGTGGAGGCCAACGGGGGAACCATCGCGGTCCAATCGCGGCAGGGCGAGGGCACCAGCTTCGTCGTCTCGTTGCCGGTCGCCTCCGAGGCCAGTCGATGAGCGAGGCGCCGCGTGTGCTGGTCTGCGATGACGAGCCACAAATCCTTCGTGCCCTGCGTGTGATCCTCCGCGATTCAGGCTATGAGGCGGTGACCGCGGCAAGCGGCGAGGAAGCGCTCGACGCGGCCTCGGTGAAGCCACCGGCGGCCGCGATCCTCGACCTGATGCTGCCCGATCTCGACGGCGTCGAGATCACCAAGAGCCTTCGGGAGTGGAGCGATATGCCGATCATCGTGCTTTCCGCCGTGGGGGAGGAGGAGACGAAGGTGCGGGCACTCGCGGCCGGCGCCGACGACTACGTCACCAAGCCGTTCGGACCGGCCGAGCTGATGGCGCGGCTGGGGGCCGTGCTGAGGCGCGCCAAACCCGAGGCGGCAGAGCCGTTGATAGACGCCGACGGCCTGACAATCAACCTCGCGGCCCGCGCCGTCCATCGTGACGAGGAGCCGGTGCACCTGACTCCGACGGAGTTCGAGCTGCTGCGGGTCCTGGCGCAGAACCGGGGCCGCCTCATGACTCACCGCTTGCTGCTGACCGAGGTCTGGGGCCCCCAGTACGCGGAAGATGTCCAAGTGCTGCGCGCACACGTGGCCAACCTTCGTCGCAAGATCGAGCCGGCGGATGGCGGCCATCGCTACATCCGCACCGATCCTGGCGTCGGCTACCGCTTCGCGGCCTAGTCGCCTTTACGAAATCTGTATGGGCGGCGCCGCTTCCTTGATGCGGCCTTGACGCGAGCAGGCGCATCATCGCCCGGCGACCTGAGCGGCGACCTGAGGTTGCGCCTTCGATGGCCGAACGACACCCACGCGAGGAGGCGCTTCGTCGAGTGCATGGCACCTCGGCGCTGTTCTCGACCGCCTACGGCAACGTCGGCTCGACGCCCTACTACGCGCTCGGCGTCACCGCCGCCTTCGCGCTCGGGCTGACCCCGCTCGCATTCCTGGTCGCCGGGATCATCTTCGTCTGCACCGCGGCCACCTACGTCGAGGCCACCGTGATGTACCCGGAGGCCGGTGGATCCTCGAGCTTCGCCAGGCATGCCTTCAACGAGCTGGTCAGCTTCTTCGCGGCCTGGGCGCAGATGCTCAACTACGTGATCACGGTCGCGATCTCGGCCTACTTCGTACCGCACTACCTGGCCGTCTTCTGGGAGCCGCTCGGCAGCGGTCCGGGAGACATCGTCGGCGCGATCGCCCTGATCGTCCTGCTCGCGGCGCTGAACGTTAAAGGGACCAAGGAGTCGGCCCGTCTCAACCTGATCCTGGCGGTCGGAGACCTGCTGACCCAGGTCGTGCTCGTCGCGATCGGCGTCGTCCTGGTGCTGAGCCCCGAGACGCTGATCGCGAACGTCGAGCTCGGCGTCGCCCCGACCTGGAGCAACTTCGCCCTGGGGATCGCGGTCGGGATGATCGCCTTCACCGGCATCGAGACGATCTCCAACATGGCCGAGGAGGCCCGCGACGCGGAGCGAACCGTGCCGAACGGGACCGGCCTCACCGTGCTGGCGGTGCTCGGCATCTACGCGCTGTTGCCGATCATCGCGCTCTCCGCCCTGCCGGTCACCCAGGATGCCACCGGCGCCTACACGACCGAGCTGGGCACTACCTACGCCGACGACCCGGTCCTCGGGATCGTGGAGAACTTCGGCCTCTCCGCCGCGCTCACCGAGGTGCTGCGCGTCTACGTCGGCGTGCTGGCCGCCGTGATCCTCGTGATCGCGACCAACGCGGCGCTGATCGGACTCTCGCGCCTCACCTTCTCGATGGGGCAGTACCGCCAGCTGCCCGAGCTGCTGCGGCAGGTCCACCCGCGCTTCGGCACCCCATACGTCGCGGTGATCGTCTTCTCGGTCGTCGCGATCGTGACCGTGCTTCCCGGCGAGACCGAGCTGCTGGCCACGATGTACTCGTTCGGGGCGATGCTCTCGTTCACCGTCGCGCACGTCTCGGTGATCCAGCTTCGCCGCCGCCTTCCCGATCGGCGCCGGCCCTGGATGCCGCCAGCCAACTTCCGCTGGCGGGGCCGCCTCCTGCCGCTGAGCGCCTTGATCGGCGGTCTCGGCACTTTCTCGGCCTGGATCGTCGTAATGGCGTTGAACGTGAGGACCCTGGCGATCGGCGGCGCCTGGATGCTGATCGGCCTCACGCTCTACCTGCTCTACCGCCGCAACCAGGGCCTCGGGCTGCGGCAGACGGTAAAGGTCGTGATGCCCGAGCCGCTCGGGGTGGAGGAGATCGAGTACCGAAGCGTCCTCGTGGCGTTCGAGGACGACCAGCCGTTCTCCGAGCAGATGGTCGCCACCGCCGTCAAGCTGGCCTCCCAACGCCGCCGCGGCATCCATGTCCACTCGATGCTCACGGTCCCGACCCATCTGCCACTCGACGCAACGCTGCCGGAGCGAGAAGAAGAAGCGCGGCGCAAGATCGAGCAGGCGAAGCTGATCGGCGGCCAGCGCGTGACCGGACACGTCTCGCGCGTGCGGCCGGGCCAGGCGGGGTACTCGATCTCCGACGAGGCAGCGGAAGCGCAGGCGGCGGCGATCGTCGTCGGCATGCAGTTTCGCAACGGGATGCCGCGCTACGACGAGACGCTTAAAAGGGTGCTCGGCGAGCGTCCCTGCCGGGTCATCGTCGTATCCGAGGGCCCCGAGGCGGCGGCTTCCGCCCATTCCAGAACCTGAGCCCTAGAAGCCGGTGGACCTGGCGATGCCGTGCCCGAGGGCGAGCGCGAGGAAGCCGGCGACGAGCGAGAGGGCCAGGTTCAGCCAGGCGAGCTTTACCCGGCCGCTCGCGTCCAGCAGATGGGTATCGAGCATCAAGGTCGAGAACGTGGTGAACGACCCGATCGCTCCACTGGCGAGGATCGTCGACGCTTCGCCGCCGAGCGTCGATCCGGCGACCAGCCCGACCGCCAAGGCGCCGGCCAAGTTCACCGCGAGGATGCCGAGCGGGAAATCAGAGCTGAATCTGTGCGACAGCTCGGCATCGAGGAGGTAGCGGGCGCCAGCCGCCGCGCCCCCGAGCAGGCCAACGGCGAGCCAGCCCACCGGGCTCACGAACCGACCGCCAGGGTCAGGCGACGCTCGGCTGCGATCCCGGCCCGCACCGCCAGGTAGCCGCAGGCGAGGGTCGCGGCGCAGTAGGCGGCGGCGAGCGGGAGATGGCCGGCTTCGACCATCGCGAACAGCTCCAGCTGCATGGTCGAGAAGGTGGTCAGGGTGCCGCAGATGCCGGTCGCGAGGAAAGGGTGGTGGAGCTGATCGGGGCTGTGGTCGCGGAAGGAGGCGAAGAGGTAGCCGATCGCGAGGGCGCCGACCATGTTCACGGTGAAGGTCGGCCACGGCCAGGAATCGGCAGCGTGGGGCATCGCCTGGGCGAGGCCGACCCGGATCAGGGCACCGGCGACTCCGCCCGCATAGATCGCCGCCAGCTTTCGCAGCGGGTGTCGCTTGAAGACCATCTCGATGGCGCCTCCTATCGTCGTCGCTGTTGACGGGATAGGAGCCATCAGCGGCCTCGACGCCGCGGTTATGAAGGAGCGAGCCCCATCGCTCTGGGGGCGAGAGCTTAGGCGGTCCGGGAAGGCGGCGCGACCGGGCTTCGCTTCTCGTCAAGCACGTCCGGAGTGCGAGCTGGCCCTGAGTCGCCATGACCGAAGCGAACCGCGGGCAGCAGCCGCTCGAGCCAGGCCGGCAGGTACCAGGCGGCGGAGCCGGACAGTCGCAGGAAGACGGGCAGCAGCGTCAGCCGCACGAGGAAGGCGTCGAGCAGGACGGCGACCCCGAGGATCACCCCCATCTCCTTGGGTGGCAGGGGCCCCGAGAGGGCGAAGGTGAAGAAGACCGCGACCATGACGCCGCCGGCGGCGAGGATCACACGGCCCGAGTGGGCGAGGCCGCCGACCATCGCCTCGCGCGCGTCGCCGGAGCGCTCCCAGTGCTCCCGCGCCGAGGAGAGCAGGAAGACGGTGTAGTCCATCGCGATCGCGAAGATCATCGCGAAGAAGAAGATCGGGCCCCAGGCGTCGAGAAAGCCCTGCGACTCGAAGCCGAGCAGGCCGGAGAGATGCCCCTCCTGGAAGATCAGGGTGGCGACGCCGAAGGCGGCGCCCGTGGCAAGCAGGTTGGTCAGCACGCCGATCGCGGCGATCAGCGGCGCCTGGAAGGCGACCAGGAGCAGCAGGAAGCCGAGACCGAGGACAAGCCCGATCGCGAGCGGGGTCTTCGTCGCCAGCGCCGCTTCGAGGTCGTGGTTTTCGGCCCCCGCGCCTCCGACCAGGACGCCCGGCGGCAGTTCGTCGCGCAGGCGGTCGACCGTTGCGCCGAAGGCGCTCGTCGACGGGCCGGCGGCGGGGATCGCCTCGGTCAACGCCAGGCGGCCGTCGGGGCTCTCGGCGCCCGGCATCACCGCGGCGATGCCGGGGTCGGCGGCCAGAGTCGCGGCGAGGCGCTTCGACTGCTGCGGCGCCGAGACCACCTGCAGGGCGCCGGGCGCGCCGGGGCCGAAGGCGTCGACCACCTGCTCGTAGCCGACTCGCGAGCCGTCCTCCTCCGGCACCACCTTGATCGAGGGCATGCCCGTCTTCAGCCCCAGCACCGGGGCGGCGAGCAGGAGGAGGATGGCGAGAGCGGCGCCGCCGAAAAGCAACGGCCGGCGCCAGAGCCGCTCCGCCCAGGCGGCGAAGCGGCGGGAGCGATGCTCGCCGCTGTGCGCCCAGGGCAGCGCCAGCCGGTCGACCCGCGCCCCCAGCCTGCCCAGCACCGCGGGCAGCAGGGTCAGCGTCGCCGCCAGCACGAACAGCACCGAGATCATGATCCCCAGCGACATCGAGCGGAAGGCGGGACTGGGGACGAGCATCACGGCAGAGAGCGAGATCAGCACCGTGATGCCGGAGAACAGCACCGCCTTGCCGGCGGTGTCCATGGTGGCGCCGACCGCGTCGGCCGGCTCCATCCCCTGGCCGAAGAGCGCGCTGCGGAAGCGCATCACGATGAACAGCGCGTAGTCGATGCCCAGCGCCAGCGCGAACATCAGCGCGAAGTTCATCGCCCAGATCGAGATCGGCGCGACCAGCGTGCCGAGGTAGAGCATGCCCGCCGAGGCGACGAGGCCGACGATCGTCAGCATCAGCGGCAGTCCGGCGGCGACCAGCGAGCCGAAGGCGAGCACGAGGATCGCCAGGGTCACCGGCCAGGAGATCAGCTCCGAGCGCAGCATGGCCTCTTTGTTCGCCTCGTTGAAGTCCGACCACATGCCGGCCGCGCCGGTGAGGCTGACCTCGACGCCGGGTGCGGCGCCGGCTGCCAGCGGTCTCTTCAGGTCGCCCGCGGCGGCCACCATCTCGTTCGGGTCGCCGGCCGAGCTGGCGCGGATCACCGCCGTGCGGCCGTCGGCGGAGATCGAGACGGCCCGGCGCGGCAGCGTCACCCGCCCGACCGCCGGGTCGGCGGCGAGCAGCCGCCCGGCGCGCCGCAGGGTGGCGCGGAAGGCTGGGTCGGCGGTCGTAAGGCTGTCGGAGTGGACGGCGACCTGGAGGCTGTAGGCGCCGGCGCCGGCGAAGGCCGAGTCGAGCTGCTCGCGCACCTGCACCGACTCCGAACCGTTCGCCTGCCAGCCGGCGCCGGAGAGGGCCGTCTCGACCTTCGGCGCCAGAGCCCCCAGCCCGACGGCGATCGCCACCCAGGCTATGAGGACCGGCCGCGGGCGGCTGGCGGCGAAGCGCCCCAGCCGCCCGATCGGTCCCAGTTCGCTCACCACTCGCGTCCCGCCCTGAGTCCGAGCCGCCGCAGAACCAGGGAGCTGGGGCAGTTGCCGAAGACGACGTAGGCGAGCTGGTTGAGGGCCACGAAGCCGGTCAGGAGCAGGAACCAGGGGCTGACGATTGCGCTGAGCAGCGCGCTCAGGCCGGTCATCGTGCCGGCCATCAGGAAGAGGACCCGCTCCAGGGGCCAATGCGACGGGCCGGTGGACGTAGAGCCGTGGCTTGGTCGGTCAGAGCGCTGGGCGACAGTCGGCATCGCTATCCTCTCTCTAGATATACAGCTATACAACTTAACAGTTGTTAAAGGGTAAGATAACAGAGATGCCAGCCAAGATGAAAAGCCCGCTGAACCCGGCCGCCGCCGAGCTGATCGCCCGGCGCTTCCAGGTGCTGTCGGATGCCAACAGGCTGCGGATCCTCGATCAGTTGAGGACTAGGGGAGAGGCCTCGGTCGGTGAGGTCACGACGGCCCTTGGCACCTCGCAGCAGAACGTGTCAAAGCATCTCGCCGCACTCCATGCCGGCGGCTTCCTGGGCCGCCGCAAGCAGGGGACCAGCACCCTGTACTGGATCTCCGACCCGGCCGTCCTGAAGCTATGCGATCAGGTCTGTGCCGGGATCGAGTCCCAGCTTGCCGAGCTCGGCTCGGCTCTCACCGATTGAGGGCGCTTCGCTGCAGAACCCACAGCAAGACTCCGAGGCCGAGCAGCGCTCCGGCTCGCGCCCACGTCTCTGCCTCGACCTGGGTCATGACGAGCAGGCAGGCGCCGACGCCGAGGACCGGAAGCGCAACTGGGACCCGGAAGTGCTCGTGGTTGACGCGGTCCCCTCGCAGCAGAAGGGCGGAGACGTTGACGGCGATGAAGACCGCGAGCAGGAGCAGCACCGTCGTATCGGCAAGCGTCCCGAGCTCGCCGGTGAGGATCAGACCGGCCGCGATCAGGGTCGTGAAGGCGATCGCCACCACCGGGGTCTGGCGGCCGCTCAGGCGTGCCAGCGAAGCGGGAAGGACGCCCTCTTTCGCCATGCCGTAGAGCAGGCGGGAAGCCATGATCATGTTGATCAACGCCCCGTTTGCCAGGGCCATCAGGCCGATCGCGGGCGTAGATCCCGCCGCCGAGGATGTCGCCGAGGATGAAGAAGAAGAGCATCCGCCGCGAGACGACTCGACGCAGGCTCTGGGCGCCTTGGTCCCCAGCCTCTGGCGCGGCCCCTCGATCCGGCATCAGCCGCTGTCGACCTCCAGGACGGCAGCGCCGGGAAAACGTCCCGCGCGTAGATCCTCGAGGGCGATGTTCGCCTCCTGCAGCGGATACGTCGTCACCTCGGTCCGCACCGGCACCGCGGGCGCCAGCGCCATGAACTCCTCACCGTCGCGGCGGGTCAGGTTGGCGACCGATCCGAGCGTGCGCTCCTCCCAGAGGATCTCGTAGGGAAAGGAGGGGATGTCGCTCATGTGGATGCCGGCGCTGATCACCCTGGCGCCCTTGGCGGTCGCCCGCAGGGCCGCGGGCATCAGAGGACCGGCCGCGGCGAAGACGATCGCGCCGTCGAGCTCTTCCGGTGGCAGCTCGCCGGAGTGCCCAGCCCACTCGGCGCCGAGGCTGCGGGCGAACCGCTGCCCGTCGGCGTCCCCTTCGCGGGTGAAGGCGAAGACCCGGCGGCCTTCGTGGACCGCGACCTGGCAGAGGATGTGCGCCGAGGCGCCGAAGCCATAGAACCCGATCCGCTCAGCCTCACCGACCAGCCGCAGGGCGCGGTAGCCGATCAGCCCGGCACATAGCAACGGCGCCGCCTGTATGTCGGGATAGCCGGCTGGGATCGGAAAGCAAAAGCGCTCGTCGGCGACGGCCAGTTGTGCGAAGCCGCCGTCGATGTCGTAGCCGGTGAAGCGGGCGTTGTCGCAGAGGTTCTCGCGGCCGCTGCGGCAGTAGCGACAGGTCCCGTCGGTCCAGCCGAGCCAGGGGACACCGACCCGCTGCCCCGGGTCGAAGCGCCCGGCTCCCTCTCCGTGGCCGGCGACGGTGCCGACGATCTGATGACCTGGCACCAATGGCAGCTTTGGGCGCTGGAGATCGCCGTCGAGGATGTGGAGGTCGGTGCGGCAGACCCCGCAAGCGCTGACCGCGATCAGTACCTGGCCTGGACCCGGCGTCGGCTCCGGCAGCTCCGCCTCGCGGAGCGGTTCCCCGGGCTTTTCGAAGGCCATCGCGCGCATCGGCCCATGATCGTGGCTGGCGACTGGCGCTGCCGGGAGAATGGACCCCGATGGAGGGATCACGCGATCTGCTGAGCGGCGATATCGGAACGCATTCGACCGCTCGTGTCCCGGTCATCTCGCCATCCCGCTCCGCCGCCGAGGCGCGTCGCTACATGGTTGGCGAGGCGTTCGACCTCGTCGACGACGTCGTCGTGCTCGACGAGGGCAGGCTGGTTGGCCTCGTGGCGCTGAGTCGGTTGCTCGAGGCTCCCCAGGAGACGCTAATCGAGGACCTGATGGACCGCGAGCCTGTGGTCGTAGGACCCGACGACTCGGATGAGGGCGTCGCTTGGCGGATGGTGCGCCACCGGCAGAGCAACTTGGCCGTAACCGACGCGGACGGCATGTTCGTCGGGCTGGTCCCGGCGCACCGGTTGATCGGCCGGCTGCTTGCCCAGCACGACGAGGACGCGGCTCGTCTCGGCGGTTACCTCGCCAGCAGCGGCCGAGCCCGCCTGGCGGTGGAGGAGCCGGTCTCTCGCCGGCTCCTGCACCGCCTCCCCTGGTTGCTGGTCGGCCTCGTCGGGGCGATGGCCTCGGCGGTGATCGTCGGCGCCTTCGAGGCCCAGCTGGAAAAGGTTGTCCTCTTGGCCTTCTTCGTTCCCGCCGTCGTCTACATGGCCGATGCGGTCGGGACGCAGACCGAGACGCTGCTGATCCGCGGGATGAGCGCCAATGTCGACATGCGGGCGGTGGTCGGCCGAGAGCTGATCACCGGGGTCTTGATCGGCGTCCTGATCGGGCTCGCGTTCTTTCCCTTCGCGCTGATCGGCTGGGGCGACAGTGACGTGGCTCTGGCGGTGGCGCTGGCGCTGACCGCAAGCTGCGCGATCGCCACCTCGGTCGCCACCGTCCTGCCAGGACTGTTGACGCGACTGGGGAGCGACCCCGCTTTCGGGTCGGGCCCACTCGCGACGATCGTCCAGGATCTGCTGTCGATCGCCGTCTACCTGGCGATCGCGAGCCTGATCGCCACCTGAATCGAGGAATCAGTGGAAACCCCGCCGACGGTCGGGGATGTTCCCCGATGGCAGGGGTCCGAAGGAGCCCTACATTCGTTCCGAGCGAACTTCGACCAAGGAGGAAAGATGGCGACCGAGCTGATCAAGGCGAAGTCCAATGGCTGACCAGACGATCACGTTGACGCTCTCCAGGCCCGACGCGGAGGTCTTGGTGGGGGTTCTCGCATCCGAGCGCTACAACCCCGACGCCGAAGCGGTCTGCGACGGCATCCGCAAGCAGCTCGACGAGAAGCTGGCCGACTGACGATGACTTCGGCTGACGGTCACGAGTCCGAGGTCTTCCCGGGCTCGGATGTCTTCGTCCAGCACTTCGGAGACCCTTCGGAGGGTTAGGGCTGGAGGGCGATCGAGCCTAGGCTTGGAGCCATGGCCGATCCGATCCTCGCCGACGACCACTCTCCCGACGCGGTTCGTCGCAGGCTGAGCAGCCCCCCGTCCTCCAGCTACCTGCGCGACTTCATCTACGGCGCGATCGACGGCGCCGTCACCACCTTCGCCGTGGTGGCCGGGGTCGAGGGCGCCGACCTGAGCGCCAGCGTGGTGCTGATCCTGGGCGGCGCCAACCTGATCGCCGACGGGTTCAGCATGGCGGTCAGCAACTTCCTCGGCCTGCGGGCGGAGCGCCAGCAGCTGGAGGGCGCTCGCCGCGAGGAGGAGCGGCACGTGAGCCTGGTCCCCGAGGGAGAGCGGGAGGAGATCCGCCAGATCTTCGCCGCCAAGGGATTCGAGGGCAAGGACCTCGAACGCGTCGTCGACGTCATCACCGCCGACCGCGACCTCTGGGTGAGCACGATGCTGCACGAGGAGCTGGGCCTCGGTGGAGCGGAACCCAGCCCCCTGCGGGCCGGCGCCGCGACGCTGCTCGCCTTCGTCACGGTCGGCTCCTTCCCGCTCCTCGCCTTCGTCTTCGACGCGGTCTTCCCCGGAGTGCTCGACCACGTCTTCGCCTGGAGCGCCGCGATGACGGCCGTCGCCTTCTTCGCCGTCGGCAGCCTCAAGTCGCGCTTCGTCGAACAGGCCTGGTGGAGAGCGGGCCTGGAGACGCTCGCGGTCGGAGGCGCCGCGGCGGTTCTCGCCTACGCGGTGGGCGCCTTCCTCGAGGCGGTCGTCTGAGCTGGTGCCATCAGGCTGGCGACGAGCTCGACGTACTCGGCAAGCCTGTTGATGCCGAGGAACCGATCGAACACACGCTGTCGCGCGGCCTCGCCCAGTCGCGCCGCTAGTGCCGGATCTTCGACCAGCCGGTGGATCGCCCGGCCGAAAGCCTCAAGGTCATGCGCATCGTCGACCAGCACGCCGTTCTCGCCGTCGACGATCTGGTCCTGGATGCCGCCGACGCGGCTGCCGACGACCGGCTTTTCCTTCCACATCGCCTCGGCGACGGTGAGCCCGAAACCCTCGGCGATGCTCTTCTGGACGATCACGTCGGCTCGGCGCTGCACCGCGTTGACCATGGCGGCGTTTTCGTCGAGGTCGTTCATCGGCAGGCTGACCAGGTGCACGCGACGGCGCTTCTCCTCGGGCAGGAAGCGCCAGGTTCTGGCGAGAGTGCTGAGGACGACCGCTCCTTCTGGGTCGTCGGCGACCGCGTCGGGACTCGGCGCCGCGAGGACGAGGTGAATCGACGGGTCGTTGAAGAAGAGCTCGAAGCACTCGAGCAGCCCGTGCGGGTCCTTCAGCCGGTCCCATCGCGAGACCTGCAGGACGACACGAGCGTCTTGCGGGAGCGGCGCCTCCTGCAGCAGCTCGGCGCGGCGGTCGACGCGTCCTGGGCTGCCGTCGCCGCGGCGGTAGACCGGCGCGACGCCGCCGGCTGCCGGTTGCAGCCCGATCGCCGCCAGGATCGCGTCGACGACGGGGGGGTCGAGCTCCTGGTTCTTCGGCGAGAAGGGGTCGATCGAGGGCGGCATCACCCAGACCTTCTCCTCAGCGAGGCCATGCCATACGTACTCACGGCGAGAGAAGACATAAGCGTCCGCTTCGTCCGCGTAGGGGCGAAGGAAGTCCCAGGCTTCGCGGGTAAGGGCATTGGGACGGTCGACTCCCACATGACAGCGCCAGATCACCTGGACGCCCCGCTCCTTGAGGTCGGGCACGAGGCCGAGCGGCTGAGGGTCGTGGAGGTAGGCCACATCGCCGGGCTGGATCAACCGCTCCAGATACGCCCAGTTCATCTCGAGCGTCGCCTCGTAGAGCCGCCGCTCGTGCCGGCCGAGCTTGACGCCGACGCCGTTGCTGCCGTGGAGCCGGTTGTGCAGCGACTTCGTGATCGTGAAGAAGTCGGAGCCGTCGCGGAGCACCACCCAGCGCGTGTCGATACCGGCGCCGCGCACATAGGGGAGCAGGGACCGAAGCAGCTCGGCGACGCCGCCACCACGGGCCGTCGAGCTGACGTGCCAGATCGCGTGGCCCTCGAAGTCGCGGCGCGCCTGCGCGGCCACCCGCTCCACCTCGGCGAACCGCCCGTCCCCGAGCAGCGGCCTGTATCGATCGAGCCGCTGGGGCGGAATGAGCATGAACTTCGGAAGCTCCATAGCCGTCCTCTCGGTGCTCAGTCGTGCGGGCAGATGACGGCGCGGCCGTCAAGCTCTCCGGCGCGCATCTTCTCGTAAGCGACTGCGGCCTGCTCGAGCCGGAAGCGCTCGACGTGGGCCCTGATCTTGCCCGCTTTCGCCAGCTCCAATACCTCCATCAGCTCGACAGCCGTGCCCCAATACGGCAGCGTCAGCTGGGCCTCGAAGGGGAGCGTGCCGAAGCCGAATCCGAAGGTGCCGCCGGCGAGGCCGACCATCGTCAGGTGGCCCTGGAAGCGAACGACCTTGGCGCCGAGCGCCAGCGTCTCGTCGGCGCCGACGTTGTCGACCACCAGCTCGGCGCCGTGGCCGTGGCTCAGCTCGAGAATCGTTTCAGCGGCCTCCTCGCCCGGCTCGATCGCCTCGTCGGCGCCGACCTCGCGCGCCAGCCGCAGCTTCTCGGCAGAGGTGTCGACAGCGATGATCTGGGACGGGGTCAGCTCGCGCAGGATCTGCACCGCCATGTGGCCGAGGCCGCCGACTCCGATCACCACCGCGGTCGAACCCGGCACCAGCAGCCCGAGCGAGCGCTTGATTGCGTGGTAGGGCGTCAGCGCCGCGTCGGAGAGCGGCGCCGCCTCGCGGGGATCGAGCTCGCCGAGCGGCAGCAGCAGGCGCGCGTGCGGCACGAGCATGTACTCGGCCATGCCGCCGTCGAGGCCGAGGCCGCCGCCGAAGGCGCCGATCTCCGCCTGTCGTTCGCAGTAGGTCTCGGCCGAGAGCCGGCAGGCACGGCAGCGTCCGCAGCCCCACGGCCCGTAGACGGCGACCGGCTCGCCTACCTCCAGGCCCTCGACTCCCGCGCCGAGGGCCTCCACCCAGCCGGCGTTCTCGTGGCCGAGCGTAAAGGGCAGGCCGAAGTTCATCGTGCCCTCCGGCCACTCCATCAGGTGCAGGTCCGAGTGGCAGGCGCCGGCGCCTGCCACTTTGATCAGGACCTCGCCCGGACCGGGCTCGGGGACGGCCACGTCGCGCAGCTCCGGCTCCGACTGCCAGGCGGTCAGCTGGTAGGCCTTCATCTCACCTTGCTCCCTTGGGCGCGGGCCGCGTCGAGCAGCAGCCGTCGCTCGGCTGACGCGATCAGGCGGCGCGCCCTCTCGACGGCGTCGACGTTGACCGAGATCGCGTCGATTCCGTTCTCGACCAAGAGTCCCGCGTACTCGGGATAGACCGACGGTGCCTGGCCGCAGATCGAGGTCTGCAGGCCGAGCCCGTGGGCGCGATCGAGCAATTGTGCGATGTAGTTGGTGACGGCCGGATCGCGCTCGTCGAAGACCTCCGCCACCAACTCCGAGTCGCGGTCGGCGCCGAGGATGAGCTGGGTGAGGTCATTGGAGCCGATCGAGATGCCGGCGATGCCCAGCTCGGCATAGCGCTCGAGGTGGAAGAGGACCGAGGGGACCTCCGCCATCACCCAGAGCTCGAAGCCCGGGCGCGAGAGCAGGCCCGCCGCGTCCAGCTGGGCGCGGCAGGCCACGATCTCGCGGGGGGTCCTCACGAAAGGG
Source organism: Solirubrobacterales bacterium (assembly GCA_036276735.1). GTDB lineage: Bacteria > Actinomycetota > Thermoleophilia > Solirubrobacterales > 70-9 > VRUE01. The sequence continues at coordinate 44,919 of DASUOH010000021.1, read as the reverse complement.
AACATCAGGTGGAAGTTGGTGTGGCCGGCGTCCCAGACGCGCCCGATCGCCTCTAGCTCGAGGCCGAGCAGGTCGGGCTCGCGCGTGTAGCGGAGCGCGCCGCGGTAGCCGATCATCGGGTTCGCCTCCACGGGCTCGAAGCGCTCGCCGCCCTGCAGGCCGCGGAACTCGTTGGTGCGGAAGTCGATCGTCCGGTAGGTGATCGGCCGCGGCGCGAACGCCTCGGCGAAGGCGGTCAGCGAGTCCGCCATCTGGGCGACGAACCGCTCGCCCTCGCCCCGCTCCAGCAGCAGGCGGGGATGGACGCCCTCCAGCGCCTCGACCACCATCAGCTCGGCACGCAGGAGGCCCACCCCGTCGACGTCGAGGTCGGCGACCCGCTCCAGCTGAGAGGGCTCGGAGAGGTTGACCAGGACCTTGGTCGCCGTCACCGCGGCGGCGGGCTGTCTCGCCGCCGCGGTGTTCAGCGAGGGGCCGGATGCCGGGGCCTCCACGGGAGGCGGTTGCGAGGCCCCGGCAGTCACCGATCCCCGGCCTGCATCGACGGTCACGATCTGACCGTCGCGCAGCACTTCGGTCGCGTCGGCGGTGCCGACGACGCAGGGGATGCCCAGCTCGCGGGAGACGATCGCCGCGTGGCAGGTCATCCCGCCCGAGTCGGTGACGATCGCCGCTGCGCGGCGCATCAGCGGCACCCAGTCGGGCGCCGTCATGTGCGCGACCAGGACGTCTCCCCTGGCCAGGGCGGCGGCGTCCTCGCGCGAGGCGACGACGCGCACGGGTCCGCTGGCCAGGCCGGGGGCGGCGCCGAGCCCGCGGGCCAGCTCCTCGCCGCGCTCCGTCGTCCCCTCGACGCCCCGGCCGCCGGTCGCCGTCACGGGCCGCGACTGGAGCATCCAGATCGATCCACCCTCGTCGATCGCCCACTCGGTGTCCTGGGCGGAGTCGTAGTGGCCCTCGATGCGCATGCCCAGCTCGGCGAGGCGGCGGATCTCGGCGTCGCTCAGCACCGCGCGCTCCGCCTCGTCGCCCGAGAGGGCCCGGGTCACCGTGCCCCCGTCCGGCACCGGCTCGATAGCCAGCTCCTTGCGGCGCACTTCGCGCGACGTGATCTCCAGGCCGTCCTTGCGGACCACGTAGCGGTCGGGTGAGACCGAGCCGGAGACCACCGCCTCGCCGAGCCCGAAGGACGCCTCGACGACAAGCCGATCGGCCGCGCCCGAGGCGGGGTCGATCGTGAACATGACGCCGGCTCGCGCGGCGGCGATCTGGCGCTGGACGACGACCGCGATGTCCATCTCGGCCTGGCTGAAGCCGCGCTTGGCGCGGTAGTAGACGGTGCGGGCGCCGAACAGTGAGGACCAGCAGCGACGCACCGCGGCGAGGACAGCGTCGGCGCCGCGCACGTTGAGCAGCGTCTCGTTCATGCCGGCGAAGGAGGCCGACTCGGTGTCCTCGGCGGTCGCCGAGGAGCGAACGGCGACGGGCGCCTCCGGGTCGCCCTGGCCAAGCCGCAGGTAGGCCTCGCGGATCGCCGTCGCCAGCGGATCGGGAAGGGGCTCGTGCTCGATCGCCGCCCGCACCGCGTCCGCCGCCTCGCCGAGCGCGGCGGTGTCCTCGACGTCGATCCCGGCGAGGCGGTCGGCGATGCGAGCGCGCAGGCCGGCGTCGTCGCGGAAGAGGGCGTAGGCCGGCGCGCCGATCACGAATCCCGGCGGCACAGGGAGGCCCGCGGCGGTCAGCTCACCGAGGTTGGCGCCCTTGCCTCCGGCAAAGGCGACGTCACCGGCGCCGAGGCGCTCGAAGCGGCGCACGGCGTCGTCGTGCCCGGTCGCGCCGACGCCGGCGCGGAGCTTTCCGGCCGCTCCGCTCACGGTCGCGGCACGACCATGACGGGGCAGGGCGCCCGGTGGACCAGCTCGGTCGAGACCGAGCCGAGCAGGGTTCGGGCCAGCAGCCCGTAGCGGCGCGAGCCGGCGATCAGCAAATCGACGTCCTCGCAGGCTTCGGCGAGCTTCGCCGGCGGCCAGCCGTCGAGCCGCTTGCCTTCGGCGGCGAGGGCGGGGTCGACGGAGTTGACTGCGTCGGTGAGCAGCCTGTCCGGCTCGGGAGGGCGCGTGGACGGATAGGTGGCGAACATGCCCGCGGGCAGCGGTGCGACCTCGGAGACGACGGTTAGGACCCGGATGCGGCCGCGAGTCGCCCGTGCGAGCGCTTCGGCCTGTTCGAGCGCCGCCTGCGATTCCGGCGTGCCGTCGAAGGCGACGGCGATCGTCCGGATGACCTCGTGTCGCTCCTCGCCGTAGCCGCGTGGCGCGACGACGACGGCGCAGGGCGCCCCGTGCAGCAGGCCGTGGGCGACGCTGCCCATGACCGCGCGCCCGATCGCGCCCCGATGCGGCGAACCGACCACCACGAGGTCGGCGTCCTCGCGCTCGGCGTGGAGCGTCATCGCCATGGCCGGCGAGTCGCTGCCAAGGGCCTGGGTACCGACCTCGAGGCCGTCGAGGCGCCGGCGTGCCTCCTCGAACAGGGGCGTCGCCTCGCTCGGCTCCTCCTCGAGGCTGGCGTAACGGATCGGCAGCGGCGGGGTCGGCACGACGGTGGCGACGGTTATCGCCGCTCCGCATGCCGCGCCGACGACCCGCGCCAGCTCAAGCGCGTCCCGGCCGCCGTCGCTACCGTCGAAGCCGACCAGCACGCGCTTCAGGGAGATCGCCTCGCCGGCGGTCGGTCGTGCGGTGGTCTGGGCCTCGGTCATCGGTCCTCCCGGTTCGAGTTCGATCTCTCCAGGCGAATCTAGGCGTGGCCACGAGGTCTGTCATCGGGGGAAAAGCCCGAGCTTCGACCGGGGAATAACCCCGATGACGTGGTTCCGGGCGGGCTCGACAATCGGCCGAGATGCCGTCGATCGAGTCCAAGGCCAGCCGCGGCGATGTCGCCGCTTGACGTCCAGCCGCTGCGCGGCGGGGGCGATGACTACGACGCCCTGCTCGAGCTGATCGGCGACGCGAGGTTCGTCCTGATCGGCGAGGCCTCGCACGGGACGCACGAGTTCTACCGCGAGCGAGCGCTGATCACCCGGCGGTTGATCGAGGAGCGCGGCTTCGAGGCGGTTGCGGTAGAGGCGGACTGGCCGGATGCCTACCGGGTCAACCGCTACGTCAGGGGCGCACCGGAGGACGCCGACGCCGAGGAGGCGCTGCGCGGCTTCCGTCGCTTCCCGACCTGGATGTGGCGAAACGCGGAGGTGCTCGACTTCGTCGGCTGGCTGCGCGCTCACAACGACCGCGCCCCCGTCGAGCAGGCGGTCGGCTTCTACGGCCTCGACCTCTACAGCCTCCATGCGTCGGTCGCCGAGGTGATCGCCTACCTGGAAGGCGTCGACCCCGAAGCGGCTGTCCGGGCCGGGCAACGCTACGCCTGCTTCGAGCGTCTCGGCGGCGAACAGCTCTACGGACACGCGGTCCGGCTCGGGATCGGAGAGTCGTGCCGGGAGGGAGTGGTCGCCCAGCTCACCGAGCTGCAGCGCAGCGCCGACGCCTACCTGCGCCGCGACGGCATGGCCGCCGAGGCCGAGCAGTTCTACGCCGAGCAGAACGCGCGGCTTGTCGCCCACGCCGAGCACTACTACCGCTCGATGTTCGACGACCAGGACATGTCGTGGGACATCCGCGACCGCCACATGGCCGACACGCTGTGCCGGCTGGACGAGCATCTGGCTCATCACGGCGGCTCGCCCCGCATCGTCGTCTGGGCCCACAACTCCCACGTCGGCGACGCGCGGATGACCGAGATGGGGCGGCGGGGCCAGCTCAACATCGGACAGCTGGCGCGCGAGCGCTGGCCAGACGAAGTGGCGCTCGTCGGCTTCACCACCTATGAGGGGACCGTCACCGCAGCCTCCAACTGGGACGCGCCGGCGCCGGCCCGCATGCAGGTTAGAAAGGCGCTGCCGGGCAGCTGCGAGGCGCTCTTCCACGAGGTGGGAGAGCCACGCTTCCTGGTCGACCTGACGAGCGGCGAGGCGGGCGATGCGCTGCTGTCGCCGATGCTCGAGCGCGCGATCGGCGTCATCTACCGGCCCGAGACCGAGCGCGCCAGCCACTACTTCTCGGCCCTGCTGGCGGGCCAGTTCGACGCCGTCATCCACATCGACGAGACGCGAGCCGTCGAGCCCCTGGAGCGGGCCGTCGGCTGGGAGGTCGCGGAGCCGCCCGAGACCTACCCGAGCGCGCTGTGAGCACCGCGGCATGAACCTGCGCAGCATCTCGATCGGCCGCCTTGCCGGCATTCCGATCGGCGTCCAGCCGTTGTGGCTGGCGATCGTCGGGTTGATCACCTGGTCGCTGGGGGCTGTCTATTACCCGGAGGCCGTCTCGGGCATCGCCCCGGCCTTCGCCTACGGCCTCGGCCTGCTCAGCGCCCTCTTGCTGTTCGCCAGCATCCTCCTGCACGAGCTGGGCCACAGCGTCGTCGCGCGCCGGCACGGCGTCGAGATCGAGGAGATCGACCTCTGGCTGCTCGGCGGCGTCGCCCGGATGAAGGGCTACCCGAAGACCGCCGGCGACGAGCTGCGCTTCGCGCTGGCGGGGCCGGCGGTTACGGCCATGATCGCCCTGCTCTTCGGCGTCGTCGCGGCGCTGCTCCCAACCGCGGCGCCGGACGCGGTGCGGGCCGTGATCGAGTACCAGCTGTACGTCAACGCGGCGATCCTCGTCTTCAATCTGCTGCCCGCATTCCCGCTCGACGGCGGGCGGGTCGCCAGGGCGCTGCTCTGGCAGCGGACCGGAGACCTCGATCGCGCCACGGCGAGGGCGGCATCGATCGGGCGCGGCTTCGGCTACGGCATGATCGCGCTCGGGCTGCTCGGAACGGCGGCGGGGGGGCTCGGCGGCATCTGGCTCGCCCTGATCGGCTTCTTCGTCATCGTCGCCGCCAAGGGCGAGGAGGGCGGCCTGCGCGTGCGCAGCGCCTTTGCCGGTCGCGAGGCCGGCAAGTTCATGTCATTCCCCGCGATAACCGTTCCGGCCGGGATGAGCGTCGAAGACGCGGTCGAGCGATTCTTCATCCGCCATCGCTACTCGGCGTTCCCGGTGCTCGACGGCGACCGGCCGATCGGCCTGATCAATGCGACGGCTATCGAAGGCGTCCCGGGCGTGCGTCGAGCGAGCACCACGGCGGGCGAGGTCGCCCTCTTCGAGCCGGACCTCGTGATCGACGAGCACCAGGACGTCGCCGGCCTGATCGAGCGGGACGCCTTCCAGCGGTTTGGGCGCGCCATCGTCGTCACCGAGGGTGGTGAGCTCGGCATCCTCTCGATCACCGACGTGGACCGGGCGCTGCGTGCGCTCGACCTCAGGGCACGACCAGAACCGACGCCGGCGAGCGGCGAACGACTCGCTCGCTGACGCTGCCCAGCGCCCCGCGAGGGTTCGCGCCCCGCCTGCCGATCGCGATCAGCGAGGCCTGGCAGGCCCGCGCGGCCACGAGGACCCGCTCGGCCGGATCGCCACTCGATTCGACGACGGCGGGCGCCGTGCCGGCCTCTCGCTCGAGCGGGGCCGGCGGCTCTCGCACCGAGTCTCGCTCCGCCCCGGGCGCGGCGGCGGTCATTTCTCCCATGCGATGAAGCTAGGTCCACTCGCTTTCCGCGCCATCGGGGGAAGGCCCGCATCTCGCCCAGGGATTTCCCCGGATGACTGGGAGAGGCCCAGCGTGAAGACTTGTCGAACAACCCGAGGACGTCGACAGGAGGACCGATGACCGCAGCCAACACCACCGATTTCCGCCGGTCCGTGACCGAGGCGATGAGGTCGCTCGGGCCTCGTCTTCAGGTTCAGCAAATATCCAAAGCGACGCCGACGCCCGAAGCGCCGATCGAGCAGGTGGTGCGCGAGCGGCTCTACGGCAAGAGGGGCGGTCGCACTTGAGGCAGCGGGTGCTGATAATCGGCGGCAATGTCGCCGGTCTGGAGATGGCCCTGGCCCTCCGCGACCTCGCCGGCGACCGGGTCGAGATCGAGATCCGCGACCCCCGCGAGCAGTTCGTCTACAAGCCGTTCTCGGTCGGGGCGCCCTTCGGCGCGGCGCGCATCTCTCGCTATTCCCTCTCGGACCTGGCCGAGCGCTGCGGCGCCTCCTTCGAGCTCGACAGCATCGTCTCCGTGGACGGCGACCTTCGTCGGGCAATCACCCACGACGGCGAGGAGGTCCCCTTCGACTATCTCGTCGTCGCCTGCGGCGTCCGGTTGCTGCAGGGGGTCCCCGGGGCGTGCACGTTCTGGGGTGTCGACGACGAGGGGGAGATCGCGAAGGTCATCCGCCGGCTGCGCGAAGACGAGCTCCGAAGCCTCGTCTTCACCATGCCGGGCGGTTGCAGCTGGGCCCTGCCGCTGTACGAGCTGGCCCTCTTCGCGGCCGCCGAGATGGCGAAGGCAGACGTGCATGACACTCGCCTCGCGATCGTCACCCCGGAGGACGGGCCTCTCCAGCTTTTCGGCACCCGCGCCGGCGAGCAGATGGCGGAGTTGCTCGCCGAGCGGGGTGTCGACCTCCTGACCGGCGCCCATCCGGTCAAGTTCGAGGCGGGTCGCCTTCACATCGCCCCGGATGGGGACGTTCAGGCGGATGCGGTCGTCAGCCTGCCCCGCATGGAGGGGCGGCGCATCTTTGGCGTCCCACACGACTCCGACGGCTTCATCGCTGTCGACGAGTACGGGCGGGTGAGGGGGATGGAGCGCGTCTTCGCCGTTGGCGACGTGACCAACTTCCCGGTCAAGCAGGGTGGGATCGCTACCCAGGAGGCGGATGCCGCCGCCACGATGCTGGCCTCCGAGCTCGGCGGTGACGCCGAGCCGCAGCCGTTCGATCCGATCCTGCGCGGCGTGTTGTGGACCGGCGAGAAGCCCCGCTACCTCTACGGCAGGCTCACCGGCGGGCACGGCGAGACGTCCACTCTCAGCGAGCAGCCGCCGTGGCCCGCTCAGGAGGGCAAGATCCTGGGCCGCTACCTGACGCCCTTCCTGGCGGCAGCCTCGGAAATCGTGGCGAACGGAAACCGACACGAGCAGGCAAAACAGGCGCAGGGAATTTCCTGATCGGCGTACGATGGCCTTGTGGCCGCCGGACGCGAGGAGAGGCGTGGGCCGCACAGCGAGCGGCTGCTCGAGGTTGCCCGCGAGCTCGTCTCCGAGCTCGACCTCGAGGCGGTGCTCGCTCGCGTGCTGGATGCCGCCCGCGAGCTGACCGACTCGAAGTACGCGGCGCTGGGAATCCTCGACGAGCGCAAGGCCGAGCTGGAGCGCTTCCTCTACCGCGGGATCGACGAGGAGACGCGGCGCTCGCTCGGGTCGCTGCCCCGCGGCCACGGGATCCTCGGCGAGCTGATCCGCCGGCCGCAGCCGGTGCGGATCGCGAGCATCGGCGATCACCCGCACTCCTACGGCTTTCCTCCGGGCCATCCGCCGATGACGACCTTCCTCGGCGCGCCGATCGTGATCGGCGGCGAAGCGTGGGGGAACCTGTACCTGACCGACAAGGCGGGAGGTCGGGAGTTCGACCAGGCTGACGAGGACCTCGTCGTCCTGCTTGCCCAGTGGGCCTCGGTGGCGATCGACAACGCCCGCCTCCATCAGGAGCTCCTTCGCCGTCGAGTCGAGCTGGAGCGCGCGGTGCGCGGCCTGGAGGCGAACGTGACCATCGCCCGCGCGGTGGCTGGGGAGACCGAGCCAGAACGCGTCCTGGAGCTGGTCGCAAAGCGTGGCCGCGCCCTGCTCGAAGCGCGGACGCTGATGGTCCTCCTCCTCGAGGGAGACGAGCTGGTCGTCTCCGCGATCGCCGGAGAGGCCGGCCCCGGGCTCGGTGTGCGCCTGCCGCTCGAAGACTCGCCGCTGGCCGAGCTGCTGCGCTCCGAGCGCTCCGAGCGGATCTCCGATACATCGAGCCGAGCGCGAGCGGTGGTCGAGAGCCTGTCGATTCATCCGTCGGCGGCGCTGCTGGTGCCGATCGTTTATCGCGCCCGCGCCAGGGGTGTCCTGGCCGCATTCGATCGCTCCGGAGAGAAGGGGGGCAAATTCAGCTCCGACGACGAGCTGGTCGCCACCTCGTTCGCCGCCGCGGCGGCGACCGCGATCTTCACCGCTCGCACGGTGGAGAGCGAGAAGCTGCAGCGCTCGCTCGAGGCGACCGAGCACGAGCGACGACGCTGGGCCCGCGAACTGCACGACGAGACCCTGCAGGAGCTGGGCGGCCTCAGCGTCACGCTCGAAACCGCCTCTGCTCAACCGGGTGAGGAGGCTCTGCGCGGCGCGATCGGGCGCGCCCTGGAGCACACCCGGCGCGGCATCGAGGGGGTTCGCGCGCTGATCAACGAGCTGCGCCCGCCCGCGCTCGATGAGCTGGGGCTGCAGGCGGCGCTCGAGGTGCTGGTCGAACGCGCCAAGGCCGCCACCGACCTGGACCTCGACTGCACCTTCGAGACGACCGCCGCGGGGAGCCTGGACGCGCGGCTTCCCCCGGAGCTCGAGATCGCCGTCTACCGGCTCGTGCAGGAGGCCGTCAACAACGCGATCAAGCACGCCGGGGCGAGCCGGGTCGAGATCAGCGTCGCCGACGGAGACGGCGTGCTCCGCACGCGCGTCAGCGACGATGGCGCCGGCTTCGATCCGGCCCAGGCCGACGGTGGATTCGGGCTGACCGGGATGCGCGAACGCGCGGCCCTGCTCGGCGGACGGGTCGTCATCGACTCCGCGCCCGGGCGCGGCACGGTCGTCGAGGCGGAGCTGCCGCTCGCCTCAGCGCTCGATCAGGTCGTTGTCGAGCGCGAAGCGGACTAGCTCCGCTCGCGTCGTCACGCCGAGCTTCTGCTGGATGTGGGCGCGGTGGGTCTCGATCGTGCGCTCGCTGAGGACGAGCTTCTCGGCGATCTCGGGGCCGCTGAAGCCGAGGGCGACGAGCCCGAGCACCTCGGCCTCGCGCTCGGTGAGACCGCCAGGGGGGCCCTCGGCGGGCGGCGGCTCGGCCGCGATGCGGGCGCCGAGGCGCGGGTTGATGTAGGTGCCGCCGCGCATCGCCTCGCGGATCGCCTCGACCAGCTCACGGCCCGCCGCGTGCTTGACGACGAAGCCCTTGGCGCCCGAGCGCAGGGCATCGCGGGCGAAGACCGGCTCGTCCTGCATGGTCAGCACGATCACCGCCGTCTCGGGCGAGGATTCGAGCAGCTGGGGAATCGCGGACAGGCTCGACTCGCCGGCCATGTTGACGTCGAGCACGAGCACCGCCGGCTTGTAGGCGAGCACCCGCCTCATCGTCGTCTCCACGTCGCCGGCCTCCGCGACAACCTCCATGTCGGGCTCGGCCTCCAGCAGCAGCCGCAGCCCGTCGCGGACGATCTCGTGGTCGTCGGCGAGCACGACCCCGATCTTGTTGGCTTTCTCAGGCGCGCTCATCTCACGGCAGGGTAGATGCAGGCCTCTCCGAGGGGAGGATCGCGGGTAGTCGTACTTCTCTTCGTCCTTGCGGGGAGCGACGAGAAGACTCTCGCGAGGGGTGTAGACTCGCGAGGGGTGCTGTAGAATTCCGCATTCAATGAATGCAGTTGAATGACTACAAGGAGGGGACGATCAGAGCGTTGACGATCAGGAATCTGCCTCCAGGCATCGCCGAGGCTCTGGAGCGGGAGAAGCGCCGCCGGGGGAAGTCGCTCAATCAGACGGTCATCGACCTGCTCGGCCAGGGACTTGGCGCGCAGGGTGCGCGCTCCAATGGGCTGGGTCGCTTGGCTGGGAGCTGGAGCGAGGACGAGTTCCGCGATTTCGAGCGGGCTACCGCGCCGTTCGAGGGGGTCGATGAGGAGCTCTGGCGTTGAGCTCTTACTGCCTCGATACCTCCGCTTACAGCAACTTCAGGCGGGGGAACGAGGAGGTGGCGGTGCTACTCGACCGGGCTGAGCAGGTGGGCGTTTCGACGATCGCGCTCGGTGAGCTGCGCACCGGCTTCGTGCTCGGTGGCCGACGAAAGCGCAACGAAGCGGAGTTGGACGCCTTCCTCGATAACCCCGCGGTAGAGGTACTGCAAGTCGACCATGAGACCAGTCGTCACTACGCGGAGATAGTCGCTGACCTGCGCAAGGCGGGGACGCCGCTCCCTACCAACGACATCTGGATCGCCGCCACCGCAAGCCGAAACGGCACCACGGTTCTGACCTGCGACGACCACTTCGAACGCATTACCCGGGTCGGCTCGATCGTCGTCGACAACTGACGGCATCCGGCAGGCGTTCGATCTGTGTCGTTCGCGCGGGCCATCTCACAACTGGGTAGATGCGGACTCCCTAGCTCGACAGATCGCGCCGCTCGAAGATCAGCGCGCCGAGCGCGGCGAGGGCGGTGGCGACCACCACGATGCCGCAGAAGGCAAGGGGGTCGATGCCGTCCTCGATCGCCTTGCCGTAGTAGCGGAAGACCGAGCTGTAGCGGACCCAGTCGAGGCTCGTATCGAGCCGGCCGACCAGGTCGACCACGTACATCGCCACCAGGATCCCGGCGACCGACCCGGTGACGACGCTGGTCCGCAGCGAGAAGCCGGTGACGACGACGCCGAAGCCGGCGAAGAGCAGCGCCAGCGGCCAGACGTTGGCAAAGCCGGCCAGGGCGGGGCCGAAGGAGAGCCCGGCGCTCGAGAGCCAGCTTCCGATCGCGGTCAGCAGCAGCGAGACGGCGAGCACGGCGGCCAGCTCGATCGCGGTCGCGGCGAAGCCCGCGGCGACGAGGCGGCTGCGCGAGACCGGCGCCGAGAGCAGCACGTCGAGCCGGCCGCTTTCGGCGGCGCCGGAGAGCCCGCTGGCAAGCGAGCGCACCGCGAGGTAGCCGAGCGCCAGCGGCACGATCAGGCTCAGCATCTCCGCCTCGAGGTACTGCTCGACCGTCGAGAGCTCGCCGATGCCGAAGGCTTCCTTCAGCTCCGCGGGGTAGTCGCGGACCGCTTTGCCGAGCGCGTCTTCGACCGAGGGGAAGATCGCGACGATGAACGCCGACATCAGGCCGATCGGCAGCCCCCAGGCGAGCAGCGAGCGTCGGCGGTCGTGGAGCTGGGCGCGGACCAGCGCCGTCATCGGGCCTCCTTCCCCTCCTCGTAGTAGGTGAGGAAGACCTCCTCCAGCGTGGCGTGCGCGTACTCGGCGCCGACCACGCCCGGCATCGCCCGCACCTCCTCCAGCTCGACCGGCTCGGCGAACTCGACCGAGACGCGGCGGTGGCCCTGGGCCCGCTCGAGCAGCTCGGACACCCGCTCGACCGCGATCACCCTGCCGTCGCGGATGATCCCGACCCGGTCGCACACCCGCTCGACCTCGTCGAGCTCGTGCGAGGAGAGGAAGACGGCGCAGCCGCGCTCGCTCTCCTCGCGCACCAACGCAAGGAACTCCTCCTGCATCAACGGGTCGAGCCCGCTGGTCGGCTCGTCGAGGATCAGCAGCTCGGGTTCATGGAAGAGCGCCAGGATCAATCCGACCTTCTGCCGGTTGCCGCGCGAGAGCTGGCCGAGCGGGCGATCGAGATCGGCGCGGAAGCGGCTCGCCAGCTCCTCGGCCCGGCCGAGGTCGCCGACGCCGCGCAGGCGGGCCAGCAGCGACAGGGCTTCGCGGCCGCTGGCGCCCTTGCCGTAGCCGAAGTCGCCGGGCAGGTTGCCGAGGCGGGCGCGGATCGCGACGCTCTCGCGGCGAGTGTCGAGGCCGAAGATCCGGGCGCTGCCGTCCGTCGGGTGGAGCAGGTCCAGCAGGGTGCGGATCGTCGTCGTCTTGCCGGCCCCGTTGGGGCCGAGGAATCCGAAGACCTCACCGGCCTCGACGGCGATCGTCACGTCCTCGATCCCGCGATGGCTGCCGTAGAGCTTCGTCAGCCCCTGCGTCTCGATCGTCGGCACGGGCCCCCATCCTTTCAGCAGGGTGCGGGGCGACGCCGCCCTACTCGTAGGTGAGCGCCCGCAGCGGGTCGAGGTGTGCCGCCCGCCGCGCCGGGAGGATCGCGGCGAGGGTGCCGATGACGACGCCGAGGAAGGCGATCAGGAGCAGGATGCCGGTCGGGACGTGCAGCTCCAGCCCGACCAGGGTGCTCTCGCGGATCGAGAGGATCCAGACGAGGCCGACCAGGAGGCCGGCGCCGATCCCGGCGAGGCTGCCGGCGAGCGAGATCAGCAGGCTCTCGTCGAGCATCGCGCGGCGGATCCGCCAGCGCGAGCCGCCGAGGGCGCGCAGGACGCCGATCTCGCGGGTGCGCTCGATCACCGACATCGAGAGGGTGTTGACGATGCCGAGCAGGCCGACGATCACGGCGATCCCGATGATCGCGTTGAAGAAGGCGAACTGCTGGTTGACCTGGTCTTCGTACTGCTCCTTCATCTCGCTGTTGGAGACTGCTTCGAAACCCGGGTAGCGGTCGGCGAGCAGGTGCTTCGCTTCGACCTCGAGCCGTTCGCGCTCGGCGGGGGAGCGCGCGGTGACGGCGAGGATCGAGTCCGAGGCGATGCCGTAGACGCGCTTCATCGTCGCCAGCGACATCGTCAGCTCGTTGCCGTTGGCTTCGAAGGTGTCGACCGTCGCGACCACCGGGGCGCGGCGCGTGCCCGAGGCGCCCTCGAGCAGCACATCGTCGCCCACCCCGATCCCGGTCTCGTCCGAGTATCCGTTACCGACGACGATCCCGCCACCTTCCAGCCCCGCCATCGCCTCAGCGGTGCTGGCGCCTTCGTATTCGGAGCGGTCGACCCGCGGCCAGCGACGCGGATCGACCGCGGTCAGCAGGCCGGGCGCGTCGCTGCCCGGCAGGTTGTTCGTGAAGACGATGCGGCGCGGGGTGACGACGTCGGCCGTCGGCAGGCCGGCGATCCGTTCGCGCAGCGATCTGTCGATGGCGCTGGCGGGCGGGCCGAAGCTGCTGTAGCCGAGCGGCTGCACGGTGAGGTCGCGGGCGAAGCGGCGGTCGAGCTCGCTGGAGATCGAGCCGAGGAAGCTGGCGCTCATCATCGAGTTGACGACGACGACCGAGAGCGTCACCACGAGCGCCGCCGCGGTGGCCGAGGTGCGCAGCGGGTTGGCCCGCAGCGAGTCGGCGGCGAGCCGGCCCTCGGCCGGCATCGCGGAGCGTGCCGGGACGGCGAGCAGGCGCACGATCGGCATCACCACGAACGGCGCCAGCAGCACCATGCCGACGAACATCGTCACCGTCGAGCCGACGCCGACCAGCGCCGCGAAGGCGCCGCCGCTCTGGTTGCTGAACCAGAAGAGCCCGCCGATCGCCAGGCCGGGCAGGAAGAGCGCGGCGCCGAGGAGGGCGCGGCGGGCGCCCGGCGGACGCTCGATGCCGACGCCGCCGGTGAGGGCACTGATCGGCGAGATCCGGCCGGCGCGCAGCGCCGGGCTGAGCGAGCCGGCCAAGGTGGCGAGGAGCCCGACGACGATTGCGACGATCGCGGCGCCGGCGGTTATCTCGACCGCGGAGAGCGGCAACCCGAAGAAGCTGCGCATCGCCGCCGCCAGCGCTTCGGCGAGGGCGACGCCGAGCGCCAGCCCGAGCAGGCAGCCGATCGTCGCCAGCGCCATCGCTTCGCCGACCACCGAGCCGGCCACGCGCAGCCGCGAGGCGCCGAGGGCCCGCAGCGTGCCGATCTCGCGGATCCGCTGCAGGACGGTCATGTTGAAGGCGTTGAGGATCAGGAAGCCGCCGACGAAGATCGCCATGCCGGAGAAGAAGTAGAGGACGATGTCGAGCCCGGCCATCGCTTCGCTCGCTTCGTCTCCCCGCGTTGCCGGCGTGATGACTTCGACCCCCGGTCCGAGCACCGCGTCGATCCGCCCTCGCAGCTCACCGGTGGCGACGCCGTCGGCCGCGATCACGGCGATCTCGTCCCAGACGCCGCGCTTGCCGGTCAGCTCCCGCACCGCCCCGACCGGCATCGCCGCCGTCCCGTAGCCGCCGAGGTCGAGCGCCGTCTCCAGCTCGAAGATCCCCGACACGATCGTCTCCGCCTTGCCGGAGGGGGTCCCCAGGTTGAGCCGGTCGCCCGGCTCCAACCCCTCCTGCTCGGCCCAGCTGCGCTCCAGCTCGATCTCGTTCGGTCGCTCGGGCTCGCGGCCGGCGACGATGGCGCTGCCCGTCGGATCGGGGGCGTCGAAGTCGGCGCCCGAGACGAACAGGGTGGCGCGGCTGCCGCTGCGAGCTTCGCCTTCCTCGTCGATCACGCGGAAGATCCCGGTGACGCTGCCGACCGCGGCATCGACGCCGTCGACCCGCTGCACCTTCGGCAGCGTCCGCTCCGGTACCGAGCCGACCCACGACTTGCCGGAGACGATCAGGTTGGTGTCGCGGTAGAGGGCGTCGAAGATGTTGCTGAAGCTGGAGTGGATCGTCGTGACCAGGATCAGCACGCCGAACGCCATGCCGACGCCGAGCACGATCCCGGCCGTGGTCAGCGCCGAGCGGAGAGGACGCGTCCGCAGCGAGCGGGTGGCGATCCCGGCGAAGCCGTGGAGCCGAGCGCCGCGCGGTCGCGCGCCCCGGCTCACGCCAGCGCCCGCTGCAGCCGACCGCCTCCACCCGCCTCCACCTCGCGGAAGGCGTCGATCACCGCGCCCGTGTCGCCGCCGGCCACCGCGCCGACGATCGCCCCGTCGCGGAGGAAGACGACGCGGTCGGCGAGCGCCGCGGCGCCGGGGTCGTGGGTGACCATGACCACGGTCTCCCCCTCGTCGACCACACTGCGCAGCAGCGCCATCACGGTGCCGCCGGCGTTCGAGTCGAGGTTGCCGGTCGGCTCGTCGGCGAGGACGAGGCGGGGCCGGCGGAGCAGGGCGCGGGCGATCGCCACGCGCTGCTGCTCACCACCGGAGAGCTCGGTCGGAAGGTGGGCGACGCGGTCGGCGAGGCCGACCCGGGCCATCAGCTCGTCGATGCGCTCGGCGTAGCGGCCCGGCCGCTCGCCGTTGACGAGCGCCGGCAGCAGCACGTTCTCCGCGGCGGTGAGGGTGGGCAGGAGGTTGAAGAACTGGAAGACGAAGCCAAAGACCTCCCCGCGCAGCCGCGTCAGCTCGCGATCGGAGAGGTCGTCGTAGCGGCGGCCGTCGATCGCGACCGAGCCGCCGTCGGGCCGGTCGAGGGCGCCGAGGATGTGGAGCAGGGTGCTCTTGCCGGAGCCCGACGGCCCCATGATCGCGACCATCTCGCCCTCGGCGACGCGCAGATCGACCCGATCCAGGGCGCGCACGGCGGTGGGCCCGCTGCCGAAGGTGCGCGTCAGATCCTTCGCTTCGAGGATGTTCGCCCCCATGACCCGATGCTCGCTGCATCGAGCCGAGCGTGCATCGGGGAGGCTCACCCGACCGAGCTTCGGGTTTTCCCGGATTCGCGGGCGGTCGCTGCCCAGCTCAGCGCGTCCTCAGACAGCGCGCACCACCGCCACGCCCGACGTCTACACGCTCTATTCGATTTTTCAGTGGAGCTAGCCGGACGATTCTCGAACCGGCGACCTCCTGGGTGCGATCCAAGGCGGTCGCGTCGGAAGGAAGTGCCTGAAAAGCACTGATTTCCAGCGATTTTGCAATGCGGTTGCCCAGTCTGGCCAAACGCCAGATGCGAACGGATATGCACGGATATGCAGGGTTTCACCCACTTTTGGCCAGAAGTGGGTGAAATCGGCGCAAGGCGGTTGGAAATGGCGTGGAGTCTGCAATGTCCGCGAAACCCAAGCCATACTTTGGCTATGCATGACCGACCCGATATGCGGGGGCTCCAGACGATCGCCTATCAGCAGCATGGCTACTTCACCACGAGTCAGGCCCGTGAGCGTGGAATCAGCAGTCAGCTCCTGAGCCACTACGTGCGCCGGAGCCGGTTCGAGCGGGTGCGGCGCGGGCTCTATCGCCTACCGGGCTTCCCCCGCCCGGAAGACGAGGAGATGCGTGAGAAGTGGATGGCGGTCGGAGCCAACAAGGCCATCCTCTCGCACCAAAGCGCGCTCGCCCTGCTCGATCTCAGCGACAACATTCCCAATGCGGTGCACCTGCTCCTCGGACGCCGATATCGGGGCCTGCGCCGCCCCTCCGGCGTCGTTATCCACACCCGCCCCGACGAGGAAGAGGTCGACACGGTCTGGCGCGAAGGACTCCCTCTGACCGCCCCAGCGCGAACGCTTATCGACGTAGCCGGGGAAATCCAGCCCGAGCAGCTGGAGATGGCCCTGCGGCAGGCACTTGGCCGCGGACTGCTGACGGCGCGGGAACTCGAAGAGGAGGCACGACGGCGCGGTCGCCACGATGCGGTGAGCGCCGCCCTCACGGGGGTGACCTCGTGAGATACGAGAGCGCTGCCGCGTTTCGCATGGCGCTGGAGCAGCGGATGAAGACCGAGGCCGAGAGGACCGGATCCAATCTTGCTCGACTGCGCAAGCGAGTCGCTTTCGAACTAGGGACGCATCGCTGAGGAGATCATCCGCCAGTACCATTGATCCGATGACCAAGACTGAGCTACACAAGCTTGTTGACGCTCTGCCCGACGAATCGCTGCCTGCCGCGGCGATTCTGCTTCGTCGTGCCCAGGACCCCGTCGCGGCCAAGCTGGACGCCGCTCCTCTTGACGATGAGGAGCTGACCGACAAGGATCTGCGCGCCGTCAAGGAGGCGCGGAGCGAGCCAGGCATCTCTTGGTCTGACGCCGAGGCGGAGCTGAACGCTGGCTGATCCAGGCGGATGGCGGATCGAGATCCGCCCCGCCGCTCTTAAGTCGCTCCGGAAGCTAGGACGGAAGGACCGCGAGCGCATCAGCTCAGCGATCGGCCAGCTTCCCGATGGCGACGTCAAACGTCTCCGCGGACCGGAGCGTCTTTGGCGACTCCGCGTTGGCGAGTGGCGCATCCTCTTCGATCGGCGATCGACGGAGAAGGCGATCGATGTCTTGGCGATTCGACCTCGAGGCCGCGCCTATCGGTAGCAGCTGGTCTCAGTCCACTCTGAGTCCAGCAAAGATGGAGCTAGCCGGACTCGAACCGGCGACCTCCTGGGTTCGATCGAGCTGGCGAAATCTCGGCGGCTGCTCTAGAAGTCCATCGTGAGCAGGGGAATTAGTCGGACTCTGCGCTCACTCAGTGTGCAGGTGCCTTGCCGCGGATACGCAGGGATATGCGGCGATATGCAGGGAGTCGGGCACTCCTGGCGAGAAGTGCCCGAAATATGCGCAGGGCGGTTGGACCGCGTCATGCCTATCGATTCGGATCGGTCAGTGCCCGCGAAGCGGCAGGCCCACTCGACTCGGCTGCGTGGTCGTAGCCCGAGCGGCTGGGCTCCCGACGCCGGAGGGCGTCGCCGGCCGCCCCTACGCTTGGAGCATGTCGTTTACGGCACTTCACCGCCTGCTTGGGGTCGGTCCTAGACCCTTGACGGATGAGCTCATCGACGAAGCGGTGGCCACCGGTGCGGCAGAGACCGACGACGTGGATTGGAAGGTTGGGCTTCCACAGGCGAAAGGCCTAGCCCAGACCGATTTCCCCAAGGATGTCGCGGCGATGGCCAACAGCGGGGGTGGCGTGATCGTCTTCGGTGTGAGCGAGACCCAGAAGGTCGCGACCGGGCGCGTCGACGTCGGCGAGTTTGACGAGGCCTACGAGCGTTCACTGCGCAGCGTTGCGATCACTGCCATCTCCCCGCCTGTATTCGGCCTGAACATCCACCGCCTCGGGTCTGAGGGAAACCGGGCCATCGTGCTAGAGGTTCCTGCAAGCGTTGAGGGACCGCACCTGATCTACAAGAACCAGTATTTCGGTGCGCCCATGCGAAACGACGCCGACACGGTATGGATGACGGAGCGCCAGATTGAGGCGATGTACAGGGCTCGTTTTGACGAGCGCCGCCATGCAACCGAGGCTCTGAATCTCCTGTTCGCCGAGGCATCTGCCGGACGCACCACCGATAGGCGGGCATGGATCGTTGGAGTCGGCCACCCGCGCATACCTCGCTTTCGAGATCGCCTAACCCGCGACGCGGCGCGAGAGGTGCTGTCGAAGAGCAAAAAGCGGGCATTGACATATGCGGGAAGGGGCAAGATTCATCCATTGGAAAGCGTGGACGATCTCAACCCCCGACCCGGTCTACGCCGCTGGGTCGCCGCAAATACCGCAACGGGCGAGGGCTCGGCGTGGAAGGAGTCATGGGCCACCATTCACCACGATGGCTCAGTGAGCCTCGCAGCCGCAGTCGGCGGGCATCGCAAGAACAGTGATGCTTACTTCGAGGGCTGGCAGATTGAATCCGCCGCTATCGAGTGCGCCATCGCGGATCTGATGGCGCTCATCCGAGTAACTGCGGAAGCGACCGACAACGATGAGTACGACGTGCGGGTCGGGATCGACTGGACCGGGGAGAGCCCCCTCGTGATTTTGGGGAAGGAAAGCCTTGGCTATGCCTATGACGGGGCATCGACTCCCCTACTTCTCTACACGCCCGTTGAGATGACGGTTAATGCTGTCGAGCCCGACTCCGACTTCCATCGCCATGTCCACGATCTCGCTCAGGACTGCGTGAACCAAGGTGGTATCTCAGACGTGCGGCTCATCCGTCTGTCGGAAAGAGATGATTCGGCGATCTAAGAGGACACTCGCCGTTGGCGCCGCCAGCGCGTTCTTCGTTGCCTTTGCCGAGCGCCCGAAGGGCGCGCAGATCGGCGATGTCGAGATCACCCAGATATAGAGCTAGAGTGACTAGCACAGGTGGCGCCTTAAGTGCAGCCGCCGCAAGGTCCCAACACTCGGCCGCTATATGCGCGTCCGACGGGGTGCGAGCCGATCCGTTCGATTCGGAGGAAAACGGGTGGCCCCGGCCGCACGGGCAAAACCAGCTACGAGTTGTCGACGGGCGAGCTTACTGCGCACGAAGAGGTGCCCATGCGGGCCGCCCCCGTCTTGAGGGAAGTCTCGTCCATCGTTATTGGGCTTCCAGTCAGCCTGCAGCGTCGATCTCAGCGATGAACTCGCTGACCAAGGCGGCAGCCTCCTCGACATCACCGACCGGAAAGCCCTCTTCAGCAGCTAGCCGGGCATAGGTCTCAGTCCAGCTTCGGTAGACGGTCAGCTGCGGTGGCCAAGTCTGCTTCTGGCGGTTGTCGAAGATCGCTATGCAGGCCTCGCAGACCCTGGGTAGATCCTCGGGTGCCAGCAAGTCTCGGGCCAGCAATAGGTCCATCAGGTCATGCACCCGCTCGTTCTCCTCGCCCTCGAAGGCCTCGGTGCAGGCGTGGAGCTTTTGCGCGATCAGGTAGGGAAGACCGACCACGCTGATCTGCCCGGGCGCCCGCAACCCGAATTGGCCAATGTCGAAGGGATCGACCTGATCGACGTCGAGGACAGATCCGACCTCGACTGGTGCCACCTCGAACTGAACCTTGCCCCAGCGCCGCCCTTTGAAGTCGATGATGATGTTGACGCGGAAGGACTTCGTGTCGCGGATCGCCTCGGGCTCCTCGCGCGAGAAGGAGAACTCCTCGATGTCGTCGGCAAGGGCGTCGTCGAGCGCCGCCAGCCAGCCTTCGAACTCACCCCGAAAGACCGCGTCGAAATCTTTGGTGGTGCGGGCTCGCAGTCCAAGGCGGAGCTCCATCGAGACCCCTCCCTTGACGACGAAGAGCGGTTCCCCCTCGCCGTCGAGCGAGCGTTCGAGCGGCAGCGCGACCAGCATGAAGGAGACCGCGCGCCGCACCCGGGACTCGGCCATCTGCTGCTGATCGGCGTATTCGCGGGTCCAGTCCTGCAAAACCCGCATGTTGTGGGGCCGCTTTTGCTTGGGGAAGCCGCTCATGGCGTTGCCCGGCTCGCGAGCCGCCGCCGCATGCGTGCGAGGTGGGCGCCCCGCAGCAGGCCTCGGCGGCGGGCACTGTCGATCGCCTGGCGCAGCAGGTCGGTGCGAAGGCCAGATTCGATGCCGTCGAGAATTGCTCGCTGGGGGGTGACGACCGCAATTCCTTCATAGCGGGTCTTCTCGTCCTCATCCAAGTCGCGCTGGTGGAGGGCGTAGAGCTTGGGCACCGGCTTTTGCAGCCGGTAGGCGGTTGGGATGGTGATGTGGATCTGCACCGGGTTGACGTCGCAGAGTTCGTGCAGGTCGAGCGCCGTGTCGTGGGAGAGCACGCCCCGGCGATCTGCCCACATCGTCGCCTGGGCCAACTGACCCAGTTGAGGTCTGGAATTGAGCAGGGGGAAGCGGTAGAGCCCCCTGGCCACGCGCTCGATCGTGCCGCGGCGCTCCATGTCCACAAGCCGGTGAGGATCGATGCCGGCCTCGCGGGCATCGGCGGCAGCGAGGAGCCCCTCCTGTTCGGCGGCGATCAGGGCAAGCTTGTCGTAGTTTCTGCCTGGCATCTGTGGAAAGAGTTGCACTTTGCAACTAATTAAGCATTACTAGCATAGCAGGGAGGGTGTTTAAAGAGTTGCGTTTTGCAACTAATTAAGCGGAGGCGTCTAGTAGGGCTGGGAGCGGCCACATAGCTCTGCGGTTGCCAAGAAGCAAGCGGAATAACCCGAAATCGCCGCTAATCCCTGCGCATCTAGGCGATTTCAGCCACTCGTGCCAGTAATGGAGCGCTTTTTAGGGGCGGTTCGAGCGATCCTGAAAAAGCGAACCCGCCGACGTGCAGGGGGTTCTGCTGATGGAGCTAGCCGGACTCGAACCGGCGACCTCCTGGGTGCGATCCAGGCGCTCTTCCAACTGAGCTATAGCCCCGCGGCGTGGCTGGGACGATCCTCCCAAAGGCCGCGCAGCAGCAAGGATAACTGCATAGTCTTTAGGTTCTCGGAGCAGCGATGGGCATTCTCGACGACGCGATCAAAGAGCACCTGGAGCTGAAGCGCCAGCACGGCGCCGACCAGTCCGAGCTGAAGAAGCTGGAGGACGAGGCCTTCGGTGCCTCGGAACGGCCCGGCACCGAGGAGTCGGCATCCGACCAACTCGCGGAGGCGCCGACCCAGTTCATGACGCAGCCGGACCTGGATGCGCCGGAGAAGGAGTCCCGGGATGAGGCGCCGGAGGCCCCACTGCGAGGGCGCACCGAGATCGCCGACCTCCAGGAGCCGCCGGTCGAATCGGTCGACGCCGCCGAGGCGGCGCCCGAAGAGCCGGACGAGGAGCCGTCGCCAGCGATGGAACACGAGGCGATCGCCGAGCCACCCGCAGAGGAGACTTCCCCGGTCGTCGACGAGGCGGCCACGGACGAGTCGGAGGCCGAGTCAACCGCCGGCCCCTCGACCGAAGAGCGCCACGCGATCGCCGAGCACCCGACCGAGATGTACGACGTCGAGGCCGAGCTCGGGGACGCCGAGCCGACCGACGCCGAGCCGGAAGTCCACGCCGTCGGCGAGGAGAAGCTCTCCGAGGAAGACGAGGAATTCTGGGACGAGAAGCGCCTCTCCGACGAGCTCGACCAGGCGCTCGAGGCACCGATCGAGCTGCAGGAGCCCGAGGTCGCCGAGGCCGACGCCCAGCCCGAGGCGGACGAGCCTGAGGCGCCGCGAGCCGAGGAGCGCCCCACCGAGCCCCCTGGCAACCAGGACGTCCTCGACGAGACGCCAGACTTCCTCGAGGAGAAGCCGGAGGACGACGAGCTCTGGTTCGAGCAGAAGCCGCCGAAGGATTTCGACTTCGACGACTGAGGATGGAGCCAGCCGGGCTCGAACCGGCGACCTCCGCCTTGCAAAGGCGGCGCTCTTCCAGCTGAGCTATGGCCCCGCGCCGGTAATTGTAGGCGGGAGGTCGCTATCCACTCGACGCCCGGCCTTCCTGGCTGGCGCGGTAGCTCGGGCCGCGCAGGCGGTTCAGCCACCACGCCAGCTCCAGGCCGCCACCGGTATTCGTGGGGTCGAAAGCGAGCCGCTCCGTCTCATCGGCCGGAAGGCATTCGCCGAGCGCCAGCTGCGCGACCGGCCGCCACTTCCCGGTCAGCGTGGCCGTGCCGAGCTCGAACTCGAGACCGCCTAACTCCCGCTCGCGCAGCTCCTCGAGGAGAGGCCCACGGCCGTCATCGCCCACCCCGCGCGCCACCAGGACGACGAGCTTCCCGTTCAGCCGGTAGGGGAGGAGGCTCGAGTAGGGCCGGTCGAGGAAGCCGCGGGCCGGCAGGATCATGTGCCTCGCCAGCGGCGCCTGGCCCGAGGAGACCAGCAGGAAGTCCTGATGCCGACCTCGCCCGTGGGCGTCGGGCACCCGGATCGCCAGCCCGCAGGGGTCCGGCAGCGGCTCGGGCAGGCCGAGCGCCCGTGACAACCTGACGACCGGCTCCGAGGGCGCGTCGAGTGCGGTGGCACCGGTTCGGCTCCCGCCGATTGGCGTCAGCCTCGCCGCAAAGCCCACGCCATTTGGGTGGAAGATCCGCTTGCCCCGCCAGCGTGAGAGGCCGCTGAACATCCGTGCGATCGCCGCGGCGCCGGGCGGGCGCGCTTCGCTCATGGCTGCGAGCTACCCGCGCCGTGCCGACGTCAAGCCGCGGCGCGCTCGGGCAGGTGCTTGTCGGCGTGGTAGCTGGAGCGGACCAGCGGGCCGGAGGCGACCGACTCGAAGCCGAGCTCGTAGGCGGCCTTCTCCAGGGCCGCGAACTCGTCGGGATGCCAGTAGCGCTCGACCGGCAGATGGTTCTCGGTCGGCCGCAGGTACTGGCCGACGGTCAGCACCTGGACGCGGTGCTCGCGCAGGATGCCGAAGGTCTCGACCATCTCATCGAAGGACTCGCCGAGGCCGACCATCAGCCCCGACTTGGTGACGACGTCGGCGCCGCCCATCTCCTTGGCCATCCGCAGCACCCGCGCAGAGCGCATGAACTTGGAGCCGCGCCGCGCCTTCGGGTAGAGGCGCGGCACCGTCTCGACGTTGTGGTTGAAGACGTCGGGCCGCTCGTGGATCACCTTGGCGAGCGGCATCTCCTGGCCGCGGAAGTCCGGCGTCAGCACCTCGACCTTGCAGCCGGGCGCCTGCATGCGAATCGAGCGGATCGTGCCGACGAAGGCGCCCGCCCCGTAGTCGGGCAGGTCGTCGCGGTCGACCGAGGTGATCACCGCATGGCGCAGCCCCATCCGCTTCACCTGGTTGGCGACGCGCAGCGGCTCGAGCGGGTCGTTCCAGCTCGGCACGCCGGTCTTCACGTTGCAGAAGCCGCAGCGCCGCGTGCAGACGTCGCCGAGGATCATGAAGGTCGCCGTGCCGCGCTCCCAGCACTCGCCGACGTTGGGGCAGTTGGCCTCCTCGCAGACGGTGTGCAGTCCCTCGCTGCCGATCTCGGCCTTGAGGCGGCGGTAGGTCGGGCCGCCCGGTGCCGGCACCTTCAGCCACGGCGGCTTGCGGGCGCGCCGGAATGGGACGGCGCCGTCGCCGCTGGCCGCGGTGCCGCCCGGCTTGGCGCGCGAGCGGGTTACGTGGACGCGCTCGCTCGGCTCGGCGGTCTCGCTCGCTCGTCCTGCGCTCATATACCGACCCTAGCGACGTCGAGTCCCAGGCTCGCCGGCTCGGTCGCGACCGGCTCGCGCTCGAAGACCTCGGCGTAGCGGGCGGCGACGGTGGCGGCGAAGGCACCCAGGTTCTGCTCGGCGCCAAGCTCGCGGCTCAGCGAGGTGACCCGGCAGCCCTCGATCCCGCACGGCACGACCCACTCGAACGGCTGCAGGTCGTTGCTGACGTTGACCGCGATGCCGTGGCTGGTGACGCCGCGGCTGACATGGACGCCGATCGAGCCGATCTTGCGCGCGTCGCCCTCGGGCGGCGGCGCACCCTTCGTCCAAACCCCCGTCAGGCCCTCGATCGTCCCCGCCTCGACCCCGTGCTCCGCCAGCGAGGAGATCGCCACGCGCTCCAGCCGCCGCACGTACTCGTGGACGTCGTCGCCGTAGGGCTTCAGTGAAACGATCGGGTAGGCGACCAGCTGCCCCGGCCCGTGGTAGGTGACGCGTCCGCCGCGGTCGGTCTGATGGACCTCGATCCCCTGCGCCTCGTACCACTCGATCCCCATCGGCAGCTCCTCGGGCCCGGAGCGGCGGCCGCGCGTGTAGGTGGGCGGGTGCTCGAGCAGCAGCAGCGTGTCCGGCACCGCGTCGCGATGGCGCGCCTCGACCAGGCGGCGCTGCATGCCGAGCGCCTCCCCGTAGGGGACCATGCCGCACTCGACGACGAGGACTTCGGCGCTCACGCTTGAAATCGTTGCACGGCGCCGCTCTATCCTTGTCGCCCTCGCCCATGGTCCAGTCCAAGCCCCTTCGATTCGACTGGCTGCCGGCCGTCGCTCTCTGCACCGCGCTGGCCGCCGCCATGCTCGCCTGGAACCCCCCGGTGGGCGATCTCGCCGCGCAGGTGTTCCGTACCGAGCTCTTCCAGCGCGGCGGCCTCTCGATCTGGAACGGCAGCTGGTACGGCGGCCACTACACGCTCACCTACAGCGTCCTCTTCCCGCCGTTGGCGGCGCTGCTCGGGCCGCGCGTCGTCGGCGGCGCCGCGGTGATCGCCTCGGCCTACCTCTTCGACCGCCTCGTCCGCGATCGCTGGGGCGAGGAGGCGCGCTGGGCGACCCTCTGGTTCGCGGCCGGCGTCGTCACCCTGCTCGCCGACGGCCAGCTCACCTTCGCCCTGGGGGTCGCCTTCGGCCTCGCCTCCCTGCGGGCTCTACAACTTGGGTGGCGAGCAGCGGCGATGGCGGCCGCCGCGGCCTGCGCTCTATCGAGCCCGGTGGCAGCGACCTTCCTTGCCGGTGTGCTGCTTGCGGGCGCAGTGGAGTTCCCGGTCGACCTCAGCCGCTTCTCGCGCGGGTGGCGTCGTAGGGGGGACCACCCCCGAGGACGCTTTAGCGACCGGAGGGGGTGGTGGGTCCCCTACGGCGACAGGACCCGCGCGCCGGAGCGCATCCGGGCCGCGGCGTGGACCGCCGCCGTCGCCCTCGCCCTCACGCTCATCCCAAACCTCGTCTTCCCCGGCGCCGGCGAGTTCCCCTTCGCCTTCTCCTCCTACCTCGCGATCCCGCTCTGGTGCATTCCAGCCCTCTACCTCACTCGTGGCCTCGCGCGCCAGGAGCCGGAGCTGCGGCGGGTGATCCTCGCCTACCTGCTGGCTGCCACGGCCATCTGGCTCGTCCCCAACGCGATGGGCGGCAACGCCGTCCGCCTCGGCGCTCTCTTCGGCGGCCCGGTCGTTGCGGCCGCGCTGCTCGCCCACCGGCCCAAGCTGCCGGTCTGGTTCCTGGCGCTCTTCATCGCCGGCGGCTTCTACTGGCAGGTGACCGCGAGCGTCACCCAGATCGCCCGCAGCGTCGGCGACCCTTCGACCAAGGACGCCTACTTCGAACCGCTGCAGGAGTGGCTGCGCGGCCGCGGCGGCGAGGGCGTCCGGGTCGAGGTGCCGCCCACCGCCAACCACTGGGAGTCGGCGTACCTGGCGCCCCACGTCGACCTGGCGCGCGGCTGGCTGCGGCAGATAGAGACGACCCGCGACGACATCTTCTACGCGGACGGCCGCCTCACCGACCGCGCCTACCGGGCCTGGCTGCACAACAACGCCGTTCAGTACGTCGCCCTGCCGGACGCGCCGCTCGACTACTCCTCGGTTGCCGAGCGACGCCTCGTCCTGCGCGAGCCGCCCTACCTGGAGCCGCTCTGGCACAGTCGCCACTGGCGCGTCTACGCGGTGCGAAACCCGGCGCCGCTCGTGCAACCGCTCGGCGGCGGCGCCGCGGAGGTGCGCTGGAGTGGCCACGACGGCTTCGCGCTCGATGTCCACCGCCCCGGCAAATTCCTGGTCCGCGTCGCCTTCACTCCCTACTGGTCGATCGCCCGCGGCCACGGCTGCCTGCTTCGCCGCGGCGACTGGACCGTGGCCCGGGCCAGCCGCCCGGGCGTCTTCCGCGTCGCCGCCGACTTCTCGGTGGGGCGGGCATGGAAGGCTGCCACCGGCGCCCACAAGACCTGTTAGAGACGGTGCGCGACCGGCGCATCTCTGCGTCCTCGGTCGCTCGCGTGCGGAGCACGCCACGCTCCCTGCGTCCTTGACCTGCTTGGTCGCGCACCGTCTCTAAAGCGCCAAAGAGAGCGGCTCTTCGAGCAACGCCTTGACGCGTGCCAGGAACTCGGCCGCGGGGGCGCCGTAGAGGATGCGGTGGTCGCAGGCGAGGTCGACCTGCATCAGGTGGGCGGTGGAGAGCTGGCCGTCGCGGACGACCGGCCGCTCCTCGATCGCGCCGACCGCGAGGATCGCGGCCTGCGGCGGATTGATCACCGCCGAGAAGCCGACGATCCCGTACATCCCCAGATTGGAGACGGTGAAGGTGGCGCCGGAGAGCTCGGGCGGCGTGATCGAACCCTCCCGCACCTTCTGGGCGAGCGCCCGCGAGTCCTCGGCGATCTGGCGCAGCCCCTTACGGTCGGCGTCGAAGACGGTCGGGACGACGAGGGCGTCCTCGGCGGCGACGGCGACGCCGACGTTAACGCGCGAGTAGAGCTCGAAGCGGCCGTCGCGGTAGGCGCCGTTGGCGCGCGGGTGCTCGCGCAGGCCCAGCGCGCACGCCTTGACGACCATGTCGTTGAAGGACGGCACGACCTCCCCTTCTCCGGCTGCCGCCTTCAGCCGTGCCCTCGCCTCGACCGCCCGGCTCATGTCGACTTCAGCCCGCAGGTAGAAGTGCGGCGCGGTCGCCTTCGACTCGGCCATCCGCCGCGCCACGGTCTGCTGCAGCTTCGAGAGGTCTTCGTAGGCGACCTGGCCCTTGGCGGTTTCAGGCCCGCCCGCCGCGGGACCTGGCTGCTGGACGGCTGGTGCTGCGGCTGGAGCGGCCTCCGCTTGCTCCACATCCGACTTGACGATCCGCCCACCAGGTCCCGAGCCTTGGAGCTGGCTTAGATCGAGCCCTCGCTCTTTAGCCAAGCGTCGGGCGAGGGGAGAAGCTTTCGGCCGGTGTCCGTCGCCATTGGCTGGGGTTGCCTCAGCGGTTTGGGTTTCGGGTGCCTCATGCGTATCTCCCGCGGGTGGCGTCGTAGGGGGGACCGCCCCTGAGGACGCTTTAGCGACCGGAGGGGGCGGTGGGTCCCCTGCGGCGACAGGACCCGCGGGCCGCGACGCATCGTCCTTTTCCGCATCGCCAGAGCTCTCAGCAGTATCACCCTCACCCACCCGGGCTATCGGCGTCCCGATCGCCACCGTCTCACCCTCGCCCACCAAGATCTCGCTCAACGTCCCCGCCACGTCGCTTTCGTACGCCATGTTCGCCTTGTCCGTTTCGATTTCGACCAGCGCCTCGCCGACCGCCACCTCGTCACCGACCTGCTTCAGCCAGGTCAGCACCGTGCCCTCCTCCATCGAGTCCGACAGCCGCGGCATCACCACCTCGGCCATCAGATCGAGCCCTCCAGCGCGGCCAGCGCCGCCTGCACGACGTGCTCCTCGTGCGGAATCGCCGCCTGCTCGAGCCGTTTCGAGTAGGGCATGTGGACGTCGGCGCCGGTCACCCGCTGCACCGGCGCGTCGAGGTGGTCGAAGGCCTGCTCGGTTATCAGGGTCGCCAGGTTGGCGCCGACGCCGCCGTGCGGCCAGCCCTCCTCGACGATCACAGCCCTGTTGGTCTTGCGTACCGACTCGACGATCGTGTCGAGGTCGAGCGGCCGCAGCGTACGCGGGTCGATCACCTCGG
Organism: Solirubrobacterales bacterium; assembly: GCA_036276735.1. Lineage (GTDB taxonomy): Bacteria > Actinomycetota > Thermoleophilia > Solirubrobacterales > 70-9 > VRUE01. The sequence goes on along the minus strand of DASUOH010000021.1, from coordinate 17,240 downwards.
CCTCGACGCTGTGCTCGGTGGCGAGCACCCGCGCCGCTTCCTCGGCGATCTGCGCCATCTTGAGGATGCCGACGATCGTCACGTCGCCACCCTCGCGCCGCACCGCGGCCTCGCCGAAGCGAAGCACCTCGCCGTCGCCATCCCCCTCGGCCACCTCGCCGCGCACGCCGTAGAGGCTCTCGTGCTCGATGAACACGACCGGGTTTTCGTCGCGGATCGCCGTCTTCAGCAGCGCCTTGCCGTCGGCTGGCGTCGAGGGGCAGGCGACGAGCAGTCCCGGCACCTGCAGGTAGAGCGCCTCGAAGCTGTGCGAGTGGGTCGGGCCGAGCTGGTGACCCCCGCCGCCCGGCATGCGGATCACCATCGGCACCCGAGCCTGGCCGTTGAACATGTAGGGGATCGCGGCGGCGTGGTTGACGATCTGGTCGAGCGCCAGCAGCGAGAAGTTGACGGTCATCAGCTCGACGACCGGACGCAAACCAGCCATCGCCGCACCCACCCCGCAGCCGACGATCGTGTTCTCGGAGATCGGCGTGTCGCGCACCCGACGCTCGCCGAACTCGTCGAGCAGCCCTTCGGTCACCTTGAAGGCTCCCTGGAACACCCCGACGTCCTCCCCCATCACGAGGACCGACTCGTCGCGGCGCATCTCCTCGGCCATCGCGTCGCGCAGCGCCTCGCGCATCCGCAGCGTCGCCATCAGTCGCTCCCCTCGGGCTCGGTGCCGACCTCGGCCTCGTCGTCCTCCCGCGCGGCCGCCACCTCGGGCTCCGAGCCCTCCTGGGCGTCGCCGTCCTCGGCTGGATTCGGCCTGGTCTGGGGACGTGGCCCGTCCGGCTGGCCGGCGTAGGCGGCGCCCGCCTCGGCCAGCTCGCGCGCCGCCTCGGGCATCGATCCCTCCTCCTCGCCGCGGTGCGGCTCGGGACTGCGCTCGTCGACCGCGTACCAGCCGGCGCCCTCGATCACGTAGAGGTTCTCGTAGAGGGTGTCGAGCGCCGGCTCGGGCGAGCCGTCGGCGAACTCGACCGCCTCGCGCACGGCGGCCTCTGCCTTCTCGCGCGTCTCCTCCACCTCGCGCTCGCCGAGCACCCCCGCCTCGACGCAGCGCCGCGCGAAGGTCTCAAGCGGGTCTTTGCGCTGCCACTCCTCGACCTCGTCGCGCTCGCGGTAGACCTCCGGGTCGGCGGCCGAGTGTCCTTTGTAGCGGTAGGTGAAGGCCTCGAGCAGGGTCGGCCGGCGTTCCTCGCGCGCCACCCGGATCCCCTCGGCGACCGCCTCGCGCACCGCGATCACGTCCATGCCGTCGACCCGCTCGCCCGGCACGCCGTAGCCCTCCGCCTTCTTGGAGAGGTCGGTCTGGGCGGAGTGGCGCTCGACCGAGGTCCCCATCCCGTAGAGGTTGTTCTCGACCATGAAGAGCACCGGCAGGCTCCAGAGCGCCGCCAGGTTCATCGTCTCGCCGAAGTTGCCGGTATTCGAGGCCCCGTCGCCGAACATGCAGACCGTGACGCTGTCTTCGGAGCGGTAGTCGGAGGCGAGCGCCAGCCCCGCGGCGATCGGCAAGCTGCCGCCGACTATCCCGTAGCCGCCCATGAAGCGCTGCTCGGCGTCGAATACGTGCATCGAGCCGCCGCGGCCGCCGCTGGTGCCGTCGACGCGGCCGAACAGCTCGGCCATCACCCGCTTCGGGTCGGTGCCGCGGGCAATCGCGTGGCCGTGCGTGCGGTAGGCGCCGATCAGGTAGTCCTCGTCGCGCATCACCGAGGTCGTGCCGACGATCGTCGCCTCCTCGCCGATCCCCAGGTGCAGGAAGCCGCCGGCTTTGGCCCGCTGGTACTGACGCCCGGCCTCCTCCTCGAAGCGCCGGATCGTCGTCATCCGCGCGAGCAGCTCGTAACAGGTGCTGGCGTCGGGCAGATCGGCCACGACCTGACCTTAGCTCGCCGCGACGACCGCCTCCTCCAAGCGGTCGTCCCCCCAGAAGACCTCGTCGTCGACGACGAGGGAGGGGACGCCGACGACGCCCAGCTCGGCGGCTCGGTCGGTCGCCTCGCGCAGCGCGTCCTTGACCGACGCCGTCCCGACCGCTTTCTCGACCGCGTTGGGATGCAGCTCGCAGGCGGCGGCGGCGATCAGGACGTTCTCGGGCTTGGTCAGGTCGCGGCCAGCGGCGAAGGCCTGACGGAAGGCGGAGAGGGCGAAGGAGACGGTGCGGCCGGTCTGCTTGGCGAAGGTGGCGACGCGCATCGCGCCGAGCGTGTTGCCGGGCCACGGCTGCGGCCAGACGAGCGGCGGCAGCCCGTACTCGGCGGCGCGCCGCTCCACCTCGGCGATGCCGTCGGCCCGTCCCGGCCCGTTCGCCCACGAGTCCCGGCCGAAGCGCTGGAACAGTCCGCCGAGCAGGATCGGCTGCCACTCCGGCTGCTCCAGCTCCGCCTCGGCGAAGAGCCCGCTGATCCGCTCCGCGGTCAGGTAGGCGTAGGGGGAGCCCAGGTCGAAGTAGAAGGTGGCCCGCTCGCTCACGCGTACGTCGCCGCCTTCCTACGCGTGCGTCGCCCAGCCGTCTACGGCTCGGGCGGCGTCCAAGATCGCCTCGGAGATCGTCGGGTGGGGGTGGACGATTCGCGCCAGCTCCTGGTAGCCGCCCTCCAGCGCCATCGTCGCGACCAGCTCGGCGATCATGTCGCAGGCCCGGTTGCCGACGATGTGGGCGCCGAGGATCTCCCCGTACTTCGCGTCGACGACCAGCTTGACCAGCCCGTCTTTGTCGTCGTAGACGGTCGCGGCGCCGACCCCGCCGAGCTTCAGTTTGCCGACCTTGACGTCGTGGCCGGCCTCCTTGGCGGCGGCCTCGGTCAGCCCGACGCTGGCGACCTGGGGCTGGCAGAAGGTCGCGCCGGCGACCAGGTCCTGGTTGACAGGATGCGTCTCGGCCCCGGCGGCATGCTCGACCGCGACCACACCCTCCTCTGAGGCCTTGTGGGCCAGCGCCTTGGCATTGACCAGGTCGCCGATTGCGTAGACCTTCTGGTTCGCGGTGCGCCCGTACTCGTCGACCTCGACTTTGCCCCGGTCGGTCAGCTTGACGCCGGCCTCCTCGAGGTTGAGCCCCTCGACGTCGGGCCCCCGACCGCCGGCGATGCAGAGGTAGTCGACCTCGGCCGACTCGCCGCCGTAGGTGAACTTGACCGAGCCCTCGCCGGCCTCGACGTTCTCGACCGGCGTGCCGGTGGAAATCGTGATCCCCTGCTTTTTGAAAGTGCGCTCGACCACCCGCGCCATGTCCTTGTCCTCGGCCGGCAGGATCTGTTCAAGCATCTCGATCAGCAGTACCTCGGTTCCGAAGCGCGCGTAGGCGGAGGCGATCTCGCAGCCCGAGGCGCCCGCCCCGACCACGGCGATTTTGCCGGGACGCTCGGAGAGCGACCAGGCGCCCCAGGTGTCGAGGACTCGGCCGCCGAACTCGGTGCCGGGGATCGGCAGCGCCACCGAGCCGGTGGCGAGGACAACAGCGCCGGCGTCATAGACCTCGTCGCCGACCTTGACGTTGCCATCGGCGGTCAGCGAACCCTCGCCCTCGATCCAGCTCACCTTGTTTTTGTCCCAGAGCATCTTCACGCCGCCGGAGAGCGATTCGGAGACCGCGGCGCGGCGCGCCTGCAGGGCCTCCCAGTCGAGCGAGGCGCCCTCGACCTTGACCCCGAGCTCGGCGCTGTTGGTCGCCTCGTCGTAGACGTCGGCGGTGCGGAGGATCGTCTTGGCCGGGATGCAGGCGTAGTTGAGGCAGCGGCCACCGGGTTTGTCGCGCTCGACTACCGCCGTCTTGCGACCGAGCTGCGCCGAGCGGATCGCGGCGACGTAGCCGCCTGGGCCGCCGCCGATGACGATCGTGTCGAAAGAATCGGCCAAGGAAGCCAGCCTATAGAAGCGGGTTCCGGTGCGATTTATGTGCGCATAGCGACCATAAGTCGCACTGGAACGGTCCGGTCAGTCGCGCGTGGGCATCTGGATTCGCGCCATCGCCTTGACCATGAAGAAGAAGAGCGTCCCCGCGCCGGCCAGGAGCGCCAGGGTCGCGAGGATCTGAGGAGCGTCGGCGCTGAACAGCACCAAGCCAAAGAAAGTGCTGAAGAGGACGAGGACGAGCAGCATCTGGAAGCCGAGCACCGCCCAGTAGCGGGCGTGCCACATGCCCCAGGCCATTACGCCCATCAGCAGGGTGGGCGCCAGGACCTGCGGCAGCGGCGGTTTCTCGCCGTCGACCTCGGTGCCGACGAGGTAGCCGACGACGATCGAGACGGCGATCGCGGCGGAGATGACGGCGCCAATCGTGACGACGGTCGGACGTTCGCCTTCGGCGAGCGGATCGAGCGCCTCGCGGGCTTCCTGGTTGCGCTGCTCGGCGCGCGCATAGCCACGCTCCATCCGCTCGCGGGGGGTGGGGTCATTCGAGCCGCTCGACCCGCCGCCGCCGCGCCGCTTGCGCTTTCGAGGGCGCTCAGCCACCGGGAGCCGCCTCGCCTACCGGCGCCAGCGCGCGACGCAGCGCTTCCGCCGCGGCCTGTGGGTCGTCGGCATCGCGGATCGCGCGCACGACGCAGAGCCGCCGCGCCCCGGCCGCGATTACCGCGGGGGCGTTCGAGGCGTCGATGCCGCCGATCGCGAAGAAGGGGTGGGGCGCGTGGGCGGCGGCGTGCTCGACATAGTCGAGCCCGACTCCGGCCCGGCCCTCTTTGGTCGGCGTCTCCCAGATCGGCCCCGCGCTGATGTAGTCGACCGGCGCCGCGGCCGCCGCCGCGAGCTGCTCCGGAGAGTGCGTGGAAAGACCGACGATCGCGTCGGCGCCAAGTACGTCGCGCGCCTCCTCTGGCGGCATGTCGTCCTGACCGACGTGGACGCCGTCGGCGCCGCAGGAGCGGGCCAGGTAGGGATCGTCGTTGACGATGAAGGGGACGCTGTGGGTGTCGCAGAGGCGGCGGAAGGTGCGCGCCGAGCGCTCTACCAGGTCGCGGTCGAGCTCCTTGTCGCGCAGCTGGACGATGTCCACGCCGCCGGCCAGCGCCGCCCGCAGCAGCGACTCGGGGCCCTCGCCGCGCGGCATCGCCTCGCAGACGAAGTAGAGGCGAGCGGTCCGCAGGCGCTCGCGGCGCAGCGGACCGGCGCCCTCGGGTCGTGCCAGGCTCATGCGCCGATTATCCCTCGCAGTACCATCGGAGATGACGGGAGCCTGACAGCGCACGGGCTGAGAGGGCGGCTAAGGCGCCGCCGACCGTATGGACCTGATCCGGGTAATGCCGGCGGAGGCAAAGTTGAGCGAACAGCAGAGTTACGACGTGGTTGTCGTCGGAGGCGGCGTCATCGGCCTTTCGTGCGCCTGGCGCCTGACGCGGCGCGGCGCCCGGGTGGTCGTGCTGGACCGCGCGCCCCAGCCCGCCGGCGCCACTCGCGTCGCCGCCGGGATGCTGGCGCCGGTCGGCGAGCTGGCCTTCGGCGAGCCGGAGCTGCTGAAGCTGACCCTGGCGGCGGCCGAGCGCTATCCGGCTTTCGTCGCCGAGCTGGAGGCGGCGAGCGGTGTCTCGACCGGCTACCAGCGTCGCGGCGCCTTGCACGTCGCGCTCGACCGCGACGAGGCGGCGGAGCTGCGGCGGGTCCACGAGCTGCAGCGCTCGCTGGGGCTCGGCGCCGAGTGGCTGCCGCCGCGCCGCTGTCGCGAGCTGGAGCCCGGCCTCACGCCGTCCTTCAACGGCGGCGTCCACGCGCCCGACGAGGCGACGGTCGACCCCCGCGCCCTGGCCGAGAGCCTGCTGAAGGCGCTCGCCGAGGAGGACGTCGACCTGCGCTTCCGCACCGAGGTCAGCTCCGCCCTGACCGATGGCGAGCGCATCGCCGGCGTGCGGACCGCGACCGGCGCCGAGCTGCGGGCCCCTGCCACCGTCCTCTCCAGCGGCGCCTGGTCGGGCGCCCCTGCCTGGCTGCCGGCAGCGGCACGACCGCCGGTCCGTCCCGTCAAGGGACAGATCCTCGAGCTGCACTCGCGCGACGGCGCCGCCCCCTGCGAGCGGATCGTCTGCTCGGAGCGCGTCTACTTGGTGCCCCGCCCCGACGGCCGCCTGATCGTCGGCGCGACCGTCGAGGAGCAGGGCTTCGACACGGCAGTGACCGCCGGCGGCGTTCATGAGCTGCTGCGCGAGGCTTACCGGCTGCTACCCGACGTGGCCGAGATGGAGCTGGTCGAAGCGGCGGCGTCCCTGCGCCCCGGCACTCCCGACAACCTGCCGCTGACCGGGCCGTCGCCGGTCGACGGCCTGCTCTGGGCGACTGGCCACTACCGCAACGGGATCCTGCTGGCGCCGCTCGCCGCCGAGTCGATCGCCGCCGAGCTGGCAGGGGTGGCGGCATGAGGATCGAGCTGAACGGCGAGGCGCGCGACCTGCCGGCCGGCGCGACGCTCGCCGACGCGGTCCGCCAGAGCGGCGCCGCGGCGGAGGCGCGCGGTGTGGCGGTCGCGCTCGACGGCGAGGTCGTGCCGCGCTCGCGGTGGGAGGCGACCCCGCTTGCGGATGGCCAGGCGGTCGAGGTGCTCGCCGCGATCCAGGGCGGCGCCCCGGACGGCGAGACCGACCGCGCGGTCGAGACCTGGGAGCTCGGCGGCCGCCAGTGGTCCTCGCGGCTGATCGCCGGCACCGGCGGCTTCCGCTCGCTGGAGCAGATGGAGGAGGCGCTGATCGCTTCGGGCGCCGAGATCGTCACCGTCGCCCTGCGCCGCGTCGACCCATCCGCCAAGGGTTCCGTCCTCGACGTGATCGAGCGGCTCGGCCTCTTCGTCCTCCCCAATACCGCCGGCTGCTTCACCGCCCGCGACGCCGTGCGCACCGCCCGGCTCGCCCGCGAGGCACTCGAGACCGACTGGATCAAGCTCGAGGTGATCGGCGACGACCGCACGCTCTATCCGGACGCGGTCGAGCTGCTCGACGCCGCCGAGACCTTGGTCGGCGAGGGCTTCACGGTCCTGCCCTACACCAACGACGACCCGATCCTGGCGCGGCGCCTCGAGGAGGCCGGCTGCGCGGCGGTGATGCCGCTCGGCTCGCCGATCGGCTCGGGCGCCGGCATCCGCAACCCCTACAACCTGGCGATCATCGCCGAGCGCGCCGGCGTCCCGGTCATCCTCGACGCCGGTGTCGGCACCGCCTCCGACGCGGCGCAGGCGATCGAGCTGGGCTGCGACGCGGTGATGGCCGCCAGCTCGATCTTCGGCGCTGCCGACCCGGCGGCGATGGCGAGCGCCCTGCGCCAAGCCGTGGAGGCCGGCCACGCCGCCCGCCGTGCCGGCCGCATCCCGCTTCGCACCCACGCCGTCGCCTCGACCCCCGACGAGGGCCTGCCGGAGCTTTCCTGAGCGGCCGCCGATCGGCCACCGCCCTCTACCATGGGCACCGCGCCCCTGTAGCTCAGTTGGTTAGAGCGGCGGCCTTTTAAGCCGCGCGGCCCGGGTTCGAATCCCGGCGGGGGCATTCTTCAGTGGCGGAGGCGAGCGCGGAGCCCACTTACATCCCGGCCGCACGCTGGCGGATCTTCTCGCGGATTTACGATCCGGTGTTGGCGCTGACGATGCGCGAACGGCGCTTCCGCGCCGCGATGCGCGAGCGGGTCGGGGCGGCCCTGCCCGAGCGGGGTGGTGGCACCGTCGTCGACGTCGGCTGCGCCACGGGCACCTTTCTGCTCGGGATGGCGGCGGCGCGCCCGGGCGCCGAGCTGATCGGAGTCGACGACGACCCGGAGATCCTCGCGCGGGCGCGAGCGAAGCCAGGCTCAGAGGCGGTCGAGTGGCGCGAGGGACTGGCGGGGGAGCTGCCGCTGCCCGACGACAGCGCCGACGTGGTGACGATGTCGCTGGTCCTCCACCACCTGCTGCCCGAGCAGAAGCGCGAGGCGATGAGCGAGGTGAGGCGCGTTCTCAGGCCGGGCGGCAGCTTCCAGATCGCCGACTGGGGCGCCCCGCACGATCGGGTGATGAGCGCCGCCTTCTTCGTCGCCCAGGCGATCGACGGCTTCGACCGTACCGCCGACCACCGCGCCGGCCGCATCCCGGCGATGCTGCGAGAGGCGGGTTTCGATCTGGTCGAGCGCTACGGCCGCTTCCGCACCGCGTTCGGCAGCCTCGACCTGCTCAGCGCACGGTCTCCCTTCGCCTAACACAACCGGCCCGCCGAAAGCGGGCCGGTTGAAAGAACGAGGTTGCCGCCGGACTTCAACGGCCTTGCCATCACGTATCTCCATCGTAACGCCCCGAGCGGGAGTCGAACCCGCCAACCTCGTTTCGTGATGACAAGGCCCGCGTCCGGCGGCCGGGGCGTCCGCCGCGGCCGCGACACGCCCGACGCTACTCAGACAGCTGTCACGTATGTGTTACGCAGGTGAATTCTTTGAAGCATGGGCCTTCGCCCCGAGGATCGTCGCCGGAAAGACCACTTCGCCACCGGGCTTGACATACCGCTCGGCCGTGGAGAGGGCCGCCGACTTGATCGCCGCCGCGTCCTCCGCGGGGAGGGCGTCGAGCAGCGCCGCCAGCGGGCCGCTGATTTCGCGCAGCCGGAGCCACCAGCCCTCAAGCGAGTCGTAGGGCTGCTCTGCGTCGATCGCCTCGACGTCGATCTCCTCGAGCGCGGCGCCGGCCAGCAGCTCGCGCAGGCGCTCCGGCTCTCCGAGCGCGAACGGTCCCGGCGTCCCCGGCTCCGGAGGCGGCGCACCGAGCCGGTCCATCGTCGCGTCGGTGACCGCCGTCAGCCAGGGATTCCGCTCGGGCGCGCCCCATACGGCGAGTACGAGTCGGCCGCCCGGGCGCAGGACGCGACGACTCTCGGTCATCGCTCGCGCTGGATTTGACATCAGCATGTAGCCGAAGCGACAGAGGACGGCGTCGAACGACTCGTCGTCGAGGTCGAGCCGCTCGGCGTCGAGCACCCGCGGCTCGACGTTCTCGACCCCAGTCCGGGCCACCCGGCTCTCGACCGCCTGGACCATCTCCTCCGCGAAGTCCGAGCAGAGGACGCTGCCGCCGGGCCGCACGGCATCGGCGGCGTGGAAGCCGACCCGGGCGGCGCCGCAGGCGAGCTCGAGAACCCGCTCCCCGGGGCGCAGCCCAGCCGCTGCGAGCATCCACTCGGTGGCGCTGGCCGAGGCGCCGGTCTCCTCTTCTTCGGCGGCGCGAGCCCACACCTCCGCCGAGCTGCCCCACTGTTCGCGGCTCGCCTCGCGATGGGAGTCGGCGCTCATCGCAGCGGCAAGGGCCTCAGTGCCTGAAGTGCCGGTGCTTGGTGAACACCATCCCCACGCCGGCGCCGTCGCAGGCCTCGATCACCTCGGCGTCTCGTTTGGAGCCGCCCGGCTGGATCACCGAGGTGACGCCGGCGTCGATCGCGGCCTGGGGGCCGTCGGCGAAGGGGAAGAAAGCGTCGGAGGCGAGGGCTGAGCCCGCCAGCACGGCCTCGGCCTCGGCACCGCGGGCGTCGCGGCACTTCTCGACCGCGAGCCGCACCGAGTCGACCCGGCTCATCTGACCGGCGCCGATGCCGAGCGTCGCGCCGTCCTTGGCGATCACGATCGCGTTGGAGCGGACGTGGCGGACGACGGTCCAGGCGAAGGTCAGGTCGCTCCACTGCTCCTCGCTTGGCTCGCCCTTCGTCACCACCTCCATCATCTCGCGCGGCTCCGGATCGCCGTCACGGTCCTGGATCAGCATGCCTCCGGTCACCTTCTTGAGGTCGCGCTCGCTCGGGTCGGGCTCGCGCCGCTCCTCGTCGCAGAGGATGCGGATCGCCTCCTTGCGCTGGAGCACCTCCAGCGCCCCCTGTTCGAACCGCGGCGCGATCAGCACCTCGACGAAGTTCTCGTGCAGCGCCTCGGCCAGCGCCACGTCAACCGGCCGGTTGAGCGCGATCACGCCGCCGAAGGCCGAGAGCGGATCGCAGGCCAGCGCCTTTTCGTACGCCTCGAGGGCGCTCTCGCCGACCGCCACCCCGCAGGGGTTGTTGTGCTTGACGATCGTGCAGGCGGGCCGCTCGAAGTCGCCGGTCAGCCGCCGCGCCGAGTCGAGGTCGAGCACGTTGTTGAAGGAGAGCGCTCGCCCGTGCAGCTTCGAGACGCCGGAGAGAATGTGGCTGCGCCGGCCCGCTTCGGAGTAGAGGGCCGCCCGCTGATGCGGGTTCTCGCCGTAGGCGAGGTCGATCTCCTTCTCGTAGGTGACCGTGAGGTGCTCGGGGAAATCCTCGTATGAGGTCGAGAACCAGCGGCTGATCGCGGCGTCGTAGCGGGCGGTCTGCGCGAACGCCTCGTTGGCGAGCCAGTGGCGGGTCGGCGCCGAGATCTCGCCGCCGAACTCCTCCAGCTCCGCGCAGACGGCGTCATAGGACTCGGGTTTGACGACGACCGCGACGCCCGCGTGGTTCTTCGCCGCGGCGCGGATCATCGTCGGGCCGCCGATGTCGATGTTCTCGATCGCGACCGCCTCCTCGACGTCGTGGCCGGCGACCGTCTCCTCAAAGGGGTAGAGGTTCACGCAGACCAGGTCGATCGGCTCGATCCCCTCGCGCTCCAGCGTCGCCATGTGCTCGGACTCGTCACGGCGAGCCAGCAGTGCGGCATGGAGGCGCGGGTGCAGCGTCTTCACCCGGCCGCCGAGGATCTCGGCCTGACCGGTGAACTCCGACACGTCGGTCACCTCGACCCCGGCCTCGCGCAGCGCCGTCGCCGTGCCGCCGGTCGAGAGGATCTCGACGCCGAGCGTCGACAGCGTCCGGGCGAAGTCGGCGACGCCGGTCTTGTCGGAGACGGAGATAAGGGCGCGTCGGACCCGGATCGCGCCGTCGTTGACGGCCTCGGCGGGGATGTCGGCGGGCGCCTCGCTCATCCGGTGTCGATCCTAATGCGGCCCTGGGCGAGCATGCGGATCGCCTCGGGGTAGAGCTCGTGCTCGACGGCGTGGATCTCGGCCTCCAGCGCGGCACGGTCGCGGCCGGCCGGGACCGGAACCTCGCGCTGGGCGATCGTCGGGCCGGTGTCGACCCCCTCGTCGACGAAGTGGACGGTGACGCCCGTCGTCTTGACCCCGGCGTCGAGAGCCTGCCCGATCGCGTCGAGGCCGGGAAAGGAGGGCAGCAGGGCGGGGTGGACGTTGACGATGCGGTGGCGGAAGCGGTCGACGAAGCCCTCGCCGAGCAGCTGCATGTAGCCGGCGAGGACGACGAGGTCGGCGCCGCGCGACTCGATCCAGTCCGCCATCGCCGCGTCGCGCTCGGCTCGATCGGCGTAGTCCTCGCGGGGGAAGACGGCGGTCTCGACGCCCGCGGCGCGCGCCCGCTCCAGCGCCCGCGCCGCCGCCTTGTCGGAGCCGACCCCGACAACCTCGATCCCGTCGCGCCCGTGCAACGTGTCGAGGATCGCCTGCAGGTTGGACCCGTTCCCCGACGCCAGCACGACGAGCTTGAAGGACTCGCTCACCCACGCATCATCGCGCCTCGCGGCGGAGCGGCGACAGCTAGCTGACCTTAAGATCGACCGCGTGTCGATTCTCGAGCGGCTGGGAACGGGGCCGATCGTCCAGGCAGGTATGGGCGGCGGCCTCAGCCGCCACGAGCTCGCCGCCAGCGTCTCGGAGGCCGGCGGGCTGGGCACGATCGCGGTGAACGGCGCAGCGGCGATCCGGCGTGAGCTGGCCGCCGCCCGCGCGCTCACCGCCCGCCCGCTGGCCGTCAACCTGCTGCTGCCCTTTGCCCGGCCCGGCTGGTTCGAGGCGGCGTCGGGTGCCGACGTCGTCGTCACCTTCTGGGGGCGGCCGCGCCGCCGCACGATGCGGACCTGGATCCACCAGTGCGGCTCGGTCGAGGAGGCGAGGGCGGCCTACGGGGCGGGCGCCGACGCGGCGATCCTCCAAGGCGTTGAGGCCGGCGGGCATGTGCGCGGCGAGACGCCGACGCTGGAGCTGCTGGAGCGTGCCCGGGCGGCGCTGCCGGCCGACTATCCGGTCCTGGTCGCGGGCGGGATCGCCACCCGCGAGGACGTGCGGAGGGCACTCGACGCGGGCGCCACCGGCGCGGTCGCCGGCACGCGCTTCCTGCTCAGCGAGGAGAGCCGCGCACATCCCGATTACCGGAGGCGGCTGATCGAGGCCCACACGACTCTCATGACTGACCTGTTCGGACTGGGTTGGCCGGCGCCGCACCGCGTCGTCCCCAACGCGGCGACCGACCGCTGGGGCGACACGGCGCCGCCGCTTAACCGGGTGATCAACCGCGCCGCGGCGCCGGGCGCCCGCTACATGCCCGCCGCCCTGCAGCGACGCCTGGTGGCAGCGCAGCGCCCCGGCAGCCGCCTCCTCACCCCGCAGAGCGCCACCGATGACGGGCCGGAGACCCTGGTCGACGCCGGCCCGCTCTACGCCGGCGAGACCGTCGCGCGGATCGGCGAGGTACGGCCCGCGGCGGAGATCGTCGCTACGCTCACGCCGTGATCCGGGTCGCGTCGCTCACGGCGATCCTCTCCCTGACGGCGCTCGCCAGCGGCCTCGCGCAAGCCGCCTTCCCTGGCGAGCCCGGTCCGATCGTCTATTCCAAGGTCGCCTACGACCCGCATTTCGAGATGGGCGTCGGCGGCCTCTTCAGCCACGCGCCTCACATCGGACAGCGGCCGCGCCAGCTGACGACCGATCGCGCCGACGAAGAGCCGTCCATCTCCCCCGACGGCGGCTGGATCGCCTTCACCGGCTACGACGAAGCGGCGGGGCAGCAGGGCGTCTACCTGGTGCGCAGCGACGGCTCCGAGCGCAGGCGCGTCGTCGCCAACGGCACGCGCCCGGCGTTCTTCCCCGACGGCCGCACGATCGCCTTCATCCGCGTGGTCGGCGTCAAGCGGCAGATCTTCTCGGTCGGGATCGACGGCAGCGGTCTGCGGCAGCTGACCAGCGGACCGTCCGAAAGCTTCGATCCGGCGATCTCGGCGAGCGGCCGGATCGCCTTCACCAGCACTCTCGACCGGTCGGCGCGCGACCGCTACGACATCTTCACGATGCGCGGCGACGGCGGCGGTGTCCGAGTGGCGATCGCCGGCCCCCGCAGGGAGCGCGAACCGGACTGGGCGCCAAACGGGCGCCGCATCGCCTACGCGGTTGGCGGCCGCAGCAACGACCTCTACGTGGCCAGGGCGAACGGCAGCCGTCCCATCCTCCTCACGCCGTGCAAGGGCATCCGCTGCCGCCGCTTCTCGCATCCCGCCTTCTCCCCGGACGGCCGCCATATCGTCGCCCTCAGCGAAAGCAATCGCAGCAGCGGCATCGAGGTCTTCCGCAGCGACGGCAGGGGCTCGTACCGGACCTTCGACGACGGGCTCTTCGGCGAAGAAGGGGAAGGGGACTACGTCGGCCCCCCGACCTGGGGCCCCCGCCCGCGCTAGCCGCTCGCCGGCACCACGGCGATCTCCTCGAGCGCGAACTTGCCGTTCGCCTCTTCGGGATCGCCCAGCGGGTAGCGCCCCGTGAAGCAGGCGTCGCAGTGGTCGTCGGGGGAGCTGCCGATCGCCGCGTAGAGGCCCTCCATCGAGAGGTAGGCGAGGGAGTCGGCGCCGAGCTCGTCGGCGATCTCGTCGATCGAGCGCTCGTGGGCGATCATCTCCTCGCGGGTCGACATGTCGACCCCGTAGTGGCAGGGGTGGCGGATCGGCGGCGCCGAGATCCGCAGGTGGACCTGGCTCGCTCCTGCCTCGCGCAGCATGCCGACGATCTGGCGCGTCGTGTTGCCGCGCACGATCGAGTCGTCGACGACGACTATCCGCCTGCCGGCGACGATCTCGGGCAGCGGGTTGAACTTGAGCCGCAGGCCGTGCTTGCGCAGCTCCTGGCCGGGCTGGATGAAGGTGCGGGCGACGTAGCGGTTCTTGATCAGGCCGTCGTCGCGGGGCAGGCCCGAGGCGCGCGCGAAGCCCGCCGCCGCCGGGTTGCCGGAGTCGGGCACGGAGATCACCAGGTCGGCGTCGACCGGCGCCTCGCGCCAGAGCGCCTCACCCATACGGCCCCGCACCTGCTGCAGCACCCTGCCCTCGAGGCGACTGTCGGGGCGCGAGAAGTAGATGTGCTCGAAGACGCAGCGCGCCGGCTGCTCGGCCTTGACCACCTGCCGGGTCTCAAGCCCCCGCTCGGTAAGCGAGACCATCTCGCCGGGATGCACCTCGCGCATCAGCTCGGCGCCGATGATGTCGAAGGCGCAGCTCTCCGAGGCGACCACGTGGCGGTCCTCGAGCCGGCCGAGCGAGAGCGGCCGCACCCCGTGCGGGTCGCGGAAGGCGACGATCGCATGCTTTGTCATCGCGACCGTCGAGTAGGCGCCCTCCAGCCGCGGCATCACCTCGGCGACGACGTCCTCGATGTAGCGGCCCTCGGTCGAGGAGAGCAGCGCCGCGATGATCTCCGAGTCCGAGGTCCCCCGGAACTCGATCCCGCGCTCTTTCAGCTCGCCCCACAGCTCGACCGCGTTGGTCAGGTTGCCGTTGTGGGCGAGGGCGATCTCGCGGCCGTCGTCGCGCCACACTGGCTGGGCGTTCTCCCACGAGCCGCCGCCGGTGGTCGAGTAGCGGACGTGGCCGATCGCCATGTCGCCCTCCAGCGCCCGCAGCTTCTCCTCGTCGAAGACCTGGGAGACCAACCCCGAGTCGCGCAGCGTCGTGATGTGGCCGCCCTCGCAGGTGGCGATCCCGGCCGACTCCTGACCGCGGTGCTGGAGCGCGTAGAGCGCGAAGTAGGCGAGGCGGGCGACGTCGTGCCCGGGTGCGAATACGCCGAAGACACCGCATTCCTCGCGCGGCGAGTCGCGATCTATCTGGCCGTCGGGCGGAGTCAAAGCGCGTGCTTCCCCAGCTGGAAGGACGAGACGCGCAGGCGGACTGCCTACCCCGGCAGAGTACCAGCGGGGGAGGACCGCCCGGCCAGCTTCACCGACACCGCGGTCGTCGTCTCCCGGTAGGCGAGATCCTCGGCGGTGGCGACCAGCTTCGCCCGCAGCGCCCTGCCGCGCGGCAGGGCAGCGAGGCGCCGCCTCACCGATTTCGGCAGGGGAACGCGAAAGGTGGCGACTTCCCCGGGCAGGACCGTCCGCGCCTCGGTCGCCTTGAGGGCTACGACGATCCGGCGGCCAACGCGTTTCGACGCTTTCGAGCCTCCTTTCGCCGCTCGCCGGCGGGGCAACTTCCAGCTCACCTCTCCCCTGACCTCGACCCAGCCCTCCGAGGTGACGGCGAGCGGAAGCAGAATCGCCCCCCGCGTCACGGTCGACCGCGCGGCGCTCAGCGTCACGGTCGGGCATTCGCCCTGCGTCGCGGCGCTGCGCTCGCACCGATCCTGGGTCTCGTCGCCGTAGCCGTCCTGGTCGCGATCCGGCTCGGCGATGACGGTCACGGGCGTCCCCATGTTGGATTCGATCTCGACCGCCTTCGCCTCTCCGGCCGCGAACTCGCCGGGGGCGACCCCCGACAGGGCGCCGGGCAGCTCCTCGCAGATCAGCGTCTCGACCGGCCCGCGCAGCCCGAGGAAACGGGGTCCTTCTCCGGTCATCGGGATGCGGGTCGGGAACTCGTTGGGGCCGGCGACCACCGTCTCGAGCGCGCTCTCTCCGATCTTGCGATAGCGCTCGTCCTCCCCGGCGAAGGTCTGCTCGAACACCTCCAGCCGTTGCGCGACCGGGCCGATCCCCGGGCCCGCCTGGACCATCCACCGCGTGATCACGTCACCCCAGATGGTTGGCTGCATGAACTGACTCGGCGGGTTCGTCAACCCGATCGCGGTCGAGTCGGCGAGGGTGGCATTGGCGGCGCATGGATTGCCACCTTCGGTACGGGCGGTAGCGGACGCCGGGCTGATCCAGGAAAGCACCACCGCAGAAGCGCATAGCGCTGCGATCAATCTGCGCATCTGGGCAGCCTACAAGCCGGCGAGAAGCCCATCCAACGCCGCTTCGAGCCCACCGATCGCCGAGTCGAGAGGGGCCGTGTCGCCGGCGGCGCGGGCGCGGACGAGGGCGCCCTCGACGGTGGAGACGACCAGGCCGGCGAAGGTCGCGGCATCCTCGACAGCGACTCCTTCGCGTTCGAGCGCGGCGGCGATCGGCGCTTCCCAGCTCTCGAAAGCCGCCGTGGCGGCGGCGGCCAGTGCCGCGTCCTCGGGGCGGGCGAGTGCGGCTGCGGCCACGGGGCAGCCAAGCCGCCCGGGGTCGTCGGCGACGCGGCGGCGGAAGATCTCCCCGAAGCGGGCGAGGGTGCCGCGGACGCCGAGCTCCTCGAGGGAGTGTTCGATCAGGGCGCTTATCTCGCGTCCCTCCACGCTCGCCGCCTCGGCGGCAAGCTGCCGCTTGCCGCCCGGGAAGTGGTGGTAGATCGACCCTCGCGGCGCGCGTCCGCGCTCGGCCACCTCGCGCAGCTCCATACCCGCGTAGCCCTTTTCGGCCAGCAATCTGCGGGCGCCGTCGATCAGGCGACGACGCCCGTCGCGGCGCTCGCCGCTCCCGGCTCGGGGCTCCTCCATTGCCTCTATGCCCACGGTCATAGTATAGTCGCGGACCGTGTATGACGCCGGACATAGACGGGCCGTCCTGATCGCCTGCGCCGGCGCCTTCCTCGCCTTCCTCGACACGACGATCGTCAACATCGCGTTCCCGGACATCTCGCGATCGTTCGAGGGCGCCGGACGCGACGCGCTGTCGTGGGTGCTCGACGGCTACTTCGTGATCATCGCGGCCCTGCTCGTGCCGGCGGGCGGGCTCGCGGACCGCTACGGCCACAAGCGGATCTTCCTGATCGGGTTCGCGGGCTTCACGGCGGCGAGCCTGCTCTGCGCGCTGGCGCCGACCCTCGAGGCGCTGATCGCCGCGCGGGTGTTGCAGGGGGTCGGCGCGGCGCTGATCGCGCCGGCCTCGCTGGCGATCGTGCTCGACCAGTTCCCGCCGGAGCGGCGGGCGGCCGGCGTCGGCCTGTGGGGCGCGGCGGCGGCTGCCGCGGCGGCGACCGGCCCGACGCTCGGCGGCGCACTGGTCGAGCTGTCCGACTGGCGACTGGTCTTCCTCGTCAACCTGCCGCTCGGCGCGGCGATCGTCTGGTTCGGCGCGCGCAAGCTGACCGAGCGGGCGGCGCTCGACAGCCGGCTGCCGGATCTGCCTGGCGCCGCGATGCTCGCCGCGAGCCTGGCGCTGCTGACGCTCGGGATC
>DASUOH010000020.1:2500-63477 GCA_036276735.1 Solirubrobacterales bacterium | reverse complement strand
GCACCCTTCGCGGCCTGCGGGCCCGCATCGCCAGCCGCCTCCTGGCGCTCGCTGCGGCAATCTCACTCAACCACCAGCTCGGGCGCCCTTCGCGAACGCTGGTCGACTACGTGGCCTGAGCCGTGGAACTACTCATCTAGGCCTCGACCGTCGAAACCGCGACACCTTTCCGTGTAGAATTCAGGCATGAGCGATTCCGCAGCGGTGGCAGAAGCCGAGCAGCTCGTCTCCGAGGTCGCCGGCAACGGCGGCGGCCTCGGGGGCCCGAAGTTCACGCTCGAGCTGAACCAGGACCAGAAGGACATCAAGGAGTGGGTGCACGGGTTCGCCGAGGGCGTCGTGCGGCCCGCCGCCGCGGAGTGGGACGAGCGCGAGGAAACGCCCTGGCCCGTGATCCAGGAGGCGGCCAAGATCGGCCTCTACAGCTTCGAAGCCCTCGGCCAGTTCTTCGCCGACGAGAGCGGCCTGACGCTGCCGATCGCCAACGAGGAGCTCTTCTGGGGCGATGCCGGGATCGGCATGGCGATCATGGGCACCTCGCTCGCCGTCGCGGCGATCTTCGGCCAGGGCACCCCCGAGCAGATGGGGGAGTGGATCCCCCAGTGCTTCGGCGACGTCGACGACCCCAAGGTGGGGGCCTTCTGCGCCTCGGAGCCCGACGCCGGCTCCGACGTCTCCGCGATCCGCACCACCGCCAAGTACGACGAGGTAAAGGACGAGTGGGTCCTGAATGGCCAGAAGGCTTGGGCGACGAACGGCGGCATCGCCAACGTCCACGTCGTCATCGCGACGGTCGATCGCGAGCTCGGCTCGCGCGGGCACGCCGCCTTCGTGATCCCGCCGGGCACCGAGGGCTGCGAGCAGGGCGCCAAGGTCAAGAAGCACGGCCTGCGCGCCTCCCACACGGCTGACGTCCATCTCGACGACTGCCGCGTCCCGGGCTCCTGCCTCCTCGGCGGGAAAGAGAAGCTCGACGAGCGCCTCGCCCGCGTGCGCGAGGGCAAGCGCTCGAAGTCCCAGGCGGCGATGCAGACCTTCGAGGCGAGCCGGCCCACGGTCGGTGCGCAGGCCGTCGGCATCGCCCGCGCCGCCTACGAGTACGCGCTCGACTACGCCAAGGAGCGCGAGCAGTTCGGCAAGAAGATCATCGAGAACCAGTCGATCGCCTTCGCCCTCGCCGACATGAAGATGGAGATCGACGCCGCCCGGCTGCTCGTCTGGCGCGCCGCCTGGATGGGCCGCAACGCCCACAAGTTCGAAAACGCCGAGGGCTCGATGTCGAAGCTGAAGGCCGGCGAGGTCGCCGTCTGGGCCACCGAGCGGGCGATTCAGATCCTCGGCGGCAACGGCTACACCCGCGAGTTCCCGGTCGAGCGCATGCACCGTGACGCGAAGATCTACACGATCTTCGAGGGCACCTCCGAGATCCAGCGCCTCGTCATCTCGCGCGCGATCTCAGGCGTCCACATCAAATAAGGGCAAGCTGGGGAAGGCCCGGCCCGGCGCGGAGTGCTGCAGTCAAGCCGCAGGAGGAAGCGTTTCCCTAGTGCGCGCCATCTTCTCGTGGATCAACGCCATTGCGATAGCCCCCGACTCGTCGTAGAGGTCCGCGACAATCGATCCCAGCTCATAGGTCGGGGTATACGGATATGCGCTCAAGAACTCTTGCATCCTCTGATGGCGCTCCGCTGCGCTGGCACCCGCCCGCTGGATGATGAAGTCTCGCCAGTCGTTTCCATGCTTCGTTGAATTGCATGAATTGCAGGCGGGGACGATGTTGCCCCAGGCGTCGAGCCCGAGATCCTTCTTGTTCATTGGGACAAGGTGGTCGCCGCACACCCTCGACGGAGTCAGCTCCACACCGCAGAAACAGCATCGACCCTCGAAGAATTCCAGCACCTCCCCCTTGAGGTGCTTCTTCGCAAATGGCTCTAGGCCACGTTCACGGTCGTATTCCTTGCCCATTTCCTGGAGAAAGATTCTGACGGCCGTATTTGCAATATCAGAGCGCGACCTTGCCATGGGCGAACCCTATCTTCGGGCACAAGACGGTCACACTTTGCCCCGCGTTTTGAGGCCCGCCCGACGCAGGCGCTTCGCCGCCTGAACTTCCTTCTTGTCGGGTCCCTTCTTCTCCGGGCCGGGCGTCTCGAGGGTGGCCGGCAGGCCCTCGAAGCGGGGCTCGGAGAGGAAGGCGGCGAGGCCCTTCTTGCCCATCTCGCCGGTGCCGACGTTGGCGTGGCGGTCGCGGCAGGAGCCGAGCGGGGCGGCGGCGTCGTTGACGTGGACGCAGCGCAGGCGGTCGAGGCCGACCTTCTCGTCGGCCTCGTCGAGCACGGAGGAGAGGTGCTCGGCGTCGGTGATGTCGAAGCCCTGTACGAAGAGGTGGCAGGAGTCGAGGCAGAGGCCGAGCCGCTCGCCCGCCCCCGCCAGCTCGATCAGCTGAGCCGTCTCGTCGAAGTCACGCCCCAGCAGGCCTTTATGGCCGGCGGTTTGCTCGAGCAGAAGGGGGCAGCTCTCCGTCTCCTCCAGCGCCGCGGCAATTACCTTCGCGGCCCGCTTCATCGACGGCCCGTGCGGCTCGCCTTTCTGGGCGCCAGGATGAAGCACGACACCGGCAGCGCCGATGCCGTCGCCGATCCGCAGCGCGTGGGTCAACGACTCCAGGGACTTCGCCCGCAGCTCCTTGTCGGTGGTCGCGCAATTGATCAGGTAGACGGCGTGGATGACGACCGCTTCGACCGGCGATTCGTCCATCGTCTTGCGGAACTCGGCGAAGTCGTCGGGCCCGTAGCGGGTCGGCCGCCACATGCGCGGACTCTGGTTGAAGATCTGGATCGACTCGCACCCGCGTTCGGTCCCGCGGGCGATTGCATTCGCCAGTCCGCCAGAGGTGGAAACATGCGCGCCGATCAGCATCGTGTCCGCCGACTCTCCTATCCGACTGAGGTTCGCTCCGTCGCCCACCGGCGTGCTGCACATCGGCGGCGCGAGGACGGCACTCTACAACTGGCTGGCGGCACGGCGGACGGGCGGCGCCCTCGTCCTGCGGATTGAGGACACCGACCGTGAGCGCTCGACCGAGGCGAACGTCGAGCAGATCCTCGACGCGTTGCGCTGGCTCGAGCTGGATTGGGACGAGGGGCCGATCTCGCAGGCCTCGCGGGCCGAGCGCCATGCAGCGGCGCTGCAGCGCCTGCTCGACTCCGGCGCCGCGTACCGGGACCCGGCGACCGCCAAAGACGTCGAGGCGTGGAAGGCCGAGCGCGGCGCCGGCCGCGGCTACCGCGGCACGGCAGGCGAGGAGGCGGGCGCCGCGGTCAGGCTCCGCGTCCCCGACGACGGCGAGACGGTCGTCGACGACCTGATCCACGGCCCGGTCGCCTTTCCCAACCGCAGCTATGACGATTTCGTGATCGCCCGCGGCGACGGCTCGGTCCTCTACAACTTCGCGGTCGCGGTCGACGACGCCGAGATGGGGGTCACCGAGGTCGTCCGCGGCGACGATCACCTCTCCAACACGCCAAAGCAGCTGCTCGTCCTCCGTGCTCTCGGCCACGAGCCGCCTCACTACGCCCACCTGCCGTTGCTGCACGGCCCCGACGGCCGCAAGCTCTCCAAGCGCCACGGCGCCGCCTCGGTGCAAGAGCTCCGCCACGCCGGCTACCTGCCCGCAGCCGTCCGCAACTACCTCGCCCTGCTCGGCTGGGGCGCCACCGACGATGCGACGCTGATCCCGACCGCGGAGCTGATCGAGCGCTTCCGGATCGAGGACGTCGGCAAGGCGGCCGCCGTCTTCGACGAGAAGAAGCTGCGCTGGATGAATGGCCGCTACATGCGCGAGCTGCCGCTCGACGAGTACACGGCCGCCGTCGCCCGCCACCTCGGCCGGGAGCCCGACGGCCGGCTGCGCGCTGCCTGTGAGATCGCCCAGGAGAAAGCCCAGACCCTGGCCGAGGTCTGGCCGTTGATCCGCTTCCTTTTCGAGCCGCCGGTCTCCCATGAGAAGGCGTGGCGCAAGACGATGAAGGACGGCGCCGACGAGGCGCTCCGCGAGGCGCGGGGGGTGCTCGCCGAGTCCGAGGGATTCGATCCCTCCTCCCTCGAGGCAGCGCTCTCGCCGCTCCCCGAACGGCTCGGCGTCAAGCCGGGCAAGATCTACCAGCCGATTCGCGTCGCGATCACCGGGACCACCGTCTCGCCGGGGATCTTCGAGTCGCTCGCGGTGCTCGGCCGCGAGGAGTCGCTACGGCGAATCGACGCCGCCCTCGTGCGCCTCAGCGCATAAAGACACCTAAAAATGGGGACGTGGTGGCTAAACCGTGCGTCCTCTCCTGCCGATGACCTGGGCGGAGCGAGACGCCAATGTCTTCGAGCAAACCAAACGGAAAGGTGCGCAAGGCCGACGCCGTGCACAGCAAAGGGAGCGGTGTTCCTGCCGCGCCCGGCGCTCGCCTCGCCGCGGCGTTCGAGTCGGTCGAGAAGTTCCCGGCGTTGATCGAGTCGCGGGCTCGGGTGATGAGGGCCGCGACGGCCGAGACGGCCCGCGTCGGCGAGATCATCGAGGCGGTCGAGGCCGACGTCGCACTGGCGATCGCCGTCTTGCGGTTTGCCAACCGGGCCGGCGGTCGCACTGACGTCGCCGGCATTCCCGCCGCGGTGCAAACCCTGAAGCCCTCCGGTGTGCTGGCGATCGCCGGCACCGCGCCGGTCTTCGACTTCTTCGAGCCGAACGGCAGCTGGGAACTGCGGCCCGAGCAGTTCCGCGTCCACGCGCTCGCCACCCAGCAGGCGGCGGAGCGAATTGGCCGCGCGATCGGCTGGCCCGAACGCGACGAGCTCGTCGTCGCCGCCCTTTTGCACGACATCGGCCGCCTCGTCGTCTGCAAGCTCCACCCGGGCCGCCGCAGTTATCTCGACGCCACCGGGCAGACTCCCGAGCAGCGGCTGCGCGAGGAACGCGACCAGCTGGGCATCGACCACGCCCTGGTCGGCGGCGTCCTCGCCCGGCGCTGGAATCTGCCGCAGCGGATCGCCGTCGCGATCGAGCGCCACCACGCCGAGGACGCCGACGGACTCGCCGCAATCGTCTCGACGGCGGACATGGTCGCCCACTACTCGCAGGGTGAGGCGGTCACGCCCGAGCGGCTGCGGGCGATGGCGAAGCGCTGCGGCCTTGCCACCGAGGCGCTGCGGGATCTCCTCTACGAGCTTCCCTACTCGCGCCAGGACACCCAGCGGGTGCGCGAGCCCTGCCCGCTCTCGGCCCGCGAGCTCGACGTGTTGCGCTACCTCTCCGAGGGCATGGTCTACAAGCAGATCGCCGGCGAGATGCACCTCTCGGTCTCGACGATCCGCACCCACCTGCACAACGTCTACGGCAAGATCGGCGCCGTCGACCGCGCCCAGGCAGTGCTCACCGCGCGCGACCGCGGCTGGATCTGACCAAACGCCTCCTCAGCTACTCGAGCAGCGACTCGCGCAGCGCGATCGCCACCGCGTGGGTGCGGTTCTTGGCTTCCAAGCGAGATAGGGACTTCTTGAGATGGGTCTTGACGGTTTCCTCGCTGACGCCTAGGTCGCGGGCGGCGAAGGCGGTCGAGTGACCGTCGGCGAGCAGCTGCAGGATCTGGCGCTGGCGGCGGGTCAGCTTGCCGCGACCGCCGCGCGCGGGGATCGCCGGGTCGACGAAGCGCTCGTGGGCGAGCGCGGCTCGAACCGCGTCGAGCAGGGCCTCGGCCGCCGCGGTGCGCGAGAGGTAGGCGCTCGCCCCCGCCTGCAGTGCCGCGACCGCCATGTAGCGCTCGGCCCGCTCACCGTGGGCGACGATTCCAAGGCCCGGCGCCGCCTCGCGGAGCAGCCGGATCGCCTCTACGCCGCGCAGCGCTTCAACCGCGCCGGCCGGCGCACGCCGCATGTCGACGATGGCGACGTCGATGCTGCCGACGTCGCGGACGAGGTCCACCGCCTCTTCGCGTCGCTCGGTCTCGTGGATCTCGAAGTCGCCGGAAAGGGTCTCGCGGACGCCGGCCCGCACGAGAGGATGGCCGTCGATCACGAGGCAGTGTGGCCGCTCGGATCCCAAGCCTCGATCCTATCTCCAGCCAAGTCCGCGCCGTGCGGTAGAAACCTCTTGTGATCTCGATCACTTCGAAGTCTCGCTATGCGGTCGTCGCGATGGCGGAGCTGGCCCGCTCAGGGGAGCGGCCGGTTCCGATCAAGGAGCTGGCCGAGCGCCGCCGCATCCCCGAGCAGTTCCTCGAGCAGCTCTTCTCGACCCTGCGCCGTGCCGGCCTGCTGACCAGCCACCGCGGCATGAAAGGCGGCTACACGCTCGCCCGGCCGGCCGAAGAGATCACCGTGCTCGAGGTCGTCCAGACGCTTGACGGCAAGGTCGGCCAGGAGGCCGACGAGGCCGGCGGCATCTGGGCCGAGGGGGTTAACGCCCTGCGCAAGGTCTTCGGCCAGACGACGATCGCCGAGGTCGCCCGCCGCGAGCTCGACGAGGCCGAGGCCGGGATGTATTTCATCTAGGTCCGGCCGCACCGCGTAGCGCAAGGGGGAGAGGTTGCCGGCTCCACTGCTTAGGGGGCGGCGGGGGATGGGACGCTCAGCCAAAAAAAGGCGATCAAGTTGCTGTTAAGCAACGCCTGGACGAGATCGAGAGGCGGCAAGCACCAAGTCAAGATGACCAAGCGGGGCTGCCGCCCGATCACGCTTCCGCAGCACAAAGGTCGGGATTACCCGACGGGCTTGGCCCAGGCGATTCTCAAGCAGGCAGGGCTAAGATGAAGGAGCTTCATCCATGGATCTAACGGCGCGTATCCATATCGAGGATGGCGGCTACTGGGCCGAGGTCCCAGACCTTCCTGGCTGCTTTGCCTCCGGTGACACGCTCGACGAGCTCTTCGGGTCTCTTCAAGACGGGGTCGCGCTCTATCTCGCGGAAGAGGGGAAGCCGAGCGCGCCGCTGCACGTCGCGACGGCGACCCTCACGGATCGCCCTCTGGCGGCCGTTTAGGAACCTCTGTTAGTTGGGCCCGCACTAAAGTGGCCGCACGGTGCCGGCGGCTGGTGACGAACTGATGAAGATCGGCCCTGAGGCCTCGGCCGTTGTCGGCAACACGCCCCTCGTGGCGCTGCGGCGGCTGGGGGAGGGGCTGCCCGGCGAGGTCTGCGCCAAGCTCGAGTACTTCAATCCCGGTGGGTCGGTCAAGGACCGGATCGGGGTGGCGATGATCGACGCCGCCGAGGAGGAGGGGCTGATCGAGCGAGGCAAGTCGGTGATCGTCGAGCCGACCAGCGGCAACACCGGCATCGCGCTGGCGATGGTCTGCGCGGCGCGGGGCTACGAGCTGATCCTGACCCTGCCCGAGGGGATGAGCCGCGAGCGGGCGAAGCTGCTGCGTGCCTACGGCGCCGAGGTGCGGGAGACGCCATCGCTCGGCGGCATGGGGGAGGCGGTCGCGCTCGCCGAAGAGATCCGCGAGCAGCGCAAGGGGTTCATGCCGCAGCAGTTCCGCAATCCGGCCAACCCCGAGGTGCACCGCCGCACCACGGCCGAGGAGATATGGCGCGACACCGACGGCGAGCTCGGCGCCTTCGTCGCCGGCGTCGGGACGGGGGGGACGATCGCGGGTGTCGGCGGCGTACTGCGCGAACGCAGCCCCGAGACGCTGATCGTCGCGGTCGAGCCGGCCGCCTCACCCGTCCTCTCCGGCGGCGCCCCCGGCCCGCACAAAATCCAGGGCATCGGCGCCGGCTTCGTTCCCGAGGTCCTCGACCGCTCGGTGATCGACGAGACGATCGGCGTCTCCGACGAGGACGCGCTCGAGACGGCTCGCCTCACGGCCCAGCGCGAGGGCATCCTCGCCGGCATCTCGGCCGGCGCCAACATCAAGGCGGCGCTGAAGGTGGCGGCGCGGCCGGAGCTGCAGGGCAAGCGCGTGGTCACCGTCGTCTGCGACTCGGGGGAGCGCTACATGTCCCTACCCTTCTTCTCGCCATGAGTGTGCTCCGCCGTGTTTCGTGTGAGATCAAAGCCGACGTCAAGGCGGCTCGCGAGCGGGACCCGGCCGCGCAGGGGGTCTCGACCTTCGAGATCCTGACCAGCTGGGGCGGAGTCCAGGCGCTGCTTGCCCACCGCTTCGCCCACGCCCTGCACGGCGCCGGCGTGGCGGTCGTCCCCAACGTGATCGCCTACCTGACCAGGGCAGTCACCGGCGTCGAGATCCACCCGGCCGCCAAGATCGGTCCTGAACTCTTCATCGACCACGGCTCCGGCGTCGTGATCGGCGAGACGGCTGAAATCGGCTGCTGCGCGACGCTCTACCAGGGCGTCACGCTCGGCGGCACCGGCTTCCAGCGAGGCAAGCGCCACCCGACCCTGGGCGACAATGTCACGGTCGGCTCCGGCGCCAAGCTACTCGGTCCGATCTACGTCGGCGACGGTGCCAAGATCGGCGCCAACACGGTTGTCGTCGAGGACGTGCCGCCGGGCTCGACCGTGGTCGGTAACCCCGGCCACCCGGTCAAGGTCGAAGGACAGCGGGTCGAAGGCCCCGACGCCGACTGGATCCACCTGCCTGACCCGATCGCCGAGGCGATCAAGGCGCTCGCCGAGCGGATCGCGCGGCTCGAGGAGCGGATCGCGCAGCTCGACGGCGGCGATCCGCCGGCGGGCGCCGACGCGGAGCTGCGGACCCGCACCGGGCGCTCCTCGGCAGGGGGATAGCTGGCGCGTTAGTCGCGCATAGCGCGAGGAAAGCGCCAGGGATCGCCCGCCGCGCGCCTCTCTATTCTCGGCTGCGGTGCTTCAAACCGACGCAGCCCCGACCGAACCCGGCGCCGATCGCGCCGAGCGACTCCTAGCCGACCTCAACGACCCGCAGCGCGACGCCGTCCGCCACGGCGAGGGGCCGCTGCTGGTCCTGGCCGGGGCCGGCTCCGGCAAGACGCGCGTCCTCACGCACCGCATCGCCTACCTCCTCGCCACCGGCGCTGCCCAGCCGAACGAGATCCTTGCGATCACCTTCACCAACAAAGCGGCGAGCGAGATGCGCGAGCGCGTCGAGAGCCTCGTCGGCGGTCCCGCCCGGGCGATGTGGGTGACGACCTTCCACTCGGCCTGCGCGCGGATGCTGCGGATCGACGCCGAGCGGCTCGGCTACAAGCGAAGCTTCACGATCTACGACGAGCAGGACTCGCTGCGGGTGGTCAAACGCTGCGTCGAGGAGCTGCACGTCGACCCGAAGCGCTACCCGCCGCGCTCGATCCGGGCCCAGATCTCGGGCGCCAAGAACCAGCTGGGAGAGGTGACCGGGGAGGTCTACAGCGAGGTCGCGGCGCTCTACGAGAAGCGGATGCTCGAGCACAACGCGATGGACTTCGACGACCTGCTGGTCCGCACCGTCAACGTGCTCGAGCTCTTCGACGACGTCCGCGAGCGCTGGCGCCGCACCTTCCGCCACGTCCTCGTCGACGAGTACCAGGACACCAACCACGCGCAGTACCGGCTGCTGCAGCTGCTCGTCGCCGAGCACGGTAACCTGATGGTGGTAGGAGACGACGATCAGTCGGTCTACAGCTTCCGCCACGCCGACATCCGCAACATCCTCGACTTCGAGCGCGACTTCCCGGATGCCGAGCTGGTCAAGCTCGAGCAGAACTACCGCTCGACCCAGACCATCCTCTCCGCCGCCAACTCGGTCGTCGAGAACAACAGCGAGCGGCGGCCGAAGCGGCTCTGGACGGAGCTGACCGGCGGCGAGCCGCTGCAGCTGTCCGAGCTGGCCGACGAGCACGAGGAGGCGCGCTGGGTTGCCGGTGAGATCGAGCGGCTCGCCGAGGAGGAGGACGTGCGCCGCGAGGATGTCGCGATCTTCTACCGCACCAACGCGATGAGCCGGGTGCTCGAGGACACGCTGAACCGCTTCGACGTCCCCTACCAGGTGATCGGCGGCACCAAGTTCTACGAGCGGGCCGAGGTCAAGGACGCGGTTGCATACCTGAGCCTGCTCGCCAACCCGGCCGACCAGGTGTGCTTCGCCAGGGTGGTCAACTCACCGCGGCGGGGGATCGGGAAAACCAGCCAGGGACGGCTGGCCTCATACGCGAACACCACGGGCCTGTCGATCTGGGACGTGCTCGAGGGAGTCGAGGAAGTGCCGGGAATGAGTGGCGCCGCCATCAAGGCGATCTCGCGTTTCTACGAGACGATGGCCGGCTTGCGCGAACGCGCCGAACGTGAAGGCCCCGTCGCGTCGCTGCTCGAGGCGGTCCTCGACGAGAGCGGCTACCTGCAGGCGCTGGCCGCGGAGCGCACGCCGGAAGCCGACGGCCGGATCGAGAACCTCGAGGCGCTGGTCGCGGGCGCGGCGGAGTTTGACCTGGAGCGCGAACGCGAGGGCGACAGCGAGGTCTCGCCGCTGGAGGAGTACTTGCAGCAGATCTCCCTCTACACGCAGCAGGACGACCTGCGCGACGAGCCGGCGATCACCCTGATGACCCTCCACAACGCCAAGGGACTCGAGTACGACACGGTGTTCGTGGTCGGCTGCGAGGAGGGCTCCTTCCCGCATATGAAAGCGCTGGAAGAGGGGGGCGAAGAGGAGGAGCGGCGGCTCTGTTACGTCGGCATCACCCGGGCGCGGCGCCGCCTGTATATGACCTGGACGCGCGAACGCCGTCTCTTCGGCCGGGCCGAGCGCAACCTGCCCTCCCGCTTCGTCGACGAGATCCCAGCCGAGCTGGCCGAGCGCCACTCGACCGGACCGAGCCAGTTCGCGGCCTGGGGGTCGGGGCAGCCGAGCGAAGCGGTGCCACCGGTCGATCCGGGCCCGGCGCTGGAGCTCCGCGTCGGCGACGACGTCGTCCACGCCAGCTTCGGCGATGGCGTGGTGACGTCGGTCGAGGCGGGCGGTGTCGTGGTCGTGCGCTTCTCCGGCGACGGCTCCGAGCGCAAGCTGATGGCCGACTACGCCCCGATCCGCAAACGGTGAGGGCGGTGGCGGCGCGGACGATCGACGGCAAGGCGGTCGCGGCATTGGTCCGCGAGCGCGTCGCTGCGGAAGCGGCGGCCTTCGCCTCCGAGCACGGCCGCCGGCCCGGCCTCGCGACGGTCCTGGTCGGCGACGACCCGGCTTCGGAGATCTACGTGAACATGAAGCGCGAGGCGTGCGAGAAGGCGGGGATCGAGTCGGTCCACCGGCCGCTTGGCGCAGAGACCTCGCAGGAGGAGCTGCTGGGGGTCGTGGGCGAGCTGAACGCGGACGACGCCGTGGACGGGATCCTGGTCCAGCTGCCGCTGCCCGGGGAGCTGGACTCCGACGCCGTTGTCGCCGCGATCGATCCGGCCAAGGACGTCGACGGCCTCACCCCGACCAACGCCGGCCTGCTCGCTCACGGTACGCCGGGGCTCGTCCCCTGCACGCCGGCGGGGGTTATGGAGCTGCTCGCCCGGGAGGAGGTAGAGCTGGAGGGCGCCGAGGCGGTTGTCGTCGGCCGCTCGAAGCTGGTCGGCGTGCCGGTGGCGCGCTTGCTGCTCGCCGCCAACGCGACCGTGACCGTCTGCCACTCGCGGACCCGTGACCTGGCGGCCACCTGCCGCCGCGCCGACGTCCTCGTCGCCGCGGTCGGCGTCCCGGAGCTGCTCGGAGCGGACGCGGTGAAGCCGGGCGCGACCGTGATCGACGTCGGCGTCAATCGCACCGACGACGGCCTGCGCGGCGACGTCGACTTCGAAGCCGCCGCCCGGATCGCCGGGGCGATCACCCCCGTGCCCGGGGGAGTCGGTCCGATGACGATCGCCATGCTGCTCGCCAACACTCTCGTTGCCGCCCGGGCGCGGGTATAGGCTCGGCTCGAACCCTACTTCTGGAGGGATGTGCAGATGGAACTCGACAGGCTGAGCAGAGGGGAGCAGATCGCCGCTGTCTCCGCGATCCTGCTCTTCGTATTCATGTTCTTCGACTGGTTCGGCGTCGAGGTGTCGGGGGTGCCCGGCTTCTCCGGCGATGTGGCCGGGGCGGGAGGAAGCGCCTGGGATGCGCTCGACGTGATTCCGCTCTTCCTTATGGCGGCGATAGTCGTCGCGATCGGCGTCGCGGTCGTCCGCCTGACCGACGCCGACCTCGAGCCGCCGATTTCGCTCAACGCGATCGTCGCCGCGCTCGGCACGCTCGCGGCGCTGTTGATCCTCTACCGGATCATCGACCAGCCCGGCTCCGGTGCCACCGACTTCGGCGGGGTTGAGGTCGACGTGACGCTGAAGCTGGGGATCTTTCTCGCCCTCGCGGCTGCCGTCGGCATCGCCTACGGCGGTTACAGCGCGATGCGCGAGGAAGGGATGACCTTCGCCGACGTCGGCGACCGGCTTTCCAGCGGCGGCTCCGACCAGCCCGGTCCTGGCGGCAGTCCCCGCGATACCGAGGTCGGCCGGGCCGGCACGCCACCGCCCCCACCACCGCCTTCCGGGCAGCAGCCGCCCCCACCGCCGCCTCCCGCGGGCAGCTAGACGAGGCTTCGGGGTTTTGACGCCGGGGTCGCTTCGGCGACCCCGGCTGCCACCTGCTTCGCGAAGGCGATGATGGTCATCATCGGGTTGACCCAGACCGCCGTCGGGAAGAGCGAAGCGTCGGCGACGTAGAGGCCGCCGACCCCGTTCACCGAGCCATCTGAGGCACAGACGCCCTCGCGGGGCTCGGCGGCGATTCGGGCGGTCCCCATCGGGTGGAAGGCCTCGAGGCGCAGCTCCGAAGGCCGGAACGAGGTCGACTCGAACTCGGCGAGGTCGCCGGGCCGCAGCACCGCCGCGCGGCCGATATTGGGATAGACCTCCTTGGCCCCGGCGGCGAAATGGACTTCGGCGGCCCGGGCGATGCCGAAGACGAGGCGGCGAGCGTCGGCGTCGGTCAGGTCATACCTCGCGCGTAGCGAGCCGTCTCCAGCCAGGCCGACTCGCCCGCTCGACTCGTCGGCCAGCTGGACTCCGATCGAGGCGACCTTGCCGAACCCGAGGATCGACTCCTGGTGCTCTCGGCCGGAACCGAGCAGCCAGGCGCCGCCGAACGGCAAGGGGGTGAAGGTTGCCTCGAGCAGGATCCGCTGCGGCTCCCACTCGTCGACGTAGTAGCTCTGCATGACGCCCTCCCAGCCGCGCACGTCCTCCTCGTAGCGGCCGCCCACCCAGCAGGCGGGGTGGACGTGGAGGTTGCGGCCGACCTGGCGGCCGCCGAGCCCGGAGCGGATCAGCAGCTCGGGGGTACCGAAAGCGCCGCCGGCGACGATCGTCGCGACGCGGGCACGGACGTCGTAGGGCCGCGAGCGCCCGTCCTCGCCGGTGGCCCGGCAGCTCACTCCCGCGGCGCGCCCGCCATCGACGACCACCCGGCACGCTTCGACGCCGCTGCGCAGCCGCGCGCCGGCGGCGACCGCCCGGGGCAGGTAGCTGACGTGCATCGCCCGCTTGGCGTCGATGCGGCAGCCGTAGGGGCAGGAGCTGCACTGAACGCAGCGGCCGGCGTTGCGGGCGATCGGCCCGCCGCTCACCCCGAGCGCCGCGGCGCCCTCCATCGCCAGCTGCCCGTTGCGGCCCATCCGCTCGGGGTCGACCGGAGTCACCTGCAGGAACTCCTCGGCCTCCGCGAAGTCCGGGGCCAGGTTGCCGGCCCACTCGACCCCGTAGCGATCCTGCCAGTGGCCGAGCACGGCCTCGGGGGCGCGGAAGCAGGTCCCCGAGTTGATCACCGTGGTGCCGCCGACGGTCCGCGCGACCGGCACCGGGATCGGCGGGCGTCCCTCGGCGATCGTCAGGCCGCCGTCGCGGTAGAGCGAGGCGATCGCGTCGAGCGGATCGCTGGGGTAGCTGGCGCGGTCGTAGGCGTCACCGGCCTCCAGCACGAGGACGTCGAGACCGGCCTCGGCGAGCACCGCCGCGGCGGCGGCGCCACCGGCGCCCGAGCCGATAATCGCCACGTCGCACTCCTCCGCCGTGCCCTGCGGGCGCGTCGCGCCCAGCGAGCCTGCCGCCGCGGGCACCGCGCCGTCGTCGAGCCGGCAGGCGGTCTCGATTCCGACCCTCGCTTCGACCCGCGGGTCGATCGCATAGCCGAGCGTCGTGAACGTCTTCGCCATCAGCAGCAGTTGGTGGTAGAGGCCGAAGCGCGAGCGCTCCATCCGTGCCAGGAAGCCTTCGCGGGTGGGGACGTCGAGCCGGCTGAAGCGCCACGGGAAAGGCAGCCACTCGAAGGCGCGCAGGGCGAGCCTGATCTGGCGCAGTGCCCGCGGCGAGAGCGAGACGAGGAAGCGGGCCATCGGGCCGGAGACGTCGACCTCCCGCTCGGCGGCGGGCAGCCCGTCGAGGGCGGGGGCCATCGCCTC
This sequence comes from Solirubrobacterales bacterium, assembly GCA_036276735.1. Taxonomy (GTDB): domain Bacteria; phylum Actinomycetota; class Thermoleophilia; order Solirubrobacterales; family 70-9; genus VRUE01. Next base: position 49,098 of record DASUOH010000020.1, on the reverse strand, counting down.
GCAGATCGCGCTAAGGGTGCGCTGCTCGGTGGCCGAGAGCCCCGGCGCGCGCTGTCAGCCGGGGGCCGGCGAGCGGTCGACCCGGCCGGCAAGCGCCCACAGCCACAGCGAGGCGGCCGCGAGGAAGCCGTCGACCGCGAAGTTGAGGAGCAGGAAGAAGGAGTCTTCCTCGAAGGCGTAGTAGGCGAGGGACCCGAGCGAAGAGGCCGTCTTGCCGGCGGCCAGCACGAGCAGCAGCGGCCGGTACCGCACCACGTCGGCCTGGGCGACCAGCGCGATGCCGGTGATGACCGCCATGTAGGCGAAGGCGAGCGCCAGCCAGAGCCGGTCGTCGGTCCCGTCGACAAAGAAGCCGGGGGCGGCGACGAAGAGGATGCCGACGGCCGCGAACCCGAGCGCCATCAGACGCAGGCTCGCCGTCACGAACCGCTCCGCCGTCTGCCCACGCATGCGGCGGACTCTAACTGGCTGGTCAGCCAGTATGCGCCGGGAGGTGCCGATCATTCGCTACCTCCTGGTTTCTCGGGTTGGATCAGGCAAGGCTACGCGCGCAACCTAGAATCCCCGCCGTGATCGAACGCGAGCAAGTCCTCCACGTCGCCAAGCTGGCCCGGCTGCGGCTCTCAGAGGCCGAGCTGGAGCGGATGGCGGGGGAGCTGTCGGGGATCCTCGAGCACGTTGACCGGATCGGCGAGCTCGACCTCGACGAGGTAGCGCCGACCTCCCACGTGGTCGAGCTGGAGAACGTGCTGCGCCCCGACGAGCCGCGGCCGAGCTGGCCGCGCGAGACGATGCTGGCGGCGGCGCCGGATCCGGCCGAGGGTGCCTTCCGCGTCCCCTCGCCGCAGGCCGAGGCCGAATGAGCCGCGACCTGCTCGACCTGACCGTCGCCGCGGCGACGGAGCGGATCGCCGCCGGGGACGTCTCGGCCGACGAGTACGCGGCCGCCTGGCGCGAGGAGGCGGCGGGCGACGAGCTGAACGCCTACCTGTGGCGCGGCGAGGACAGCGTCGGGGAGGGCGACGGCACGGGGCCGCTGGCCGGCATTCCGGTCGCGGTCAAGGACATCTTCTGCACCGAGGGGATCGAGACGACGGCCGGCTCGCGCATCCTCGAGGGCTACCGGCCGCCCTACACGGCCACTGCCGTGCAGCGCCTCGTCGAGGCGGGCGCAAGCCTGCTCGGCAAGACCAATATGGACGAGTTCGCGATGGGCTCCTCCAACGAGAACTCCGCCTACGGCCCGGTGCGCAATCCCTGGGACCGAGAGCGCGTGCCGGGCGGCTCCTCGGGCGGCTCCGCGGCCGTGGTCGGCGGCGGCCTGGCACCTTGCGCGATCGGCACCGACACCGGCGGCTCGATTCGCCAGCCAGCGGCGCTCTGCGGCATCGTCGGCCTCAAGCCCACCTACGGGTCGATTTCGCGCTACGGGATGATCGCCTTCGCCTCCTCGCTCGACCAGTGCGGGCCGCTGACCCGGGACGTAACCGACGCGGCGCTGCTCCTGGCCGCCCTGCAGGGCCGCGACCCCTGCGATTCGACCTCGGTCGGGATCGACGGCGGAGTCGAGGCGCCCAGCCGCGAGGACCTCAGCGGCCTGCGCTTCGCGGTTCCCTCCGAGCTCGCCCACGACGCGATCGAGCCGGGGGTGCGAGCCGTCTTCGAGCAGACGCTGGCCCGGATCGAGGAGCTGGGCGGTGAGGTCGACGAGACCTCGCTGCCGCACTCCGAGCACGGCATCTCCGCCTACTACGTGATCGCCCCGGCCGAGGCATCGGCCAACCTGGCCCGCTACGACGGCGTCCGCTACGGGCTGCGCGCCGGCGAGGCGGGCGACCTGATCGAGATGTACGAGACGACCCGCGCCGAGGGTTTCGGCGACGAGGTGAAGCGCCGCATCATGCTCGGCACCTACGCGCTCTCCTCCGGCTACTACGAGGCCTACTACGGGCGCGCCCAGAAGGTCCGCACCAAGATCGCCGACGACTTCCGCGACGCCTTCTCGCGCTTCGACTTCGTCGTCACGCCGACCTCCCCCTCGGTCGCCTTCCGCCTCGGTGAGAAGACCGACGACCCGCTGGCGATGTACATGAACGACTTCTTCACGGTGCCGATGAGCCTCGCCGGCATCCCGGCGATCTCGATCCCGGCCGGCCTCGCCGAGCCGCAGGGCGGCGGGCCGCGGCTGCCGGTCGGCTTCCAGATCGCCGCGCCGGCCTTCGCCGAGCAGCGCCTGCTCGACGCCGCCTACGCGCTGGAGCGGGCGATCGAGTTCGACGCCAGCTCCGCGCGTTCCGGTGCGACTTATGTAAGCGAGACGGACATAACTCGCACCGGAAGGGACGACGGCGGCGATGGCTGAGCTGGAGGCGGTTATCGGGCTGGAGATCCACGTCCAGCTCTCCACCAAGACGAAGATGTTCTGCGGGTGCGAGCTCTCCTTCGGAGACGAGCCGAACGTCCACACCTGTCCGGTTTGCCTCGCTCATCCCGGCGTGTTGCCGGTCCCCAACGAGGAAGCGATCCGCTACGCGCTGAAGATCGCCGCGGCCTTCGAATGCGAGGTGGCGCCGCGCTCGACCTTCCACCGCAAGAACTACTTCTATCCCGACAACCCGAAGGCGTACCAAATCAGCCAGTACGACGAGCCGATCGCCGGGCCCGGTCGCCTCGGCGGCATCCGCATCCACCGTGCCCACCTGGAGGAGGACGCGGCGAAGACGATCCACCTCGGCGGCTCGGGGCGTATCCACGGCTCCGGCGCCTCGCTGGTCGACTTCAACCGTGGTGGGACGCCGCTGGTCGAGATCGTCACCGAGCCCGACCTGCGCGGCGCCGCCGAGGCGGCCGCCTGGGCGCGGCTGCTCCGCACTACCGTCCAGCAGCTCGGCGTCTCCGACGTCAACATGGAGGAGGGCAGCCTGCGGGTCGACGCCAACGTCTCGGTGCGGCCGGCCGGCAGCGATCAGCTCGGCACCAAGACCGAGCTGAAGAACATGAACAGCTTCCGCTTCCTCGAACGCGGCATCGAGGCTGAGCTGGCGCGCCAGCGCGAGCTGATCGGCGCCGGTGGGACTGTCACGCAGGAGACGCTTCACTTCCACCCCGAGGACGGCAGCCTGCACCCGCTGCGCTCCAAGGAGGAGGCGCACGACTATCGCTACCTCCCCGAGCCCGACCTGGTGCCGTTGGTGCCGACCGAGGCAATGCTGCGCGCGGCACGCGAGTCGCTGCCCGAGCTGCCCGAGGCGCGGATGAGCCGCTACCGGGAGGAGCTTGGGCTGAGCGAGGACACGGCGGCGTTGCTCGCCGCCGACCCCGAGACGGCGGACTACTTCGAGCGGGCCGTCGGTGCCGCCGAGGGCGTCGAGTCGCGCATCGTCGCCAACTGGGTGACTGGCGAGCTGGCGGCGGCACTGCGCGCAGACGGGGGGGAGGGGGCCGCCGAGTCGAAGGTCTCGCCCGCCGCCCTCGCGGCGCTGGTGACGATGGTCCAGGAGAAGAAAATTTCCCACGGCAGCGGCAAGACGGTCCTGGCGGCGCTGGTCATCGAGGGCGGCGATCCCGAGGCGATCGTCGAGCGCGAGGGCCTCGCCCAGATCTCCGACAGCGGCGAGCTGGAGGGCGTCGTCGCCGCCGCGATCGAGGCCAACCCCGAGGCCGCGGAGCAGATCCGGGCCGGTAATGGCAAGGCAATCGGCGCGATCGTCGGCGCCGTGATGCGCGAGACCAAGGGCCGCGCCGACGGCGGCGAGGTAAACCGCCTGATCAAGGAGAAGCTGGGTTCCTAGTGTTATCCGACACTTTGTAACACGTTGTTACAAAGTGCTACGGTGACCTCATGGCCTGGAACGTCGTCATCGTCGGGGGCGGCTTTGGCGGCGCGATGGCGGCTCGCGAGCTGGAGCGAATCATGCCGCGCCAGTCGGCGCGGCTGACCCTGGTCAACGACGTCAACTTCCTCCTCTATACGCCGTTCCTTCCCGAGGCGGCGGCCGGGACGCTGGAGCCGCGCCACGTCGTCACGCCGCTGCGCGAGATCCTCAAGCGCACCTACCTGCGGCTCGGCTCGGTCGTCGCCCACGATCCCGTCGCTCGCACGGTCGAGCTGCGCACTCGCGAGGGGGAATCGGACACGTTGCCCTACGACCAGCTGCTGCTGGCCCTCGGCTCGGTCTCGCGCGCCCTGCCGGTTCCCGGCCTCGCCGAGCACGCGATCGGCTTCAAGACCCTCGCCGACGCGATCTGGCTGCGCAACCACGTCGTCGAAACGCTCGAGGCCGCCAACGCCGCCGAGGACCCGGCGCGGCGCGACCAGCTGCTCACCTACGTCTTCGTCGGCGGCGGCTACGCCGGCCTCGAGGCGCTCGCCGAGCTCCAGGACTTCGCCGCCGACGCGATGGAGTGCTACCCGCGCGCTCGCCTGCACGGCATGCGCTGGGTTCTGGTTGAGGCGGCCGACCGCGTGCTGCCCGAGATCGACCAGGCGCTGGCCGACTACGCGTTGCGCGAGCTGCGCGGCCGCGGCATCGATATCCGGCTCGGCACGACGCTCGAGGAGGTGGGCGCCGACCGGGCTCGGCTCTCCAACGGCGAGGTGCTGCCGACCCGCACGGTGGTCTGGACCGCCGGCGTCGCGCCCAACCCTGGGCTGCGAAAGCTCGACGTCCCGCTCGACGAGCGGGGCCGCGTCCCGGTCGACGACCACCTGCGGGTGCGTGGCACGGAGGGGGTCTGGGCGATCGGCGACTGCGCCGCGGCGCCCGACCCGCGCGGCGGCGTCGCGCCGCCGACCGCCCAGCACGCGGTGCGTCAGGGCCCCGTGGCAGCACGCAACATCGCCGCCGAGCTGGGCATCGGCTCGCCCGAGCGCTTCTCGTACCGCAGCAGCGCCGCCTTCGTCAACCTCGGCCGCTACAAGGCGGTTGGCCGGATCGGCCAGCGCACCTTCCGCGGCTTCCCGGCCTGGTGGTTGGCCCGCACTTACCACATGAGCCAAATCCCGGGCGCCGCCCGCAAGGCACGCGCCGTAATCGACTGGACCGCCAGTCTGCCCTTCCGGCGCGACCTCTCCGAGCTCGGCTCGATCGGGCACCCACCGCGCCTCGACGCCAGAATGACGACGTGGGATTCGAGTACCTCGTCATCGCCTTCTTCTTCGGCCTAGCGACCGGCATCATCGGTCGCGGCAAGGGCAGCTCCTTCTGGCTGTGGTTGCTGATCGGCACGATGGTGCCGCCGCTCGGCCTAATCGCGGTGGTCCTCTATCGCTCCGAGAAGCAGGAACCCGAACGCCAGTGCCCCGCCTGCGGCAAGCCGGTCAAGCTCTACGTGCAGGTCTGTCCGCGTTGCGGCACCGACCTGTACCTGCCGGATCCGGCGGAAGTTCGGCATCCGGGTGTGAGCTGAGCGGAATCTTGGGTATCTCGCGAGGTTAGAGAGAGAATGCGCCGCACCGCTCACCTAGTCCCCCTGCTCGCCTGTGTGGCCGCCTTCGCCTGGGCGGCTTGCGCCCAGGCCGCGACGCTGGTGCCCGTCGGCGACTTCGACAATCCGATCTTCGTCACCTCCGACCCGGCCAACCCAGATCGCCTCCTGGTCGCCGAGCGGGAGGGGAGGGTCGTCGAGGTTTCCGGGAGCAGCTCAACGGTCTTCGCCGACATCCAGGCGTGGGTACGGTGCTGCGAAGGCGAGCGCGGCCTCCTTTCGATCGCCCCGGCCCTGGACTTCGCGACGAGCGGCCGCCTCTACGCCGCCTACACCGGCGAGACGGTCGCCGGCGGGGCGGTGGGAGACATCCACGTCGATGCCTTCCGGCCCAACCCCGGCGGTGGCGCGCCGCTGCGCGAGCCGCTTACCACGATCGCTCACTCGTCCCAGATCCACAACGGCGGCCAGCTCCAGCTCGCACGCGACGGCCACCTCTACCTCTCGACCGGCGACAACGGAGAAGGTGCGAAGGCTCAGGACCCTGGCTCGCTGCTCGGCAAGATCCTGCGCATCGATCCGGCCGACGGGTCGACCGCGGTCTGGGCCTCGGGCCTGCGAAATCCCTGGCGCTTCTCCCTCGACCGGTTGAGCGGGACGATGGTCATCGGCGACGTAGGCCAGGACCTGCGCGAGGAGGTCGACATCGGCGTCGCCGGCGCCAACTACGGCTGGAATTGCCGCGAGGGGTTCGTCGCCTATCCGGGAGCGCCGGCGTCGTGCGCGGGCCGGACCGGGTTCACCGACCCCGTCTTCGACTATCCGCACGCGAATCCCGGCGATGGTGGCGCCTTCGGTTGCTCGATCACCGGCGGCTACGTCGTCCGCGACCCAGGCGTCCCCGAGCTCTACGGCCGCTATCTGTACGCCGACTTCTGCGTCGGCCAGCTGCGCTCCTTGGTCCTTCCTCCCTCGCCCACTGGGCTGGCTTCGGGCGACCGCTCGGAGGGTCTCTCCGTCGCAAACCCTGTCTCCTTCGGCGAGGATTCCGCCGGCCGCCTCTACGTCGCATCGAAAGACGGTCCGGTCTACCGCCTGGTCGGCTCTCCCGGAGCGACGGTCGCGCCCCCGCCTCTGTCGCTCAGCGTCAAACGACGGCCTCTGGTCATCCTCCAGGCCCGCAAGGTCGGTCGCCGCACGGTCAAGCTGATCGTCCGCGTCCTTCCCTGCGGCGAGAACGCGGGCAACCGTGTCTACGTCAATCGCAACGGCCGGCTGTTTCGTCAACGCCGACTCAGCCGGCGCTGTGTGGCGAAGTTCCGCGTACGCGTCCGGGGGCGAACCCGGTTCCGCGCTTTCTTCGAAGGTCAGCGCAGCCAGGTGCGGAAGATCGCGTTGGCGAAGCCGAGGCCGTAGCGCACGACGGCCGGCTTCTTCGAGTGCCCGTGCAGGCGGCGCTCAACCGTGACCGGCACCTCCCTGGCAGGGATGCCGCGCTTGATCGCCTCGATCATGAACTCGGAGGTGTGGAACTGCTCCTGGCGCAGCACGAGCTGAGGCAGGACCGTGGCACGCACCGCCCGGTAGCCGTTCGAGCAATCGGTGACGCGGGTGCGGGTGATGAAGGAGACGAGCCGGTTGAAAAAGACGATGCCAAGCTCGCGGGCCATATGGTTGCGGTCGGCCTCGCCGAGCACCCGCGAGCCGTGGGCGACGTCGACTTCGCCATCCAGCACGGGCTTGACCAGCCGCTCCATCTCTGACGGCAGGTGCTGCCCGTCGGCATCGAGCGTGACCACCACCTCGGCGCCCGATTCGACCATCAGCCGGTAGCCGGTCCGCAACGCGGCGCCGCCGCCGCGATTGGTGACGTGGCGGGCGACCGCGGCGCCGTGCTGGGTCGCCACCTCGTCGGTCCCGTCGCGCGAGCCGTCGTCGACGACGAGGACGGCGGTCTGGACGCCGCACACTACGAGCGGCATGCGGTCGAGCACATAGCCGATGTTCTCTGCCTCGTTGTAGGCGGGGACGACGACGGCGACCTTGTCGCGAAAGCGCTCCGGCAGGCCGGCCTGGCGGAAGGACTCCCAGGCGAGGCCCTCGAGCGCCGCCGCCAGCTGGCGCGCGTTGCGGGCCGCCTGCGCGAGGGCGCGCAAGACGAGGAGGAAGAGGACGAAGATCGCGAAGACGGCGAGGCCGAGGATGCGACCGCCGTTGCCGCGCTCGAACGAGAAAGCGGAGAGCAGCGCGTCAGTCAGTTCGGTGCCGGAGACGATCGCCAGGCCGAGGCCGGCGGCGAGCAGGATCAGCACATCGACGTTGCGCAGGGTACGACGGCGCAGGATCGCGAAGGCGACGACGCCTGCCGCGACGACGAGGCCGGCGGCGCGGAGCGCCGTCAGCTCGGGCGGGAAGAGGCCTGCGTAGATCGCCATGGCGGCCCGGAGGATATGGCCGCCGCCAGCCAGAGCAGTGCCGCGGCGGCGAGCGGAAAGACGAGCGTCATCAGGATCTCGTTGCGGCGCGGCGCCGCGAGCGAGATCGCGCCGACCGCGGTGACGAGGATGATCGGCGTCGCCATCGCGAGCGTCTCCCAGACCCGTCGTCGCGTTGCGAGCAGCCCGAGGCCGAGCAGCGCGAGTGCGACGATCAAGATTTGGACGACTCGCCCCGGACCCGAAGCCATCGCTTCGCCGACCCCGCCGCTCCACATCCGCCAGACCTTGCGGACCGTCATCGCCGCGTAACCGAGCGGATCTTCCCCCGCGTAGTCATAGAGGTTCTCTTTGCCGATCTTGCCGAGCGCCTCGTCGCGCGGCAGGTCGGGGTGTCGTTCGGCGACGCGGTCGAAGAGGGGAGTCGGGTCGATGCGGTCGAGCGCCTCGGATCCGGGCTCCAGGTCGCGCCCCAGCTGCCGCTCGACCAAGAGCGCCTTGACCCGTTGGTACTCGCCGTCCGCCGGCAGGTAGGTCCCGACGTAGAGCGCCTTGCCGCCCCCGGTCGAGATCGGGACCAGCCGGTCGAGCACGACGGCGTTGCGCACCGTCCAGGGCACGATCGGCAGGAGCAGCGCGGCGGCGAACAGCACGGCGGCAGCCATCCCCGGCTTCCACCCGCCCTGCTGAGCAGCTCGAACAGCAGCAAGCAGGGCGAACGCTGCTCCGACCAACAGGTACTCCGGCCGAATCAGAGCGGTCAGGCCGAACAGGAGGCCAGGGACCAGCCACCTGGCGGGCGGGTCCTGTCGCGGGGCAGGGGTGCTCGTCCTCGCAGGCTGCGGGCGAGCACCCCACGCCCCACGCCACCCGCCCGAGCTGCGGTCCTCCCCGGCGCCGGAGGCCCACAGGAAAGCCAGGACGGCCGCTGGCAGGGTCAGCATCGCCGGTGGCTCGCTGAAGAGGGCGCCGGTCGAGTGGATGAACGGCGGATACACGGCCATCGCGAAGGCGGCAAGGAGGCCGGTGCGAGGGGCGAGCACGCCCCCGCCCATCGCCGCGCCCAACCGTCTGCCGAGCAGGTAGACGAGCAGGATCGAGCCGAGGCCGCAGAGCAGCTCGACGATGCGTGCGGTGCCTTCCCGTGCTCCCCCGGTCGCGAAGTAGGCGGCGGAGTAGAGGAGGGGGGCGCCTGGGGACCAGTCGCTGGAGTCGCGGAGAAAGGCGCCGTAGCTGCCCTCCTCATAGAGTCCCTTGGAGAGCGCGAAGTAGGCACGGGAGTCGTCGCCTGGGGTTTCGAGCGGCTCGACCACGCGGTAGGCACGCAGCCCGAAGCCGAGCGCGAGGATCGCGGCGAGCAGGATCAGAACCGTGCGCCCGTGGCGCTCGGGGAGGGAGCGGAGCCGGGCGCTCAACGTTGCCATCGGCGGGCCAGGCTATCCGCGAGCACCGTCGTCCCGACTCCGGCCAGGGCGGCGAGGAGCGGCAGCGTCACCAGGACACGCCGCGGCGATGCGACGAGCAGGGCGACGATTGCCGTCACCGAGAGCAGCAGCACGCCGAAGAGCAGCGCCTCGGGGCGGCGCCGATGGATCAGCACACCGAGGCCGACGATGGCCAGTGCGACCAGCGCGAAGTGGAAGGCGCGCCAGCCAGGCTCCTCCATCACGTCGCGCGGGCCGCGCGACCAGGCTCGCCAGACCTTCGCGGTCACGAACCCGGCGTACTCGACCGGCCGCTCCCCGAGGTCGTCCCAGAGCCTTTCGCGTCCCATCCTGCCGAGCGCCTCGTCGGTTTCCATCTCGGGGTAGCGCTGCTCGGCCAGCGCGGCAAGGATCTGCTCGAGGCGGACGCGGGCGAGGACCGGTCTGACCAACTGCTGCGACGACTTACCCGTGTATTTCACGGGAAAGTCGTCGCGCGGCAGGTATTCGGTCGCGAGACGGCGCGTCAACCCAGGATGGCGCTCTAGCACCTCCTCACCGACCCGTTCCGGATCGCCGCCAGAGGGCATGTAGGAGCCGGCGAAGAGCACCTGTCCCCCGCCGGTGGAGACCGGCACGAACCGATCCAGAACAAGCGCATTGCGCACCGTCCAAGGCGCGACGACCAGAGCCACGCCGACGAGCAAGATGCCGACGTTGGCGAGTCCCGTCCGCCATTCGTCCCAACTCCACGCCAAAACAACCACCGCCAGCAAGACGCTGATCCCGAGGTACTCGGGCCGGACCAGAACGAGCGCCCCGAGCAACGGTCCTGGAATCAGCCATCTCGCGCGGGTGGCGTGGGGCGTGGGGTCCTCGCCCGCAGCTTGCGAGGACGAGGGCCCCTGCCCCGCGACAGGACCCGCGCGCCTATCGCCTGGTCCCGCACCGGAAGCCCAGAGAACGGCCAAGACCGCCCCCGAGAGCAGCGTCGCCGCCAGTGGCTCGCCCATCAGCATTCCCTGGTACTCGAGCAGCGCGGGGTAGATGGCAACGGCGCCCGCTCCGATCAGGCCGGCCGCCGGGCCGGAGAGGCGGCGGCCGATCAGATAGGTGAAGAGGACGGCGAGCGCCCCGATCAGGGCCAGGACGATGCGCGCAAGCCGCACGTGGACGCCGCCGCTCAGCTCGTAGAGGCCCGCGACCAGCAGCGGCAGGCCGGGGGAGTAGTTGCTCGCCGGCTGCGTCGCACCCGCCCCCAGCGTGAAGCCGTCGCCATCGGCGAGCCGCTCGGCGATCGTGGCGTAGGCCGCGGCGTCGTAGACGGGGGGCCGGCCGTCCCACGCCTCGGCGAGGCGCAGCCCCAGGCCCACCAGCAGGATTGCCACGAGGGCAACCAGTCCCGCCCGCCCGCCATTGCCCGCCACCAGCTCGCTCACGAACCCGATGCTATGTCGCGCCCGTCGGGTACCCTGCCGCTGATGCGCGTCCTCATTCTCGGGGGCGACGGCTACCTCGGCTGGCCGACCGCCCTGCGGTTCTCCGCCCGCGGCCACGAGGTCACCGTCGTCGACAACTTCGTCCGCCGTCGCTGGGTCGAGAGCGTCGGCAGCGACTCGCTGACCCCGATCCTCGACCTCGACAGGCGCATCGACGCCTGGGCCGAGGTCTCGGGCAACGAGATCCGCAGCTTCGTCGGCACGGTCGCCGACGGCGAGTTCCTCGACGCCGTCGTCGCCGAGGCGCGGCCCGACGCCGTCGTCCACTACGGCCAGCAGGCCTCGGCGCCCTACTCGATGGCCTCGCGCGAACAGGCGGTCGAGACCCAGCACGGCAACGTGATCGGCAACCTCAACCTGCTCTTCGCGATCCGCGACCACGTGCCCGACTGCCACCTGGTCAAGCTCGGGACGATGGGCGAGTACGGCCAGCCCAACATCGACATCGAGGAGGGCTACATCGAGATCGAGCACAAGGGCCGCAGGGACACGCTTCCCTACCCGAAGTTGCCCGCCTCGCTGTACCACTGCTCGAAGGTCCACGACTCGACCAACATCCACTTCGCCTGCCGCACCTGGGGCCTGCGCGCCACCGACCTCAACCAGGGGGTCGTCTACGGCGTCGAGACCGACGAGACGGCCCGCGACGAGCGCCTCATCACTCGCTTCGACTACGACGAGGTCTTCGGCACCGTGCTCAACCGTTTCTGCGTGCAGGCGGTGATCGGCCACCCGCTGACGGTCTACGGCTCGGGCGGCCAGACGCGCGGCTTCCTCAACATCCGCGACACGCTGCAGTGCGTCGAGCTGGCGGTCGAGAATCCGGCCGACGCGGGCGAGTTCCGCGTCTTCAACCAGTTCACCGAGCAGTTCTCGGTGATCGAGCTGGCCGAGCTGGTCAAGGGGGCCGCCGAGCACCTCGGCTACTCGGTCGACATCCAGCACTACGACAACCCGCGCGTCGAGAAGGAAGAGCACTACTACAACGCGATCCACACCAAGCTGCTCGACTTGGGACTCGAGCCGACGCTGCTCGGCGAGGAGCTGGTCGAGTCGATGATCCACGCGATCGAGCGCTACAAGGGCAACGCGATCGAAGCCTCGATCGACCCGCGGACCCGCTGGAACCCGGCCAAAAGCCCTGCTGGTCGGGCATAGGCCCGCTGGTACCATCGCGGGTCCGATGAGCACCGAGCGAACGAGCCTGCGATGAGAGCCGCCGACGCACTGATGGAAAGCCTCAAGGCCGAGGGCGTCAAGGACATCTTCGGCATCCCGGGAGGCGCCAACCTGCCGACCTACGACGCGCTCGTCGACGCCGGCATCAACCACGTCCAGGTGCGCCACGAGCAGGGGGGAGGGCACGCGGCGGAGGGCTACGCGCGAGCTTCCGGCCGGGTCGGCGTCGCCTTCGCGACCTCGGGCCCCGGCGCGACCAACCTGGTGACGGCGATCGCCGACGCGATGATGGATTCGACGCCGACGGTCTTCGTCACCGGCCAGGTCCGCACCGAGCTAATTGGCACCGACGGCTTCCAGGAGGCCGACATCCTGGGCGCGACGCTGCCCTTCGTCAAGCACTCCTTCCAGGTCACCGACCCGCGCGAGATCCCCGAGTACGTCCACGAGGCCTTCCACGTCGCCTCGACCGGGCGCCCCGGCCCGGTCCTGGTCGACGTGCCGCAGGACCTCTCGCGGGCGGAGATCGATTACGCGCCGCGCACCGAGCCGGTCGAATTGGCCGGCTACAAGCCGATGAGCGCCGGCAACATCAAACAGGTGCGGATCGCCGCCAAAGCGCTCGCCAACGCGCGGCGACCGATTTTCTACACCGGCGGTGGTGTGACCAACGCCAACGCCGCCGCGGAGCTGCGCGAGCTGGCCGCCTGCGACCGCTTCCCCGTCACCTCGACCCTGATGGGGCTCGGCGCCTACCCTGCCTCCGGCGAGCACTGGCTCGGCATGCTCGGCATGCACGGCACCGTCACCGCCAACTGGGCGATCGACAACGCCGACCTGATCGTCGCGATCGGCGCCCGCTTCGACGACCGCATCACCGGCAAGCTCTCGGAGTTCGCCCCGCACGCCAAAGTCATCCACATCGACATCGACCCCGCGGAGATCTCCAAGAACGTCGGCGCCCACATCCCGATCGTCGGTGACGCCAAGCTGGTCCTGCCCGAGCTGACCCGAGAATACCGCGCCCTGCAGACCGACACCACGCGCCTCGATGCCTGGTGGAAGCAGCTGCGCACCTGGCAGGAGGAGCACCCGCTCTTCTACGAGCCGGGCAAGAACGGCGAGATCAAGCCGCAGCTCATGGTCGAGGCGATGCACCGCGCCACCCAGGGCGACGCGATCGTCACCTCCGACGTCGGCCAGCACCAGATGTGGGCGGCCCAGTACTACGGCTTCGAGGGGCCGCGCCGCTGGATCAACTCCGGCGGTCTCGGCACGATGGGCTTCGGCCTGCCGGCGGCGATCGGCGCCAAGGTCGCGCGTCCCGACGAGCAGGTCGTCTGCCTGGCCGGCGACGGCAGCCTGATCATGAACTGCCAGGAGCTGGCGACCTGCGCGACCGAAGACATTCCGGTCAAGGTCTTCCTGATGAACAACGGCTACATGGGGATGGTCCGCCAGTGGCAGGAGCTCTTCTGGGACCGCCGCTACAGCGCGGTCGAGATGGGCCCGAACCCCGACTGGGTGAAGCTGGCCGAGGCGTTCGGCGCGACCGGGATGCGCTGCGAGGACGCCGCCGACCTCGAGGAGACCATGGTCAGCGCGCTGGAGACCGACGGCCCGGTGCTGGTCGACGTGCGCGTCGCCCCCGAGGAGAACTGCTATCCGATGATCCCGCCGGGCGAGGCGGCCCGCGACATGGTCGAGGCGCCGAAGGCGGTGCGCTGATGGAGGCCGGGACCCCGGATCTGGTCAAACTCGAGGACCTGCACGTCCCCGGGCAACTGAGCGGGCGCAAGCACATCCTCTCGATCCTGGTCGAGAACAAGCCCGGCGTCCTGGCGCGGATCGCCGGCCTCTTCTCGCGGCGCGGCTTCAACATCGACACGCTGGCGGTCGGCCCGACCGACGACCCGAGCATCTCGCGCATCACGCTGACGCTCGACGGCGCCGTCCACCCGATCGACCAGGTGACCAAGCAGCTGCACAAGCTGGTCAACGTGCTGAAGATCCGCGACATGGAGCCGGCCGAGACGGTCGCCCGCGAGATGGCGATGTTCAAGGTCTCCGCCGCGGTCGAGAACCGGGCCGAGATCATGCAGTTCGCCGAGATCTTTCGCGCCAAGATCGTCGACGTGGCGCGGCGCACGATGACGATCGAGGTGACCGGCTCCGCCGACAAGATCGAGGCCTTCGAGCGGATGATCCGCCCGCATGGGCTCATAGAGATGGTGAGGACCGGCGAGATTGCGATCGCAAGAGGCGGCGACTGAGGACCTGATCGCCCGCCTGCACGAAGGTGCGGAGGGGGCAAGCCAGAGCGACCGGCGCAAGCTGGTCAGCGCGACCGTTGCGATCGAGGCGATCGACGTCGCGGCGATCATCTTCGCCTCGCGTCTGGCCAGCGACCGCTGGTTCTGCTGGGAGCAGCCGGACCGCGGCTTCGCGCTCGGCGGACTGGGGATGGCGCACGAGGCGTCCTCACGCGGGGCGTCTCGGTTCGAGGACGTCGCCGCCGAGTGCTCCCGCCTGCGCGACGGGGCGATCGTCGACGCGCCGACGGGCCTGCCGCCGGGCGCCGGGGCGGTCTGGACAGGCGGCTTCGCCTTCGACCCGCAGGGCGGGGCGGAGGCGCGGTGGTCCTCGTTCGCGCCGGCGGTCATGGCACTGCCGGAGCTGTCGATCTGCCGTCAAGGTGGCGAAGCCTTCTTCACCGTCAACTTGGTCGTCGCTCCCGGGGGTGGTGCGGGCGAGGCAGTGGAGCGCCTCGCCGGGCGGGTGGCGGCCCTGCGCGAGGCGCCGCTGCCGCTGATCGACCCGCACCCGACCGGCAAACCGCGGATCCACAGCGCCCATCCGCCGGGCGACTTCGAGCGGGCGGTGGCCGCCGCCACTGCGCGAATCGAGCATGGCGAGCTGAGCAAGGTCGTGCTGGCGCGAGAGGTCTGCGTTACGGCGGCGACCGCGCACGACCCGGCGGCCGTGTTCGGCGCGCTGCGCGAGGTCTTCCCGTCCTGCTTCTGCTTCTGCTGCGGAACGCCTGAAGCGGCCTTCCTCGGCGCCAGCCCGGAGCTGCTGGTGCGCCGCTCGGGCGCCGCTGCCTCGACCGTCGCGCTGGCCGGCTCGACCCGGCGCAGCTCCGACCCCTCGGTCGACGACCACCTCGGCGAGCAGCTGCTGCGCAGCGACAAGGACCGGCGCGAGCAGCGGATCGTCGCTGAGCGGATCGTGCGGGCGCTGCGGCCTCACGCGGTCTGGGTCGAGGCGGCGAGCGAGCCGGACCTGGTCAAGGTGGCCAACATCCAGCACCTGGCGACGCCGGTGATCGCGCAGCTGGCCGAATCGCACTCGGCGGTCGAGCTGGCGGGGCTCCTGCACCCGACCCCTGCAGTCGGAGGGGAGCCCTGGCCGGCCGCGGCGGCCGCGATCGGCGATCTCGAGCAGATGGACCGCGGCTGGTACGCCGGCCCGGTCGGTTGGATGGACGCGACCGAGGACGGCGAGTTCTGCGTCGCGCTGCGCAGCGCCCTGCTGCGCGACCGCGAGGCGCACCTCTACGCGGGCGTCGGCGTCGTCGCCGGCTCCGACCCCGCCGCCGAGCTGGCCGAGACCGAGGTCAAGCTCGAAGCGCTATTGCCGCTGCTCGCCTGAGCGCTTCGCTCGGCGACCCCCGGATCGGTCAGAATGGCCCGCGTGATCCGGTGGGCACTGGGAGCGGGAATGTTAGTGCTGCTCTTGGGGGCGGGAACTGCGACCGCCACGACCCCGCAGGGCCCGCGGCTGGCCGTCATCAAGACGGGGGCCAAACCCCCCGGAATCCACCTCGTGACGATCGGCCCCAAGGGCGGCCGCCCGGTGCGCCTGGCGGGCGGCGGCCGGCGCTCGCGACCGCTGGTCGACTTCTTCTCCGCGCTCTCATGGTCGGCTGACGGGGAACAGGGCGCCTTCAGCGGGGTCGTCGGCTTCCGGAACGGCGACGGCGCCGAGCCGGTCAACCGACTCTTCATCGTGCGTGCCGACGGGACCGGCCTTCGCCCGATTCGCGGCACCGAGGGAGCCACCGCGCCCGTCTTATCCCCCGATGGACGCACGCTCGTCTTCTCTCGCTCCATCGACCGCCCAGAGCCGACCGCCGTCGCCGGGAAAGAGTGGGACGAAGGATTCCAGGGCTCGACCCTATGGACGATCGACCTCGCGACGAGTGCTCAGCGCCAGCTGACGCCGTGGTGGAATGGAGTCAGCTACACCGCGTCGTCCTTCACGCCCGACGGCTCGACGCTGCTCGCGTCCTTCGAGGACGGGCGTCTCCTCAACGAACCCCAGCCGGTGACGATGAATCTCGACGGCAGCGGCCGGAAGCCGATCTTCGACGACGGCTGGTTCCCGGTGTACTCGCCCGACGGCTCCAAGATCGCGATGTCGCGCCGGGTCGAGGAATAC
Source organism: Solirubrobacterales bacterium (assembly GCA_036276735.1). Lineage (GTDB taxonomy): Bacteria > Actinomycetota > Thermoleophilia > Solirubrobacterales > 70-9 > VRUE01. The sequence goes on along the minus strand of DASUOH010000020.1, from coordinate 32,694 downwards.
GGCGACGACCCCGGGGAAGACCTCGACCTCTACGTGATCAACGCGGATGGCACCGGCCTTCGTCGTCTCACCCGCACGCCCGGGCGTCCCGAGCTCTTCCCCAGCTGGGATCCGTCCGGCGAGCGACTGGCCTATGTCCGGTTGCCGCTCGTGAGGTCTGACGACGCGCCCTTCGGCTACGGCAATGCGCTGATGCAGATCAACGCGGATGGGACCTGCCAGACCAAGGTGGCGTTCCCCCGGCCCACGCTCTTCTTCGTGCCGTCATGGCAGCCCGGCCCGGGGCGGGGGGCGGGGCGGATCGAGTGCTGAGGGCAGCCGGTATGCGTGGCGCGCTCCGAATGGGCCTCGCAGTGCTGGCGGGGGCTCTCGCGGTCCTCTCGACCGCGAGCGTTTCGGGCGCGGTCCCGGCGGGACCGCGGCTGGCGATCGTCAAGATCACTTGGAACCCGCAACGGGCCAGGCTCCTCACCGTCGGTCCCGACGGCGGCGCGCCCGCGCGGCTCGCCGGAGGCCAAGAGCGGTACGGCCCCCTGTCGACGTTCTCCTTTGGGCCAAACTCTTGGCGCCCGGACGGCGCCGAGGTCGCCTTCAGCGGTGTCACGAGCTTCTTCCTGGCGAAGGCCGACGGAAGCGGAGCCAGCAAAATCAACGCCGCCGGCGCTGAAACGCCGGTCTTCGCACCCGACGGCCACACGATCGCCTTCACGCGCCGCGGTGAATTTGAAGGGGACGGGGCGATCTGGACGATCGACCTGACCACCTGGGAGCAACGTCAGCTGACGCCGGCGCGGCGGGGGCTCCTCTACTCCGCCTCCTCGTTCTCGCCCGACGGCTCGACGCTGCTCGCGACGCGGGTCGACACGCATCGCGGTGACAAGGCGGAACCGATGACGCTGGACCTGGCGACCGGGCGCGCGAGTCGTCTCCTTCCCGACGGGCTGCAGCCGATCTACTCACCCGACGGCTCGAAGATCGCGCTCTTCCGCAAGGTGGGAAGACGGGAAATCAACGACCTCTTTGTCCTGGACGTCGCAAAGGGCACGGTGCGCCCGCTGACCCGCACGCAGCCCGGTTACGAGCTGTGGGCTAGCTGGGATCCTTCCGGCAAGCGAATCGCCTTCTCGCGCTTCCGCGGGCGGCACTTCGAATGGGCCAACTCAATCTTCCAGATCAACGCCGACGGAACCTGCGAGACCGAGATCCTCTCACGCAGGAGGACTCTCTTCTACGGGCCAGCCTGGCAGCCGGGGCCGGGTCGAGAGGCCGGGCGGATCACGTGCTAGCCGATAGGTCAGAATGCGTCGCGTGATCCGGCGAGCCTTGGGAGCGGCAGTGCTGGCCCTGCTTGTCGCAGCTGGCGTGGCGAGCGCCGTAGCGCCGGGTGGGGCGCGGCTGGCGGTAGTCAAGTTCACGTTGCAGCCACAGCGACTCGAGCTCCTCAGCGTCGACCAGTTCGGTGCGCAGCCCCTGCGACTGGCCGGTGGGGGTCGGCGCACGCGACCGCTTCCCTACCCCTTCTCGTCCCTCGCATGGGCGCCCGACGGAAGCCGGCTCGCGTTCAGTGGGGTCGTGGGGCCGAGCCGAAGCGACGACGGCCCGCCGCTGCTGCAGATCTTCCTGATCGACGCCGATGGCGCCAACCGCCGCCCTGTCCCCGCCACCAGGAGCGGCTTCTGGCCGGTCTTCTCTCCCGACGGGCAAACCCTCGCCTTCACGCGTTTCCGGCAACGGGAAACTGTGACCCGCAGCAGGAATGGCAAAACGAAACGGCGGCGATACGAGAGCGCGACGATCTGGACTGTGGACCTCGTCACCGGAGCACAGCGCCGCCTGACGCCCTTGCGCAACGGGCTCGAATACGTCGCTTCTTCTTTCTCCCCAGACGGCTCGACGCTGCTCGCCACCCGCACCGACGACCGGCGCACCGACACGCCCGAACCAGTGGCGATGCGCCTCGATGGCGGCGGCACCACGCGCCTGCTGGTCGACGGCCTCTTCCCGGTCTACTCGCCGGACGGTTCCCGGATCGCCCTCTTCCGGGAAGAGCAGGCGGGCCGCGATAGCGATCTCTTCATCCTGGACGTGGCGAGTGGCGCACTCCGCCGCCTCGCCCGCACCCCCAGTACCGTCGAGCTCTTCGCCAGCTGGGACCCCTCGGGCGAGCGCCTCGCCTTCGTCCGCTTCAGCGCCGGCAACTCTGAAGCCGCAAGCCTCGGCTTCGGCGACTCGATCCTGCAGGTCAACGCCGACGGCACCTGCCCGACCAAGACCCTCTCGGCGCCCCGCACCGCGTTCTACGTACCGGCCTGGCAGCCGGGACCCGGCCGCGAGGCCGGCCGGATCCCCTGTTGAGACGCCGGCTGCTCGGGTGTGCGGCGACGATCGCGCTCCTGGCGGCGGGCGTCTCGGTGGCCGCCGCCCCGGAAGGGCCGCGCCTCGCCGTGATCAGGTACACGGAGAACCCGGATCGACTGGAGCTGCTGACCGTCGATTCGAGCGGCGCGGGGCCCCTGAGACTGACCGGGGGTGGGCGGGACAGCGGCCCGCTGCCTTTCCCTGCCGCGCCGCTGTCTTGGCGGCCGGACGGGACCGAGATCGCCTTCAACGCGCTCGTCGGCCGGGGGCGGGACCGAGTTCCGAAGCTGGCGATCTTCCTGGCGAGCGCCGACGGTAGAGGCGTGCGCCGGGTGGCCGGGACCGTCGGCGGCGTCGGGCCGGTGTTCTCCCCGGACGGTCGCACGGTCGCCTTCACTCGCATCCGGTCTCGAGCTCACAGGACCGTCGACGGAAAGGTGACGAACAGCGGCTTCACGGGCGCTTCGATCTGGATCCTCGACCTGCTCGATGGCGCTCAGCGTCGGTTGACCCCCTGGCGCAACGGACTCGAATACTTCGCGTCGTCGTTCTCCCCCGACGGCTCGACGCTCTTGGCGACGCGCCACGACTACCGACCGACGCGGAAATTCAAGCTGGTCGCGCTCAACATGGCGTCGGGCGGCGTCTACCGCTTCGGGCGGGACGGCTTGCTCCCTGTCTACTCGCCAGACGGGTCGGAGATCGCCTTCTTCCGCCAGATGGGAGCCCTCAGGGCAAGCGAGCTCTTCGTCCTCGACGTCGCGGGTGGCGCGCTCCGTCGCCTCACCCGGACGCCGAAGATCGACGAGCTGTTCGCCAGCTGGGATCCCTCGGGTGAGCGCCTGGCCTACACGCGCTTCCCCTCCAGCGAAGCGGCCGACGAAGGTCTCGGCACGGCGGTCGTGCAGATCAACGCCGACGCCACTTGCCAGATGAAGCTGCTCTCTGTCCGGGGCGCGGGTTTTCACGTACCTGCATGGCAGCCAGGACCCGGCCGCGAGGCCGGGCGGATCAGCTGCTAGCCGATCGCCTGCGCGACCCGCTCGGCGAGGCGGCGGTGAAGGGCCACGTTCACGTGGCGGTCGACCGGCACCTCGATCAGGCCCGTGCCGGCAGCCAGGGCTTCGGTGAGCTCGCCGAGGGCGCCGACGCGACTGTGGGGGAGGTCGAAGAGCGCCGCGGTCTTGCCGGCGTCGACGCCGCGCGGCGTGCCGAGCAGCGCTTCGAACTCATCTCCCTCCAGCGCCTCCTCCTGCGGCAGGAAGTGGAAGATGCCGCCGCCGTCGTTGTCGATGACGACAATCCGGACCGGCGTCTCGACCTTGCGAAGGGCGGCGAGGCCGCCAAGGTCGTGCAGGAGGCCGAGGTCTCCGGTCAGGATGGTGGTCGGCCGCCCGGTCGCTCTAGCGGCACCGATGCCTGAGGAGATCAGGCCGTCAATGCCGTTGGCGCCGCGATTGCTGAGGAAGAACGCGTCGGCTGCGTTGCTGGGCAGGAAGGCCTCCTGGTCGCGGATCGGCATGCTCGATGACGTGTAGACGAGGTCGCCGTCCGCGTAAGAGGCGGCAAGCGCCTGCTGCAGGCCTGGCTCGGTTGGAGCCGGCTCGTCGGCAAGCTCGGCCTCGATCACACCGCGGGCGACTCGCTCCGCCTCCAGCCAGCGCGAAGGAGCCGGTCGTCCGCCATCCAGGCGCTCGGCCCAGCCGGCCGCAAGCCGCACCGGGTCCGCGCGAAGCACTGCGGCGGCGCGGCGCGTCGGCTCGTTCCAGCCTGCGGCCGGGTCGACGGCGATCTGGTCGGCCCCCGACTCGACCAGCCACGAGCGGAGCGGCTTGCTGGTCGGCATCTCGCCGAAGCGCAGGGCGAGGTCTGGTCGGACCTCGCCGCGGAAGCCCTCGCCGCGCAGCAGCAGGTCGTAGGCGGTGACGACGTGGGAGCGGTCGTGCGGTCCGCAGCGCAGCTGTGAGGTCGGCTCGGCCAGGATCGGCATCCCGGCGGCGCGGGCGAGCCGCACGAGCGGCTCGCGCAGTCCAGGGTCGAGCTGGCGGCCGGCGATGATCACGCCTGACCGTGCCCGCTCGATGTGACCCGCCACCTCGTCGAGCAGGAACTCGGACGGCGCCGCGTCGAGGGGCGTCACCGCGGTCAGCGGCCGATCGCCCCTCCCTTCCAGCGCCAGCGCCTCGGTCGCCCTCACCGCGCCCTCGACCTGCACCGGAGCCAACGGCTCGCGCCAGGCAAGGTTGAGATGCACCGGACCGGGCCGCGGCTCGCCGCGCGCCGCGGCGACGGCACGGCAGGCAGTCGAGCGGTAGTGGAGGAGGCCGCTGTCGTCGGCGTCGTGCGTCCCTACCTCGCAGAACCAGCGCACCGAGGACCCGTAGAGCTTCAGCTGGTCGATCGTCTGGCCGGCGCCGACCGCCCGTAGCTCGGGCGGTCGGTCGGCGGTCAGCAGGATCAGCGGTACGGCCGAGAGGTCGGCCTCGGCGACGGCGGGGTGGAGGTTGGCTGCCGCGGTGCCCGAGGTGCAGAGGATCGCGACGGGGTCGCCGCTCGCCTGCGCCGCGCCGAGCGCGAAGAAGGCGGCCGATCGCTCGTCGACGATGACGCTCACCTCGATTCCGGGCTCCCGCCACAGCGCGACGGCCAGCGGCGTCGAGCGCGAGCCGGGGGAGAGGACCGCTTGACGGACGCCCGAGCGGGCCAGCTCCTCGACGAAGGCCGAGGCGAGGGCGGTGTTGGCGTTGGTCGGGTCCACGGCTGGCGCGTTACTCGCGCATACCGCGACTAACGCGCCATGCAGGCTAGAGCCGGTGTCGGTTAAGTGCCGCCTCGTCGATCTCGACGCCCAGCCCCGGGCCCTGCGGCAAGTGCAACATGTCCCGCCGCAGCTCGGGACCGACCGCCGCGACGGTCGAGGCGAAGAGGCGCTGCGTCGCCAGCCCATGGGCCAGGCCGGTGCCGGGGCGCTCGCCGGCCTCGCCGAGCGTCGCCGCGACCTGCGCCGCCGCCGCGATCCCGACCGGGCCGTCAAGCGCGCTCGACATGTAGGCCGGGAGCACTTCCGCGATCTCGACCGCGGCCTCCGGTCCGCCGACCTTTGAGAGCTTGATGCCGGTCATCGCACAGGCGCCCAGATCGAGGGCGCGCACCGCGTCCTCGCGGCTCTCGACACTCTCGTCGGCGGCGATCGGGATCAGGGTCGACGCCGCCAGCTCGGCCGCTTCCTCGAGCGTCGCCACCGGCTGCTCGGCGAGCTCGACGTCGAACGGCTCCAGCTCGGCCAGCCGCCGCTTCGCGGTCTCCAAGTCCCAAGCGGCGTTGACGTCAACCCGGATGCACGCCTCGGGTCCCAGCGCCTCGCGTACGGCGCGCACCTGCGCGACGTCCTCCCCTGCGCCCAGCTTCAGCTTGAAGGACCGAAAGCCATCGGCCGCCCAGCGCTCCGCTTCGGAGGCGACCGCGGCGGGCGCCCCGGCGACGAGGCTGGCGTTGCAGCGGATGGGGGGAATCGACTCGCCGCTCGGCTCGCCGTGCTCCGCTGCGGCGCGCCGCCCCCGCAGGTCGGCAAGCGCGGTCAAGGCGGCACAGCGGGCGGGGGGGGAGAGGGCGGTGGCGTGGCCGCGCAGCACCGTCTCGTCGAGGTGCTCCTGCTCGTCCAGCGCTTCCAGCTCGGCGACGACCTGGGCCAGGGTCACGCCGCCGCGCAGGGCCAGCGGCATCGCTTCACCGAGCCCCTCCAGTCCATCGGTGTCGCGCAGCCGCAAGAGCGCCATCTCGCGGCGGGTCAGCGTGCCGGTCGCGGTCACGTAAGGCTCCTTGAACGGCAGCGCGTAAGGGATGACCTCGACCGAGGCGATGCGCATGCGAGGAGCTTATGCGGCGATCAGCAGGCCGACCGAGACCAGCAGGCTGAAGGCGCCCAGCAGCGCGCCGGTAGCGGCGAGAGCGCCGTTCAGCGAGGGGCCGTCGGTGCGGTTGCTGACCGTGCGCAGCGGCGGGATCGCCAGGGGCAGCGCCGCCAGGCCGATCAGCGGCAGCATGCTGCCCTCGCCCGCCAGGAGCGCGATCGGCAGCACCGCGAAGGCGCCGAGCATGAGCAGGCGGTAGAGCGCGACCGCGTTTGAGCGCCCCATCCGCACCGCGAGCGTCGTCTTGCCGGCCCGGCGATCGGTCTCCAGGTCACGGACGTTGTTGACGACGAGGATCGCGGTCGCCAGAAAGCCGATCGAGATCGAGAGGCCGAGCGGCAGCGCGTCGAGCTCCTCCACCTGCACGTAGTAGGAGCCGTTGACGGCGACGAGGCCGAAGAAGAGGAAGACGAAGACCTCGCCGAGGCCGGCGTAGCCGTAGGGCCGAGGCCCGCCGGTGTAGAGGACGCCGGCGGCGATCGAGACGGCGCCGATCAGCAGGATCACAGGCCCGGCGAGCGCAGCCAGGTAGAGGCCGCAGGCGACGGCGACCGCGAAGGCGACGTAGGTCGCGACCAGCACGCGCCGGGGCGCCACCAGTCCGGCCGAGGTGACGCGCACCGGTCCCAGCCGGTCGGCGGTGTCGGCACCGCGCTTGGCGTCGGAGTAGTCGTTGGCGAGGTTGGTGCCGATCTGGATGAAGATCGAGCCGACCAGCGCGGCGAGGAACCCGCCGAGCCGTGGCAGCTCCCCGACCCATTCGACCGCCGCCGCGGTACCGACGAGCACCGGAGCTATTGCCGCGGGCAAGGTCCGGACCCGCGCAGCCATGAACCAGATCCTCACGTGACCGCTCCTCGGGCGGGTGGCGTGGGGACGGGGGTCCTCGCCCGCAGCTTGCGAGGACGAGGATCCCCCTCCCCGCGACAGGACCCGCCCGCCGGCGCGCTCATGGCCGGCGCGGGAACTTGGAGAAGTCGGGAGGGCGCTTCTCCTTGAACGACTCACGGCCCTCGCGCGCCTCCTCGGAGCCGTAGAAGAGCAGGTTGGCGTCGTGGGCGAGCTGCTGGATGCCGGCGTAGCCGTCCTCGTGGGCGTTGAAGCTGGCCTTGACCAGGCGCAGGGCGAAGGGCGAGAGGGCGAGCATCTCGCGGCACATGGCGACCGTCTCGCGCTCCAGATCCTCGAGCGGCACGACGGCGTTGACGAGGCCCATCTCGCGCGCCTCCTCGGCGTTGTATTGGCGGCAGAGCATCCAGAACTCCTTGGCCTTCTTCGTCCCGACCAGGTCGCGCAGCAGTGAGGCGCCGAAGCCGCCGTCCCAGGAGCCGACCTTGGGGCCGGTCTGTCCGAAGCGCGCGTTGTCGGCGGCGATCGTCATGTCGCAGCAGACGTGCAGCACGTGGCCGCCGCCGACCGCCCAGCCGGCGACCATCGCGATCACCGGCTTGGGTAGGCGCCGCATCTGCACCTGCAGGTCGGTGACGTGGAAGCGGCCGAGCGAGGCGCCCTCCTCGACGTAGCCGGTGTCGCCGCGCACGGTCTGGTCGCCGCCGGAGCAGAAGGCCTTCGGCCCCTCGCCGGTGAGTACGACGACGCCCACCTCGGTGTCCTCGCGGGCCGCCTCCAGCGCCGCGGAGATCTCGATCAGGGTCTGGGGACGGAAGGCGTTGAGAACCTGCGGACGGTCGATCGTGACCTTGGCGATCCCGTCGGCCCTCTCGTAGCGGATGTCCTCGTACTCGCCGCCGCTCTTCCACTCGATCGGCGCGTAGAGGGCGTCCTCGGGCGGGGCGTCCTTATGGCGCAGCGGCATATCGGCAACGATATCCCGGCGCCGATGAAGCTCGACGACTGGCTCGACCAGAGATCCCGGACCTGTCCCGATCGCATCGCCCTCGTCGCGGACGGCGCCGAGGTCACCTACGCCGAGCTCGAGGCAGAGGCGAGCTGGGTGGCGCGCCGCCTCGAGGCGCACGGGGTGCGCCGCGGCTCGGTCGCCGCCCTCACCATGCATCCACACCGCGAGCAGGTCGTCCTCCTGCACGCGCTGATGAAGGTCGGCGCGGTCTTGCTGCCCCTCGGCCCGCGCCTCACCGACACCGAGCGGACGGCCGTGCTGGCTGCCGAGGAGCCTGACGTCGCCCTCGACGACCCCGGCCAGCTGACCCAGACCGAGGCCGACCTGCCGCTGCTCGGCGAGCACGACATGGACGCTCCCTGCTGCCGGATCCTGACCAGCGGCTCGAGCGGCAAGCCGAAGGCGGTCGAGCTGACCTACGGCAACTTCCTCTGGGGCGCGGTCGGCTCGGCCTTCAACATCGGCGTCGAGCCCGAGGACCGCTGGCTCTGCTGCCTGCCGCTGAGTCACATCGGCGGGCTCAGCATCTTCATGCGCTCGGTCATCTATGGGACGACCGCCGTCCTCCACGACGGCTTCGACGTCGACCGCGTCGCGGCGGCGCTGGAGCGCGACGAGATCACGGTCGTCTCGCTGGTCACGACGATGCTGACCCGCCTCCTCGAGGCCGGCGCCGACCTCTCGGCGCCGAGGACGATCCTGGTCGGCGGCGGGCCGGTCGCTGCAGAGCCGCTCGAAGAGGCGATCGGCCGCGGTGCGACCGTGGTCCAGACCTATGGGCTGACCGAGGCCTGCTCGCAGGTGACCACGCTGGCGCCGGCCGACGCGCGGCGCAAGCTCGGCTCGGCCGGCCGGCCGCTGCTGACGACCCACCTGCGCATCCAGGACGGTGAGATCCTCGTCCAGGGGCCGACCGTCGCCCCCGGCTGCGTCGATGCCGACGGCTGGCTGCACACCGGCGACCTCGGCCGCATCGATGAGGACGGCTTCCTCTACGTCGAGGACCGGATCGACGACATGATCGTGACCGGCGGCGAGAACGTGGTCCCGGCCGAAGTCGAGCAGGTGCTGCTGCGCCATCCCGCGGTCGCCGACGCCGCCGTCGTAGGCCGCGACGACCCCGAGTGGCAGCAGGCGGTCACCGCGGTTGTCGTCCTGACCGACGGCTCGGAGGTGACGCCGGACGAGCTGCGTCGCCATTGCGCCGAGCAGCTGGCCGGCTTCAAAGTGCCGAAGCGGGTCGAGCTGGCGGCGGCGCTGCCGCGCACGCCCTCGGGCAAGCTGCTGAGACGCGCCCTCCGCTGAGGCGAGCCGAGTCGCTAGCCTGCCCGCCATGAAAACCGACGACATCTTCTACGACTCCGACGCCGACCTCTCGAAGCTGGAGGGCAAGACCGTCGCCGTGCTCGGCTATGGCTCCCAGGGCCACGCCCACGCCCTCAACCTGAAGGACTCGGGAGTCGACGTCGTCGTCGGCCTTCGCCCTGATTCGCCTAGTCGCGACGCGGCCGAAGTGTCCGGGCTGACGGTGATGGGGATCACCGATGCGGCCAGCCAGGGCGACATCGTCATGGTGCTGCTGCCAGACGAGCGTCAGGCCGACATCTGGACGGCGGAGATCGCCGACGGCATCGCCCCCGGCAACCTGCTCCTCTTCGCTCATGGCTTCGCCATTCACTTCGAGCAGATCGTCCCCCCGCCCGGCGTCGACGTCGGCATGGTCGCGCCCAAGGGTCCCGGCCACCTGGTCCGCCGCCAGTTCGAGGAAGGGCGCGGCGTGCCGTGCCTGATGGCGGTCCACCAGGACGCGAGCGGCGAAGCGCACGACCTGGTGCTTGCCTACGCCTCAGGCATCGGCGGCGGTCGCGCCGCGATCATCGAGACGACCTTCAAGGACGAGTGCGAGACCGACCTCTTCGGCGAGCAGGCCGTCCTCTGCGGCGGCGCCTCGGAGTTGGTCCGCGCCGGCTTCGAGACGCTGGTCGAGGCCGGCTACGACCCGCGCCTCGCCTACTTCGAGTGCCTGCACGAGCTGAAGCTGATTGCCGACCTGATGTACGAGAAGGGGATTCAGGGGATGCGCTACTCGATCTCCAACACCGCCGAGTACGGCGACATGACCCGCGGCAAGCGCGTCATCGGCGAGGAGTCCCGCGCCGCGATGAAGCAGATCCTCTCCGAGGTCCAGTCAGGCGAGTTCGCCAAGGAGTGGATCGCCGAGAACCGCGCCGGCGGCGAGAACCTCTCCCGGATGCGCGAGGAGGGGGCGGGTCACCAGGTCGAGGGCGTCGGCAAGGAGCTGCGCGACATGATGCCCTGGATCGACCAGGAGTTCTGAGGGCGCTAAGGGGAGGGGACGGGCGGCGGGGCGCCCCTCTCGGGAATTGAGGTCGCACGCGCTTCGCGCCAGCCGAGGCAGCTTGTGACGCGAGGGAGATTTGGCCGCCCGGGCTTACGGAGCGGTGTAAAGAGGAGCCCGGTGATCCTCATGTCGAATGTGGCCGAAGGCCGCGACATGCAATCTGTCTCTTGCGCGGCGATAGCCGCGCACCAACACAGTCGCTAAGGCCGCAGGCCGTGCGACATCAATTCGACAGGAGGATCACCGGGCTCCTCCCAACCAGCTACGCAGCAGCCAGCCCGGGCGGGCCGCCTTTGCCGAGACGGCTCTCCTCGCCCTCCGGCAGCTTGCCATCTCGGCCGACGTAGCCGTCCTTGCCCCCGACGACGACGTAGACCGCGTCCTCTGAGTCGCTGAGGTTGCGGATCTTGCGCACCGTGGAGGCGTCGACCCAGGCGAGGCCGCCAGGCCTCAGCTCGTGGGACGTGCCGTCGCCGAACTCGATTGCGACGTTGCCGCTGTGCAGGAAGTAGAGCTCCTCCTGCTCCTCGTGGAGGTGGCGACCGGTCTCGAAGCCGGGCGGGATGACGATCGCGTTGGCCCCGAAGGCAGTGACACCGAGGCCCTTGCGGATCTTGCGGAACCCGTAGCCCTCACCGAGGTCGTCGAGATGCGCGACCGCGTAGCCATCGCCCTTGGTGACCTGCTCAGCCTCCGCCATGGGCTGACTATAACCTTGCCGCCCCGATGACCTCGACGACCACCGTCCAAATTCCCGCCGACCTGAAGCCCGCCGACGGCCGCTTCGGCTGCGGGCCGTCGAAGGTCCGCTCGGAGGCTCTGGCGAAGCTCGCCGAGCAGGCGGAGCTGATGGGGACCTCGCACCGCCAGGCTCCTGTGCGTGACCTGGTCGGCCGGATTCGGGATGGGCTCGCCGACCTCTTCTCGCTTCCCGAGGGCTACGAGGTGGCCCTCGGCAACGGCGGCGCGACGGCCTTCTGGGACGCGGCGACGGCGTGGCTGGTGCGTGAGCGCGCCCTGCACCTCGTCTACGGCGAGTTCTCGGGCAAGTTCGCCAAGGCGACGGGCGGTGCTCCGTTCCTCGCCGAGCCGATCGTGGTTGAGGCCGAGCCCGGGGACGCCCCGGAGCCCACGGCCGACCCGAGTGCTGACGTGATCGCCTGGGCCCACAACGAGACCTCGACCGGGGTCATGGTCGATGTGCGCCGCCCGACCGGCGCGGACGAGGCGCTCGTACTGATCGACGGCACCTCGGGCGCCGGCGGCCTGCCGCTCGGCGCGAGCCAGGCCGACGCCTACTACTTCGCGCCGCAGAAGGGCTTCGGCTCCGACGGCGGCCTCTGGCTCGCCCTGCTCAGCCCCGCCGCAGTCGCCCGCGCCGAGCAGCTCGATGGCGGCGTCGGCCGCTGGCAGCCGGCCTTCCTCTCCTTACCGACGGCGATCTCCAATTCGCGCAAGAACCAGACCTACAACACGCCGGCGCTCGCCACCCTCCTGCTCCTCGCCGACCAGATCGAGTGGATGCTGGCCGGCGGCGGCCTCGAGTGGTGCGTGGAGCGCACCCGCGACTCGTCGGGACGCCTCTACCGCTGGGCCGACCGCAGCGAGTTCGCCAGCCCCTTCGTCGCCGACCCCGCCAAGCGCTCGCTGGTCGTCGGCACGATCGACTTCGACGAGTCAGTCGATGCCGCCGCCATCGCCTCGGCGCTGCGCGCCAACCGGATCGTCGACGTCGAGCCCTACCGAAAGCTGGGGCGCAACCAGCTGCGAGTCGGAATGTTCCCGGCGATCGAGCCCGACGACGTCGAGGCGCTCACCGCCTGCGTCGACTGGGTGGTCGAGAACGCCGAGGTCCGCCGGTGAAGGTCCTGGTCAAGGAGAAGATTGCCGACAGCGGCGTCGAGCTGCTGCGCGAGCGCTTCGACGTCGACCTCGGGCTGGATATGTCGGACGAGGAGCTGCGCGACTCGATCGCCGCGTACGACGCGATCCTCGTCCGCTCCGCCACCCAGGTCACCGCCGATCTGATCGAGCGGGCCGACAACCTCAAGGTGATCGGCCGCGCCGGCACCGGCGTTGACAACGTCGACATCCCGGCGGCGACGCGTCGCGGGATAGTCGTCGCCAACGCGCCCGAATCGAACTCGGTAGCGGCCGCCGAGCACACGCTGGCGCTGGCGCTGGCGCTCTGCCGCAACGTCCCGCAAGCGCACGGTTCGCTGGTCGGCGGCGCCTGGGAGCGCCCGCGGTTCAAGGGGGCCGAGCTCTACGGCAAGACGCTCGGCGTCGTCGGCTTCGGCCGCATCGGCCAGCTCGTCGCCCGCCGCGCCCAGAGCTTCGAGATGGAGGTGCTCGCCTTCGACAAGTTCGTCTCCGCCGAGCGCTTCCGCGAGCTCGGTGTCGAGGGGGTCACCGAGCTCGACGAGCTCTTCGGCCGCGCCGACGTGGTCACCCTGCACGTGCCGAAGACCCCCGAGACGGTCAACCTGATCGACGCAGAAGCGGTCGGTGCGATGAAGCAGGGGGCGCGCCTCGTCAACTGCGCCCGCGGTGAGCTGGTCGACCTCGACGCCGTCATGGCGGGGCTGGAGTCAGGCAAGCTGGGCGGCGCCGCGCTCGACGTCTTCCCCTCGGAGCCCTTCACCGAGCACCCGATCTTCGCCCGCGGCGACGTCGTCGTCACCCCTCACCTGGGGGCCTCGACCGCCGAGGCGCAGGACCGTGCCGGCATCGTCACCGCCGAACAGGTGACCGCGGCGCTCAGCGGCGGGGTCGTCACGAATGCCGTCAACATCGCCGCCGTTCGTCCGGAGGAGATGGAGGCGCTGGCCCCCTTCGTGCCGCTCTGCGAAAAGCTTGGTCGCCTCGCCGAGGGCCTCGGCGACGGTTCGGTCGACCGCGTCACCGCCGAGTTCCGCGGCCGCATCGCCGCCCACGACACGCGCCTGCTCGGTGTTGCAGTCCTCGCCGGCATCCTCTCCGGCCACACCGAGGAGCCGGTCAACCTGGTCAACGCGCCGCAGATGGCGGAGGAGCGCGGCATCGAGCTGGTCGAGACCAAGGACAGCGGGTCGGAGGACTTCACGGAGCTGGTGACGGTTCGCCTCGGCGGCGACGGCGGGGCGGCGGAGGTGTCCGGTACCGGTGTCGGCCCCCGCAACGAGCCGTACCTGGTGTCGGTCTGGGGGGAGAGCTTCTACCTGCCGTTCGCAGAGCACCTCGCGGTCTTTCGCTACGCCGACCAGCCGGGCATGATCGGCAGGGTCGGCACGGTGTTCGGTGAGGAGGGCGTCAACATCATCTCCGCCGCGGTCGGCGTCTCGGCGGGCGGCGAGCAGGCCGTGATGGCGTTGACCACCGACGCGCCGGTGCGCGAGGAGACGATCGGGCGCATCCTCGAGCTCGACGGCTTCAGCGTCGGTCGCTCGGTCGACCTCTGACCGATGGCAACGGCGCAACGTAGGGCGCGCCGCGATGTTCTTCAGTTAGTGAAGAAGGTGCTTTCGATCCTCGCGGCGCTGCTGGTCGCCGCGCTCGCGCTGCTGCCGGCGACGCCCGCGCCCGCCGCCTACAACGTCCTGCTCGCCGGCGGCCCGGAAGGGAACCGGATTCACATCTTCCTGACCGCGGACGGGCGTCAGTACGTGATCGAATCGGTTGTTCCGCTCGAAGTCGGCGGGGAAGTGTGCGTCCACCCGGAAGGACGAGAGAACGAGCTGGTCTGCGACGCGCCGCAGATCGCCAGCTTCGAAGTCAACTCAGGTGGCGGTGAGGACTTGATCTGGGTCACCCCGACGGTTGCGGTGCCCGTCACCCTGCGGGGAGGCCCCGACAGCGATCTGCTGATCGGCGGCAGCAGCGCCGACAAGCTGATCGGCGGTGAGGGCAACGACCATCTGATCGGCGGCGCCGGCATGGACGCCCTGTTCGGCGGTCCCGGCATGGACACGCTCAGGGGCGGGGGCGGCGACGATCAGCTGATCGGCGGACCTGGCAAGGACCAGCTGCGGGGCGGCCCCGGCAAGGACGCCGAATTCCAGGAGACGCGGAAGTCGCGCTAGGCGCTAACCTGGGAGTACCGAATGGCACCCCGGCTCGACAGCCTCGCGCTTCTCCTTCTCCTCCCCCTTCGGGGGGAATAGCGCTGGGCGGCGCGATAGCCGCGAGAGACAGGTCATTCGGAGAAGCTGGAGAAGGAGGAGAGCACCGTGGCACCCGCATCTGACGCCAACCGCGTCCATATCTTCGACACGACGCTTCGCGACGGCGAGCAGTCGCCGGGCATCTCGCTCAACAGGGCCGAGAAGGTCGAGATCGCCCAGCAGCTGGCGCGGCTCGGCGTCGACGTGATCGAGGCCGGCTTCCCGATCACCTCGCCCGGTGACTTCGAGGCGGTCGAGGCGATCGCCCGCAGCGTCGAGGGTCCGACGATCTGCGGCCTGGCCCGCACCCACAAGGCCGACATCGACGCCGCCTGGGGGGCGATCCGCGACGCCGCCCGCCCCCGCATCCACACCTTCATCTCCACCTCCGACATCCACATCGAGCACCAGCTGCAGACCGACCGCGAGGACGTGAAGGGACAGGCCCGGGCGGCGGTCGCCCTGGCGCGCTCCTACTGCGAGGACGTCGAGTTCTCGCCGATGGACGCGACCCGGGCCGACGTCGAGTTCACCGCCGAGGTCTGCGCGATCGCGGTCGAGGAGGGCGCGACCGTCGTCAACATCCCCGACACGGTCGGCTACACGACGCCCGAGGAGTACGCCGAGTACTTCCGCCGCCTTTACGAGCTGGCGCCGGCGCTGCGCGAGGTCGAGCTCTCGGTCCACTGCCACGACGACCTGGGGATGGCGGTCGCCAACTCCTATGCGGGCGTGCTCGCCGGCGCCCGCCAGGTCGAGTGCGCGGTCAACGGGATCGGCGAGCGGGCCGGCAACTGCTCGCTGGAGGAGATCGTGATGCTGGTCAAGACGCGCGAGGACGCGCACGGCCTGACGACCGGCGTCAACACCCGAGAGCTGGCTCGCACCAGCCGCATGGTGTCCCGCCTCACCGGCTACCCGGTGCAGCCGAACAAGGCGGTGGTGGGGCGCAACGCCTTCGCCCACGAGTCCGGCATCCACCAGGACGGCGTGCTCAAGGAGCGCAGCACCTACGAGATCATGGACGCGACCGAAGTTGGCCTGGAGTCGAACTCGATCGTGCTCGGCAAGCACTCCGGCCGCCACGCGCTGCGCGACGCTCTGGAGCAGCTCGGCTTCGAGGTCGAGGGCAATGCGCTGAACGCCGCCTTCAAGCGGTTCAAGGAGATCGCCGACCGCAAGAAGCAGGTGACCGCGCTCGATTTGGAGGCGATCGTCTCCGACGAGATGCGCGAGCGCGCCGACGCCCACGAGCTGGCCTGGTTCGAGGTCGAGGCGGGTTCGCGTCGCGAGCCACTTGCCCGCGTGGCGGTCAAACTGCCCTCGGGTAAGGAGGCGGTTGGGGAGTCGAGCGGCGACGGTCCGGTCGATGCAATCTTCCACGCGATCCAGAAGGCGACCGGGACCGAGTGCGAGCTGCGCCAGTACACCGTCGAGGCGGTGACCGGAGGGGAGGACGCCCTCGGCCAGGTGACCGTGATGCTGCGCGTCGCCGGCCGCCTCGCCACCGGCCAGGGCGTCGCCACCGACATCCTCGAGGCCTCGGCGCGCGCCTACGTGCGAGCGCTTTCCAATGCGCTCGAGGGGGCGGCAATCCGCGAGGCGGAGGCGGCAACCGCCGAGGCCGCCGTCGAGCGCACCCCAGGTCCCTGACCGACGCCGGTTTCCGACCGACGTTGTGCACGTTGACCACCCATAGTGGGTGGTCAAGTGCGTCAACGTCCCCTCAGGAGTCGAGCGAGTCGAGCGCCGAGCGGTCATGGCGGATCGCCTCGACCGACTCGACCACGGCGACGGCGCCGGCCTCGCGCAGCTCTTCCTCTGAGAAGCCGCCGCTGAGCACCCCAAGGGTAGGAACGCCGGCCTTGGTGGCGGCGCGGGCGTCCCAGACCGAGTCGCCGACCACCAGCCACGGGCCATCGCCGCCCGCCTTCTCCATCGCTGCCTTGATCAGGTCGGGCTCGGGCTTGGTCTGCTCGACGTCCGCGGAGGTGGTCCAGGCCGTCACGAGGTCCCGAGCGCCGAGCAGGTCGAGGTAGTGGTCGACCTCCTCCTGCTTGGCCGAGCTGGCAAGGACCACGATGAGGTCCTCGTCGTGGAGTTCCTCGAGCAACCCACGCGCGCCCGGCAGCGGCTCGACTTCGTCGATCAGCTCCATATAGGCGTCGCCATGGCCTTCGCGCAGCGCCTCGCCCTCGTCATCGTCGACCTCCTCGCCCAGCAGCGCCGGGACGAACTGATCACCGCCCATGCCGACGTGGCGGTGGATCTTCCAGGCCGGGACCTGGTGACCGCAGGCGCGGAAGGCCCGCTGCCAGGCAATCGCATGGTGATAGTTGGTGTCGACGAGGGTGCCGTCGATATCCACGATCAGGGTCAGCGGCATCCGCAGCGACTACCCGTGGCAGTGCGCCGCTGAACGCGTCCAGGCATACAGATGTATTTGATAACGTACAAACATGGCGCTAGTGGTCGAGCAGAGAGGAGGGGCCGAGCGGGCCGCCGCCGGCGGCGCGTCGGAGATCGGGCCGCGCGTCCGTGCTTTGCGCGACGCAATGGGCCTCTCACTACGTGACCTCGCTGCACGTTGCGGGGTCAGCGCGCCGATGCTCTCGCAGGTCGAGCGGGGCGAGACCAGCCCGACTCTCGCCGTCGCGGCGAAGATTGCCGCCGGGTTGGAGTTGACCCTCTCGCAGCTGCTGCGCCTCGACGAGGGCGAGCACGTCGTGGTCAGCCGCGCCGCCGGACGGCGGCGCTCCTCGCGGGGCGGCCATCAGTTCGAGGAGCTGACTCCGCCGCTGCCGGGGCAGCGGGCCGACGTCTCGCTGCACAGCCTTCGCTCCGGCGCTGCGACCGGGGGCCCGGACGATCCGCCGATGCACGAGCCGGGCAGCCGCGAGACCGCCGTCGTCCTGCGCGGCGTTGTCGCTCTGATTGCCGAGGGGACCCGGCACGAGCTGCGCGAAGGCGACGCCGTAACGTTCGACGCCGACCTGCCGCACCACTTCGAGAACGAAGGCGAGGAGAAGGCCGAGTTCCTCGCGGTCATAGCGGCTGGCTTGAGGAGAAGCTAGAGAGGAGGCGACGCTAGGTGAAGACGATGTTCGACAAGATCTGGGAGGCGCATGAGGTCGGCGATGGGCTGATCTACATCGACCTCCACCTCGTCCACGAGGTCACCTCGCCGCAAGCCTTCGACGGGCTGCGGCTGGCAGGCCGCAAGGTACGCCGGCCCGACAAGACGCTGGCCACCGCCGATCACAACGTGCCCACCGACGGCACCCAGGCAGCCCGCCTGATTGCCGATCAGCTCTCCCGCGTCCAGGTCGAGACCCTGGAGCGCAACTGCGAGGAGTTCGGCATCCCGGTCTACTCGCTCGGCTCCGACCGCCAGGGGATCGTCCACGTGATCGGCCCCGAGCTGGGCGTCACCCAGCCCGGCATGACGATCGTCTGCGGCGACAGCCACACCTCTACCCACGGCGCCTTCGGCGCGCTTGCCTTCGGCATCGGCACCTCCGAGGTCGAGCACGTCCTGGCCACCCAGTGCCTGGTCCAGAAACGGCCGAAGACGATGCGGATCAACTACGGCGGCGAGCTGGCCGCCGGCGTGACGCCGAAGGACCTGATCCTGGCGACGATCGGCCGGCTGGGTACCGGCGGCATGGTCGGCCACGCGGTTGAGTACGCGGGACCGGCGATCGAGTCGCTCTCGATGCCGGGCCGGATGACGATCTGCAACATGACGATCGAGGGCGGGGGGAGAGCCGGGATGATCGCCCCCGACGAGACGACCTTCGAGTGGGTGCGCGGCAAGCCCGCCGCTCCCGCGGACTTCGACGCCGCCGTGGCGCGCTGGCGCCAGCTGCCCACCGATCCCGGCGCCAGCTTCGACACCGAGGTCGAGATCGACGCGGCGGCGATCTCGCCGATGGTCACCTGGGGCACGACCCCCGGCATGGTCGTGCAGGTCACCGACTCGGTCCCCGACCCAGCAGCGATGGAGTCACCCGCCGACCGCGAGTCGGCCGAACGGGCCCTCGCCTACATGGCGCTTGAGCCGGGTACGCCGATGACCGAGGTGCGGCCCGAACGGGTCTTCATCGGGTCCTGCACCAACTCGCGGATCGAGGACCTGCGCGAGGCGGCGGCAATCGTCGACGGGCGCAAGGTGGCGAGCTCGGTCCGGGGGATGGTCGTCCCGGGCTCCCAGCAGGTCAAGAGGACCGCCGAAGAGGAGGGCCTCGACGAGGTCTTCCGCTCGGCCGGCTTCGAATGGCGCGACGCGGGCTGCTCGATGTGCCTGGGGATGAACCCCGACATCCTGATCGAGGGCGAGCGCTGCGCTTCGACCTCCAATCGCAACTTCGAGGGACGCCAGGGCAAGGGCGGTCGCACCCACCTGGTCAGCCCCAAAATGGCCGCGGCGGCGGCGATCGAGGGCCACTTCGTCGACATCAGGGATTGGAGCTGAGATGCGACCGATAGACGTAATCGAGGGCAAGGTCTCGGTGCTCGACCGTGCCGACGTCGACACCGACCAGATCATCCCCAAGCAGTTCCTGAAGCGGGTCGAGCGCAGCGGCTTCGGCGAGTTCCTCTTCTACGACTGGATCCGCTCCGGCGAGATCGAGCTCGAGCCGAACCCGATCCTCCTCGCCGGCCGCAACTTCGGCTGCGGGTCCTCGCGCGAGCACGCGCCGTGGGCGCTCGAAGACTTCGGTTTCGAGGCGGTGATCGCGCCCTCCTTCGCCGACATCTTCTACTCGAACTGCACGAAGATCGGGCTGCTCCCGGTCGTGCTCGACGAGGCGCACTGTCGCGCCGTGGCGGAGGCCGGCGAAGCGCGAATCGACGTCGACGACCAGACGGTCAACACGGCCGACGGCGTCTTCGGATTCGAGATCGAGCCCGAGGTCAAGCATCGGCTGCTGAACGGGCTCGACGACATCGGCATCACCCTGGAGAACGGCAGCGCGATCGACGACTTCGAGTCCTCAGGCGCCGCCGAGCGCGGCCCGGTCACGACGGCGCTATAAGCGGTGACGTCCGGGACCACCGACTGGGACGCGGCCACCTACCACCGCCTGGCCGCGCCGCAGGAGGAATGGGCGAGGGAGGTGCTGGCACGGCTGCCGCTGCGCGGCGACGAGACGGTGCTCGACGCCGGCTGCGGCTCGGGCCGCACCACGGTGCTCCTCCTCGAGCGGCTCCCGCGGGGGCGGGTTGTCGCGGTCGACGGCTCGGAGTCGATGGTCGCCGCGGCGCGCAAGACGCTGGCACCGTTCGCCGACCGGGTCGAGGTTATGCACGCCGACCTGCTCGACCTGGAGCTGGCCGAGCCAGTCGACCTCGTCTTCTCCAATGCCGTCTTCCACTGGATCGATGACCACGATCGCCTTTTCCAGCGCCTGCGCGCGACCCTGAGGCCGGCCGGCGCCCTGCTCGCCCAGTGCGGGGGAGAAGGCAATGTCGCGGAGTGGCAGCGCGCGGTTGGGGTCGCGATGGAATTGCCCGAGTTCAGCGCCTTCTTCGAAGGTTGGCGCGGCCCCTGGAACTTCGCCGGCGCTGAGGAGACCGAGGCGCGCCTGAGGTCGGCCGGCTTCACCGAGGTCCGCTGCTGGTTGGAGAACCGAGCCGTCGAGCCGGACGATCCCCGCCAGTTCGTCACGGTCGCCGGCCTTGCCGCCCACCACGAGCGGCTCCCGGAGGACCTGCGCGAGCCGTTCACCGATGCAGTGCTCGACCACCTGCGCGGACCACTCGTCCTCCGCTACGTGCGCCTCAACATCGAGGCTAGAGTGCCGCCTTCGTGAGCGACGCGCCCCGCATAGTCCTGCTGCCCGGCGACGGAATCGGCCCCGAGATAGTCGCGGCGGCTCGCCGCCTGCTGGAGGCGCTCGGCGAGTTCGAGTTCGACCAGCGGCTGGTCGGCGGTGCTTCGATCGACGCCCACGGCACGGCGCTAACCGACGAGGTGCTCGAAGCCTGCCGGGGCGCGGACGCGGTGCTGCTCGGCGCGGTGGGCGGGCCCAATTGGGACACGACCGACCCCGACAAGCCCCGCCCCGAGCAGGGCCTGCTCGGCCTGCGCAAGGGGATGGGCCTCTACGCCAACCTGCGGCCGGTCCGCCCGAGCAAGGCGCTGGTCGGCGCCAGCCCACTGCGCGAGGAGCGGATCGCCGGGACCGACCTGCTCGTCGTCCGCGAGCTGACCGGCGGCATCTACTTCGGCGACAGCGGTCGCGAGGGCGATTCCGCGCACGACACCTGCGAGTACTCGGCGGTCGAGATCGAGCGGATCTCGCATACGGCGTTCGAGGCGGCCCGCCGCCGCGCCGCGAGCAGCGGGCGCAAGCCCCGCGTCACCTCAGTCGACAAGGCCAACGTGCTCGAGACGTCGCGGCTCTGGCGGGAGGTGGTCGGTCGCGTCGCGCCGTCCTACCCCGACGTCGACCTCGAGCACCTGCTGGTCGACAACGCCGCGATGCAGCTCGTCTCCCGCCCCTCCGACTTCGACGTCATCCTCACCGAGAACCTGTTCGGCGACGTGCTCAGCGACGAGTCGGCGATGTTGACCGGCTCGTTGGGGATGCTGCCCTCGGCCAGCCTCGGCACCGACGGGCAGCCGGGCCTCTTCGAGCCGGTCCACGGCTCGGCGCCGGACATCGCCGGCCAGGGCGTCGCCAACCCGCTCGCAACCTTCCTCAGCGCCGCGATGATGCTGCGCCACGGACTCGACCGCCCGCAGGACGCCGAGCGAATCGAGGCCACCGTCGACACCGTCCTCGACCGCGGTCTTCGCACCCCCGACCTCGCAGCAGCTGGAGAGCAAACCGTTGGCACCAAGCAGATGACCGAGGCAGTCCTCGCCCAGCTTTCGTAGTAAAGGCCATCCCCGGTAGGGGTGGAACGTCTTGTACTTTTTCTGCGGATTCGACCTCGGACGGCAGCGTCCTGTCTTCAGAAAAAGTTAAGTGGAACCCCTACCGGGGATGGCCTCTTCCGGCATACTTTCCGGAGATGCAGACCGCGGAGCTGATTTGGCATAACGGCGAGTTCGTGCCCTGGGAGGACGCCAAGGTGCACGTGCTCAGTCACGCCCTGCACTACGGCAGCGGCGTCTTCGAGGGGATCCGCTGCTACGACACCGAGCGTGGCCCGGCCGTCTTCCGCCACCGCGACCACCTCGACCGGCTCGCCAAGTCCGCCGAGCTGTACTACCTGGAGCTGCCCTACTCGAGCGAGGAGATCGCCGCGGCGACCAAGGAGCTGATCGCCCGCTGCGGGCTGCGCTCCTGCTACATCCGCCCGCTCGCCTTCCGCGGCTACGGCAACCTCGGCCTCTACGCGACCGACGCGCCGGTCGACGTGATCGTCGCGGCCTTTCCCTGGGGGGCCTACCTCGGCGAGGAGGGCCAGAAGCACGGGATTCGCGCCAAGGTCTCGAGCTGGCGCCGGATCGGCACCGGCGGCCTTATCCCGCACGCCAAGGCCTCGGGCCAGTACCTCAACTCGATCCTCGCCAAGACCGAGTCCCAGAAGGCCGGCTACGAAGAGGCGCTACTGCTCGACGAGCGAGGCTTCGTCTGCGAGGGCTCCGGCGAGAACATCTTCCTGGTCCGCGACGGCGAGATCGTCACGCCGCCGCACGTCGCATCGATCCTCGACGGGATCAACCGCAAGTCGGTGATCCAGATCGCCCGCGACCTCGGCTACACCGTGGTCGAGCGTGACGTCGCCAGGGCCGAGCTGTACATGGCCGAGGAGGTCTTCCTGACCGGCACCGCCGCCGAGCTGGTTCCGGTCCGCGAGATCGACGACCACCCGCTCGGCGAGCCGGGCGAGGTGACCCGCCACCTGCAGGCGAAGTTCTTCGACGCGCTGCACGGCCGGGCCGAGGAGTACCTGGAGTGGCTTGACTT
This sequence comes from Solirubrobacterales bacterium, assembly GCA_036276735.1. GTDB lineage: Bacteria > Actinomycetota > Thermoleophilia > Solirubrobacterales > 70-9 > VRUE01. The sequence goes on along the minus strand of DASUOH010000020.1, from coordinate 10,135 downwards.
CGTCGAGGTCGAGGCGGGGCGAATTACGCCTGCCGCCTAGCGGCTGGCGCGCCCCTGCGCAAGCTCCCTCGACCCTCGGCTAGAAAGGCAGCACCAGATGGAACAGGTCAAGCTCTACGACACGACCTTGCGGGACGGCTTGGGCACGCCTGGCCTCTCGCTCTCAGTGGAGGAGCGGCTCAAGGTCGCCCAGGCGCTCGACCGGCTCGGCGTCCACTTCATCGAGGCGGGTTTCCCCAGCTCGAACCCCAAGGAAGCGGAGTTCTTCGTTCGGCTCGCCGAGCTGGAGCTGAGCGAAGCAACGGTCTGCGCCTTCGGCATGACCCGGCGTCGCGACCGCCGCGCCTCCGACGACGAGGCGCTCGCCGTCCTGGTCGGCACGTTCGCCGACGTCGTCTGCTTGGTCGGCAAGAGCTGGGGACTGCACCTCGAGAAGGTGATCCGAGCCTCGCGCGAGGAGAACCTGGCGATGATCGCCGATTCGGTCGCCTTCTGCCACGAGGCCGGCAAGCGGGTCGTCTACGACGCCGAGCACTTCTTCGACGGCTACCGCGACGATCCGGCCTACGCGGTCGAATGCGTGCGTGCTGCCGCCGAGGCGGGCGCCGCGAACGTCACCCTCTGCGACACCAACGGCGGCAGCCTGCCGTCCGTCGTCGGCGAGGCGACCACCGCGGTGGTCGAGGCTCTGGGCGAGGCGACCGAGGTCGGCATCCACACCCACGACGACGCCGCCTGCGGCGTCGCCAACTCGCTCGCCGCGGTCGAAGCCGGCGCCCGCCTCGTGCAGGGAACGCTGAACGGGTACGGCGAGCGCTGCGGCAACGCCAACCTCGCCTCGATCCTGCCGGCGCTACAGCTGAAGATGGGCTTTGACGTCGTCTCCGGCGAGCAACTGGCGAGCCTCTCGCGCACCTCCCACTACGTCGCCGAGCTCTGCAACATGCCGCCGGACCCGTCGCAGCCCTACGTCGGATGGCACGCCTTCACCCACAAGGCGGGGATGCACGGCGCCGCGGTGGAGGTCGACCCGCGTACCTTCGAGCACGTCGACCCCAGCCTCGTCGGCAGCCAGAGCGAAAGCACTCCCTCGGAGCTGTCGGGCAAGGGGACGATCCGGGCCCAGGCACGGCAGCTTGGTGTGGAGATGGACGAGGAGGCGACCGAACAGGCGGTGCAACTGCTCAAGGAGCACGAGCACCGCGGCTACCACTACGAGGCCGCGCCGGCGTCCTTTGAGCTGCTGCTGCGCCGCGCCGCAGGCGAGTACACGCCGCTCTTCACGCTGGAGAGCTACCGCGTCATCACCTCGAAAAAGGAAGGCGGCGAGGCGGAGACCGAGGCGACGATCCGCGTCCACGTCGACGGTGAGCGACACGTCTGCTGGGCGGTCGGCAACGGGCCGGTCAACGCGCTCGACAAGGCCCTGCGCGAGGCGCTGACGGCGCACTACCCGCAGCTCGCCGGTGTCGAGCTGACCAACTACAAGGTCCGCATCCTCGACGAGAGCCACGGCACGGGCGCCGTCACCCGCGTGCTGCTCGACTCGACCGGAGAGGAGCGCGAGTGGGGGACGATCGGCGTCTCGGAGAACATCATCGAGGCCTCCTGGGAGGCGCTGGTCGATTCTTTGGAGTACGCATTCCAGCCCCGGCAGTAGGCTGCCGCGCGTGACCGACCCGATCCCGCTCGCGCGCCCGGATATCGGCCGGCGCGAGGAGGAGCTGGTGCTGGAGGTGTTGCGCTCCGGCCGCCTCTCGCTTGGCCCGATGGGGGAGCGCTTCGAGCGCGAGCTCGCCGCCTGGCTCGGGGTCGAGGACATTGTCGCGGTCTCGAGCGGCACGACGGCGCTCCACCTCGGTGTCCGCGCTCTCGGCTGGGGCCCCGGCGACGAGGTCCTGACCAGCCCCTTCAGCTTCGTCGCCTCCGCCAACTGCCTCCTCTACGAGGGCGCCAAGCCGGTCTTCTGCGACGTCGAGGCCGAGACGCTGAACCTCGATCCGGCCGCGGTGGAGGCGGCTCTCGGCGAGCGCAGCGCCGGCATCCTGCCGGTCCACATCTTCGGCTATCCGGCGGCGATGCCCGAGCTCGAGGCGCTCGCGGCCGCACACGGGCTGGGCATCCTCGAGGACGCTTGCGAGGCCCTTGGCGCAGTCGACGCCGAAGGTCGCAAGGTCGGTGCCCGCGGCAACCTCGCCACCTTCGCCTTCTACGCCAACAAGCAGCTGACGACGGGGGAGGGGGGGATGATCGTGCCCTCCGACAGCGAGACCGCGGCGCGGCTGCGCTCCGAGCGCAACCAGGGCCGCGCCCCCGACATGGGCTGGCTTGACCACGGCGGCCTCGGCTTCAACTACCGCCTCTCCGACCTCGCCGCGGCGCTCGGCGTCGCCCAGCTCGAGAAGCTCGACCCGATGCTGACCCGGCGTGAGAAGCTCGCCTCGCTGTACGCGGAGGGGCTCGCCGGGATCGAAGGCCTGCGGATCCCCGGCGCCGGTCGCGGGCATGAGCGGCGCAGCTGGTTCGTCTATGTGGTCGAACTGCCCGACGGCGCCGACCGCGACGCGACGATCGTCCGGCTCGCCGAGCGGGGCGTCGCCAGCAAGGCCTACCTGCCCTGCATCCACCTCTTCCCGCACCTGAGAGAGCTCGGCTACCGCGAGGGTCAGTTCCCGGCTGCCGAAGCCGCCTCGGCCCGCTCCCTGGCGCTCCCTTTCTTCACGGCGATGACCGAGTCGCAGGTGGCGCGGGTGTGCGAGGCTCTCGCCCAATCCCTCCGCTGACCGAGCCTCCGCTGATGTCCCGCTTCCGCAAAGATCCCGATCCTCGCTTCTGGCGGCTCAACCGCTCGCTGCCCTTCGACTGGCAGTTGGCGCCATACGACATCGACCAGTCCAAGGCGCACGCCCGCGGCCTCTGCCAGATCGGCGTCCTCGACGACGACGAGCTGGAGCGGATCTGCGACGGGCTGGATCGGGTGCGCGAGCGGATCGGTGCCCACGGCTTCGAGTTCGAGGGCTCCGACGAGGACATCCACATGGCGGTCGAGCGGCTGCTCGGCGAGGAGATCGGACCGCTTGCCGGCAAGCTCCACACCGGCCGCTCGCGCAACGATCAGGTCGCCACCGACGTCGCGATGGTCGTCCAGGCGCACTCGCTGCGGGCGATCGAGCTGGCCGGCGCGACGATGGCGCGCCTGCTGGAGGTCGCCGAGCGCCACCGCGACTGGCCGATGCCCGGCTACACCCACCTGCAGCGCGCCCAGCCGGTCTACCTCGGCCACCACCTGCTCGCCTACTTCTGGATGCTGGCACGCGACGTGCTGCGCTTCCAGTTTGCCCTCGACAGCGCCTCGGTGATGCCGCTCGGCTCCGGCGCCCTGGCCGGCGTCAACTGGGAGATCGACCGCCGTGCCGTCGCCGCCGACCTCGGCTTCGAGCACGTCAGCCACAACTCGATCGACGGGGCCTCCAACCGCGACTTCGTCCTCGACTACCTGAGCGCCGCGGCCACCTGCTCGATGCACCTCTCGCGCCTGGGCTCGGAGCTCGTGATCTGGTCGAGCAGCGAGTTCGGTTTCTGCGAGCTCGACGAGTCGTTCTCCTCGGGGTCGAGCATCATGCCGCAGAAGAAGAACCCCGACTCCGCCGAGCTGCTGCGTGCCAAGAGCCCGCGGGTCGCCGCCAGCCACATGACCCTGCTCGGCACGATGCACGCGCTGCCGCTCACCTACGGCAAGGACATGCAGGAGGACAAGGAGCCGCTCTTCGACGCGATTGACACCGTCGAGGCCTGCCTCGACGCGACCGAGGGGATGCTCGCGGGGATCGAGTTCGACCGCGAGCGGCTCGAGGCCGCCTCCGGCGACGAGATGCTGGCCGCGACCGAGGTGGCGGACCTGCTGGTTCGCAAGGGGGTCCCCTTCCGCGAGGCGCATGGGATCGTCGGCGGCTTGGTCCGCGACGCGGTCGAGCGGGGGGTATCGCTCTCAGAGCTGACCCCCGAGGAGCTGCGGCGGCGCTCCGAGCACCTCGATGGCTCCTTCTACGAGGTGCTGCGGCGCGAGAGCTGGCTCGAGTCGAAGCGAATCGAGGGGGGCACCGCGTCGAGCGCCGTCGAGGAGCAGATCGAGCTGGCGCGCGAGACGCTGGCGGCGGTCGAGTCGAGGGTGGCCGCCGGCCGTCCGTGAGCGTGCCCGCGGCGCAGCGGCTCGGCGTCGAGTTCTTCGGACGCTCCGTCCACGAGGTGGCCCGCGACCTGGTCGGCTGCCGCCTCTTCTACAGGAGTCGCGGCGGCGTCGTCGTCGAGACCGAGAGCTACGAGCGCGATGACCCGGCCTGCCACGCTTACGTCGGCCTGACGCGCCGCACGGAGGTCCTCTTCGGCCCGCCCGGCCGGGCCTACGTCTACCTCTCTTATGGGATCCACAGCCTGCTCAACGCAGTGGCCGAACCGGAGGGCGAGGCAGCGGCAGTGCTGATTCGGGCTCTCGAGCCCACGCACGGCGTGGACAAGATGCGAGCCCGGCGCGGCAACCGTCCCGACGCCGAGCTCTGCTCGGGGCCGGGCAAGCTGACCGAGGCGCTCGGCATCGGCCTCGCCGACAATGGGGCCGACCTGGCCGAGGACCCTTTCTGCCTGCTCTCCCGCGAGCCCGCCTGGAACGGCGAGATAGTCGCCAGCCCCCGGATCGGCATAACCAAAGCCGTAGACCGGCCCTGGCGTTTCTCTCTCGCCGGCAGTCCCTACGTATCCAGGCCACGTCCCGTCCAAAGCCGATCCCGGTAGGGGTGGAACGTCTTGTACTTTTTTTGCGGCAACAACCTCGGACGGCCGCCAAGGGTCTTCAAAAAAAGTTAAGTGGAACCCCTACCGGGATCGGCTCTCAGCCCGGCGCGCCGAGCCCGCCGCCCGTTTCAGGGGAAGATTCTTCGGGAGCAGATTCAGGGGTTGCTTCTTCTTCAGGGGCTGCTTCCGGTTCCGGTTCGGCTTGCGGGGCCGATTCGAGCCCTTCCGGTTCCGGCGAGGATTCGACGCTTTCTTCCGGCGGCGTGTAGGAGCCGCTTTCACCGTCTTCCCCGCTGGAGCCGTCCTCGGAGTCCTCAGCGCTCTCCCGCGCCGCTGCGTTTTCCGCCTGGATGTCCTGCCAGGCGGAGATCACGGAGGCCCAGATCAGCGCCGGGAAGGTGCCGCCGTCGACCGGGCCGCCCGAGAACTCGGTCAGCATCGGCGTCAGCGTGTCGGCGTAGCCGACCCATACGCAGGCGGTGACCTCGTCGGTGGCGCCGCAGAACCAGGCGTCGCCGTTGTCGTCGGTCGTGCCGGTCTTGCCCCACTGGCTTTCGTCGCCGATGTCGGCCCGCGTCCCGGTGCCGCTGGTGATCACGCTGCGCAGGATCGACTTCGTTTCCTGCGCGACGTCCTCTGGCAGAACCTGGGTGTGACGCGAGTCGTTGTCGCCGCCCTTGATGACGTCGCCGTCGGGGTCCGTGACTTCGGTGAAGGCGATCGGCGTGCGGCCCGGTTCCGGCGCCAGCGTGCCGCTGACCCGGTCGCCGTCATTGGCGATCGTCGAGAAGGCGTAGGTCCACTCGAGCGGCGTCACGCCTTCCTTGAGCCCGCCCAGCACCATCGCCGGGTTGGTCGAGAGGTTGGTCTGGGTGCCGAGCCGGTGCGCGGTGCGGGCGATCGCCCGCGGCCCGCCCGCGATGCTTTCCAGCCCGACCTGGGCGTAGACCGAGTTGTCGGAGTAGGTCGTGGCGGTGGAAAGGGAGGCTGAGCCGAGGTAGCTGTCGCCGTAGTTCTTGACCTCGAAGAATTCCTTGTCCTTCTTGCCGAAGCTGAAGACTTTCGGTTCGGAGGCGTAGACCGTTTCCGGTGAGATGCCCTGCTGCAGGGCGGTGGCGAGGATGATCGGCTTGATCGACGAGCCGGGCTGGCGGTGACCGAGCGTCGCCAGGTTGAACGGCTTCTCCTCGAAGTCGGGACCGCCGACCATCGCCTTGATGCCCGCGTTGTCGTTGTCGATCACCACCAGCGAGGCGGTCGGGCCGAGTTCGCCGAGGTAGCTTGAGACCGCTTCTTCGGCCGCGTGCTGGAGGTCGAGGTCGAGCGTCGTCTTCACTTTCAGCCCGCCGAAGAAGGTCTTGGCGGCGCCGTAGCGGTCGACCAGCTGCTGGCGCAGCCAGGAGGTGAAGTAGGGCGCTTCGGAGTCGAGCGTCGGCGGCTCGATGTCGTCGGGAGCGGGCAGCGCCTGTTTGGTCCCTTCCCCGAGCTGTTCTTCGGTGATGTAGCCCTGTTCGTACATCCTTTCCAGCACCAGATTGCGGCGTCCAAGGGCGTTTTCTGGGAAAAACTTCGGGTCGTAGGCGGATGGCGAGGCGATGACCCCCGCCAGCAGCGCCGCCTCCCAGGGCTCGAGCACCGCCGCGCACGGCTCCGTTTCAGTGCCGCAATCGGGATGCGCGTCGCCGAAGAAGGTGCGCGCCGCCGCCTCGATCCCGTAGGCGCCCTCGCCGAAGTAGATCGTGTTGAGGTACTCGGTGAGGATCTTGTCCTTGCTCCAGCGCTGCTCGAGCCGGTAGGCGAGGACGGCCTCGCGGAACTTCTGGAAGAGGGTGCGGCTGTTCTGGGCGGCGAGCGCATCTTTGACGAACTGCTCGGTGATCGTCGAGGCGCCCTGGGCGGCGCTGCGGCTCATGATGTCTTTGACCAGGGCGCGGCCGATGCCCTGGAAGTCGACCCCGTCGTGCTCGTAGAAGCGCGCGTCCTCGATCGCGACGACGGCGTTCTTCATGTTGGGTGAGATCTCGCCGGACTCGAGCAGGATCTTGTTCTGGTTGCTGGTCAGCGTGCCGATCGGCTCGCCGGTCGCGTCGAAGACTTCGCTGTTCTTCGATGCCTTGAAGCGGGCGAAGTTGTAGATGTCGGGCAGCTGCTGGGAGACCGAGACGACCATCCCGAAGACCATCGAGAAGACGGCGAGCATGGTGAGTCCGACGAGGACGAAGAGGACGCGGAGCTTCTTCAGGCGCGGCTTTTGTCGCGGGGCCGACATCTGGGAGGAAAGCGCTCGACACGGCTCAGGCCGTCGAGCGGAGGCGGCAGTCTAGCATCGGGCTTGAAGCGCGATGATGTGTTCCATGACGGAGCTGGCGCGCAATGCGGTTGACGTGCTGCCCGCCGGGCGGCTCGAGGAGCAGCTTGCGAGCGGTAGCCCGCTGCGCGTCAAGCTCGGCATCGACCCGACCACCGCCGACATCCACCTCGGGCACACGGTCGTCCTCGAGAAGCTGCGCGAATTCCAGGCGGCCGGTCACACCGTTGTGCTGATCGTCGGCGACTTCACCGCTCGCGTCGGCGATCCCAGCGGCCGCTCGGCGCAGAGGCCGGTGCCCACGGCCGAGGAGATCGAGGCCAACGCCGAGACCTACCAGGAGCAGGCGTTCAGGGTGCTCGACCGGGAGCGCACCGAGGTCCGCTTCAACAGCGAGTGGCTGCGGATGGAGCCCGACGCGCTGCTCGGCCTGCTCGCCCAGACCACCGTTGCTCGCCTGCTGGAGCGCGACGACTTCCAGAAGCGACTGGCGGCCAACGCGCCGATCGCGGCGCTGGAGCTGCTCTACCCGCTGCTGC
>DASUOH010000019.1:0-5107 GCA_036276735.1 Solirubrobacterales bacterium | reverse complement strand
CCAAGCGCCGCGCCGGTCCCGACCAGGACAAGCACGACCAGGATCGCCTCGAGCTCGTTGCCGATCCCGTAGTAACGGTGACCGCCGGCGGGATTCGGGCCGGCGAGCGAAAGCTGGGTGAGCGGCGAGCCGGCGATCAGGTCGGCGGTCGAGAGGAGCACCGTGGCGCCGCAGGCGACGGCGAGAGCGCGGTAGCCGTGCGCTCCGCGACCCGGCCGGAAGGCGGCCAGCGTCAGCGCCGCCAGGGCCGGGCAGCCGAGGGCGATCAGCAGGCGTTCGGCGCCGACGCTCGGCTCGAGCGCAGCGCCGGCCAGCAGGGCGAGCGGCAGGTATGCGAGCGAGAGCGCCGCGAGCCGCGCCGCCCAGCGTCCCGCCCGCTCGCGGTCGAGGAGGAAGGCGGCGGCGAACGCCACCAGCCAAACGAGCCAGGCCACGCCCACCACCGGCCCGCGCCGGTCGGCGACGTCCCAGAGCCGGTCGTCGGGCCCGGCGTCCCTCACGACGTCGAGCGGGTCGCCCTCGAACCCGAGTCCCGCCAGGCGCAGCGCCAGCAGGCCGCCGATCAGCGCTGCCGCAAGCGCGGCCGGCGCTATCGTGACCGCCGTGGCCGATCGCACCTTTGCCAAGTTCAGCTTCTTCAAGATCGATCCCGAGTGGCGGCGCCGCGACCCCGAGCTGCGCGCCGCCGACAAGCGAGAGTTCCTCGCCGCCTGCGAGGACTTCGCCCTCGACCGCTCGCTGCGCGCCTACTCAACCATAGGAACGCGCGGCGACGTCGACCTCGTCCTGCTCAGCCAGAGCCCCAACCTCGACGACATCCACACCTTCCACGTGGTGCTCGGCCAGAGCGGCCTCGCGAAGTGGGCCGAGACGCCCTACTCGTTCCTTTCTATGACCAAGCGCTCTCCCTACTCAGAGGAGAACGCGCGACCGGAGATCTGCACCTCGGAGCGCAAGTACCTCTTCCTCTATCCGATGGTCAAGCAGCGCCGCTGGTACGGGCTGCCCGAGGAGGAGCGCAAACGGATCATGAAAGGCCACATCGAAGTCGGCCGCCGCCACCCGGAGATCACGATCAACACGTCCTATTCCTTCGGGCTCGACGACCAGGAGTTCGTCGTCTCCTTCGAGGGCGACGACCCGGCCGAGTTCCTCGACCTAGTGCAGGAGCTGCGGCCGACCGAGTCGAGCGCCTACACCGAGCGTGAGACGCCGATCTTCACCTGCGTGGCGATGTCGGTCGCCAAGGCGCTCGACGCGCTCGACGGCGTCGCGAGCGGCGCGGTGGCGCATACTTCCCTGAGTGGTTGAATCGCTCAGCTACGCCATCGACGACCAGGATCGGCTGATTCGGCTCGACGAGGGCTACTACCGCTTCGCCGAGGAGAACGGCTGGCAGGGCGCCGAGGGCAGCCTCGGCCGCTCCCTCTGGGGCTACGTCGCCGGAGAGGAGGCGAGAAAGGTGCTGCGGCTCTTCGTCCGTCGCATTCGCGACGGCGTCCGCGACGTCGAGCTGACCTGTCGCTGCGACGGGCCGGAGGTGGCCCGGGAGATGGACCTGCGCATCGTCGCGACCAGCTCGGGGCGTGGCGTGCTCTTCTCGGCCCGGGTCAAGTCCGAGGCCGAGCGCGACGAGCCGCAGGCCCTGCTCGACCCCGCCGTGCCGCGCGGCGCCGACACCCTGCCGATGTGCGCCTGGTGCGACCGCTTCGAAGTGAGCGGCGAGTGGATGGAGGTCGAGGAGGCGGCGAAGCGGCTGCAGCTGTTCCGCCGCAGCGAGATGCCGGCGCTCGAGCACACGGTCTGCCCGCGCGACAAAGAGCTGCTGCTCGCCGCGTAGGGGGCCGCTTCGCGGCGTTCCCTATTCTTCCGCGTCCCATGAGCCAAATCGGAACCCCTGAGAATCCGGTCCGCGTCGCCATCGTCGGTGCCGGCCCCTCCGGCTTCTACGCAGCCGAGCACATCCTCAAGGACGTCGAGACGCACGCGCAGGTCGACCTCTTCGACCGCCTGCCGACCCCCTACGGCCTGGTCCGCGGCGGCGTCGCGCCCGACCATCCCAAGATCAAGTCGGTTATCCGCGTCTACGAGAAGACCGCGGCGCGCGAGGGCTTCCGCTTCTTCGGCAACGTCAAGGTGGGGCACGACATCGAGGTCGAGGACCTCGAGCGTCTCTACCACGCGATCGTCTTCACGGTCGGCTGCGAGACCGACCGCCAGCTCGGCATTCCGGGTGAAGAGCTGCCCGGCAGCCACGCCGCCACCTCCTTCGTCGGTTGGTACAACGCCCACCCCGACTACTGCGACCGGGAGTTCGACCTCAGCTGCGAGCGGGCGGTGGTGATCGGCAACGGCAACGTGGCGATGGACGTGGCGCGGATGCTGGCGCTGACCGCCAGCGAGCTGCGCCAGACCGACACGGCCGACCACGCGATCGAGCAGCTCGACCGCAGCTCGATCCGCGAGATCGTCGTGCTGGGCCGTCGCGGCCCGGCGCAGGCGGCCTTCACCAACCCGGAGATCAAGGAGCTGGGGGAGATGGAGGACGCCGACGTCATCGTCAACCCGGCCGACGTCGAGCTCGACCCGGCCAGCCAGGCCTACCTCGAGTCCGACGAAGCCGACAAGACCTCGCGCGTGAACGTCGAGATCCTGCGCGAGTTCGCAGCCCGCGAGCCGAGCGGCAAGCGCAAGCGGATCGTCCTGCGCTTCCTGCGCTCGCCGGTCGAGATCAAGGGCGACGGCAGGGTGCAGAGCATCGTCGTCGGCCGCAACGAGCTGGTCGAGGAAGGCGGCACCCTGCGCGCCCGCGACACCGGCGAGCGCGAAGAGCTGGAGTGCGGCCTCGTGCTGCGCTCGGTCGGCTACACCGGCATCCCGATCGAGGGCGTCCCCTTCGACGAGAAGCGCGGCCTGATCCTCAACGAGGGAGGGCGGGTCCTCGACTCCCACGACTCCGGCCACCGCACCGGTCACTACACGGCGGGCTGGATCAAGCGCGGCCCCTCGGGCGTGATCGGCACCAACAAGAAAGACGCCCTGGAGACCGTTCAGCACCTGCTGGCGGACGTGGCCGACGGCAAGCTCCTGGAGCCGGCGACGCCCGATCCGGCCGCGGTCGAGGATCTCCTCAACGACCGCAACATCCGCTACGTCTCCTTCGAGGACTGGCAGGCGATCGACCAGGCCGAGGTTGGCCGCGGCGAGCCCCACGGCCGCCCGCGGGTGAAGTTCGTGCGGGTCGAGGAGATGCTGCAGACGCTGGGCGAAAAGGTTTCGGGCTAGAGCGGCGGCCGTGTGCGACGAGGCGCACACGCGAAGCTGTCGCACGGCTCTTGCAGGGCATACGGCTTGGCGGACGACCATGGCGGACGTCCGAGCCTCTCTCTGGGAAGGAAATCCTTGACCATCGTTCGACCGGGCGTACTGATGGTCACGGCCTCGTTAAGGGGCCGTAATCGATGAAAGGAAGAGAGATGATTCGCAATCTCAAGAATTCGAAGGATGCGGAACCTCGACCGGCGGTTTCATAACAGTGACACACAACGGATGCGAGTACACAATCACAAAGGGCGAAACAGCAGGCGAAGATCATTGGGACGCCACCTTCCACCTTGACTGCCCGACACCCGGATCGGGCATCCAGTGGAGTGGCCTTTCTACACCAACTCGTCGGAGGCCGTCTCGACCTGCACAATGGAGTTCCCCGATCAGCACAGCCTTTCTGACATCGACCTGACAATCACAAACGAGACAAACGGGAGCACCTCGATTCACGGCTCGATCACCGGAATCACGAACTACGCGCCAGGAGCTTGCGTCGGGCGGGCCCACAACCCAGCTACCGAACCGCGATTCCGCATCGCCGGCGGCGTCGAGCGAAAGTCAGACGACCCCAAGAGCCGGAGCTAAGCGCCTGCGCGGCCAGATACAGCTGCGGCGCTGCTAGAGCCAGAGAGTGCCTCGTGCGTCTTGAGGACAAGGATGCGCGGGAGGCGGGGATCTACACCCCTTATGCGGAGACCACCGGTGTCTCCCTCGGCCAGCGCCGCGAGCCACCCAGCCTGCGTGCCTAGCGCCCAGGTGCTCGGAGGGGAGCTGGGCACGCGCTCTGCAGCCCGAGCTCGCCCACTTTGGACCTCGACGCTCACGCTGCGCAGACGGGTTGTGACGGATCCGCTCTTCCCGGGTTCGAGTGCGGCCAGCGTGCAGAATCCGTTGGCTGCGGCCGGGAGTTCGATGGCTGGAAGCGCGAGTAGGAGCGCGGTCTTGAGATCGAAGGGAGGGCTGCGCCTGGGCTCTTCAGGCGAATGCAGCAATTCCCAGCGAGCGGCAAAGGCGAGCGGGGCGACCGCGAGTCGAAGCCAATCGCTGACACGGTAGGCGGTCGAGCCGCCGCGCCTGTCCGCTGCTTCCACCAGACCGGCGGAGCGCAGCTTCGCCAGACGCCGTTTGAGGCACGGGTAGCTCAGGACTTCGATTCCGACATTCATCTCGGCGAGGGTGTGCGGTCGTTGCGCCAGTGTCGGGATCATCTCCGAGTCCCACGCAGCAACGAGAGCTTTGACCACGCCGCGGGCTGCGTTCGTCTCCAGCGTGAGTGGCCGTGCGGGCGCTTGCTCGAGCCAGCGCTCCAATGCATCGGCTACCGGCAACAGCGCCCTGCCAGCCGCCGTGATCTCCGTCCTGGGACCGTCGACCCGACCATTGCTTTTGTGCCTGACGAGGGCGCCGGCGTCGAGGAGGAGCCTGACGGCCGCTCGCAGGCTCGACTCCGGCGCCCAGCCGACATGCTGCTCCATCTCGGCCGGCCGGAGCGGCACTCCCGTATGGGCCTTCAGGACCTCAGCGGTCAGGGAGTACGCAAGGGTGGCGAGCGCACGGCTCCCGGCGCCATCCCTCCTCGTCCCTGCACTTGACGGCTCGTAGAAGATCCCTGCCCCCTTCGCCACCCAGTCGATTGCGCGAGCTAGATGAGTAGTTCCACGGCGTGCCCTGGTCGAACCGCGCCGAAGGGGAGATAGGCAGCGGGGTCGAAGTCGGCGGTGCTCAGTCCTCACCGCCGACCCGAAGGGGGCCACGATGCTCGCCGACCTCGACCTGCTGC
>DASUOH010000018.1:0-5438 GCA_036276735.1 Solirubrobacterales bacterium | reverse complement strand
TCGGAGACGACCGTCCAAGTCAGGGCCGAGTCGTTCGCGAGCGTCTTCGCCCAGTGCGCCATGAACGCGTCGCGTTCGCGCGGCGGGAACCCAGCCATCGCCGCCGCTTCCCGGTCGCGCTGGTGCTCGTAGAAGACCGGCAGATCCGCCTCGACGACCTCGCGCAAGACGCCCACGCAACGAGCGTACCGCCGTCGCTACGGTCGACGATTGGCGAGGCTTTCGCCCGAGTCACGCTGGCCTGTCCCGGCTGCTTCGATCGCATGAGGGCGTTGAACTCGCGCCCGCGTCCTCCATCCCGGGCGAGCGATGCCTAGATCACCGTCAGGGTGTATTCCCGCGCACTGGCGCAGCCCTGAGACCTTGCGCAAGTGGATGACCTTGCGCAGGGCGGACTAGATCGCTGATTCCGGGTGATACGTCACCGTCCGCAGTGGACTTCTTCGCGTATCGCTCGGATCGGTCAACGGCGCACCCGATAGCGCAGGTGAAGCACCCGGTTGCCCCGAATCACCACGTCAGGATCCTCCAACAGGTGCTGCGCGTCGATCGACCCGAAGTAGCGCTTGCCGGACCCGAACACGACTGGTACGACGTCCATGCGCACCTCGTCGACCAGACCTGCGGCAAGCACCTGGCCACCGACGTCGCCAGCGGCGACCTCGACCATGCGGTCACCCGCAAGCTCCTGCGCCTTGGCCACGGCTGCCTCGACGCCGTCGACGAAGTGAAACGGCGCCTCGGGGTCCCAGCCCTCGGGCTCCGGCCGGTGCGTCACGACGACCACGTGGTCGATCCCGCTCGGCGGCTTCCCGTCCCAGCCGTCCGTCATGTCGAAGACGTGGCGGCCGACGACTGTCGCGCCGATCTGGTCCCAGTACGGCCGGGTGTAGTCGTAGGACGTCTGCGACACCTTCACCTCGCCGCTCTCGTCCAACGGCACGTCACCGCTGGACAACCAGTCGAAAAGCGGTCCGGGCTGGTCGTTCTCGTTCGCGATGAAGCCGTCTACGGACACCGAGTTGTACATGACTACTTTGCCCATGGGCGCTCCTTCTGCCAGCTGTCCAGTGCGTGGCCGGGATGTTCGCGCAGGAACCGCAGCCTGACTTCGACATATCGTGTCGGCGTGAGCCCGGTGAACGCCCGGAACTCGTGGCCGAAGTGGGCCTGGTCGAAGTAGCCTGCGCTACCGGCGAGGTCGGCCCAGTCGATCGGTTCGGCGAGGAAGGACGGTTCCCCAAAAAATCGGAGTGTGATCTGGCGTTTGCGACAAGGCAGCCGTTGCACGGCCCGTCGCCCGTTTAACCAGACGCATCATCAGGGGTCATTCCGGGACGCTGGCCCAGGCGAGTGGCGATGAGCGGGGTCAGTGGCGTGGGGCAATGAGAACCTTGCCGGATCGTCCGCCGCTTGCGGCGACCGCCACTGCTTCCTTGATCTGGCTGACGTCGTAGGTGGCGTGAATCGGCGCGTGCAGCTTGCCCTTGGCGATGAGGTCGGCGATCTCGCCGAGGAGCACCGCGCGCTCTCCCTCGGGTGTTTGCCGGTACCAACTGACGAGCCAGAAGCCGCGCATGGTCAGGTTGCGGAAGATGAACGCGTCAGGCTGCACCGTGCAGGAGGCATCGCTCATGCGTCCGTAGTTGACCAGGATCGCGTCGTCGCCCAGGCAGTCCGCGAGGCGTCCAGTTGCGGTGCCTCCGACCGCATCGATGCCCAGGCGTATCGCTGATCCGCCGGTTGCCGCAATGACCTGCCTCGCCAGGTCGTCGTCGTCGATCACGACGACATCTCCCCCCGCCTCCCGCACGATCGCGGCCGCGTCCTCCCGCCGCACGACGTTGACCGTCCGGAAGCCGCGGTGCCGGGCGAGCTGCACCAGGTACAGGCCGACGGCCGAATTGGCCGCGTTCTGGATCACCCACGCGCCAGGATCCAGCTTCACGAACTCGCTCAACAGCAGTGCCGCCGTCGGCGGGTTGATCGTCATCATGGCCAGCTGCAGCGGGTCGGCCTCGTTGGGCAACGGCACGAGCTGGGCTGCCTCCGCCACGACGTGCGTCGACCAGCTACCGCAGCCGCGCGGCAGCAACACCAGCTGCCCGACCCCGATTCCTGGACCCTGGGTGCCGGGACCGAGGACGGCAATCCGCCCGACTCCCTCACGGCCCCCGATCGCAGGCAACGGCGGCAACTGGGCGTACTCGCCGGTCAGGGTTAGCACATCCGACGGGTTGATGGGCGCCGCGGTCACCTCGACCAGCGCCTGGCCGGCCTCGAGCTGCGGCGTCTCGAACTCGACCGCGTGAATCACGTCCTGCGGCACGGGGCCGCGTCGCTCGTACTGAGCCCTGAGCATCTCCGGCATCGACGACGACCCTACCGAGTGCTCGGGGTGTATTCCCACACACTCGCGCAAGCAACAGTCCGCATCCGGGGGAGGGCGATGTGGCGGCTCGTTCCTAGGATTATTGGGAGATGCGCCGTTCGAGACTCCCGAGGGTGAACCGATGGCTGGTTCTCTTCGTCGCCGTGCAGGCGCTCAACGCGACCGCCGTCATCGCCGCGATCCGCGGGATTCCGTTGGCAGTCAGCGACGAGAGGTTCCAGAACAGCGTCATGTATGCCGCGCTCGTCCTGAACACCGTTCTCTTGCTGATCGGCCTTCGGATCGCTGGTCGTCTCCGGCCGCGCTTCGCTCGACCTTCGTAAGTGCTCGTGGGCTGTTCCTCGCCCAGTGGGTCAAGGGACATTCCCGAACTCACTGTCATCGTCGGTGAGTGTCGTCTGCTGTGGAGCAGAGACTCGGGTTGGCGGCGGCTGACCCGATTCCCGAACGTCGCCCTCAGGCTGACTTTCCAGCGTTGTGTCGCCGCCGCCTTCCCGAGACCGTCGAGCGTGACCTGATAGGAGCCTGGCAGCTGCCTCGAGTGAGGTCTGTCCGCTCGCCGGTCGCCCCCAACGGTAGGAGGCGATCAGATGATCGTTGTCGGAGTGGACGTGCACAAGCACTCGCTCACCGCGGTCGCCGTCGACGAGCTGGGACGGCCGCTGCAGGAACATGCTGGCTCGGTCGATGAGGGCGTCCTCGCCTGGGCGCGCGCGCTCGACGAGGAGCGGCTGTGGGCGCTCGAGGATTGCCGCCATGTCACGCGCGGGCTCGAGCAGGCGCTGGTCGCGGCCGGCGAGCGGCTCGTCCGGGTGCCGCCTCGGCTGACGGCGCCGCAGCGCCGCCGCAATCGCACACGCGGCAAGTCGGACGCGATCGACGCGCTCGCGATCGCCCGCGCCGCGCTCCAGGAGCCGCGGCTCGAGGGACCACGCGCCGGCGAGGAGACGCTGCGCGAGCTGAAGCTGCTGGTCGATCACCGCGACGACCTGGTCGATGAGCGGCGGCGGGCGCAGCAGCGGCTGCGTTGGCACCTGCACGAACTCGACCCCGGCCTGCACGTCCCGCTCGGCGCACTCGACCGGCCGATCTGGCTCGAGCGGCTCAGTCGGCAGCTCGCCCGCCGCGAGCAATCAACGCAGGTGCAGATCGCGCGCGAGCTCGTCGGCCGCTGCCGAACACTCACGCGCACGATCCTTGAGCATGACCGCCAACTCCACGCGCGCACGGCGGCGCTGGCGCCACGGCTGCTGCAGCTCCCAGGCTGCGGCCCCATCAGCGCCGCGAAGCTGCTCTGCGAGATCGGCCCGATCGACCGCTTCCGCTCCGACGCGCAGCTCGCCCGCCACGCCGGCGTCGCCCCACTCGACGCCAGCTCCGGCAAACACCAACGCCACCGGCTCGACCGCGGCGGCAACCGGCAACTCAACTGCGCCCTCCACCGCATCGCGATCACGCAAGGCCGCGTGCACCCGCCAGCACGCGCCTACCTCGAACGCAAGCAGAGCGAAGGCAAGAGCCGCCGCGAAGCGATCCGCTGCCTCAAACGCCAACTCGCCCGCACCATCTACACCACGCTCAAAGCCGAGTCAGCCTTGACATAGGAGCAACGCTGGCCCACGCGACGTTCTCGAACGTAGCGCGGACGGTAGGGTCGGGCCGTGACGTGGACTGAATTCACGACACGCGACGACGGACCGCTGATAGCGGGCCTTCGCGCCGGCACCGGGCCACGGGTTCTCCTGCTCCACGGTGGGCCGGGATTGGGTTTCGACTACCTTCGCGACCTCGCCGACGAGCTTGCGCAGGAGAACGACGTCGCCTGGTACCAGCAGCGAGGGCTCGCGCCGTCGGCGGCGGAAGGGCCGTGCACGGTGGCGGCCGACGTGGAGGACGCCGGTCGTGTGCTCGACACGCTCGGCTGGGACAAGGCATGGGTCGTCGGCCATTCGTGGGGCGGCCACCTCGCCCTGCACGTCGCGGAGGCTCTACCCGAACGTCTCTTCGGGGTGCTCGCCGTCGACCCGCTCGGCGCGGTGGGCGACGGGCGCTGGCCGGAGTTCGACGAGGAGATCCTGCGTCGAACGCCCGCCGAGGACCGCGAGCGGGCGCACGAGCTCGACGTGCTCGCGACGGAGGGCAACGCGGACGACGAGCTGGCACTCGAGCAGATGCGCCTCGTCTGGGCCGCGTACTTCGCGGACCCGGAGCAAGCGCCACCGATGCCGGAGCTGAGATTCGCCAGCGAGCGGTCGGCGCAGATGCAGGGCTCGATCCTCGCGGAGCTGCCGGCGCTCGAGGCGGGGCTGCCGAGCATCGAGGTGCCTGTCGGCTTCGTCCACGGCTCTCGGAGCCCGATGCCGCTGGCCGCTTCGACCGACGCAGCGGACAGGCTTCCCGGCGCCTGGGTCGACGTGGTCGACGGGGCAGGCCATTTCGTCTGGGTCGAGGCGCCGGGGGCGGTTCGCGCGGCGCTTCGGCGGCTCACCGCCGCCTAGCCGGTCAGTCCGACTCCGACCTTCGGGGGACACTTTCCGACGGCCGATCCAGTAGGTGATCTCGCGTGGCCCTCGGAATCGAAGCTCGCCAGTGACCTCCGACTCGACCGTCGATCTCGACGACCCTGTTCGTCGTGGAGCCGTCGCTCCTTCAGCCGCGCCCACCGTCCGCCGGAGCTGCTCGAGCGGCTGGTCCTCTATGGAGCGCTCGCCACACTCGCTGGCGCTGAGCCGGTCGGAGTCGCACTGGCCCTTCAGGCGCCGGGTCGCGAAGCTGTCGATGCGCTCGTGGTGGACGAGCGGACGGGGCTCGAGGCGTTCTCCGAGATCGAGGTGCACAACTGGGAGTTCGGCGGCCGGCGCTGAATGCACGGCACGAGCACGCGATCGCGCGGGAACGGAGCTTCGGCCCGCGTGTGGTCGGCCTGAACGCCGCGAGAGGCCGGCTCAGCGGGAATCGCGAAACAGGTGCCAGTCCAAGTGACCAGTCCCAAGGTTCACTCGCGAACGCTGGCCCAGGCGACACGCATGATCCTCGTGGCTAGGTG
>DASUOH010000017.1:0-38891 GCA_036276735.1 Solirubrobacterales bacterium | reverse complement strand
CCGAGGGCCAGGGTTGCGGTGAGGGCCAGGGCGTCGGCGGGGTAGGCGAGGCCCCAGGCGGGGGGGTGGCCGCTGCCGTGGCGGAGGAGGGCGGAGGCGAGGGCGGCGGGGGCCCAGGCGGCCAGCGCGGTGGCGGGGCGGCGGGCGGCGAGGGCGGCGAGTGCGGCCGCGGCGGGGGCCAGGGCGACGGCGGCGGCGACGGCGGCGAGGGCGGGGCGGGGGCCGAAGAGGCCGCCGAGGTTGCGACGCCAGCCGGCGGCGGTGCGGGCGGCGCCGCGGTACATGCGGACGGCGAGGAGGTCGGGGGCGCGCCAGAAGCCGGTGGCGCCGCCGGCGGCGCGGACGCGGCGGGCGAGGCCGACGTCGTCGATCGCCACCCCGGCCAGCGCGTCGAAGCCGCCGGCGGCGGCGAGCGCCGGCTCGGCGACGAGGATGAGCTGGCCGTTGGCGATCGGCGGTCCGCCGCCGGTGGCCGCCGGGCGCCAGTCGCCGAGCACCGCGTCGAGCAGCGCGAAGACCGGCGGGGTGAGCAGGTTCTCGCCGGCTCCGGCGACCTGCTGGCCGCCGGCGACGGAGACCAGGTCGAGGCGGTGGCGGCCGGCGGCGGCCAGCGCGCGGGCGAGGAGCTGGGGGTGGTGGCGGGTGTCGGCGTCGGTGGACAGCAGCCAGGGCGGCGGGCCGGCGGGGCGCTCGCGGAGGTGGCGATGGCCGACGACCAGCGCGTGGACCTTGCCGCCCCAGCCGGGCGGCAGCGGGCCGGCCTCGAGCACGGTCAGCCGCCGCTCTGCGGCCGCCCTGCGCCGCGCCAGCTCGAGGGTGCGGTCGGTCGAGCCGTCGTCGATCACCAGCACCTCCACCTCGTCGACACCTGGCACCTCGCGCGGCAGGTCGGCCACGGTCGCCGGCAGCGTCGCCTCCTCGTTCAGGCAGGGGATCTGGATGATCAGCTTCATCGCCGCCGCAGCGTATCGGCGGCACCCCTGGATTCGGGCGATATGCACGGAGTAGACTGGTTGATTGACTGGTCAATCAACTCGATGACCGCTTCGCTCACCACCTCCGATCGCGCACACCTCCAGCAGGCGCTGGAGCTGGCCGAGGGCGGCCGCGGCCGCGTCAGCCCCAACCCGCTCGTCGGCGCGGTCGTCGCCCGCGACGGCGAGACGATCGGCGAAGGGTTCCACGCCGAGCTTGGGGGCCTGCACGCCGAGCGGGCGGCGCTGGAGGACTGTCGCCGGCGCGGTGAGGACCCGGCCGGGGCGACGATCTACGTGACGCTGGAGCCCTGCGCGCACCAGGGCCGCCAGCCGCCCTGCGTCGATGCGATCCTCGAGGCGGGGGTCGCCAGGGTCGTGATCGGCTCCGACGATCCCTCCGAGAAGGCGGCGGGGCGGGGGCCCGGCATCCTCCGCGACGGAGGGGTCGAGGTCGAGTTCGCCGCCGGCGAGCCCGCAACTGCTGCCCGCCGCCTCAACCAGCCGTTCCGCAAGCACGCGCGAACCGGCCTGCCGCTGGTGATCCTCAAGATGGCGATGTCGCTCGACGGCCAGACCGCCACTTCCCCCGACGAGTCTCCCTGGATCTCGGGCGAGCGCAGCCGCGCCCTCGTCCACCGCTGGCGGGGCGAATGCGACGCGATCGCGGTCGGGATCGGCACCGTCCTCGCCGACGACCCGCTGCTCACCGCCCGCCCCGAGGCTTCCGGTGCGACTTCTCCCGACATGTCGGGGAAAACTCGCACCGGAACGGACTGGCGCCAGCCGACCCGCGTCGTCTTCGACCGCCAGGCTCGCTTGCCGCTCAACTCCAAGCTGCTCAAAACGCTGGACGTCTCACCGGTGCTCGTGGTCGTCTCGCCGGATGCGGATCGCGCTCGTACGGAGGCGCTTCGCGCCGCGGGCGCCGAGGTCCTCGTCGCCGATTCGATCGACGGGGCGCTGTCGGATCTCGGCCGCCGCGGCATAACGAGCCTCTTCCTGGAGGGCGGTCGTACTCTCGCCGCGGCCTTTGTCCGATCCGACGCTATGGACGAGTCGCGGACGTTCGTTGCTCCTGTCCTGCTTGGCGACACCGCCTCTCGCGCGGGTGGCGTCGCAGGGGGGACCGCCCCTGAGGAAGCTTTAGCTACCGGAGGGGGCGGTGGGTCCCCTGCGGCGACAGGACCCGCGCGCCGGAGCGCGCTGAGCAGCGACGTTGAGCGGGTCGGGGAGGATGTCCTGATTACGAGCCGGTTCAAGGAGTGGTGACGTGTTCACGGGGCTGATTCAGGACATAGGGCGGGTCGATTCGGTCCAAGCCGATGGCGACGGTGCGCGCCTGCAGATTTCGACCGGCCTGGCGGCTGACGTGCAGCCCGGTGACTCCGTCGCCCTCAACGGCGCCTGCCTGACCGCGACGGCAGTGGCCGCCGAAGGCTTCGAGACCGACGCGATGAATCAGACGCTGGAGGTGACGACGCTCGGTGAGCTGGAGCCCGGCGCCCGCGTCAACCTCGAGCTGGCGATGCGCGCGTCGGACCGGCTCGGGGGTCACATCGTGCAGGGGCACGTGGATGGGGTGGGGGAGGTCGTCTCGATCAAGGACGACGGCTTCGCGAAGCGGTTGAGAGTTGCGCTTCCGGTAGAGCTATCCCGCTACTTGATCGACAAGGGCTCGATCGCCCTCGACGGGGTCAGCCTCACGGTGGCGGCGCTGGGCGAGGCCTGGGTCGAGGTGTCGCTGATCCCCGAGACCCTGGAGCGGACGACGCTGGGCGAGGCGGCGCCGGGCCGCAAGATCAACGTCGAGTGCGACGTGGTCGCCAAGTACGTGGAGCGGATCATGGGACCATTGGCCGGAAAGGAATAGGCGTGAGCGCTATGGCAGAGGCGGCGAAGCAAGAGCAGGACGGGCGCGCGGCGGGCGAGAGCCCGTTCGCGACGATCGAGGAGGCGATCGAGGAGATCCGCGCCGGCCGCATGGTCGTCGTCTGCGACGGCGAGGACCGCGAGAACGAGGGCGACCTGGTGATGGCCGCTCAGTTCGCGACCCCCGAGGCGATCAACTTCATGGCCAAGGAGGCGCGCGGTCTGATCTGCCTCGCCCTGACCGCCGAGCGCTGCGAGCAGCTCGGCCTCAACCTGATGGCCGCCAAGAACGAGGCGCCGTTGCAGACCGCTTTCACCGTGACGATCGAGGCGGCGGGTGGGGTCAGCACCGGCATCTCCGCCCACGACCGCGCCCACACGATCCAGGTCGCGATCGATCCCAACTCCGGTCCTCGCGACATCGTCGTCCCGGGCCACATGTTCCCGCTGCGGGCCAAAGAGGGCGGCGTGCTGGAGCGCACCGGCCATACCGAGGCCAGCGTCGACTTCGCCCGCCTCGCCGGCCTGATCCCCGCCGGCGTCATCTGCGAGGTGATGAACGACGACGGCACGATGGCCCGCGTCCCCGACCTGATCCCCTACTGCCGCAAGCATGGCTTGAAGATGGTCACGGTCGCCGACCTAATTGCCTACCGGCGCCGCACCGAGAAGCTGGTCGAGCGGGTCGTCGCGACGGCGCTGCCGACCGCCTTCGGTGACTTCAGCGCGGTCGGCTACCGCTCGCTGGTCGATGAGAAACACCACGTGGCGATGGTCAAGGGGGAGGTCGACGGCGCCGAGGACGTGCTGGTCCGTGTCCACAGCGAGTGCCTCACCGGCGACGTCTTCCACAGCATGCGCTGCGACTGCGGCGAGCAGCTCGAGGCGGCGCTGGCGATGATCGAGCGCGAGGGGTGCGGCGTCCTCCTCTACCTCTCCCAGGAGGGGCGCGGCATAGGGCTGCTCAACAAGCTGCGCGCCTACAAGCTGCAGGAGGAGGGGGCGGACACGGTCGAGGCCAACCTGAAGCTGGGCCTGCCCGCCGACCTGCGCGACTACGGGATCGGCGCCCAGATCCTCGGCGACCTCGGCCTGACCAGCATCCGCATCCTCACCAACAACCCGAAAAAGATCGTCGGGCTGGAGGGCTACGGGCTCTCGGTCACCGAGCAGGTGCCGATCGAGGCGCTGCCCAACACCCACAACGAGCGCTACCTGCAGGCCAAGCGCGACAAGATGGGGCACATCCTCCACCATCAGGGGCTCGCCCTCGACGAGGAGATGATCCACGACGAGGAAGAGCGCGACGCCAGGGACGCCGATGGCTGAGGCCGGGGCGTTCCTGGAGGAGTTCCGGGACGACGAGAAAGCGGCGCTTGCGGGGCTGGAGTTCGCCGTCGTCGTCGGCCGCTTCTACGAGGATCTGGCGAACCGCCTGCTGCGAGGCGCCGACCAGGGCTTCGAGCTGGCAGGCGTCGCCGCCTCCAGCGTCACCCACGTCTCCGTGCCGGGCGCCTACGAGCTGCCCTACGCGGCGAAGCTGCACGCGGCCTGCGGTCGTTACGCCGGCGTCGCCTGCCTCGGCGTCGTGATCCGCGGCGAGACCGACCACTACGACTTCGTCTGCGCCGAGGCCGCGCGCGGCATCCAGGAGGTGCAGCTCGAGACCGGTGTCCCCTGTGCCTTCGGCGTCATCACCTGCGACACGATGGAGCAGGCACTGGCTCGCGCCGGAGGGGACAAGCGCGACCAGGGCCGAAACGCGGCGCTGACGGTGACGCGGATGGCGCTGCTGAAACGCGAGGTCAATCCCTACCGCTGGCAGGTCGGAGGCGGGGGCAGCCTCTAGCGCGGCGGCCTGTACCATCCACGACCCGATGGCCAAGGTATGCCACAGCTGCGGCAAGGGACCGGCGTTCGGCCAGTCCCGGAGCCACTCGATGGTCGCCACGAAGCGGCGCTTCGACCCAAACCTGCAGAAGGTGCGGATCGTCGAGCGCGGCCGCAAGGTGCGGACCTACGTCTGCACTCGCTGCTTGAAGGCCAACAAGGTCACCAAGGCGGCCTGACACGGCGCGAGGACGCGCCGTCGGCTACGCGCCGTGCGGAGCACTGGCGCTCCGCCGCCGTCACGCCCTCGCTTGGTCAGGCCGCCTTGGGGGTTCCTAGAATCCCCGGCTCTATGCCCGACCCCTCGATCGCGCGCTTTCGGCGCGTCGTCACCGCTGCCTATGCGTCGCTGAACGAGCGACGCCAGGAGGTCAACGACCTCAACGTCTTCCCGGTCGCCGACGGCGACACCGGCGACAACATGGCGATGACGATGCGGGCGGTGATGGAGGAGCTCGACCGGCTCGACGGCCGCGAGGTCGACGAGGTCGGCCGCACCGAGCTGGTCCAGGCGCTCGCCCGCGCCGCGCTGCTGGGAGCGCGCGGCAACTCCGGAGTGATCCTCAGCCAGATCGTCCGCGGCGCCGCCGAGGAGCTGGCGAGCCGGCCCGGCGAGCTGATCGACCCGGTGCTCGTCGCCTCCGCCTTTGCCCGGGCGGCCGACGCCGCCTACGACTCCGTCCGCGAACCGGCCGAGGGGACGATGCTGACCGTCTTCCGCGAGATGGCGCACTCGATCGCCCGCCAGCTCGCCCACCTGGAGGCTGACAAGCAACGGCTCGATCGCGGCGTCAGCGACGAGCGCCAGGACGAAGTCCTCGCCGAGGTGCTCGAGCGGGCGATCGCCGACGGCCAGCGGGCCGTCGAGCGCACCCCCGAGCAGCTCGAGGCTTTGCGGCAGTCCGGCGTCGTCGACGCCGGCGGCTACGGCCTCGTCCTGATCCTGGCCGGCGTCGTCGCCGGCCTCCGCGACGGTGACGGGGACAGCCCCGAGGTGAACCACCATGAGCCGGCGCGGCTCAGCCGACCCCACCACGAGGACAGCCGCTACCGCTACTGCACCAACTTCATCGTCTCCGGCAAGGGACTGCGATCGCGCGACTTTCTGCCGCGGCTCGAGGGCCTCGGGGACTCGGTGCTCGTCGTCGGCGACGAGGCGACGCTGAAGGTCCATGTCCACACCGACGAGCCGGAGGCTGCGGTCGTCCTGTTCGAGGGCGTGGGCGAGGTCACCAACCTCGACGTCGCCGACATGCGCGAGCAGGTGGCGGCGCGGCGGGCGCGCCTGGAGAGCGGTCGCACCGGCGTGGTCGCGGTCGCCGCCGGAGAGGGGATCGAGCGGCTCTTCGCCGAGCTCGGGGCCCACGTCGTCCACGGCGGTGAGACGCTCAACCCTTCGACCTATGAGCTGCTCGCCGGCATCCACGAGGTGGAGGCGGAGGAGGTGCTGGTCCTGCCCAGCTCCTCGAACGTGATCATGGCCGCCGAGCGGGCCTGCGAGCTTTCCGAGAAGCCGGCCCGCGTGGTGCCGGCCACAGCCCAGCAGGCGAGCCTGCTGGCGCTGGTCGAACTGGACCCCGACGCGGCGCTGGACGAGAACGCCGCACGGCTCGAGGGGGCGCTGGAGGGGATATCCCGCGGCGGCGTCGCCCCGGCCGCGCGCGACGATGGCCAGGGTCGCTTTCGCAAGGGCGACGCGGTGGGCTTCGTCGACGAGGAGATCGTCGCCTGGGGAGGGGCCGGCTCGACCCTCGCGGCGACGCTGGCGCGGCTGGCGGAGGGCGCGGAGATCGTCACCGTGCTCGCCGGCGCCGATGCGCCGATCCCGCTCGACGAGATCGACACGCACGTGCCGGAGGGCGTGGAGGTCGAGGCCCACGAGGGCGGTCAGCCGAGCTGGTGGTGGCTGCTCGCCGCCCAGTAGTGCGCTCCTTCGCCGGCACTGCCGAGCTGAGCAGAAAGCAGCTTCTCGACGCCCCGGTGCACTGGCCGCGCCCCAGCGTGCTGGAGGCCTCGCTGAAGGCGCTGAAAGGGGTGGGACCCAGCTCGGCCGAAGCGGCCGCCGACGCCGGCATCTCAACCGTCGGCGAGCTGCTCTACCGCGTGCCGCACAAGCATCGTGACCTCACCGTCGTGCCCGTCTCGGACTTGGAGATCGGCAAGCAGGCGACTATCCGCGTGGAAGTCCTGGCCGATCCAGGCCGTCCCTTCCGCCGCCGGGGCCCTTGGATTGTCACGGTGAAAGTTGGTGACGAGTCGGGCTCGGTTCGCGCCACCTGGTTCAACCAGCCTTGGGTCGCCCAAAAGCTCCCGAAGGGCACTCAGTTGCTCCTCAGCGGCTCCCGAGACAAACGCGGCTTCCGTGTATCGGAATACGAGATCGCCGCCTCTCCCGCGGGTGGCGTGGAGAGGGGGTCCTCGCCCGCAGCTCGCGAGGACGAGGAGCCCCCTCTCCGCGACAGGACCCGCGGGCCGGAGCGCTTGGTCCCTGTGCATCCCGCCACCGAGCAGCTCAAATCCCAGCGAATTCGCCAATGGGTCGAGCAGGCGATCGAGTGGGCGCCGAATGCAATCGAGGGCGTGCCCGCTGAGGTGAGGGCGCGGCGAGGATTGGCAGGGGTGGGGGAGGCGTTGACCGCGATCCACTTTCCGGAGTCGCCGGAGGACGTCGAGGAGGCCCGGCGCCGGCTGATCTTCGAAGAGCTCTTCCTCTACCAGGCGGTGCTGGCGACTCGGAAACGAAGCCACCGAGCGGCGCGGCCGGCGCCGCGGCTCGGTGAGCCCGGGGCGCAGGTCAAGCGCTGGATCGACGCGCTGCCATTCGAGCCGACCTGGGACCAGCGCAACGCGTTTCAAGAGATCGACGCAGACCTCGACTCGGGCGAGCCGATGCAGCGCCTCTTGATGGGGGAGGTCGGCTCGGGCAAGACCGTGGTGGCCGTCTACGCGATGCTGCGGGCGCTCGAAGCCGGCTTCCAGGCCGCGCTGATGGCGCCGACCGAGACGCTGGCCGAGCAGCACGCCGCGACGCTCGGGAGGCTGCTGGCGGCCGAGGCGACGCCCTTCGCCCTGCTGACCGGCGCGACGCCCGCTTCGGCTCGCAGACAGGCGCTGGACCAGCTCGCCAGCGGCGAGCTGGGAATCATCGTCGGGACCCATGCCCTGATCGAGCCGGCGGTCGAGTTCGCGCGGCTGGCCGTCTGCGTCGTCGACGAGCAGCACCGCTTCGGCGTCAAGCAGCGGCGCGCGCTTGACGCAAAGGGGGTCGAGGGAATGGCGCCGCACGTCCTCCACATGACCGCCACCCCGATTCCGCGCACCCTCTCGCTGACCGCCTACGGCGACCTTGACACGACGGCGCTGCGCGAGCTGCCGGCCGGCCGGCAGCCGATCGAGACGCGCGTCGTGGGCCCAGACGATCGCCCAGCCGCCTACGAGTCCCTGCGCGCGCAGCTGCGAGCCGGCCGCCAGGCCTACGTCGTCTGCCCGCTGGTCGAGGAGTCCGAGAAGCTGCAGGGCAAGGCGGCGGAGGTCGAGGCGGAGCGGCTCGCGGCGGGCGAGCTGGACGGCTTCAGGGTCGGGGTCATCCACGGCCAGATGTCCTCGGCGCGCAAGGCCGAGGCGATGGAGGCGTTCGCCGGCGGCCAGCTCGACGTGCTCGTGGCGACCACCGTGATCGAGGTCGGAATCGACGTGGCCAACGCAACCGTGATCGTGGTGGAGAGCGCCGAGCGCTACGGCGTCTCGCAGCTCCACCAGTTGCGAGGCAGGGTCGGGCGCGGCGAGCATCGCTCTCACTGCCTGCTCTTCGCCGACGAGCCGGGGGAGACGGCGCGGCGGCGCCTCGGGGCGGTCGCCCGTTCGGCCGACGGCTTCGAGCTGGCCGAGGTGGACCTGGCGCTGCGCGGCGGCGGCGAGGTGCTCGGCACCCGCCAGCACGGCCTGCCGCGCTTCGCCGTCGCGGAGCTGCCAGACGACAGCCCGCTGCTGGTCGAGGCCCGCGAGGAGGTCGTCGCGCTGCTGCAGCGCCACGGCTCGCTCGACGCGCCCGACCTCGGGCCCTTGCTCGAGGCGGCGCGCCGCCGCTTCGGCGTCGCGGTCGCCGACCCGATACCACTCTGACCATGCGCGTTATCGCGGGCGAGCTGAAAGGGCACCGCCTCGTCGCTCCGCGCGGCTGGAAGGTCCGTCCGACCACCGACCGCGTCCGCGAGGCGGTCTTCTCGGCGCTCGGCGACATCGGCGGTTCGAGCGTGCTCGACCTCTACTGCGGCACCGGCGCCCTGGCGATCGAGGCGCTCTCGCGGGGCGCCGCAGTGGCGACGCTGGTCGACCGCGACACGCGGCCGGCGCTCGGCAACGTCGAGCGGCTCGGCCTCGCCGATCGCGTCGAGCTGGTCCGCGCCGACGCCGCCCGCTGGGTCGCCGGCGTCGGCAGGCCGGGGGCGGGCGAGCGCCGCTTCGACCTCGTCTTCCTCGATGCCCCTTATAGACTCGCCGAGCGCGTGGGGCGGGAACTCGACACCCATCTGCCCGAGCTGCTCGGGCCGAACGGCCGCCTGATCGTCGAGAGCGGCGCCCGGCGCCCGCTCGCGATCCGCTCGCTCGAGCCCCTGCGCCAGCGGCGTTACGGCGGTACCGACGTCTCGTTCTACGCGGCGGCGGAGGCCCGCTGATGGCGGAGCGCAACGGGACCGTCGTCTGCCCCGGCAGCTACGACCCGGTCACCAACGGGCACCTCGACATCATCGCTCGAACGTCTGCCGCCTTCGAGCGGGTGATCGTCGGTGTGGTCAACAATCCACTGCGCAAGCAGAAGACGCTCTTCACGGCGGAGGAGCGCAAAGCGTTCATCGAGGAAGCAACCGCTGGGCTCGGCAACGTCGAGGTGCGAATCTTCTCCAACCTCCTGGTCGAGTTCGCCCGCGAACTGGAGGCGACGGCGATCGTCAAGGGCCTGCGCGCGATCTCCGACTTCGAGTACGAGTTCGAGATGGCCCAGCTCAACCGCAAGCTCGACCCCGGGATCGAGAGCATCTACATGATCTCCTCGCCCTACTACAGCTTCCTTTCGTCGACGGGAGTCAAGGAAATGGCCACCTTCGGCGGCGACGTGTCCGACCTCGTGCCGGCGCCGGTGGCCGCCGCGATGGCGAGCCGCTTTGCCGAACGATAGGCTTCGCGATCTCGGTGCGGCTTGGGCGAGAGCTTGCAAAAAGCCGAGGAAATCACGGGTTCTGCCCCGAAACTTCCACTGACACGTAGGCTTACGACCTTCAAATGGACGTCCTGGTCCTCATTGACAAGCTGGATGACGTTGTCCACAACGCCCGGCCCGTGCCTCTCACGGACCAGGTACGCGTGGACCGTGAGGAGATCTACGATCTCCTCGACCAGATGCGTGCCACGATCCCCGAGGAGATCAAGCAGGCGCGCTGGATCGTCAAGGAGCGTCAGGAGATGCTCGCCGAGGCCAAACGCGAGGCGGAGCGGATCGTCCGTGAGGCGCGCGAGCAGCAGGCCCGGCTGATCTCCGACGAGGAGGTCACCAAGCAGGCCGAGCGGGCTGCCGATGAGATCGTCGAGGACGCCCGCACCCGCGAGCGCGAGATCCGGCTCGGCGCCGAGGACTACGCCGACGAGATCCTCAACACGCTCGAGGTCAACCTTCAGAAGTTCCTCGCGGCCGTACAGCGTGGGCGGGACAGGTTGGCCGGCCGCGACGAAGAGCCGGTCGCCGAGCTCGACGAGCAGGCTTAGGTCGGTTCGGAGGGGTTCGGACGCCCCTCACGCTCAACTTTTTGCGAAGACAGGATGTGGCTGTCCGCGAACGCTGGCGCGCAAAAAGTACAAGCCGCTTAGAGGGGCATCCAAACCCCTCCTGACGGGAGCGCCTGCTGGGTCGAGCTTCAGCTCGTAGAGCTTGCGGTTACTCCAGCTTCAGCTCTTTGAGCTTGCTCCAGCGCGGGTCGCCGCCGGTCTCGTGCTCGTGGTCGGCCGGGTCGGCGTCGTTGAGGGACTCGCCGCAGACGGGACAGAGGCCGGCGCAGTCGGAGCGACAGAGCATCTGGCTTGGTAGCGCCAGCACCGCGGCGTCGTGCGCCCAGCGCGCCACCTCGAGCCGGTCCTCGACGACGTAGGGGCTGCGCAGCTCCTCGTCGTCGGTGCGGTCCTGGTGGACCTCGCGCGCGTCCACCTCGCGCTCGACCAGAGCCGGGTCGAGGCAGCGCATGCAGGGACCGTCCACCTGCAGCGGGAAGCGCATGCGGAAGGCGTAGCCGTTGCTCGGGCGCGAGATGTCGAGGCGAGCGTCGACGGCCGCTGAAGTCGGGGCGTAGGTCTGGCCCCCCAGCTCGAACGGGTCCACTCGCACGGCGCGCTCCAGCTTGGCCCCCTCGCCGAAGGAGAGCGAAAGCCGCCCCAGGTCTATCGTCGTGGTCGTCGGCGTTTTCGCCATGCTCGAGCCTCCCCTCGGCCGGACTACGATGGCTACCCCGACCGAGAGTACGGAATGAGCGACTTCGACTGGACGCCAGACGAGTATCTGCAGCGGATCCGCGCCCGGATCCCGCGCTACGACGAGCTGCAGGAGCAGGCCGTGGCGGCGGTCCCCTTCCCGCCGCAGCGGGTGCTGGAGCTCGGCATGGGTACCGGCGAGACGACTCGCCGGCTGATCGAGGCCTATCCGGACGCCTGGGTGGTAGGCCTCGATTCGAGTCCCGACATGGTCTTCCGGGCCCGCCAGACCTACGACGACGTACAGCTCGCCCGCATGGAGGACCCGCTGCCCGACGGTCCCTGGGACCTCGTCATCTCGGTTCTCTCGGTCAACGAGCTGAGCGACGAGCGCAAGCAGCGGCTGGTCCGCCGCGTCCGCGAGCACTCCCGCTCGCTCGTGATCGGTGACTCTTTCGAGGAAAGGCAGCTTCAGGATCTCCTCTCCTGGTCCGACGGCGAGCTCATGTGGCAGGCGAATGGGCTTGCAGTGGTCCAGGCCACCTACTGACGAGGGAAGCACTCCAACGCTTATCTATCTCCAGGGGAGCTGCTAAATTTAGCTCTTAGTCTTAATTTAGACAGGAGGCTAAGCCAGTATGAACGCTCAGGGCGGCTTCAAGAATCCATATCGGCCCGGTGCTGGGCACATGCCGCCTTACTTAGCGGGACGGGAGGGAGAGTACGAAGAGTTCGACCGTCTTCTAGAGCAGGACCGGATCCTCGAGAACCTGGTTCTCACCGGCCTACGGGGGGTCGGGAAGACCGTCCTGCTTGAGACCTTCAAGTCCAGGGCGGTCGAAAAGGGGTGGCTATGGGCGACCGCGGACCTCTCCGAGTCGGCGAGCATCAGCGAGAACGCCCTCGCCGAACGGCTGCTCGCCGATCTTGCGCTGATCACCTCGTCGGCGACCGCACCCGATCCCGCTTCTCGGCAGGAGGTCGGATTCGCCGCCCCAGGACAGCCAAAGGAGGTGCCTCTGTCTCACGAATTGCTGGTCGAGATCTACAACGGGACCCCCGGCCTGACGGCGGACAAGATCAAGGCGACTCTCGAATTTGCCTGGGAGCACCTGAAGGACCGAGGGCAGCATCGCGTGATCTTTGCCTACGACGAGGCCCAAAACCTGGCGGATCACGCGAGCAAGGAGCAGTTTCCGTTGTCGGTCTTGCTCGACGTCTTCCAGTCGATCCAGTCGAAGGGGATTCCGTTCATGCTCGTCTTGGCGGGATTGCCGACCCTGTTCCCGAAACTGGTCGAGTCCCGCACCTATGCCGAGCGGATGTTCCGGGTGATGACCTTGACGAGGCTCAGCGACGAGGAGAGCCGTGAAGCGATCCTCAAGCCCATCGAGGTTGCGGAGTGTCCCGTCAAGTTGTCCGCGAACTCGGTGAAGCTCATCACCTACGAGTCGGCCGGATATCCGTACTTCATTCAGTTCATCGGCCGAGAGGTATATGACGTCTTCATCCGCCAGCACGCCGACGAAGAGCAGAAACAGGTGCCGGTGGAGGCGATACAGCGCAAGCTGGACGCGGACTTCTTCGCCGGTCGCTGGGCCAGGATCACCGATCGACAGCGGGAACTTCTATGGGTTGTCGCGCATCTGGAGCGAGCGGATGGAGAATTCACGATTCAGGAATTGAAGGCAGAGGCGAAGGAGCTGCTTCCCAAGGGGTTCTCCGCCAGCAATGCGAATCAGATGCTCGCCAGCCTTGCGGAGAAGGGGATGATCTACAAGAACCGCCTGGGGAGGTACTCGTTCGCGGTCCCTCTGCTGGGACGCTTCATTCTCCGGACCTATGAGCTTCCCGAGGCATCCGAGGCGCCGGTGGGCTAGATCCCTTCAAGACGCTCCAACGGCGATGCCGGAGGGTGCCCGGCCCCTCGTTCGGCGCCCCGCTACCATGCCCGGCTCATGGCGGTCCCAAAGAAGAGAACCTCGAGCGCAAGGCGCGACAAGCGTCGCGCCCAGCACAAGGCGGGACAGGCGACGCTCAACCGCTGCCCGAAATGCCACAGCCCGCGTCGCCCGCACCGGGTCTGCCCGGTCTGCGGCACCTACAAGGGCCGCGAGGTGGTCGAGCACAAAGTGATCGACCCGACCGCCGGCGCCCCCACCGATACCGAATAGCCGGTGGCCGCCGACGGCGGGATCACCGTAGCCCTCGACGGCTACGGGGCGGAGCAGGGGTTCGAGGAGCTTGCCGAAGGCGCCCGGGACGCGGCCGCGGACGGGATCGGAGTGCTCGTGTTCGGCCCCCCGGAGGAGCTGGGCTTGGACGGGGAGGACGGGATTACGGTCGTGCCCACCGAGGAGTGGATCTCCAACGAGGAAGATCCGGTGCCGGCTGTGCGCGCCAAGGAGGAGGCGTCGGTGGTCCGGGCCGCGGCGGCGGTCGCCGAAGATGCCGCCGACGCGATGGTCAGCCACGGCTCGACCGGGGCGACGATGGCGGCTGCGACCTTCGGCCTGCGCCGGATGCGCGGCGTGCAGCGACCGGCACTCGCCGTGCAGCTGCCGGTTCCCGGTAAGTCGGTGCTCTTCCTCGACGTCGGCGCCAACGTCGAGGTGCGTGCCCAGCACCTCGTCCAGTTCGCCTTCCTCGGTGCCGCCTTCAGCGAGGCCGTCCTCGACGTCGAGTCGCCGCGGGTCGGGCTGCTGACGGTCGGCGAGGAGTCGGGCAAGGGCCGCGAGGAGGTGGTCGAGGCGCGCGCGCTGCTCGACGGGGCGGGCGGCATCGAGTTCGTCGGCAACGTCGAGGGGCGAGACCTGCCGGCCGGCGCCGCCGACGTGGTGGTCACCGACGGCTTCACCGGCAACGTCGCCCTCAAGTTGATGGAGGGAACGGCGCGCGCGGTGTCGGAGGCGATCGGCGGCGCTGCGCGCTCCAACCCGATCTCCCTGGTCGGCGGCATCCTGATGCGGCCCGCCCTGGGCGGCGTTCGGCGCGACCTGCGCCCTGACACGACCGGCGGCGCGATCCTGCTCGGCTTGCGCGGCGTCGCGGTGGTCGGCCACGGCAGCGCCGGGGCGGAGGGAATCGCCAACGCGATCCGCCTCGCCGCCCGCTGCGTCGAGACCGAAGCGGTGCGCCGCACGGGCGAGCTGCTGCGGGCGGGTGGGGCGACGCGGGGCCAGATGGAATGATGGGGCGTCGATGACCCGCGAAGACGTGCTCACCCTGGTTCGCGACCATCTCGCCCAGGAGCTCGAAGTCGACCGCGACAAGATCGGCGAGACGACCCGCTTCAAGGACGACCTGGAGGCCGACTCGCTCGACCTCTACGAGCTCGTGATGGAGCTCGAGGACCGCTACGGGATCAAGGTCTCCGAGGAGCAGGCGGCGGGGATCGAGACGGTCGGCGACGCCGTCTCCTTCGTGATGGAGCACGCACCGGCGTGAGCGCCGGCGTCGCGCTGCTCGCCGAGCTCGTCGACGAGCTGCCGGCGGAGCTGCGCCACCGGGCGCTCACACACTCCTCCTGGACCGACGGCGCCAACTCCTACGAGCGGCTCGCCTACCTCGGCGACAGCGTCCTGGCGCTCGCCGTGGCGGCCGAGCTGCACGACAGCTTCGCCGACGAGGATGCCGGCGGCCTGACCAAGATCCACAACCACACCGTCAGCGGCGTCTCCTGCGCCGAGGTGGGGCGCGAGCTCGGCGTGCCGGAAATGTTGAGCGAGGCACAGCCGCAGGCCGACGACGCGATCCCAGCCGCGACGCTGCTCGCCGGCTCACGGCCGCTCCCAGAGGCGACCGAGGCGCTGATCGGGGCCTGTTTCCTCGCCTTCGGCTTCGACCGCACGGCGGCCGCGGTCGCCGCGGCGTTCGCCGATCGCATCGAGCACGCCGTTGAGGAGCGCGTCGACGCCAAGTCGACCCTGCAGGAGGTCTTGGCACGGCGGAAAACGCGCGTAAGCTACGAGGTAGTCGGTGAATCCGGCCCCGCCCACGAGCGCACGTTCGAGGTTGAGGCGATCGTCGACGCCGAGCCGGTGGGCAGGGGGGAGGGCCGCAGCAAGAAGGCCGCCGAGCAGATGGCGGCCGAGCGGGCGCTGGAGCGGTTCGGCGACTGAGATGGCAACGCGTCCGACTCAGACGAGAGCCTTAGCCGTCACCACAAGGCCTGGGGAGCCGAGCAGCTGAGATGTATCTGAAGTCGATCGAGATGAAGGGGTTCAAGTCGTTCCCCGAGCGCACCCGGCTGGAGTTCTCGCCGGGCGTCAGCGTGATCGTCGGCCCCAACGGCTCCGGCAAGAGCAACATCACCGACGCGGTGCTCTGGGCGCTCGGCGAGCAGAGTCCCGGCGCGATCCGCGGTGCCTCGATGCAGGACGTGATCTCGGCCGGCGGCAAGGGGATCGGCCAGCGCCGCGCGGCTGAGGTCGAGGTGACGATCGACAACGGCGAGGGCCGCGCCGCCACCGAGCTCTCGGAGATCTCGGTCCAGCGCCGCCTCGACCGCTCCGGCGACGGCGGCTACCGCCTCAACGGGGCCCGCTGCCGCCTCGTCGACGTTGTCGAGGTCCTCTCCGACACCAACCTGGGCCGCGAGATGCACTCGGTGATCAGCCAAGGTCGAGTCGAGTCGATCGTGCACTCCAAGCCGCGCGAGCGGCGGATGCTCGTGGAGGAGGCGGCCGGGCTCGGCAAGCACCGCAAACGTCGGCGCCGCGCCGAGCTGAAGCTACGGGCCGCCCGCGACAACCTCGACCGGGCGCTCGACGTCGAGCGCGAGGCGAGGGCGCGGCTGCGACCGCTGAAGCGGCAGGCCGAAGCGGCCGAGCTGGGCGCGCGGATCGAGCGCCAGGAGCTGGAGCTGCGCGGCCGTCTCGTCGCCGAGGAGCTGCGCTTTGGACAGGACCGCGCCGAGACAGCGCAGCGGCTTGCCGAGGCCGCCCGCGCCGAGCGGGCGAAGCTCGAGCAGCGCCTCGCCGCGGTAAGTGAGCGGCGGCGTGCCGCCGAGGAGCGCTTCGCGGCGCGCGACCGCGAGCGG
The DNA here is from genome assembly GCA_036276735.1 of Solirubrobacterales bacterium. GTDB lineage: Bacteria > Actinomycetota > Thermoleophilia > Solirubrobacterales > 70-9 > VRUE01. Next base: position 22,658 of record DASUOH010000017.1, on the reverse strand, counting down.
ACCGAAGCCTGGGGGGTGCTGACCAAGCTGCGCGGCGACCAGCAGCGGATCGCGGTGCGGGCGGCGGGCCTGACGCAGCGCGAGGCCGAGCTGGCGGCGTCGCTGGAGAAGCTGCGGGCCGAGTTCGGGCCGCTGACGCTCGACCTCGGGGCGGGCGGCGGGGCGCCGGGCGCGCGGGCACGCGAGCTGGAGGAGGAGCTGACCGAGATCGACGCCGGTCTCTCGGGGGCGGCCGAGGGGCTCGCGCGGGCGCGCTCAGCGGATGCCGCGGAGTCCGAGCGCGAGGCGGCGTTGGGCGCCGTGCGGGGCGGCGCCGAGCGGGCGATCCGCCACGCCCGACGCGCCGAGGGCCTGCTCGGCGAGCGTCATCGCGAGGCCCTGCGGGCGCGAGTAGCCGAGGGTGAGGAGCTGCTCGACGAGGTTCGCGAGGCGCTGGCCGCGGCGAGCGACGCCGAAGCAGCGATCCGATCGCGAGTCGAGCGAATCGAAACGACCGTGGTCGGCGACCAGGGCGACGGCGACGCGATCGCCGAGGAGATGCGCGAGTGCTCGCGGCAGGAGTCCGAGCTGCAGGTCGAGATGAAAGCGGCTTCCGACAAGCTGACCGAGGCCGAGGTCGAAGCGGCACACCTCGGCGATCGCCGGGCCGAGGCCGCCAAGGAGCTGGCGACGATCGGCGAGCGGCTCGGCGAGGAGGTCGGCCCGGCCGATGAGCCGCTCTCCGACGAGGAGCGGGCCGAGATCGAGCGGCGCCTCGAGCGCCTCGAGCGCCGCCGCGCCCAGATCGGTCCGGTCAACCCGCTGGCCGAACAGGAGTACGACGAGGCGCGTGAGCACGTCGAGGCGCTGCAGACCCAGCGCGAGGACATCGAGCGCGGCATGCGCGAGCTGGAAGCGCTGATTCGCGACGTCGATCGCGAGATCGAGCGGGCCTTCGAGGAGACCTTCGAGGCGACGGCCAAGAACTTCGAGGAGATGGTCGAGCACCTCTTCCCCGGCGGTCGTGGGCGGCTGCGCCGGGTCAGCCTGCATCCGGCCAAGGAGGCTGCCGAGGCGACGCCCAGCGAGGCGACCACCGAGCCGGAGGTCGAGGAGGAGGAGGGCGAGGAAGAGCGCGAGGAGCTCGGCGTCGAGATCGAGGTGACGCCAGAAGGCAAGTCGACCCGCAAGCTCTCATTGCTCTCGGGCGGCGAGAAGTCGCTGGTCGCGCTCGCCTTCGTCTTCGCCGTCTTCCTCGCCCGCCCCTGCCCCTTCTACATCCTCGACGAGGTCGAGGCGGCGCTCGACGACGCCAACATCGATCGCTTCCTCCAGCTGATCCGCCGCTTCTCGAGTCGCGCCCAGTTCGTGATCGTCACCCACCAGAAACGGACCATGGACGCCGCCGACGTCCTCTACGGGGTGACGATGGGTGGCGACGGGGTGACCAAGGTGGTCTCACGTCGCCTGCCGCGCGAAATCGAGGACGGCGAGGAGGCGGAGATCCCGCCGGCGTTCGCCGGCGTCGCGGGGGAAGACGGCGGGGAGCCCGGCGAGGACGTGCCGGGGTTACTTGGCGCAAAGCCGCCGGTGGGGGCGCAGGCGCGGGACGACTCGGCCGAAGCGGCCTGAGCGGCCTGAGCGGCCCGGCCATCTAGGCTTGCGGACGTGGCGACGTCCTGGCAGGAGATCTTCGACCTCGGGGCGCGCGAGGCGGCCCCCACGGCCTCCGATCCGGAGCAGGAGGAGCGGCGGCGCGGCGTCTTCAAACGACTGCGCGAGAGCCTCTCCAAGAGCCGGCAGGCGCTCACCGAGGAGATCTCGGCCAGCCTCTTCGACCGCATCGACGAGGAGACCTGGGAGCGCCTCGAGGAGGCGCTGATCCTCGCCGACGTCGGCGCGCCCACCACCGCCGAGGTTGTCGAGCGGCTCGAGCAGGACGTCGACTCCGGCGCCGTGCCGGCCGACGGGGAGGCGGTGCGGCAGCGGTTGATCGAGCTGCTCGCCGAGGTCGCCTCCAACGGCCGCGCGCCGATCGACCTCAGCGGCGAGCCCGCGGTGCTCCTCATGGTCGGTGTCAACGGCACCGGCAAGACGACGACGATCGGCAAGATCGCCTGGCACCTCTCCCGGGAGCTGGGCCTCTCGGTGATTCTGGCCGCCGGCGACACCTACCGCGCCGCCGCCGCCGAGCAGCTCGCCGAGTGGGCGGATCGGGCGGGGGCGGAACTGGTCCGCTCGGCGGAGGGTGGCGATCCGGGCGCTGTCGCCTACGACGCGATCGCCGCGGCGCGCGCCCGCGGCGCCGACGTCGTGATCGTCGACACCGCGGGCCGCCTCCACACCCAGGGTGACCTGATGGACGAGCTGGCCAAGGTGCGGCGGGTGATCGCCAAGCAGATGCCGGACGCGCCGCACGAGACGCTGATCTCGATCGACGCGACGACCGGCCAAAACGGCTTGCGCCAGGCCAAGGTCTTCGCCGAGGCGGTCGAGGTCGACGGCGTCGTCCTCACCAAGCTCGACGGCACCGCCAAGGGCGGCGTCGTGCTGGCAATCGGTAACGAGCTCGGGATCCCGGTGAAGCTGATCGGCACCGGCGAGACGCTCGACGACCTGCGCCCCTTCGACCCGGCTGACTTCGCCCGCGCCCTGCTGAGCGAGTAGCTCTCGCTGGCCTATCCCGGTAGGGGTGGAACGTCTTGTACTTTTTCGCGGCCGACGCCCGCGGTAGCCGGTTGACGTGCCTCGAAAAAGTTAAGTGGAACCCCTACCGGGATAGGCCCTAAGCTGGCGAGCCATGTTCGACCAGCTCTCAGAGCGCCTCCAGGCGACCCTCTCCGACGTCCGCTCGCGCGGCACGCTGAACGAGGGGGACGTCGACGCCGCGATGCGCGAGATCCGCCTCGCCCTGCTCGAGGCGGACGTCAACTTCAAGGTCGTCAAAGCGTTTACGAAGACGCTGAAGGAGCGCTGCCTCGGCGCCGACGTGCTCGAGAGCCTCGACCCCGGCCAGCAGGTCGTCAAGATCGTCGACGAGGAGCTGACCGACCTGATGGGCGGCGCCGGACGCGAGCTCGCCTTCGCCTCGAAAGGCCCGACGGTGATCCTGATGGCCGGGCTGCAGGGTTCGGGCAAGACGACGGCCTGCGCCAAGCTCGCCCGCCACCTCGGCGAGGAAGGCAAGAAGGTGGCGCTCGCGGCCTGCGACGTCTACCGGCCCGCCGCGGTCGACCAGTTGGTCACGGTCGGCAAGCGCGCCGGCGCCGAGGTCTACGAGCAGGGGACCGAACGCGACCCGGTCGACATCGCCACCTGGGCGCTCGACCGCGCCCGCCAGGAGAAACGCGACGTGCTGATCGTCGACACGGCCGGCCGTCTGCACATCGACGAGCAGCTGATGGGCGAGCTGGCGCAGATTCGCAAGAAGACGCGCCCCCACGACGTGCTGCTCGTCGTCGACGCGATGACCGGGCAGGACGCCGTCGGCGTCGCCGAATCGTTCGCCGAGGCGGCCGAGTTCGACGGCGTCGTGATGACCAAGCTCGACGGCGACGCGCGCGGCGGCGCGGCGCTTTCCGTCAAGGCGGTAACTGGCAAGCCGATCCTCTTTGCCTCGACCGGGGAGAAACTTGACGCCTTCGAGCGCTTCCACCCAGACCGGATGGCCTCGCGCATCCTCGGCATGGGAGACGTCCTCAGCCTGGTCGAGAAAGCCGAGCAGCAGATCGACGAGCAGCAGGCCGAGGACATGCAGCGCAAGCTCGAAAGCGACAGCTTCACGCTCGAGGACTTTCTCCAGCAGATGCGCCAGGTGCGGAAAATGGGCCCGCTCAGCGGCCTGATCGGGATGATTCCCGGCATGGGCGCGATGAAGCAGATGAAGAACGCCCAGGTCGACGAGGGGCAGCTCGACCGGGTCGAGGCGATCATCCTCTCGATGACCCCGCTGGAGCGTGCCAACCCGGTGATCATCAAGGGGTCGCGGCGACGGCGCATCGCCGATGGCTCGGGAACGCAGGTGCGGCAGGTCAACCAGCTGATCAAGCAGTTCGACCAGATGCGCAAGCTGATGCGCCAGATGGTCTCCGGCAAGATGCCCGACCCGCAGCAGTTGATGGCGATGCAGGGCGGGGGGAAGCGCCCCAAGGTGCGCAGGCGCTAACCTGCCGGGCCGCTATGGCTGTCCGAATCAGACTCAGACGGGTCGGGTCCAAGAAGAACCCGATCTGGCGCATCGTCGTCGCCGACAAACGCTCGCCGCGTGACGGGCGGACGATCGAGACGATCGGCCAGTACAACCCGCAGACCGAGCCTTCGACGATCGAGCTCGACGAGGAGCGCGCCCGCCACTGGCTGGAGCACGGCGCCCAGCCCTCGGAGACCGTCGCCAACCTGCTGCGCGCCAAGGGCATTCCCGCCTCCGGCAGCTAGAGGCTGAGCAATGACGGAACTGCTCGAGTTCCTCGTCAGGGCGCTGGTCGAGGACCCCGAGGCCGTGGTCGTCGAGGAGCTCGAGGAGGACGACACGCTCGTCTACGAGATCAGCGTCGCCGAGGATGACCTCGGCCGGGTGATCGGCAAAGGCGGCAGGGTCGCGAACGCGATCAGGACTGTGGCCAAGGCGGCTGCCGTGCGGCTTGACCGCAAGGTGATCGTCGACATCCTGGACTGAGCGAGGAGGTCCGGCTACGGGTTGAGGGTTCCGCTTAACTTTTTTCGAAGACCCGCGGAGCCCGTCCGAGGGCCGCGCCGCGAAAAAAGTACAAGACGCTCCACCCTCAACCCGCATCCGGATCAAGGGACGAGATGAGACTGGACATCTTCAGCCTGTTCCCAGAGGCGTTCGACTGGTTTCAGGGGCAGCGGTCGGTGCAGAACGCGTTGCGTGAGGGGAATGAGCTGAGGCTGTTCAACTATCGGGATACGACGCCGTTGGGGGCTGGTCAGGTTGACGATGCGCCCTATGGAGGCGGGGCGGGGATGGTTCTGCGGGTGGACGTGGTCGATGCTGCCCTCAAAGCCGCGTATTCGAACGGGGAGAGCCCGCGCGTAGTGCTGCTCTCGCCGACCGGGCGGCTGCTTGACGACGAGCTGGCCGACGAGCTGACCCGCGAGCCGCACGTAGCCTTGCTCTGCGGTCGCTACGAGGGCTTCGACGAGCGCGTCCACGAGCACCTCGCCGACGACGAGGTCTCGATCGGCCGCTACGTGTTAGCGGGGGGCGAGCTGCCCGCGATGGTGCTCGCGGACGTCGTCATGCGCAAGCTGCCCGGCGCCCTGGGCCACGAGCAGAGCGCCGTCGAGGAGTCCTTCAGCCGGGTCCTGGAGGGCGCCCCCGAGTATCCCCACTACACCCGGCCGCCGAACTACCGCGGCTGGGGCATTCCCGAGGTGCTGCTGTCTGGCGACCACGAGCGGGTGAGGCGCTGGCGGGCGGAGCAGAGCCAGGTCCGCGCGGAACAGTTCGAAAAGGGCGGCAAGTAGGTACGATTCCGCAACCGCGCGGCGCCACCCACCTCGGCTCCGGCGGTTTTCTTTTGCAATGAGCAGCGTAATCGACAGCATCGAGCGGCGCCAACGGCGCCAGGGGCTTCCTTCGTTCGCACCGGGGGATCGCGTTCGCGTGCACTTCCAGGTCGTCGAGGGCAACCGCCGCCGCACCCAGGTGTTCGAGGGCGTCGTCCTGCGGCGCCAGGGCTCCGGCGTCCGCGAGACCTTCACGGTCCGCAAGCAGTCCTTCGGTGTCGGCGTCGAGCGGACGTTCCCCCTGCACTCGCCGAAGATCGAAAAACTGGAGATCGCGGCGCGGGGCGACGTGCGCCGGGCCAAGCTCTACTACCTCCGCGGGCGGATCGGCAAGGCGGCTCGAGTCGCCGAGCGAAGGTGGGGGATCGACGACGAGCTGGTCTCGGCGCCGCAGCCAGAGCCTCAGGACGAGGCGGTTGCGGCTGCGGGTCCTGTCGCGGACGAGGAGTCTTCGTCCTCGCAAGCTGCGGGCGAAGACCCCTCATCCACGCCACCCGCAGAGGAGACGTCCGAGCAAGAGCCTCAGGCTGAAGCGCCTTCGCAAGGTGAAGAGCCTCAGGACGAAGCGGAGGCGGATGCCCCTGAGGCGGAGACCGAGGAGCAGCCGCAGGACGAGCAGGAGCCCGCGGCGGAGGCTGAGGACTCCGGCGAGGGCAAAGACTGAGACCGCGGATCCCTAAGCCGAGCGGGCCGGTCGGCGGCTTCGTCGAGCTGGTGGTCATCGTGGCCCTGGCCCTGGGGCTGGCGCTTGCGATCCAGGCTTGGCTGGTCAAGCCGTACCAGATCCCCTCCGAATCGATGGAGCCGACCCTGGACGTCGGCCAGCGAGTGCTCGTCAACCGCTTCCAGTACCACTTCGCCGATCCCGGGATCGGCGACATCGTCGTCTTCCACCCGCCCGGAGGTGCCGACAACGGCACCGAATGCGGGGCCGAACACGGCCCCCGGCAGGCGTGCGCCGCGCCGACCGAGGGTCGCTCCGATCAGAACTTCATCAAGCGGATCGTCGCTGGACCGGGCGACCGGCTGAGCATCCGCAACGGCCACCCGGTCGTCAACGGGGTCGAGAAGACGGATGAGCCTTATGCCGAGTTCGGCAGGTGCGTCGGCAGCAGCGTCTGCAATTTGCCGAAAACGATCACCATCCCGCCCGATCATTGGTTCATGATGGGCGACAACCGTGGGGCGAGCCAAGACAGCCGTTTCTGGGGCCCCGTCCCCCGCGACTGGATCATCGGCAAGGCCTTCGCCACCTACTGGCCCCCGGACCGCATCGGCATCTTCTAAGGGGCAGACCAAGGCGCACCGGCGCCGGCTGGCGCGCTCGCGCCGGCTCTTCACCTTCGATCGCGGGCTCGGCAGTCGTCTGGTCGCGGGAGCCGACGAGGCGGGACGAGGCTGTCTGGCGGGGCCGCTGGTCGCCGCGGCGGTTCTGATCGACTACGAGACGCTGTCGCGCGCCGATCGGCGCGCTCTTACCGGCCTGCACGACTCCAAGCAGATGAAGCCCGAGCGTCGTGAGGAGCTCTACCCGGCGGTGCTTCGCGCAGCGACGCGGGTCGCGGTCGCGGTTCGCTGCGTGCGGGGCATCGACCAGCGCGGCCTTCACGTCACCAACCTGGAAGCGCTCTCCTGCGCGCTCGAACGGCTCGCCCCCGAGCGGGAAGCGATCTGTCTGGTCGACGGCTTCGCCCTGCGCGACTGCCTCGTCCCGCACCGCGCCGTGGTCGACGGCGACGCGACAAGCGCTGCGATTGCCGCGGCCTCCGTCGTTGCGAAGGTCAGCCGCGACCGTTACATGCACGGCGCCGCCCAGAAGCACCCCGGATGGGGCTTCGACGAACACGTCGGTTACTCGACCCCGGAGCATCGTGCGGCGATCGAGCGCAACGGGATCTCGCCGCTGCACCGCCGCTCGTTCGATTCCGTCGCCTATAGCCAACTCGAGCTGGCGGGCTAGAAGGCGCCCTCGATGTGCTCGAAGTCGGTTAGGCGGCCGGCGCGGTCGAAGGTGACGCCGACGGCGTCGAAGCGGATGTCGGTGTAGGGGGGCAGCTGGCGGCGTTCGGCAAGCCAGGCGGTGGCGAGGCGGCGGACGCGGCGCTGCTTGCGAAGGTCGATCGCGAGGATCGGGCGCTCCGGGCCGTAGGTCGAGCTGGCGCGACCGGCTTTTACCTCGACGAAGACGAGCGCCTTGCGATCGAGCGCGACGAGGTCGAGCTCGCCGTAGCGGGTGCGGGCGTTGCGCTCGATGATCTCCCAGCCGCAGGCGGTGAACCGGCCTGCGACGAGCTCCTCGGCGCGCCGCCCAAGCCGCTGTCGCTGCACCGTCATCGGGGGCGAAGCTAGGGGAGCCGGTCCGCTCATGCCTTTGGTGACAAAGAGGGCACTGAAGATTTGAGATCTGCGCACCACACGCGCGTCTCGGTCGGGGAGCGTTGGGTCCATGCTCGCCACGGCAAATACCTTCACGCTCGACGGGATCGAAGCCCGCCCCGTCCGGGTCGAGGTCGACGTGCGGCGCGGCATGCCGGCGTTCTCGGTGGTCGGGTTGCCCGACGCGGCGGTCCGCGAGGCGCGCGAGCGGGTGCGGGCGGCGCTCGGCAACTGCGGCTTCGAGTTCCCGCTGCGGCGGATCGTCGCCAACCTGGCGCCGGCCAGCCTGCGCAAGGCGGGGCCGGGGCTGGACCTGCCGATCGCCGTCGCGCTCCTGGTCGCCTCCGGCCAGCTGTCGTGGGAGGCGCTCGGGCGCACTGTCATGGTCGGCGAGCTGGCGCTCGACGGCTCCCTGCGGAGCGTCAACGGCGCCCTGGTGATCGCCGAGGCGGCGAGGGAGCGGGGGGCGAGGACGATCGTCGTGCCGGCCGCCAACGGCCCCGAGGCGGCGCTGGTCGATGGGATCGAGGTACTGCCGCTGGAGGGCCTGGACCAGGTGCAGGGACTGGCGGCAGGCGACTGGGCGCCGCCGCGGCCAGAGCGACTGGCGCTCGGCCTGTCCGGCGAGGAGGGCGGCCCGGACCTCGCCGACCTGCGCGGTCAGCCGCATCTGCGCTACGCGCTGGAGGTCGCGGCGGCCGGCGGGCACAACCTGCTGATGATCGGCCCGCCCGGCGCCGGCAAGTCGCTGGCCGCGAGCCGCCTGCCCTCGATCCTGCCGCCGCTGGCCAGGTCGGAGGCCTTGGAGGTCGCCCGGATCGCCAGCGCCTGTGGGCGGCTCGACACGCAGCGGGTCGGCGGCCGCCCCTTCCGGGCGCCGCACCACACGGTCAGCCCGGCCGGCCTGGTCGGCGGCGGCAACCCACCCGGGCCGGGCGAGGCGACGATCGCTCATCGCGGCGTCCTCTTTTTGGACGAGCTCTGCGAGTTCCGTCGCGACGCCCTCGAGGCTCTGCGGGCGCCGCTCGAGGCCGGTTGGGTCACCGTCGCCCGGGCCGGTGCCAACCGCCGGCTCCCGTGTCGCTTCATGCTCGTCGCCGCCTCGAACCCGTGCCCGTGCGGGCGCGGGGAGGCCGACCCGGAGTGCGAGTGCGGGCCACTCGAAGTACGGCGGTACCAGGGGCGCCTGAGCGGCGCCCTCGCCGACCGCGTCGACATCCTCGTCGCGGTGCGGCAGCCGGACGCAGAGGAGATCGCCGGCCCCCCCGGTGAGCCCTCAGCCGCGGTCCGAGAGCGGATCGCCGCGGCGCGTGAGCGGCAGGAGCGCCGCCTCGGGCCCGGCCGTTGCAACGCCGACCTGACCCCGGCCGAGACGCGGGACTGCGCGGTGAGCGAGGAAGCGGCTGGGCTGCTGGCGGAGGTCTACGCCCGGCACCGTCTCAGCGGGCGCGCCCACGACCGCGTCCTGCGGCTCGCTCGCACCATCGCCGACCTCGCCGGCGCCGAGCGGATCGACCGTGACCACATGGCCCAGGCCCTGCAATTGAGGAGGCGCGAGCGATGATCAGTCACGAGCCGTCGGCCTGTGTCGAATGCCTCCGTCGTGGCCGTTTGCTCGCCCACCTCGCCCCATACATCGAGCGGCTGGCGACCGGAGCGGTGGGCTCGCGCTCGCCCGAACTGCTGCGCCTCTCCAACGAGGACCTGGTCGCGGCAGCCGCGCCGCGCATTGCGGGACAACTGCTGGCGCGGGTGGTGGCGACGCCGGAGCAGTCCCTGCGCCAGGCGCTCGCTGTCGCCGAGTGCTGGGCCTGCTGCCGCCACGACGCCCGCTTTCCGTCCGGCCTACGGGATGCTGCCGATGCGCCTTGGGCGCTGTTCGGCCGCGGCGATCCGGCGCTGCTCGCCGAGCTCGATCCCGCTGCGACCGTGACGGTCGTCGGTGCCCGCCGCGCCTCCACCTATGGCCGCGAGGTGGCGGAAGCGCTGGGACGGGAACTCGCGGCGGCGGGCCTCGTCGTGGTCAGCGGCCTCGCTTTCGGGATCGACGGCCGCGCGCATCGCGGCGCGCTGGCCGGGGGGCGCACCGTCGCGGTGCTCGGCTGCGGCGCCGACGTCGCCTATCCCGCTTCGCATCGTTCGCTGTGGCGGCAGATCTGCGAGCGGGGGCTTGTCCTCTCCGAGCTGCCGCCGGGGACGGGCGCTTGGCGCTGGGCGTTTCCGGCGCGCAACCGGATCATGGCCGCGCTCGCAGGCATGACGGTCGTCGTCGAGGCGGCGGAGCGCTCCGGCTCGCTGATCACCGCGGATCTGGCTGCCGACCTGGGTCGCGATCTCGGCGCCGTGCCGGGGCCGGTGGGATCGCGACTCTCGGCCGCTCCGAATGGCCTCCTCGCCGGCGGGGCCTGCGTCGTTCGCGATGCGGAGGACGTCCTCGACGCGATGTTGGGGCCGCAAGCGCAGCGGACTCGCCCTGCAGGGCCGCCGCTTTCGCCCGCTGTCGGCTCGGCACTTGCCGCCGTCGAGCGGGGAGCCGCGAACTGCGACGCCGTCGCCGCGGCGCTCGGCGTCGGGGGCGCCGAGGCGGCAACGGCACTCGCGGAGCTGGAGGCATTCGGCTACGTCACCTGCTCTCCGCTTGGGACCTATACGCGCACGAATCTGAGATCACACGACGACTAGTCTGGAGAAACGATGAACCGGAAGCGAATTCCAACCGTCCTATCGATCGCCGGCTCCGATTCCGGTGGCGGCGCCGGCATCCAGGCGGACCTCAAGGCCTTCGCGCGCTGCGGCGTGCACGGAATGACCGCGATCACGGCGATCACCGCGCAGAACACGGTCGGCGTCGATTCGGTCGAGCCGGTCTCCCCGGAGATGATCATCGCCCAGGTCTCTGCCGTCGCCGAGGACATCGGGGTCGACGCGATAAAGGTCGGCATGGTCGGCACCGCGCAGGCGATAGAGGCAGTCGTCGCCTGCCTGGCCCTGATGGTCGACGTGAATGCCCCGATCGTCGTCGATCCGGTGATGGTCGCCGAGAGCGGCGCTTCGCTGCTCGACCCCGAGGCGCAGGAAGCGCTCGCTGTTCGGCTGCTGCCGATGGCCACGGTGGTCACTCCGAACATTCCCGAGGCGCGGGCTCTCTCCGGTGCGGAGGAAGGCGCCTGCCAGGAGGACCTCGCCCGCGAGGTGCTGGCGCTCGGGCCGCAGGCGGTGGTCGTCACCGGCGGTCACAGTGAGCGGCTGGTCGATCTCTTCTTCGACGGCAGCGATGCCGCGGCAATCGAGGGCGACCGTCATCCGGCCGGCGCCGCGCATGGCTCCGGTTGCACGCATTCATCCGCGCTGGCGGCGTATCTGGCGCATGGCTTGGCTCCCCTGGAGGCGGCGCGCAAGGCTCGCGAGGTCGCCTCCGCGGCTGTCGCCGCCGGGTTGCGCGGCATCGGCCGCGGCGCCGGTCCCGTCGATGCCCTCGAAGTCGCCGACCGGCGGCCGGAGCGCGACGCCGATTAGATTCCAAGCATGAGCAGCAACGGCCACACCGCGACCAGCCTCCCGCGTCCCCGCTCCAGCGTCGTCTTCGACGGACCCGAGCGCGCCGCGGCCCGCTCCTACATGAAGGGGATCGGCTTCGACGACGACGCGCTGAGCCGGCCGACGATCGGGATCGCCAACACCTGGATCGAGGCGATGCCGTGCAACTTCCACCTGCGCGGCCTCGCCGAGCACATCAAAGAGGGCGTGCGCGCCGCCGGTGGCACGCCGATGGAGTTCAACACGATTGCGATCTCCGACGGGATCACGATGGGCACCGAGGGGATGAAGACCTCGCTGGTCAGCCGCGAGGTGATCGCCGACTCGATCGAGCTGACGGCCCGCGGCTACCAGTTCGACGCGATCGTCGCGCTGTCAGGCTGCGACAAGACGATTCCCGGCTGCGTGATGGCGCTGGCCAGGCTCGACGTCCCTTCGCTGATGCTCTACGGCGGCTCGATCGCGCCGGGCCGCTGGCACGATCGCGACGTGACGATCCTCGACGTCTTCGAGGCGATCGGCGCCCACGCCGCCGGCGACATGAGCGACGAGGAACTGCACGAGCTGGAGGCAGCCGCGAGCCCCGGCGCCGGCGCCTGCGGCGGCCAGTTCACCGCCAACACGATGGCCTGCGCCTTCGAGGCGCTCGGGATCAGCCCCAGCGGCTCGGCGATGGTCCCCGCCGAAGACGACGAGAAGGGAACCGTCGCCGAGAAGATCGGCGAGATGGCGATGAAGGTCCTGGCGGAGGACCTGCGGCCGAGCCGCGTCATCACCCGCGAGTCGCTCGAAAACGCGATCGCCTGCGTCTGCGCCTCCGGCGGCTCGACCAACGGCGTCCTCCACCTACTCGCGGTCGCCCGCGAGGCCGGCGTCGAGCTGAGCATCGACGACTTCGAGCGGATCTCTCGGCAGACGCCGCTGCTCGCCGACCTCAAGCCGGGGGGGCGCTTCGTCGCCACCGACCTCTACCGGGCCGGCGGCGTGCCGCTGATCCTGCAGCGACTGGCACAGGCCGGGCTGCTGCACGGCGAGGAGATCACCGTCAGCGGCCGCACGATCGGCGAGGAGGCGGCGGCCGCCGGCGAGGCCGGGGGCCAGGAGGTCGTGCGCTCGCTCGCCGACCCGGTCAAGGCCGAAGGCGGCCTGGCGATCCTGCGCGGCAATCTCGCCCCGGAGGGGGCGGTGGTCAAGCTTGCCGGCACCGAGCGGACCAAGCAGGTCGGCCCGGCGCGCGTCTTCGAGAACGAGCAGGAATGCTTCCGCGCGGTAAAGGACCAGCGGATTCGACCCGGCGACATCGTCGTCATCCGCAACGAGGGACCGGCCGGCGGGCCGGGCATGCGCGAGATGCTGCAGGTCACCGCGGCGATCGTCGGCGAGGGTCTCGGCGAGGAGGTGGCGCTCCTCACCGACGGGCGCTTCTCGGGCGCCACGCGTGGACTGATGGCGGGTCACGTCGCTCCGGAGGCGGTGAAGGGCGGGCCGATCGGCGCAGTGCGTGAGGGCGACGAGATCAGCTTCGACGTCGACGCGCGCCGCCTCGACGTAGCGCTTTCCGACGAGGAGATTGCCAAGCGCGTCGCCGAATACGAGCCGCCCGAGCCCGCCTACCTCAGGGGCGTGATGGCCAAGTACGCGGCAACTGTTTCGTCTGCTTCGGCCGGCGCAGTGACGGCCTGAGGCTTTCGGGCCTATCCCGGTAGGGGTGGAACGTCTTGTACTTTTTCTGGGCTTCCAACCTCGGACGGCCGGAGGCTGTCTTCAGAAAAAGTTAAGTGGAACCCCTACCGGGATAGGCCCTATTTAGCCAGGAAGTCGTCGACGAGCGAGTTGAAGCGCCCCGGCCGCTCCATCTGCGGCACGTGGCCGGTGCGCTCGAAGATCTCCAGTCGCGAGCCCTCGATCAGCCGGTGGTAGCCGATCGCCGCCTCGACCGGGACGATCTGGTCGTTCAAGCCCCAAACCACCAAGGCGGGGATCTCGATCTCCGGCAGCCGATGCCGCGTGTCGTAGCCGGCGATGGCGCGGGTCGCATCGCCAAAGCCCGGGGCGCGGACGCTGGGGTGAATCTGCTCCGCAAGCAGCTCCGGCCGGACCCGGTTGGGGTACTTAAAGACGCGGCCGAAGGCGATCTCGCGCCCCCGCGGCCGCTTCACCCAGCGCTCGCGAGCGCCGGCAAAGGCCGGAATGGTCGCCTCGAGGAGCCTGAACGCCGCTTCGATCCGCCTGCCTTCGGCCTCGGCGAAGCTGATGCCCGCTGCCGAGACCAACACGAGGCGGTCGAAGCGAGACGGCTCGTCGATCACCGCCTCGGTGGAGACGAAGCCGCCCATCGAGTTGCCGACGATCGCGGCCAGTCGTTCGAGCTCCAGCTTCTCGCAGAAGTCGTGCAGGAGCCTCCCGTAAGCCGCCATGCTGATCTCCCATGACGGCATTGGGCTGTCGCCGAATCCGGGCAGGTCAAGCGCCAGGACGCGGTAGGAGTGGGCGAAGTGGGGGACGTTCTCGAGCCAGTTGCGCCAGCAGCCGGCGAGGCCATGGACGAAGAGGATCGGCTCGCCCTCACCGATGTCGACGTAGTTGACGTCCGCCCCGGGCAGCTCCACCCGTCGCAGGTGCTCGCGCCAGTCGATCCGCAGCCACTCCGGGTCCGGATTGCCGTAGTCCGTCGCCGGGAAGGCCCGCGCCTCGACGGAAGCCAGCTCAGGCATAGCCCATCCGTTCCAGGATCGGGATCTCACGAATCTGCGGCGGCTGCAGGTGATCCCAGAGGATCCCGCGCGGCCGCTCGAACTGACGCTCGACGTCGATCACGGCGCGCGGGGTGGCGATCACGTCGACCGGCAGGTCGTGTGCGGTCACCATCAGGTGACGGCGGACGATTTGGATCGGATGGACGGTCGTCGCCACGGTCGTATGGTCGTCGATCTTGCCTGCGTCGATCAAGACGCCGTACTCGAGGTCGGAGTAGCCACCGCCCTTGCCGATCCGGGCGCCGCTCAGGTTGACCGCAACTGAACCGCAGAGCACGAAGTCGATCTCGGGCAGGTCGTCGAGCGCGACGACGCGCCCGTGCTTCAGCGCTCCCTTGATCGTCGCCGCCTCCTTCATCGCGGCCTTGGAGAGCCGCTTCGGCTCGAGCACCCGGAAGGGGTGAGGGTCACGCAGCCTCGGCACCGCCATGATCAGCGTCTTGCCTTCCTCCAGCGCAAGGCGGCGGGCCTGCGTTTGCGGCGAATCCGGGTTCGCCTTGATCGCGCGCGCTCGCTTCCAGAGCCGGTGGCCGGCCAGCTTCTCGGCCGCGAGCCGCGCGCCGGCGAAGTTCGGGATGCGGCCCTCGGCGCCCGGAAAGCGCGAGACGCCCTCGCGGTCCATCGCCTTCCAGATCTCCCTGCGGACCTCGTCCTTGGCGCGCACGCAGGGAACATACCCGCAGGGTGAGGCGTGGATGCACGGGCGCAGGGGTAGTTGCAGGGAGCGACGGCGAAGGAGCGAATGCTCCATATGCCTAAACTTTTCCGGCGCCTCGTCCGAACGATGATCGATGGCGACTAACGCGAAGGCCTGATGGGGAGAAAGACCAAGATCGCGCTCGCCACCGTCGTGGCCCTGCTCCTGCTCGGGGCCGTCGCCGCGTACGCCTACGACTCCACTCGGGACGACACGATCGCCGACGGGGTCACGATCGCCGGTGTCGACGTCGGCGGCATGAACGCCGAACGGGCCGAGCGGGCGGTGCGCCGACAGCTGCTGGCGCCGCTGCGCCACTCGCTGCGAGTCGGCTACGACGGCGAGCGCTGGGTGCTTAGCGGCAAGCAGCTGAAGCTGCGCGCCGATCTCGACGCGGCGGTGCAAGAGGCGCTCGACGCGAGTCGCGACGGCGGCCTGCCGGGTCGGCTCGTCCGCTACGTCACCGGGGGAGAGGTCGAGGAGACGGTTCCCGCCCAGGTCGAGTACTCCGAGCGAGCGATCAACCGCTTCGTGCGGCGTGTCGCCGAGGACGTGAACCGCGAACCGCGCGACGCCGGCGTCGAAGCGTCGGGTAGCTCGCTGACCGTCGTCCCTCCCGAGTACGGGCGCAAGCTGCGCGACAACCTGCTCACCGACCAGCTCAACGCGGCGGTGCTGAACGCCGACGCCGACCATACGATCGCCGCTCGGACGCATCCACTCAAGCCCGACGTCCTGGCCAGCGAGGTCGCCCAGGAGCACCCGACCTACCTGACGCTGGACCGTTCGACCTACACGCTTCGCTTTTGGCGGAACCTGAAGCTGGCCAGGACCTACACCGTCGCGGTCGGCCAGGAAGGGCTGGAAACGCCGGAGGGCCTCTACTCGATCCAGAGCAAGGAAGTCGAACCGTCCTGGCATGTGCCGGAATCCGACTGGGCTGGCAGCCTCGCCGGGCAGGTGATCCCGCCCGGCCCGTCCAACCCCCTGAAGGCACGCTGGATGGGCATCTTCGAAGGCGCCGGCATCCACGGCACCGAAGAAACGTCCTCGTTGGGCACGGCCGCCTCGCATGGCTGCGTCCGCATGGCGATACCAGACGTCGAAGAGCTCTACGAGCTCGTAGACGTCGGCACCCCTATCTACATCGGATAGCGAACGCGGGGGTCAGGCACCCCTCACGCTCAACTTTTTCCGAAGACAGGTTGCGGCTGTCCGCGGGCGGCTGCGCGGAAAAAGTACAAGCCGCTTAGAGGGGCGCCTGACCCCCGCGCGCAGGACGCGCTGGGGCGAGGCCGAATCAACTCGCATGGATTGGAGTGAGGCGCTCTCCCTCTACGACCGCGACCTGCGGGCTCGCAGCGCGGCCGAGCGCACGCGCAAGGCCTATGGCGTCGACCTTGGCCAGTTCGTCGAGTGGGCGAAGGGGAGGGGAGCGGAGCCCGGCGAGGTGCGCCACCGCGACGTGCGCCGCTACGCGGCGGCGCTCTCGGCCGCCGGTGCCGCGCCGGCCAGCGTCGCCCGCAAGCTGGCCGCGATCCGGGGCCTCTTCGACTTCCTGGTGCGCAGCGAGCGGCTGGGCCAGAACCCTGCCGACCTCGTCTCCAGCCCAAAGCGGGAGGAGAAGCTGCCGCGCCTGCTGACCGCCGACCAGGTCCGGGCGCTGCTGGAGCAGATCCCGGCCGGTACGCCGCTGGAGCAGCGCGACCGGGCGATGCTCGAGCTGACCTACTCGTGCGGGCTGCGCTGCGAGGAGATCGTCAACCTCGACCTCGAGTCGCTTGATTTCGAGAGCGAGCGGGTGCGGGTGCTCGGCAAGGGCTCGAAGGAGCGCCTGCTGCCGGTCGGCGAGCCGGCCCAGCGCGCTTTGCGCCGCTACATGGAGCGAGGCCGACCGGCGCTGATCGGCGACCGCGCCGAGCGGGCCCTGTTCCTCTCCAAGAGCGGCCGCCGGCTCTCGAACTCCGACGTGACGCGCCGGCTCGCGCTGTGGATCAGGGAGGCGGCAATCGGCGCCGGGGTCTCGCCGCACTCGCTGCGCCACAGCTTCGCCACCCACCTGCTCGAAGGCGGCGCCGACCTGCGCGCGATCCAGGAGCTGCTCGGGCACGCGTCGATATCCACCACGCAGGTCTACACTCGAGTCGATGCGGCCCGCCTGCGCGACGCGTACGCTGCCACCCATCCGCGCGCCTGAGCGCCTCCTGTCCGCCCCTCGACCGTAGAATCGAGCGTCTCGATGGAAACCGGCGTCAAAGAGGTTGAGCTCCGCGACCTATGGCGGCGCTACAAGGTCGAGGGTGACGCCTCCGCGCGTGAGCGCCTCGTCGTCGCCTACTCGCCGCTGGTCAAGTTCGTCGCCGGCCGGCTCGGCTCCGGCTTGCCCTCGCACGTCGAGGACTCCGACCTCATCTCCTATGGGCTGATGGGTCTGATCGGAGCGATCGAGCGCTTCGACCTCGAGCGGGGGATCAAGTTCGAGACCTTCGCGATGACCCGGATCCGCGGCGCGATCATCGACGAGCTGCGCTCGCTCGACTGGGTACCGCGCTCGGTCCGCTCGCGGGCGCGTGAGATCGAGGCGGCGCAGTCAAAGCTCGAGCACCAGCTACAGCGGGCCCCCAGCGAGGAGGAGCTCGCGGCGAAGCTCGGCATCGAGCCCGAAGAACTGCGCAACTCGCTGCTGGAGATCGCCAACTCTTCGGTCTACGCGCTCGACGAGCTGTGGACGATCTCCGATTCCTCAGGGGACTCGGTCTCGCTGCTCGACACGATCTCCGATCCGCGCGCCGAGGATCCGCAGGAGTCGCTCGCCAGCAGCGAGATCAAGGACCGCCTCACCGAGGGGATCTCCTCGCTGCCCGAGCGCGAGCAGCTGGTGATCGCCCTCTACTACTACGAGAGCCTCACCCTCCGCGAGATCGGCGAGGTGCTCGGCGTCACCGAGTCGCGCGTCTCGCAGCTCCACACCAAGGCCGTCATGCGGTTGAAAGGCGCTTTGCAAGAGGTGTAGTTCGAGCGTAAGCTCGTTGCGTGCCGTTAGAGGGCTCATCTCCAGCCTCCCCGCGCACGCCTGGCGGCGGCGGACCGGCGCGGTGCGGCGTCCTCAGTCGGCCAAATAGCGCAAGGCTATTCGGCCTCCCTGCGTCCTTGCCCCGCTTGATCCGGCGCTCGCCAGCCGCACACGCGGAGTCTGGAAATGAGCCCTAAGGCCGCAGACCGGATTCGCAACGTCGCCCTGATTGGGCACCGGGGCTGCGGCAAGACGAGCCTGCACGAGGCGATGCTCTATGAGGCGGGGGCGGTGCGGCGGCTCGGCAGCGTGACTGCCGGGACCACCCTCTCCGACCACGAGCCCGACGAGCAGGCGCGCGAGATGTCGATCGGCGCCGCGGTCGCCGCCTTCGAGTACGACGGCCGTGAGATCAACCTGATCGACACGCCCGGCGAGCCGAGCTTCGTCGCCGACGCGATCGCGGCGCTGCGGGTGGTCGACGCCGCCGTGGTCGTCGTCAACGGCGTCAACGGGGTCGAGGTGCAGACGGAGCGGCTCTGGCAGCGCGCTGACCGCGAAGGACTGGCGCGGCTCGTCTTCGTCAACATGCTCGACCGCGAGCGGGCCGATTTCTTCGCCGTCCTCGACGGGCTCAAGGCCGCCTTCGGGCCGCACGTCGTCGCCACCGAGATTCCGATCGGCGCAGAGCACGAGGTGCGCGGCGTCATCGACCTGGTCGACATGGAGGCGTTCGTTTACACCGACGGCGCCCGCCAGTCGGCGGAGAAAGTCGAGATCCCCGCGGAGCTGCGCGACCAGGCCGAGGAGCAGCGCGAGAAGCTGATGGACGAGGTCGCCGAGAACTCCGACGAGCTGATGGAGCGCTACCTCGACGGCGAGTCGATCGACCACGGTGAGATCGTCGCCGTCCTCAAGCAGGGGGTGACGGCAGGCCGGATCTTCCCCGTCACCTGTGGCGTCGCGACGCGGAACCTCGGCGCCGATCGCCTGCTCGGGGCGCTGGTCGAGGACCTGCCCTCGCCGGCGATGCGCGGGCCGCTGGAGGCCCTCGACGGGGACGGGGAGGCCGTCGAGGTGGCGCCCGACGAGGCCGGGCCGCTGGTCGCCTATGTCTTCAAGGTCCTGGCCGACCCCTACGCGGGGCGGATCAACCTCTTCCGCGTCTGCCGCGGCACCTTGCGCTCGGACTCGCACGTCGTCAACGTGACCCGCGGTGAGAAGGAGCGGGTCGGCCAGCTCAACCGCCCGCTCGGCAAGGAGCTGAGACCGGTCGAGGAGCTGGGGGTGGGGGAGATCGGTGCGGTCGCGAAGCTGAAGCAGACGCAGGCCGGCGACGTCCTCGGCGGCCCGCAGGAGAGGGTCACCTTCGCTCCGCTCGACCTGCCTGCGCCGGTGATGGCCTTCGCTTTCGAGCCGAAGTCGAAGGGCGATGAGGAGAAAGCGGCCGCCGCGATCCGCCGCTTGCGCGAGGAGGACCCGACCCTTGACGTCCACCGCGATGCGCAGACCGGGGAGCAGATCCTCGCCGGCCTGACCCAGATCCACGTCGAGGTGATCGTCGAGCGGATGAAGCGGCGCTTCGGTGCCGAGATCGAGCTCCACCCGCCGCGGGTCCCATACCAGGAGACGATCCGCCAGCCCGCCGATGCGCACGCCCGCTACAAGAAGCAGTCGGGGGGACGCGGCCAGTTCGCCGACTGCAGGATCGAGATCGAGCCGGCCGAGGACGGGGCCGGCCTCGAGTTCGTCAATCAGATCAAGGGAGCGGCGATCCCCGGCGGCTTCATCCCGGCGGTCGAGAAGGGGGTCGCCGAGGCGATGCTGCACGGAACCGTCGCCGGCTATCCGGTCAAGGACGTCCGGGTGCGCCTCATCGACGGCAAGCACCACGACGTCGATTCCTCGGAGATGGCGTTCAAAGTGGCGGGCGCGATGGCCTTCAGGGAGGCGATGGTGGAAGCCGACCCGGTCCTGCTGGAGCCGATCGTCCGCCTCGCGGTGAGCTGCCCGGACGACTGTGTCGGCGACGTGATCGGCGACCTCAACTCGCGGCGCGGCCACCCGCTCGGCATGGAGCCGAAGGGCTCGGCGACTGAGGTGAGGGCGGAGGTACCGATGGCCGAGGTGCTCGACTACGCGCCGGACCTGCGCTCGATCAGCGGCGGCCGGGCCGACTTCACGATGGAGTTTGAGCGCTACGACCCCGTGCCGGCGCACCTGGCCGAGAAGGTGACTGCAGAAGCTCGTTCGGGGGAGGCCGCGGCGGCCTGAGTCGGTCCACCATGAACTAACTTGGCGATGTGAGCCTGAGAGATCGACTTCGTCCGGCCGACCCCGCCGCGGCCGGGGCGACGGTAGGGCGGATCGCGGCTCGCGACCCCTCGTCGCTCGCGCCGCTGGAGCGGGCTGTTCGGCGCTTCAACCGCAGCCAGGCGGCGCTTACCGTCGCCGGCCTGACCCGCACGCTGGGGACGCCCTTCGTGTCGGTCGGAGCCGCCGCGGGCTCACCGACCGAGGTGCGGATTACCGTGGCCTGGGAGCTCTGTTGGTACCAATGGAGCGTCGATCTGGGCGAGGAGCGGCCCGTCTTCCAGATCGCCCGCGGCGAGGAGCTCGCACAGCTCGACGGCTCGGCGCGCCAGTGGAACGCGAGGGCGGTGGATGGCGGCCGGCTGCTCCTCAACGTACGGGCCCGATGCGAAAGCTGACCGTCAACGTCGACGGCGGCGCGCGGGGCAATCCCGGCCCGGCTGGGATCGGCGTCGTCGTGCGGGGCGGGGACGGCGAGGTGCTGGAGGAGCGGGGCGAGCGGATCGGGACGGCGACCAACAACGTCGCCGAGTACAGGGCGCTGCTGCTCGGAATTGAGCGGGCCGCGGCGCTGGGAGCCGAGGAGCTGGAGCTGGTCGGGGACTCGGAGCTGATCGTCAAGCAGGTGAAGGGCGAGTACAAGGTCAAGGACGGGACGCTGCGCGAGCTGCACGCCGAGGTGAAGCGCGCCCTCCGCGACTTCGAGCGTTGGTCGATCCGGCACGTGCGGCGAGCCGAGAACGCCGAGGCCGACCGGCTTGTGAACCAGGTGCTGGACGGCGAGGAGGTTGGCGGCGCCGAGCCGCCCGAGCCTGACGGAGATCGGATCGACCCGGGTGTCGACATCGGACACGTTCACCTCAAAGTCGCCGACCTCGATCAGGCGCTCGACTTCTACTGCGGCGTGCTCGGCTTCGAGCTGCAGCAACGGCTGGGCGACGAAGCGGCCTTCATATCGGCCGGTGGCTACCACCACCACATCGGGCTGAACACCTGGCACTCGCGCGGCGGCTCGCCGCCGCCCCCGGGCAGCACGGGTCTCTTCCACACGGCGATCCGCTACCCGACCCGGCGCGCCCTCGCCGACGCCTTGCGTCGCGTCGCCGACGCGGGGATCGGCCTCACCGGCGCTTCCGACCACGGAGTCAGTGAGGCGCTCTACCTCGACGACCCCGATGGCAACGGCGTCGAGCTCTACTGGGACCGGCCGCGCGAGGAGTGGCCACGCCAGCCCGACGGCAGCGGTGTCGCAATGTTCACCCGGCCGCTGGACGTGCGCGCTCTGCTCGACGAGCTCGACTCCACGGCCTAGTCGAGGGGCTAGCCACCGAGCACTGCGCCGACGAGATTCGGCCGCCACACCTCGGTGCCAGGTACGAGCTGTATTCCCGTGTGGCCCGTGTGGGAGCGCAGGTATTCGAGCTCCTTGGCCAGGTCGCCGATCCCGTTCGAGCCGGCGAGCGGCGCGAGCTGCAGGGTGCTGAGGGTGCCGAAGGCGGCGCCGGAGGCGCTGAGGAAGCCGCTGCCGGAGTCGCCGGGGACGCCCGGCGTCGCGGTCACCACTTCGTGGCTCCAGCCGCCGCCGGTGCTGCCGACCAGGACGCCCTGCTTGGGGCGGAGCTGCTCGATGCCGGCACGGAGGGAGGAGTTGCCGTAGGAGAAGACGTCCGAGCCGGTGGTGCCCGGCGCACCGAGCCCGGTCGGGCCGCCGAAGCCCGGAACCGACGGATTCACCTTGGCGACGTCGGCAGGGTCGATCCTGATCAGGGCGAAGTCGTTGAACGCGCACGCATCTGGATCGCTCTCGCCGACCGCCTGCATCGTCAGCCAGGAGCTGTAGGCGAGGGAGCCGGGCCGGCTGGCGCCGGTCACTTCGACCGCGGTGCCGAGCGGCAGCGAGCCGCTTTCGCAGCCGTCGGTTTCCGTCGCGCTGCCGGTGCCGGCGCAGTGCGCGGCCTGGCCGAGGTAGACCTCGCCCGCTTCTTCGAAGACGAAGTTGGCGGTGCACTGGGCGCCCTCGGTGAAGACTTGGACACCGGGATGGATCGTCGCCTGACTCGCCGGAGCCCATGCCGACGCCGACGCGGGAGCGAGCAGGGAGACCACGAGCAGGGGCAGGAGCATCTTGATTCTGTTCATGGCTCTTCCTTACCCACTTCTCAGTAGCGAATGCAGGGATGAGGCCGGAAGCCGCGGCGGCCCAAGCGTCGCTCCGCCGGCGACCTATAATGCGATGCTCGCGCGGCTGTAGCTCAGCTGGCTAGAGCGTCTGCTTGCCATGCAGAAGGTCGTGGGTTCGAATCCCATCAGCCGCTTCGTGTGATGTGTCGCGACATCGGAGACAGATGTCGCGGGACATCGTAGACATCTCAATCTCCTCCGATCGGCTGGTAGTCGCGGCTGGGATCGAGAGTCAGACGACGGATCAGCTCGCCTGTCCGGGCGTCGAGGACACGGA
>DASUOH010000016.1:0-40406 GCA_036276735.1 Solirubrobacterales bacterium | reverse complement strand
CAGCTCCGGGGTGAAGCCGCGCGAGACGCAGCCGGGCCAGTAGGCGAGCTTCATGGCGTTCCCTCCTCGGCCTGGATCTCCTCGGCCTCCGTCTCGTCGGGCTCGGGCTCGACGTCCTCCTCGCCCTTGATGTAGATGTTGAATTCCTCGCGGTGCTCCTCGGCGTGGGCGTAGATCGCCTTGACCTCGTCCTGGGCGCCGTCGGGAAGCTTCGGGTGGATGCCCGGGATGAGCTTCGGCAGCGAGCGCATCTTGCCGGTGCGGATGCCGCGGACCGCAGTGGGCAGCGAGCCGATCAGGCCTTTGATCGCGGCGGGCTTGGGCATCAGCTTGCCCTTGACCCCGGGGGCATAGGACTCCTGGAGCAGCAGCGCCTCGTCGTTGGTGCCCTTCTTCTCGATCATCTTGACGAAGGCGTGCATGTGGTTGTAGCCGCTGTTCGGGT
The DNA here is from genome assembly GCA_036276735.1 of Solirubrobacterales bacterium. Taxonomy (GTDB): domain Bacteria; phylum Actinomycetota; class Thermoleophilia; order Solirubrobacterales; family 70-9; genus VRUE01. The sequence continues at coordinate 39,961 of DASUOH010000016.1, read as the reverse complement.
CTTCGTCGATGCCCGCCTCGGCCGCTTTGCGGCGCAGGCGCATGATCTGGTCCATCGGCGCGACGCCCTTCGGGCACGCGTCGATGCACGAGAAGCAGTGGGTGCAGTCGTAGATGCCGTGCGGGTCCTGGGCCAGGTCGTACAGGCGCTCGCGGTGCTGGTCGTCGCGCGGGTCGCCCACGAAGCGATAGGCCTTGGCGAGGGCCGCCGGTCCGATGAAGTCGGGATCGGCCTCCATCGAGAGGCACGAGGAGACGCAGGCGCCGCACTGGATGCAGGCCATCGACTGCGTCACGTCGATCATCGACTCCGGCTCGACCACGTACTCGCGCTCGGGCGGGTCGCCGTGCGGCAGCAGCCACGGGGTGACGCGACGGATCTTCTCCCAGTGGGTCGACTCCATGTCGACGATCAGGTCCTTGATCACCGGCATGTTGCCCATCGGCTCGACCACGATCGGGTTGCGGCCGGTGCTCTCCTCGGGGGTGTATTCCTCGTCGGCGCCACGGGGTGGGGCGGCCACAGCGCCGTCGCGCCGGTTGGCCGCGGCGTCTGCCTCGCCGAGCTGCGTCTTGCAGGCGAGCGTCGAGGAGCCGTTGACCTTCATCCCGCATGAGCCGCAGATCGCCGCCCGGCACGAGCAGCGGACAGCGAGCGAGCCGTCGTCGCGGTCCTTGGCCTGCAGGATGCCGTCGAGGACCGAGAGCGAGGGGTCGAGGTCGACGTCGAATTCCTCCCAGAAGGGACCCTCGGCGCTCTCGGGCTGGTAGCGGCGGACTTTCAGCGTGTAGATGGCCACTCAGTACTTCCTCTCTTCGGGCTCCCACTGGGTGATCGTCACCTCTGAGTATGAGAGGTCCGGTCCGTCGGCTCCGCGCTGCAGGTCGATGTGCTTGAGCCACTCGTCGTCATTGCGCTCCGGGAAGTCGGTGCGGTACTGAGCGCCCCGGCTCTCCTTGCGCTCCAGCGCCGCGACGCAGGTGCACTCGGCGTTGTCGAGCATGTACCCCAGCTCGATCGCTCCCAGCAGGTCCTGGTTGAAGATCGAGCTGCGGTCGTCGACGTAGGCGCTCTGCGCCTCCTCCTTGAGGCGCCGCACGATCTCCAGGGCCTGCTGGATGCCGGCCTCCTCGCGGAAGACGGCGACGTGCTTGTCCATGGTCTCGCCGAGCTCCTGCCTGATCTCCGATACGCGGCGGCCCGAGCCCTTCTCGCGCGCCAGCACGTCGTCGATGGTCGCCTGCTCGGTCTCGAGGACGGCGCGCGAGGGACGCGAGCCGGCAGTCCGCTTAGCGCGCGCGGCGGCGTCGACGCCGGAGCGGCGGCCGAAGATCAGCGTGTCGAGCAGCGAGTTTGCGCCGAGCCGGTTGCCGCCGTGGACCGAGACGCAGGCGACCTCGCCGGCCGCGTAGAGCCCCGGGATGTCGGTGCGCCCGTCGACGTCGGTCTTGACGCCGCCCATCGTGTAGTGGTTGCCCGGCTTGATCCGGATCGGTTCGCGGGTGATGTCGACGCCGGCGAAGTCGCGGCCGACCAGGACGATCTCGCGCAGCGCCTCGTGGACGCGCTTGCGTGGCACGACGGTGATGTCGAGCGCGACCGTGCCGTCCTCGAAGCCGCGGCCCTCGTTGATCTCGGTCTGCTCGGCGCGGCTGACGACGTCGCGCGAGGCGAGCTCCATCTTGTTCGGCGCGTAGCGCTCCATGAAGCGCTCGCCCTTGGCGTTGAGCAGGTGGGCGCCCTCGCCCCGCGCTCCCTCGGTGATCAGGAAGCCCTTGCCGGCCAGCGTCGTCGGGTGGTACTGGATCATCTCCATGTCCATCAATTTCGCCCCGACGCGGTAGGCCATCGCGATGCCGTCGCCGGTGCAGATCAGCGCGTTCGTCGTCGGCTTCCAGACCTGGCCGTTGCCGCCGCTGGCGAGGATCACCGACTTCGCCTGAAAGAGCTGCATCGAGCCGTCGGCGATGTTGCGGGTGACCACCCCGCAGCACTCGCCCTGCTCGTCGAGGGCGAGTGCCGTGCAGAACCACTCCTCGTAGCGGGCAACCTGCTCGGAGTGCTTCATCAGCTGCTCGTAGAGGACGTGCATGATCGCCTGGCCGGTGATGTCGGCGACGTAGTAGGTGCGGGCGGCGGAGGCGCCGCCGAAAGCGCGGGTCCCGAGCCGGCCCTCCTCGTCGCGGTGGAAGGTGACGCCGAGGTGCTCGAGGTGGAGGATCTCCTCGGGCGCCTCGCGGGTCATCACTTCGATCGCGTCCTGGTCGCCGAGGTAGTCGGAGCCCTTGACCGTGTCAAAGGCGTGCGACTCCCAGGAGTCGCCTGGGTTGAGCGCCGCGTTGATCCCACCCTGCGCCGCGTTGGAGTGCGAGCGCACGGGGTGGACCTTGCTGAGGATGCCGACCGAGACGCCCTGCTCGGCCGCCGCCAGGGCCGCCCTCTGCCCGGCGAGGCCGGCGCCGATCACCAATACGTCGTGAGCCGGCACGCTAGTTACCCCGTCCGTGTTCCGCCGCTGGCACGGCGGCGGATGCTATACCGGCGAAATCCGACGGCGTGGTCGGATTTGGCGGCCGCATACCATTGGTCCATGCCCGGGGGCGGATCGATCACGCTGTTTCACGTGCGCGGAATCCGCGTCGCGGTCGACTGGTCGTGGTTCCTGGTTCTCTTCCTGGTGATCTTCTGGCTCTCGCGCTTCTACGGCGACGTGCTCGGGGAAAGCAGCTCGGCAACCGGGCCCTTCGCCCTCGCGGTGCTGAGCGCGCTCGGCTTCTTCGGCTCGATCGTCCTGCACGAGCTCGGCCACGCCTTCGCGGCCGTTCGCAACGGCATCGGCATCACCAGCATCCAGCTCTGGATCTTCGGCGGCATGGCGCGGATGGACCGCGAATCCGACACCCCGGCCACTGAGTTCAAGGTGGCGGCTGCCGGCCCGCTGGTCACGCTGACGATCGTCGTGGTTCTCACCGGCGTCGGCATCGCCGCTGCGGGCTGGCACGACTTCCGCCAGGCGGCCGTGGTCGATCCTGACGCGCAGATCCCCGGCGTGCTGGCGATGGTCGCTTGGCTGGCGACGATCAACGCGCTGGTCCTCATCTTCAACCTGCTGCCGGCCTTCCCGATGGACGGCGGTCGCATCGCCCTCGCGCTCGCCTGGTGGCGGACCGGCAACCGCACCTCGGCGACCCGCTTCGCCGCCGGCCTCGGCCGTGTCTTCGCCTACCTCTTCATCGGGATCGGCTTGGTCCTGGTCTTCAGCGGTCAGGTCTTCAGCGGGATCTGGCTGGCGCTGATCGGGATGGTGATCAACGGCTCGGCGCGGGCGGCGACCGCCCAGACCGCGATCACCGGGCGCATCGAGGGAGTCCGGGTGGCCGACGTGATGGACCGCGAGCCGGTCGCGATCCCCGGTGAGCTGAGCGTCGAGGAGGCGCTCGACGAGTACTTCCTGCGCTATCGCTGGCCCTGGTTCCCGGTGGTCGACGCCGGCCGCCGCTTTCTCGGCCTCGTCGTGCGCGACAAAGCCGACGAGGTGCCGGAGACCTCGCGCGCCACCTCCCAGGTCGCTGAGTTGGTCGAGCTCGACGACGGCACCTTCGAGGTGTCCGAGGACGCGCCGCTCGACACGCTGCTCGGCAACCGGGCGCTACGCCGCTTCGGAGCCCTGATGGTGGTCGACACCGACGGGCGCCTCGCCGGAGTTGTCACGGCCGAGCAGGTGGGCAGGGCCCTCCGCGACGCCGCTGCCTGATCGGCTGGATCAGCGGGGGCGGTAGGCGTCCGCCCGGTGCGCGACCGCGAGGACGGTGACGAGCCGCGGTTCCTCCTCGAGGGAGTAGATGACCCGGTACGGACCGCGCCGTGCAACCCACTTGCCCTCGAGCTCAAAGCGCAGCGGCTTGCCGATGCGCCGCGGGTCGGTCGCGAGCGTCGGCAACAGCTCGGCGATCGCTGTCGCGTACCGCTCCGGTAACTGTTCGATGTCTCGTGCGGCGGGTCCGGCGAGTTGGAGCCGCCAGCTTGACTCGCTCACGTCGCCTTGCGGCGCCTTAAGTTCGCTTGAAGCTCGTCAAGGGTGACGGCATCGCCGGAGCCGACCGCCTCTTCCCCCAGCCGGATCTTCCGCATCAGGTCCGGGTCGGACATTGCCGCCAGCGTCTCCTCGAGACTTTCCAGGTCGTCGGGGCTGACTAAGACCGCCGCCGGGCGGCCCTTCCGCGTTACGACGATCCGGTCGTGTTCTTCCTCGACGCGGTCGGTGATTTCGGACAGGTGAGCCTTTACATGGGACAGCGGCAGCGATTCCATGACCAGAATTATAGTCAGCTGTTCGGGCGGTGCCGCGCGACGATCCGACCGAAGTCCATTCGGGCCGGCAGCGTGCCGAAGGCGTGGCCCCAGTCGCCCGAGAGGCGGGAGGCGCAGAAAGCGTCGGCGACCGCGGGGTCGCCGAACCGCACGAGCAGCGAGGCCTGGAGGGCGAGGGCCATCTGCTCGACGATGGTGCGGGCGCGGGCCTGGATCGTCTCGACGTCACCCGGGATCTCGCTCCGCAGCTCGGCGACGTAGGCATCGAGGCGCGGCTCGGCGCCGGCGCCCTCCAGTACCTCGGCGAAGAACGCCTCGACCGAAGCCGGGTTCTTGACCATCGCCCGCAGCACGTCGAGGCACTGGACGTTGCCCGAGCCCTCCCAGATCGAGCCGAGCGGGCTCTCTCGGAATAGGCGCGGCATGCCCGACTCCTCCACGTAGCCATTGCCTCCGAGGCACTCGAGGCACTCGACCGCGTGCCAGGGAGCGCGCTTGCAGAGCCAATACTTGAGGATCGGGTTGGCGAGGCGGCGGAACTCGAAGGCATCGTCGTCGCCCACCGCGGCCTCGTCGTAGGCGCGGGCGAGCCGCATCGCCGCGACCGTCGCCGCCTCGGACTCGACGCAGAGGTCGGCGAGCACGTTGCGCATCAGCGGCTGGTCGATCAGCTCGGCGCCGAAGGCCGCGCGGTGGGCGGTGTGGTGGAGGGCCTGCACGAGCCCCGCCCGCATTCCGGTGGCGGCGCCGATCGCGCAGTCGAGCCGCGTGTGGTTGACCATCTCGATGATCGTCGGCACGCCGCGTCCCTCCTCGCCGACCATCCGCGCCCAGGCACCGCGGAGCTCGATCTCGCTGGAGGCGTTGGAGCGGTTGCCGAGCTTGTCCTTGAGTCGCTGGATGTGGAAGGCGTTGCGCTCGCCGTCGGGGGTCCAGCGCGGCAGCAGGAAGCATGAGATGCCCGAGTCGGTCTGGGCGAGGACGAGGAAGGCGTCGCACATCGGCGCCGAGCAGAACCACTTGTGGCCGACCAGCTCGTACTCCCCGCCCGGACCGCCCCCGTTCAGGGGTTGGGCGACGGTCGTGTTGGCGCGCACGTCGGAGCCGCCCTGCTTCTCGGTCATTGCCATCCCGCAGAGGGCGCCTCGCTTGGTGGAGGCCGGCAGCGAGCGCTCGTCATAGTCGAGGGAGGCAAAGCGCGGCTCCCACTCGGCGGCCAGCTCCGGCTGTTTTCGCAGCGCCGGGATCGCCGAGTAGGTCATCGAGATCGGACAGCCGACACCGCTCTCGGCCTGCATCAACAGCATGAACTTGGCGGCGCGGGCGACGTGGGCGCCAGGGCCCGGCTCGGTCCAAGGCGAGGCATGCAGGCCGTGGCCGACGCCGATCCGCATCAGTTCATGCCAGGAGGCGTCGAACTCGACCTCGTCGACCCGGTGGCCGTAACGGTCGTGCGTGCGCAGTTTTGGCACCTTTTCGTTGGCCTCGAAGCCCCAGCGGATCGTCTGCCGTGAGCCGCAGATGGCGCCGAGCTCCCGCGCCTCCGCCTCGGCCCACTCCGCCCCCTCGCGGCGCAGCGCCTCGGTCAGAGGACGGTCGGCGTCGAACGGGTTGTAGTCCTCCAGCGGCGGTGGCTGGTTGAAGACGTCATGGGTCGCGTGGGTCTGCACGCCGCTGCGCTCGACGGTGGCCATCGACTCGATTGTCGCACCTCGACAGGGATCGGTCCCCCGATAGCATCGCCGCCCCGATGCCTCCCGAGAAGATCAAAGTCGCGAACCCCATCGTCGAGCTCGACGGCGACGAGATGACCCGGATCATCTGGGCCTTCATCAAGAAACAGCTGATCCTGCCCTACCTCGACGTCGAGCTCGTCTACTTCGACCTCGGCATCGAGAGCCGTGACGCGAGCGAAGACCGGATCACCACCGAAGCGGCGGAAGCGATCGAAGCGCACGGCGTCGGCGTCAAGTGCGCGACGATCACCCCCGACGAGGCCCGGGTCGAGGAGTTCGGCCTCAAGGAGATGTACCGCTCGCCGAACGGGACGATCCGCAACATCCTCGGCGGGGTGATCTTTCGCGAGCCGATCGTCATCTCCAACATTCCGCGGCTCGTGCCCGGTTGGAAAAAGCCGATCGTGATCGGCCGCCACGCCTTCGGCGACCAGTACCGGGCGACCGACATGGTGGTCGGAGGCGCCGGGACTCTCACCCTCACCTACGCGCCCAGGAATGGCGGCGAGCCGGTCGAGCTGGAGGTGTACGACTTCCCCGAGGGGGGAGGCATCGCAATGGCGATGTACAACCGCGACGACTCGATCCGCGACTTCGCCCGTGCCTCGATGCGCTACGGCCTGGACCGTGGCTTTCCCGTCTACCTCTCGACCAAGAACACGATCCTCAAGCGCTACGACGGCCGTTTCAAGGACCTCTTCGCCGAGGTGTACGAGGGCGAGTTCAAAGCCGATTTCGAGGCGAAGGGCCTCAGCTACGAACACCGCTTGATCGACGACATGGTCGCCGCCTCCCTGAAGTGGGAAGGCGGTTACGTGTGGGCCTGCAAGAACTACGACGGCGACGTGCAGTCCGACACCGTCGCGCAGGGGTTCGGCTCGCTGGGCTTGATGACCAGCGTCTTGATGAGCGCAGACGGCAAGACGGTCGAGGCGGAGGCGGCGCACGGCACGGTCACCCGTCACTACCGCCAGCACCAGCAGGGCAAGCCCACCTCGACCAATCCGATTGCTTCGATCTTCGCTTGGACCAGGGCGCTCAGCGCTCGCGGTCGTCTCGACGAGACGCCTGAGGTTTCGCGGTTCGCCGAGACCCTCGAGCGGGTCTGCGTCGAGACGGTGGAAAGCGGCAAGATGACCAAAGACCTGGCGCTGCTGGTCGGCGGCGACCAGCAGTACCTCACCACCCAGGAGTTCCTCGGCGCCATCGACGAGCGCCTCAAATCCACGATTTCAGGAGAAGAGAACCAGTGAGCACCCCCGTCAGAGTCACCGTCACCGGTGCCGCCGGCCAGATCGGCTACGCGCTGCTTTTCCGGATCGCCAGCGGTCAGATGCTCGGTGAGGACACGCCCGTCGAGCTGAGCCTGCTCGAGATTCCACAGGCGGTGAAAGCGGCCGAGGGCGCGGCGATGGAGCTGGATGACTGCGCTTTTCCCTTGTTGCGGCGGATCGACATCTTCGACGACCCGAAGGCAGCGTTCGAGGGTTGCAACGTCGGCTTGCTGGTCGGCGCGCGACCGCGCGGCCCCGGGATGGAGCGGTCAGACCTGCTCGAGGCCAACGGCGGCATCTTCAAGCCGCAGGGGGAAGCGATCGCCGCCGGGGCCGCCGACGACGTGCGCGTCCTGGTGGTCGGCAATCCGGCCAACACCAACTGCTTGATCGCGATGTCCAACGCCGACGGTGTGCCGCGCGAGCGGTTCACGGCGATGATGCGCCTCGACCACAACCGGGCCAAGACCCAGCTGGCGAGCAAGCTGAGCAGGCCGGTCTCGAGCGTCACCAACATGACGGTCTGGGGCAACCACTCGACCACCCAGTACCCCGACCTCGTCAACGCCAAGGTCGACGGTGCGAGCGCCTGGGACGCGGTCGACGACGAGGCGTGGATCACGGATGAGTTCGTCCCGCGGGTCGCCAAACGCGGCGCCGAGATCATCGACGCCCGCGGTGCCTCCAGCGCCGCATCGGCCGCCAACGCCGCGATCGACCACGTCCGCGACTGGGTGCTTGGTACGCCCGAGGGAGACTGGGTCTCGATGGGCGTTCCGTCGAACGGCTCTTACGGAATCGAGGATGGCGTCGTCGCCGGCCATCCATGCCGCTGCGCCAACGGCGAGTGGGAGATCGTCGAGGGCCTCGATGTGCCCGAGTTCTCACGCACTCGGATCGACGCGACCATCGCCGAGCTGCGCGAGGAGCGGCAGGCCGTCAGCCAGCTGGGCTTGGTTTAGGGTCGATCCCGGTAGGGGTGAAGCGTCTTGTACTTTTTTTGCGCTGCCGACCTCGGTCAGCCGCTGACGGTCTTCAAAAAAAGTTAAGCGGAATCCCTACCGGGATCGACCAAGCACCGCCTACTTGCCGGCGTGGTACTGCCGGCCTTTCTTGCTTACCCGTCCCTCTTTCTCGAGTTCACCGAGCACCCGGTAGAGGTAGTTGGGTTTGATTTTCAGCTGCTTGGCGATCTCCGAGGCCGTGATCCCAGGGCTGCTCTCAACGAGCTGAACCGCCTGGTCGGCTCGGGTCCCGCCGCGGCGCCGGCGACGACGACGCGGGGCTCCGGAGGTGGTGGTGGAGGCTTTGGCAGCCGAGCCGCGCGGACGGCCCGGACGGCGGCCGCCGCGGCCTTTGCCGCTCACTCCCAGGAGCTGCTCGATTTCCTTACGCTCGGCGTCGAGCTCGGCGAGTCGCTCCCGTAGGCGGTCCCTGAACTCGTCGAGTACGTGAGTCGTGCGTGGCATTTCTTTCCTTTCAATCGGTCGCGTTTGGTGAACCGGAGACTGGTAAGTACAGTGATTGCGAACTGCAGTGTCTCATACCAGTGAAATGTCACCGTGAAACGTCGTGGCCGGGCAAACGGTTTGACGCTCCAGGGGCCGTGACCACCCAGGTCTCGCTGAGCTAACGCCGACGCTTGGGCGGCAAAGTGCCGAAGACGACGTCCCACAGCGGCGATGAGACGCCATAGCCGAAGCGGTGGTCTTGGAAGTGATGGCGCATGTGCTGCTCCCGCAGCCGCCTGCCGAGCTTCGACTTCGGCACGAAGTGATGGACGTAGTAGTGGGTGTAGTCGTAGAAGAGGTAGCCGACGATCAATCCTGCGAAGATCGGATAGGCGGCGGGCGTGCCGAAGAGCAGGACGAAAGCGGCGAAGAAAAGCGCTGCCAGCGGAATCGAGACGGCCGGCGGCATCACGAGCCGCAGCTTGTCGTTGGGGTGGTCGTGGTGGATGCCGTGGATGATGAAATGCAGCCGCCGCCCGAACGCGTTGTCGGGCTCCCAGTGGAAGACGAGCCGGTGGAGCCAGTACTCCGTGAGCGTCCAGACCCCGATCCCACCCAGGGTCAGCACGGCAAGCTCCCAAGCCACCAGACCACGATCGGCGCCGAGCCATTGCATCGCCGCGATCACGGGCACGAAGATCAGCGCTGGAATCAGCGGATGGACGCGAGAGAAGAAATTGAGGAACTCGCTCTCGAAGAGCGGTGGGGAGGCGGCCAGACGCTCGCTGCGGTTGCGGATTGCCACGGGCCGAATGGTAGCGGCGTCGGTCTCCGCTGCGGCCGAGACGACCGGTTGGGATGCCCGGGGACGCGGTTCCCAAACCGTTCCGCGCACAGCTTCCCCGCAAGACGCGGGAAGGATGTAACGAGTCTGTGTCAAGAACGTTGCGCTTTGCGGGATCGCGGCTCACGAGAGCGTCACGGCGCTGCCAAGATGCCCGCCGATGCCGCGCAAGAAACAGCCCACCTGCGACGACTGCTACTTCCGCAAGCAGATGCTCTGCGCGCTCCAGGAGGACGGGCCCTGCGCGACCTTTCGCCCCAATCGGCCTGAGGGGCTCGTCCCACCCCGCCAGCCGGTTCTCTTGATGCGTCCGCCGCGCTGGGCGACCCAGGCCACCTGAGGCCATCGCCCGCCAGCGGTGGGTAGTTATGGTTTTCGACCATGCCTGAGCGGGATCTTTTTGCCAACTTCGCCCGGATGCGCCGCGAGATGGATCAGATGCTGGGCGGCGGCTGGGGCCGCACGACGTATGTGAGCAGGCGCACGACGGGCTTTTCACCGAACGTCGACGTCTACTACTGCGGTGAGCCGCAGCGAGCGGTGGTGAAGGTCGACCTCGCCGGGGTCGACCTCGACGAGGTGGGAATCGAGGTGAGCGGCCGCCAGCTCGCGATCGTCGGCGAGCGGCACGTGCAGGAGACCGAAGGCCGCGTCTACCAGCAGGTTGAGATTCCCTCCGGGGCCTTCCGGCGTGTCGTCGAGTTCCAGGTCGAGGTCGACGCCGACCAGGCCAGCGCCACCTATGAAGACGGGGTGCTTCGAATCGAGCTGCCGTTGCGCGATCCCTCCGAGACCACCCGCCGCGTCCCCATAGGGCGGCACTGATGGAGAGCTCACCGGTCCTCGAAGTGGTCGAGTCGCCCCTCGATGCCGAGGATGCGATTCGCGCCAACCAGCCGCTGCCGGACGCTCTGCCGGTCCTGCCGCTGCGCGACACCGTGACGTTTCCGGAGACGCTGACTCCCCTCGCGGTGGGGCAGCCGCGCTCGATCAAACTCGTCGACGATGTGCTCGGCGCCAGCCGGATGCTGGCGATGGTCGCCTCCCGCGATCCGGAGAAGGACGAGCCGAGGGCCGGCGACCTGCACGAGGTCGGCGTGGTCGGCGTGGTCGCGCGGATGCTGAAAGTGCCCGACGGCTCCCTCCGCATCCTGGTCCAGGGCACCCAGCGGGTCCGGTTGGGGCCGTACGTCGCGGAAGAGCCCTACCTGGTCGCCCGCATCAGCGAGCTGCCCGACCAGGTAACCGAGGGCCCCGAGCTCGAGGCCTTGACCCGCAACGTCCAGCGCACCTTCTCGGAGATCGTCGAGCACATCCCGTACCTGCCCGAGGAGCTGCAGATGGCGGTCGCCAACATCGATGATCCCGCTGCGCTGGGCCACCTGATCGCCGGCGCGCTGCGGATCACGACCGAGGAGAAGCAGGCGCTGCTCGAGGAGGTCGACATCGGCGCTCGGCTGCGCCGCCTCTCGCAGATCCTCGCCCGCGAGCTGGAGGTCGTCCAGCTCGGGTCGCAGATCCAGTCGCAGGTGCAGTCTGAGATCGACAAAGGGCAGCGCGAGTTCTTCCTGCGCCAGCAGCTGAAAGCGATCCAGGACGAGCTGGGGGAGGGGGATGAGCAGCAGGCCGAGGTCAACGAGCTGCGCGAGCGGATCGAAGCCGTCGCGCTGCCCGAGCACGCGCTCAAAGCGGCCGAGCGAGAGCTGTCGCGCCTCGAGAAACTGCCCCCCGCCGCCGCCGAGCACGGCGTCATCCGCACCTACCTGGAGTGGCTGGTCGAGTTGCCCTGGGGCAAGCACACCGAGGACAACCTCGACGTCGGCCACGCCCGCGACGTGCTCGACGCCGACCACTACGACCTCGAGAAGGTCAAGGACCGCATCCTCGAGTACCTGGCCGTCCGCAAGCTGAAGCCCGACTCGCCCGGGCCGATCCTCTGTTTCGTCGGCCCTCCAGGGGTAGGCAAGACCAGCCTCGGCAAATCGATCGCGCGGGCGCTGGGCCGCGAGTTCCAGCGGATCTCGGTTGGCGGGGTGCGCGACGAGGCGGAGATCCGCGGCCACCGCCGCACCTACATCGGGGCTCTGCCCGGCACGATCATCCGGGCGCTCCGCGACGCCGGCTCGAGCAATCCCGTCTTCATGATTGACGAGATCGACAAGATGGGCGCCGACTTTCGCGGCGACCCAGCCTCGGCGATGCTCGAGGTCCTCGACCCCGCGCAGAACGACTCCTTCCGCGACCACTACCTCGACCTCGAGTTCGACCTCTCCGAGGTGATGTTCATCGCGACCGCAAACGTGCTCGACACGATCCCCGGCCCCCTGCTCGACCGGATGGAGACGATCGAGCTGGCCGGCTACACGCTGGACGAGAAGCGCCACATCGCGCGCCGCTACCTGGTGCCACGCCAGATCGAGGCCAACGGCCTCAAGCCCTCCCAAATCGAGTTTGCCGACCCCGCGATCACGGCGATCGTCGAGGAGTACACGCGCGAGGCGGGGGTGCGGAACCTGGAGCGGCAGATCGGGACCGTATGCCGCAAAATCGCGCGGGAGGTTGCCGAAGGGGGCTCCAACGGGAAGGTCAAGGTGTCGGCCAAACGCGCCCGCGAGCAACTCGGCCGCCGCCGCTACTTCGCCGAGCAGCGGCGGCGTACCAAGCACCCCGGCGTGGCCACCGGACTGGCTTGGACGCCGACCGGCGGCGACGTCCTCTTCATCGAGGCAACCGCGATGCCAGGAGCGGGAAAGCTGACCATCACGGGGCAGCTCGGCGACGTGATGAAAGAGTCGGCGCAGGCCGCCCTGTCCTATGTGCGGGGTCATTGGCGCGAGGTGGTCCCCGAGCTGGCCGAGGACTGGTTCTCCGCCAACGACATCCACATCCACGTACCGGCCGGCGCGGTGCCGAAGGACGGACCGTCGGCCGGCGTGGCGATGACCGTGGCGCTCGCCTCGCTGATCAGCGGCCGCCAGGTCCGCAACGACGTCGCGATGACCGGCGAGGTGACGCTGACCGGCCAGGTGCTTCCGGTCGGCGGGCTGAAGGAGAAGTCGCTTGCCGCCCAACGTGCCGGCCTGGCTCGGGTGATCCTGCCCGAGCGCAACGAGGGCGACATCGCCGAGATCCCCGAGCACGAGCGCAAGGATCTCGAGTTCGTCTACGTCGACGACGTCTCGAAAGCGATCGAAGCGGCCCTAGCGTAGTCGGATGGAGGCGGCGGGTGCGCTCGAGCGAGGCGGTGTCTGGACGTACCTCGACGCGGCGCGCGAGACGGTGCGCAGCCGCTCGCGGACCTTCTGGATCGTCGCCGGGCTGACCCTCCTCGGGGGCGGGCTGCGCTTCGCGACGCTCGGCCTGCAGGCCTACCACCACGACGAGATCGTCACCGCGAGCCGCGTCCTGCGCGGCGACTTCTGGCACGCGATGGACGCGGTCGGGTTCAGCGAGTCGGCGCCGCCGCTCTACTACGCACTTGCCTGGCTCTGGGCGCAGGTGACGGGGACCGGCGAGTACGGACTCCGCTCGCTCTCGGCGCTGGCGGGGATGGCGACCATCCCCGTCGCCTACCTGATCGGCGCCGAGCTGCGCGACCGCCGTGCCGGGATCGCCACGGCGGCGCTCGTCGCGGTCAACCCGATGCTGCTCTGGTACTCACAGGAGGCGCGGGCCTACGCGCTCCTTGCCCTGCTCACCTCGCTCTCGTTGCTCTTCTTCCTGCGGGCGCTCGACCGACCCGGGGACGTGCCGGGAGTTAGAGGCCCCTATGGGTCCATAAGTCCCGGCACGTCTGGAAACGCGGTCTTGTGGGGGCTGTTCTCGGGGCTCGCACTGGCGACGCACTACTTCGCCGTCTTCCCGGTGCTCGCCGAGGCGGCGTGGCTGCTGCTCCGGCGGGGTCGGGAGGCGCTGCGGGGACTCCTCGTCCTCGCCGGATTCGCCGCAGCCCTGGCGCCGCTTGCGATTCACCAGGCCTCCCTCAACCATGCCGAATGGATCGGCAACCACAGCCTCGGCCACCGCCTCTGGGAGATCGGCGTGGTCTTCACCGTGGGCGAGATCGGCGACGTCATCGCTCGGTCGGAGCGCGCCTACCTGGCGGCGGTCCCGGTGCTCGCGATCCTCGCCCTGATGGCACTGCTGATGACCGCGGGCGGACGGCGCGAGCGCCGCGCTGCCGGCCGCGTTCTCGCGATCGCCGCCGCGACCGTGGCGATCCCGCTTGCCGTGGCCGTCGTTCTGCCCAGCAAGGATTACGTGCTGGCTCGCAACGTGCTGCCGGCGCTGGTGCCGCTGCTGGCCGCGGTCGGCGTCGCGGCGACGCTCCCGCGGCGCTGGAGCACCGGCGCCGTGCTCGGCGCCGTGCTGTTCGTCTACTCGCTCGGCTTCTGCCTCGCGACCAGCCTGACCTCCAGTCTTCAACGCCCCGACTGGGACGCGGTGGCAGCCGCGATCGGCGAGCCGCAGGCACCGCGGGCAATGGTCAGCTGGACGCTCGGCCACGCGTCGCTGCGCTACTACCTCTCCACCGGTTCCTTCCAGGCCCGTCCCTCCGAAGGCTTCGCCTGGCACGTCCACGAGGTGGACTTCATCTCCGACGGACCGGCCCCGCCTGTCGCGCGACACCTGCTCGGGCCGCGCTTCCGCCAGGTCGGCTACGAGCGCGCCGGCCGGCTCCACGTCCGGCGCTACGCCCTCCCCGGCGAGGATCTCGCCCGCCTGCGGCTGAAGCGGGTGCGCTCCGCAGATACCAACTTCCGATCCAACGGCGTCCTGCTGGATGGGATAGGCGCCCCCTGACCGCTCGTCCACGGCGACCACGCCAGGGCATGTTTTAGGGCTATGCTCAGCGGGAACCGGACGACCGAGCCCAGCGAGGAGATGGTATGAGCAAGACCAAGGCGACCAAGACCGCTGACCGCGCCACCGATCTCTACGGGGCCGCGCGCGCGAACCCCTACGTGCAGCGCCTGATCGAGGACGAAGAGCTGCGCGACAACCTGCGCGACGCGCTGGAAGCGGCTCGCGGCGCCTACTCGAGAGCGACCGGCAACGGCAAGGGCGCCGTCAAGGCGGTGACCAGCGACAAGAAGGTGCAGAAGGATCTGCGGACCGCGGCCGACAGCCTGCGCGAGGCCTCCGAGCAGCTGCGGGCGCCGAAGCGCCGCAGGAAGGGCAAGCTCGGTCGGCTGCTGCTGCTCGCCATCGTCGGCGGCATCGTCGCGCTCGTCGTCAGCGAGGACATCCGCAAGAAGGCGCTCGACGCCCTCTTCGGCGCCGAGTAGGAGTTCGAGTACACCTCCACCACGAGCATCAACGGCGCCTGAGGGTCCCAAAGACCGCCAGGCTGTGTCCTCGGTCGCTCGCGTGCGGAGCACGCCACGCTCCCTGTGTCCTTGCCTGGCGGCCTTTGGGCCTCCTCAGCCAGGACTAGACTGACCTTTCGATGGAGGCCGCGACCAAAGAGCGTGAGCTGAGCGGCGAAAAGGCGCGGCGCATCATCGATGCGATGCGCGAGAGCGTCGCAAAGCGCGGCGCCGCCGGCTCCACCTTCGAGCACGTCGCCCGCGAGGCGGGCGTCAGCCGCGGTCTTCTCCACTACTACTTCGGCACCAAGGAGCGGCTGCTGGTCGAGGTCGTTCGGCGCGACGCCGAGATTCGAGTGGCCCGGCTCGACGAGCCGCTCGCCCGGGCGCAGACGGTCGATGACGTGATCGACGTGCTGGTCGCCAGCCTCACGGACCTGATCGAGAACGAACCGGCCTTCTTCCTGCTGCTCTACGAGCTGTTCAGCGCAGGGCGTCGCAACCCCGACATCCGCCACGAGGTCGGTCAGCTCTTCGAGCGCACCCGCTCCCATGTCGCCGACGTGCTCAGGGCCAAGGAGAGCGAGGGCGTGCTCAGCCTTCGCTACGACGCCGAGGCGATCGTCGCCTACCTGTTCGCGGTGGGGGACGGCTTCGCACTGCAGGCCCTCTCCGAGCCCAACCGGGACATCGACGCCGCCCTCGCCGCCGGCGCCGCGTCGGCGCGGTACCTGCTCGCCGGCGAGTGAGCGTCCTCACGAATATCCCTTCTCTGTAGAAGCGATTTACGGCCGATTTCGGCCCTAGCTTCATCCCCTGTCTAAGAGAAAAGCGGCCGGGGCGCTGGTGGAACAGCCCCCGGCCTGGCACAGGAAGGCAGGCTTCCCATGCAGAGCAAGGGTATTGGGGCTGGCGACCCGCTGGCCGACGATCTACGAACTCAGCGCGCCGTGCTGCTTCACGTTCTGGCGCTCGACCCAACGCGACTCACTCTCGGCGAGATCGCGGCGCAGATATGCGAGGACCCCGACGACTTCGCCGAAGGCGATGCCGTGGCACGGGCCGTCCGCGACTTGGCCGCTGCGGGCTTGGTTCGGATGGATGGCGCGGCGGTCGCACCGACGCTGGCCGCGCTTCACTTCGACCGCCTGAGCGATGTCTGACGTTGCGCGGCAGTTCGGTGACAACCTCGTCCGCTGTCGCAAGGCGGCGGGCATGTCCCAGGAAGAGCTAGGCATCCGCGCCTCCCTTCACCGCACGCACATCGGCGTCTTGGAGCGCGGCGAGCGTTGCCCTCAGATCGACACGGTCGCGAAGCTGGCCGGTGCCCTCGAAGTGCCGCCCAGCGAGTTGATGGATGGCATCGTCTGGGCACCAGGACGGACGACGGAAGGGCGCTTCATCGAAGTGGCGGTTTCCGGCATGGGGGCCATCCGTCGGCGGTTCCAGGTCGAGCGGCAGGACTAGACTGAACAGCGTCTCGCGCGGATCTTGCTGCAAATCAGGTCTTTTTGTATCTGTGGAGGCCGCTGCTAAGCTTCGGGACAGCTAGAACGGTGCAGCCAGACAATCGAGTGTCCGGTGGGCACAGTTTGCGGAAGGGGTTCGGGCCGGATGCTCGAACCCTTTCCTTTAAGAAAGGCCCGACGACCGCAGAGAGTCGCCGGGCCAGTTTGGTAGCTACCTAGCTAGTCGGTCAATGACCAACAAAGCGATCAGCAGCGTTGTCGCTAGAACGGTGTCCACTTCGTTGTCCTCCTTTCAGAGCGCCTCGCGCCCTTTTGTCACTCGGGACCGGGATTAGCCCCAAGCTTTTGAAAATGGGCTTCACCCGGATAGAGCGAGAAAGGAGTTCCGTCTAGCTTGCGACAACAGTCAGTTAAGTTAGGGCCGACGCAGGCGGAACCGCCCTACTATGATCAGCGATTCCTAACGAATGTCGAAACGCAAGCAGAAGACGGACAAAGGGCTCGAGATCCCGGTCCCGAGCAAAGGCGACTTCGACGCCGCTATGCGGAAGGTCGCTCCCCCAGCAGGTCGTAAACGCCCTGACGAGAAAGACCCGCCTCCGAAGCGATCCGAGTGATGGGGACCTTCGCCGCTTGCGCCTCGCGGCAGTAGCGGCGTAGCTCCTCGGTCGCCTCGCGCTTGTCCTGGTCGGCTTTCTCGCGCTTGCGGGCGGCGCGGCGGATCGCGCTGAGGACTGCCTTCTCGCTCATTTCGCCGCCTCCTCAAGCAGCGCGTGGAACATCGAGCGCTGCCCGCGGTGCCGCTGGTTGTAGCGCCAGGCGTACTCGTCGAGGTAGGACTGAAGCCACTTGCGCGAGACCTTCTTGTAGGTGCCGCGCATCCCCGTCTTGAGGTTGCCGAAGAACCCCTCGATGGTGTTCGTGTGGATCTCGCCCTCGACGTAGACGCCGGCCGTGTGGTTGATGACGCTATGGCCCGCGTACTCGCGGGAGAGCGCCTTATAGGGCCGCCAGTCATCGGTGAAGATGATCGCCGTGGGATCGACGTTGGCCCGGACGGCTCCACTTAACGGCTCGCCTCGACGACCCGCAATCACGCGCAGGCGGATGCGCCCGCCCCGCTCGACCATCCCGATGATCGTCGGCTTGGCCTCGCGGAACTTGGCACCTTCAGAAGGCGTCATCTTCCGGCGCGGCTTCCCGCCCCAAGAGGTCTCGTCTACCTCGACCTCGCCTTTCAACGGCCACTCGTCGCCGTCCATCAGCTCGTTCCGAATCTTGTTGAACATGCGCCAGGCGGTCTTGTAGTGGACGCCCAACTCGCGCTCTAGCTGTTTGGCGGAAATTCCGCACCGAGTGCTCGTCATCAGGTACATCGCGTGGAACCAGAGTCGCAGCGAGGTCGAGGAGCGATGGAAGATCGTCCCGGCCGTGGGATGGACGTGCAAGCCGCAGGCCGTGCAGGTCCATGACTGGCGCTGCTGCTTGGTCGCGTAGCGCTTGAAGACCCGCTCGCAGCCGCAGCGCGGGCAATGCGCATGTTCGCCGTCAGGCGAGTAGCGGGTCCGCCACAGGTGCTCTAGGCAGGCCGCGTCGTCGGGGAAGTCCGCAAGGAACTCCGTGACCGAGTAGTCCGATTCAGAGGATTTGGCCCGACGCGGTTCGTGGCGGTTGGCCGGTGGCATGGTGTAAAGCTACTTGACACAGTTCCGGTTGTCAAGTGGCTTTACACGCTGATAATCTCGCGCAGTGCAGTTAGACCGGCCACGCGCCCGACTGGACCGAGCCAAGGTGCATGGGCAGGAGTTCGGAGAGATTTGGAGCACCTTCCTTCAAGGGGATGAGCCCTATCACGCAGTCGTCACCGTAGAGGACGACGGGAAAGGCTCTATCGTCGTCAGGCCCGCCGAATCTTTCCCCGCCGACCAGCTCGCGCTCCATTCCGGCGAGATGCTGTACCAGCTTCGGGCGGCCTTGGATTCGCTCATCTACGAGGTGGCGATTCTCGACAGCGGAGAGGATCCCCCGCCCAATGAGGAATATCTTGAATTCCTCATCCGGGATTCCGAGGCATCCTTCGACAACGCAGCCTGGAAGATCGAGCCACTCTCTGAGCAGCACAAAAGGATGGTCCGCTCGGTACAGCCGTACGACGTTGGTCAGCGGGGTGAGGCGGAAGTACTCGTTGCGAGTGCTTTCAACGAACTCAATGACTTGGCGAGGAAGGATCGGCACCGGGGACTGCGCGTGATCGCCTCCTGGGTCTCCAACAAGAATCCCAGCGTCGAACCCTTGTCGCCTGGATGCAGCTTGGAGTGGTTTGAGGTCACCGAGGACGGTCTTCTCAAAGAGGAGGGCGAAGTTGCCCGCTTCAAGGTCCGAGGTTGGCTCCCTGAGCATGAACTCAAGGCCAATCCCAATTGTGCCCTCGACGTAGCCATCGAGGATGCTGGTCCGCCTCTCCACGACCGCGACACCCTGTTTGCCCGGTCGCGGATGATGACCTCCTGCGTCGCCGAGGTCATCCATGGATTTGAGCAGACCTTCGACTGAGAGCCAGGGGGCCGGGGGCTCAGCCACGGCCTAGCCCGCCCTTCCGCGGCGCTGAGCTTCTACAGGGAAGGGATAACCGTGAGCGTCCTCACAGACGCGCGTCGCTAGTCGCGCGAGGCTGGCCAACCAGCCAATGCACGACGCGATGCTCAGACTTGCGGGGTTCCTGGCGCGGAGACGTCGCATCGTCATCGCCGTGTGGCTGCTCGTCGTTCTGGTCTCGCTGCCCCTGGCGGCGAAGCAGACCGAGCACCTGACCGGAGGCGGCTTCGATGTCCCGGGCAGCGAGTCGAAAGCCGTCGCCGAGGCGATGCAGGGCGTCTTCAAGACCGACGCCGGCGGCGTCGCCGTGCTGCTGCGGGCCGACGGCCGCGTTACGGGCGCCGAAAGCGCCGCCGCCGTGGGCCGCGTCCGTCGAGAGGTAGCCGGCATCGACGGCATCGCCCTGTCGGCGTCGGTCGCCACCCGTGCCGAACAGCAGCTTCGCCGCGACGGCGAGGCGCTGATCGCCCTCTCCAGCTCCGTCTCACCCGACGCGCTGATCGACCCGGCGGTCGACCTGCGCGAAGGGCTCGACCCCGGCACGAGCACCGGCGGCGTCACGCCATTCCTGGCGGGACAGCCCACCGTGTGGGCCGGCATGCAGGAGCTCTCCAAGGAAGACCTCACCAAGGCCGAGGCGGGCGGCTTCCCGATCGTCGCGCTCATCCTGCTCGTCGTCTTCGGCTCGTTGGCTGCAGCGGCGCTGCCGCTCAGCCTCGGCTTCGTCAGCGTGATCGTCACCGGGGCGCTGATCTGGTTCCTCTCGCAGCAGATGACGACTTCGGTCTTCGTCACCAACATGGCCTCGATGATCGGCATCGGGGTGGCGATCGACTACTCGCTCTTCATCCTCGCCCGCTACCGCGAGGAGCGCCGCGCCGGCCGCGACTGCGACGAGGCGCGGGCCGAGGCTCTCGCGACCTCGGGGCTGGCGGTCGCCTTCTCCGGGCTTGCGGTGATCGTCTCGCTGGCTGGGCTCTGGATGGTCGACAACCAAGCGCTGCGCTCGATGGCGCTCGGCGCGATGACCGTCGTCGCCGTCTCGATCCTCACGGCGACGACCCTGCTGCCGGCCCTGATCGGCGTGCTCGGCGATCGGGTGATGCCCGGGGGGATCGTGGCGAGGGCCCTTCGCCTTGTGCGTCGCCCCTTCCAAGGTAGGGCCGCCGCCCGCGGACGCGGAAGCGAGAGCCTGTCCATATCTGATTCTTCAGGCTCTCGCGAGAGCAGAGCAGGCGGCGGTGGATTCTGGGACGCTTGGGCCCGTCGCGTCATGGCCAGGCCGATCGCCGCCGCCACCGGCTCGGCGGCGATCCTGCTCCTGCTCGCTTCCCCGGTCCTCTCGATGCAGACCGGCACGACCGCGCTCGAGCAGTTCCCCAAGGACAGCGACGTGCGGGTCGGCAACGAACTGGTCTCCCAGCAGCTGGGCGGCGGCGCCGACCCGATCCAGCTCGTCGCCAGCTTCTCCGGTCAGGTCGACCGCGATGCGGTCGCCGCCTTCACCCGCGACCTGCAACGCCAACCGGGGATCAGCTCGGTCGCGGCACCCCGCTTCGCCGGCGACCAGGTTCTGATCGAGGCGACCTCGAAAGCGCCGAGCGACTCCGACGCTGCTACGGCGCTGATCGAGCGACTGCGCGACTCCTTCGTCCCGGCCAGCGCCCTCGCCGCCGCTGCCACCGTCGACGTCGGCGGCGAAACCGCCCGGACCGACGACGTTCGCAACCAGATCTCCGGCTCGCTGTGGAAGATCGTCGGCTTCGTGCTCGCGCTCAGCTTCCTCGTCCTGATGGTGATGCTGCGCTCGCTGCTGCTGCCGCTGAAGGCGGTCATGATGAACCTGCTCTCGATCGGCGCCGCCTTCGGCGTCCTCGTCGCCGTCTTCCAGTGGGGCTGGCTCGACGGGATCCTCGGCTTCGAAAGCCTCGGCGCCCTCGACACGATCAACGTGCCGCTGATCTTCGCCATCGTCTTCGGTCTCTCGATGGACTACGAGGTCTTCCTGATGTCGCGAATCCGCGAGCGCTACCTCGCGCACGGCGACAACGAGCGGGCGGTCGCCGAGGGCCTCGCCTCGAGCGCCCGCACGATCTCCTCGGCGGCGTTGATCATGAGCGCGGTCTTCGCGGTCTTCGTGCTGACCGGCGTGCCGTCGATCAAGGAGCTCGGCGTCGGCTGCGCGGTCGCGATCGCGATCGACGCGACGCTGGTCCGGCTGATCCTCGTCCCCGCGGCGATGAAGCTGATGGGCCGCTGGAACTGGTGGATGCCCTCCTGGCTGGACCGGGTCCTTCCCCGCCTGTCGTTCGAGGACGGCGCACCCCCCAAGCCCGCCGAGGCTTGAACGTCCATCCCGGTAGGGGTGGAGCGTCTTGTACTTTTTCCGGAGCGCGGCTCGCTGACAGTCGCAAGCTGTCTTCGGAAAAAGTTAAGCGGAACCCCTACCGGGATGGACGCTTAGGATGCCTGCATGGCGGGTGATGAGGAGATCGCGTTCGTCGGGGCGGCGAGGCAGGCCGAGATGGTGCGGGCGGGGGAGGTCTCGCCGACCGAGTTGGTGCGCATGTGCCTGGACCGGATCGCGCGAATCGACCCGCAGCTCAACTCCTTTCGGGCTGTCTTCGCCGAGAAGGCGCTGCTCGAGGCACAGCAGGCCGAAGCTCGTCTGGAAGCGGGAGACCAGCGGCCGCTACTGGGTGTGCCGATCGCCGTCAAGGACTGCGTCGACGTCGCCGGCGACGTCACCACCTATGGCACCGACGGCTTCGTCGATCCGGCCTCCGCCGACTCGGAGATCGTGCGCCGGGTGCGCGAGGCGGGCGCGATCGTCGTCGGCAAGACGCTGCTGCCGGAGCTGGCGATCTGCGGCTTCAGCGAGTCGGCTACCTACGGCGTGACGCGCAACCCTTGGGACCCTCAGCGCAGCCCCGGCGGGTCCAGCGGTGGCAGCGCGGCGGCGGTCGCGGCCGGACTGGTGCCGATCGCGCTCGCGACCGACGGGGCCGGCTCGATCCGGATCCCGGCCGCCTCCTGCGGACTGGTCGGGCTGAAACCGCAGCGCGGCCGCGTCTCGCTTGCCCCTGATCTGCAGCACTGGAACGGTCTCTCCGCTTACAACTGCGTCTCCCGCACCGTGCGCGACACCGCCCTCTGGCTTGACCTGATCAGCGGCGGCTCGCGCGAGCCGGGGGCGCCGCCGCCCCCGGAGCGGCCGTTCCTGGAGTCGGCGAGCACGCCACCTGGCAGGCTTCGGATTGCCTGGTCGACCGCGCCGCCGCGCGCCGCCGCGCCGCCGACCGTCTCGGAGGTGGTCAAGGCGGCGGTCGCCGACACCGGAGAGCTGCTGCGCTCGGTCGGCCACGCGGTCGAGCAGCGCGACCCGGCCTGGGGCGGGATCGGCAACAACATCGTGCCGCGTTACCTGCGCGGCGCCGCCGAAGACTTCGCTCGGGTCCCGCATCAGGAGCGGCTCGAACGGCGGACTCAAGGCTTCGCCCGGCTCGGTCGGCTGATCCCCGAGCCGCTCTTCCAGGCGGCGCTCCGCAACGAGCGGACCGACGCCGCCCGCGTCAACGCGATCTTCGACTCCCATGACGTGCTGATGACCCCCGTGATGGGCGGCACGGCGATCCCCGTCCGGCGCTGGGAGGGCCGCGGCGCTCTGCAGACCGTGCTGGGAATGAGTCGCTTCTATCCCTACTGCGTGCCCTGGAACCACCTCGGCAACCCGGCAATGGCCGTCCCGGCCGGCTTTGCTGCCGACGGCATGCCGCTCTCCGTGCAGCTGATCGGCCGCCCCGGCGACGAGGCGACCCTGCTCTCGCTGGCCGCTCAGCTCGAGGCCGAGCGACCCTGGGCGGACGGGCGCCCGCCGATTAGTTGAAGACCTTGCGCAGGCGGGCGATCTCGCGGAGCGGGCCGCGCGGACGGATGCGCCGCTGCAGGATCATCTTCAGCGGGTTCGCGTCGGGCTTGCCCATCAAGACGAAATCCTCCCAGCTGGCCTCGAGCGTCAGGGTCGGGTTTGGAGCCTCGCCCGGCTCGGCGCGGCTGGACCCGTTGTCGAGGATCAGGTGCCAGGGGTCGGCGTCGCTGAAGCGGTATTGGTAGACGAGGGCCGAGCCGTTCGCCGCCGCCGGATCGGCGACACGCTTGACGACGTCGAAGTAGAGCCGCTGCACCTCCGGAGAGGACGCTGGGGTTTTGGCGTTGGGTGGTCCCAGAACACCGGCCTCCATCAGCTTCACCTGGCGTTTGGCGACCTCGGTCTCGTCCATCTCGGGGTCGAACGGGAAGACGCCGGGGGGCATCTCCTCGGTCGGGTAGCCGATCGTCCGCCAGCGCTGGCGGATCAGCTTGAGCCCGAAGGCGAAGATCTCCTCGAGGCTGAAGCCGTAGCACTCGGTGTACTCACGATCGAAGTTGGGCGGGTAGAAGACGGCGGGCCCGTAGGGCAGCGTTTCGCGCAGCAGCTCGGTCACCGCCGCGCGGTTCTCCTCCCAGCCGGGACGCCCTTCGGCGAGCAGCTCGGATAGCACCTTTACCCCAAAGCCGATGTGGCGCTGCTCGTCGCGCGAGACGTTGGTCATGCCGGAGCTGAAGCCGGGCAGCGTTTCCTCGGAGGCGAAGAAGTCCTCGATGAAGTGCTGGCCCGGCTGCGCCAGCGAGCCCTCGACGATCAGGTGGTAGAGGGTGATCGCCTGCGCGTACTTGGGGATCGAGCGGTCCTTGCGCAGCTCGTCGGCCATCCGGTCGAGGCGGTCGAAGATGCCGCGGTAGCCCCAGTTGAGCTGGGGCAGGGTGGAGGAGAGGGTCGCCTGGATCGAGTCGCCGCCGACCCCGATCACCTCTTTGAAGAAGCGGTGGAAGAAGACCGCGTGGCGCACCTCGTCGACCTGCTGGGTGGCGAGGAAGTAGGACTGCTCCTCGGTCGGCGCCGCGGTGACGTAGGGGGCGAGGGTGTCGGCAACCCGGTCCTCGCCGTAGAAGAACATCGAGTAGATCCACATCGCCGAGCGCTTCTGGATGTCGCTCAGCGCCTCCCAGCCGCCCTTGTCCTGGGAGAAGTCGATGTCGTAGGCGCTCCAGTTGCCCTGCTCCCAGCGCTGGTAGAGGTCCTCGTAGGTGACGTTGTCCATCAGGCTCTGGGACGCGACGCTCATCGTTCTCCTTCGGCAGGGGGCGGCTGGGCAGCAGGATACCGCGGTCCTGGCTGCCCAGCCAGTTTTTTATTCCACGAATTCGCGGACCTGTTTGTAGATCGTTTCGTCGGTGTGCAGGGCCGTGTGCGCCATGCAGGCGGTTTCGGTGTTGGTGGCGCCGCTCAGCGCGACGCTCGAATCGGGGTTGATGATCGAGTCGCAGGGCGACCACCAGGTGCGGTAGTTGACCGCGCCCGGCGTCTCGTCGCCGGCGTTCAGTTCGCCGAGGAATTTCGAGCCGACTCGCATCTCCGTGCAGGCGGTGCTGAAGCAGAAGTTGGCCGTGTCGGTGCCGTGGTTCGGCCCGCCGAGCGAGACCCACTCGTCGACGTTCGCCTGGGCCCCTTCGACGAACTTGAGATACCACCGGGTGTTGAGGCTCCCCATCGAGTGGGCGACGATGTCGACCTTTTCCGCACTCGTGTCTTCGAGCAGATCGTCGACTTCGGTGCTGACGATGGTTTCCGCCGTGGTTTTGTTGGACTGCGACGTGTTGTAGCTGTAGGCACGCAGTTCAGACGCCGCCCAGCCGTCTTTTTCGAACCGCGAGACCATCGTGTTCCAGGTCGACGCGCTGCTCGACCAGCCGTGGACGAACAGGATCGGGTCTTTGGCCACGGATCCTGCGGGCGAGATGGCGGCCCCCGCCAGGCTGATAGCGAGTACTGCAGTCAACGCCGCGAGGCGCTTCTTCAACATGATCTCCTCCTCTGTCGGGCGGCGTTCCCCAAGAGCCGCCACTGTGCATTGATCGGTGCAATGCTAATCAGAAAAGGCTGAGCAAATGCTTTGGTGGCGTTAAGCGCGGCGACCGGCGGTCGCCGGCACTTCGATCTCGCGCTTGAGGATCTTGCCGGTCGGCCCCTTCGGTAGGTCGTCGAGGAACCAGACGAGCCGCGGGTACTTGTAGGCGGCGATCCGATCCTTGACGTAGGCGCTCACCTCCTCGGCGCTCAGTTCCTCGCCCGCATGCGGGACGACGGCGGCGCCGATCTCCTCTCCCCACTCGTCGCTGTGGACGCCGACCACGGCCGCTTCGCGGATCTTCGGGTGCTCGTAGAGGACCTCCTCGACCTCGCGCGGGTAGACGTTGTAGCCGCCGCGGATGATCAGGTCCTTCTTGCGGTCGACGATGTAGAAGTAGCCCTCCTCGTCGACCCGCGCCATGTCGCCGCTGTGGAACCAGCCGCCGCGCATCGCCTCCGCGGTTGCATCGGACCGCTGCCAGTAGCCCTTCATGACGTTGTGGCCGCGGATCACGATCTCGCCGACCTCGCCCTGCGGCACCTCCTCGTCGTTCTCGTCGACGACGCGCATCTCGACTCCCTCCAGCGGCGTGCCGATCGAGCCGGGCTTGCGCTCCCTGCCCGGGTGGTTGGAGGAGGCGACGGGGGAGGTCTCCGACAGTCCGTAGCCCTCGAGCACGATGCAGCCGAACGCCTCCTCGAAGCCGCGCAGCACCTCGACCGGCATCGACGCCCCGCCGGTGATGCAGGTGCGCAGGCTGGAGGTGTCGTAGCGCTCGCGCTCGGGGTGATGGAGGAGCGCGCCGAACATCGTCGGCACCCCGTAGAAGTGGGTGACGCGGTCGCGCTGGATCGTCTCCAGCGCCTCGCCCGGGTCGAACTTCGGCACCAGCGTCAGGCAGGCGCCGACCTTGAGCGAGGCGTTCATGGCGACGGTCTGGCCGAAGGAGTGGAAGAGGGGCAGGCCGCCGAAGACGACGTCTCCCGGCTGGATCTCACTCGTCGTCCGCATGCAGACGTCGGCGTTGGTCAGCAGGTTGGCGTGAGTCAGCTCGGCGCCCTTCGGCTTGCCGGTCGTGCCCGAGGTGTAGAGGATCACCGCGGTGTCGTCGTCCTCGACAGCGGCGAGGTCGGGCATCGGCTCGGCGGCTGCGAGCAGCTCGCCGAACGAGGACGGCTCGACTTCGACCAGGTCGGCACCCGCGTCCTCGCCGCCGCCCCTCGCCTCCTCGGCGAACCCGTGCCAGGCGAGCAGCAGCTTGGCGCCCGAGTCCTCCAGGTAGAAGGCGATCTCACGCCGCTTCAGCAGCACGTTCATCGGCACGACGGTCGCGCCGGCGCGAAGGGCGCCGTAGTAGGCGATCGGGAACTGCGGGACGTTCGGCAGCATGATGCCGACCCTGTCACCGGGCTCGATGCCGCGCTCGCGTAGGACGGTGGCCAGGCGGGCGCTCGCCTCGTCGAGCTGCGCATAGGTGAGCTCGTGCTCGCCGAGCCGGATCGCCGGCGCCTGCGGCGAGCGCCCGGCACTCTCGGTCAGCAGGGATGCAAGGTTCTCGCCCATCGTCTCCTCCTCGTGCTTACCCGGGAGCCGAGTCTATGCGGCGGCTCATAGCCCAGGCGAAGGCGCCGCCGGTGAAGAGCATGAAGGAGGCATACACGGCGGCCGGGATGGTCAGAGCCGCGGCCAGCGTCGCGCCGACGGCGATCGCCAGCGCGGCGTTGTGGATGCCGAGCTCGAGGGCGATCGCGGTCGCCTGCCGGTCGTCGAGCCTGGCCAGCTTGGAGATCGCGAAGCTGGCCGACATCGCGGCCAGGTTGAGGGCCAGTGCCGCGCCGCCGACCTCGGCCGCGTTCTCGGCGACGGTGTCGTACTCGCTGGCGATCGCTCCGAGCACGACAAGGGTGAAGAGGGCAAGCGAGGCGTTGCGGAAGCGCGGGTAGAGCGCCTCGATGCGCGCCGGGTCGCGCCGGCGCAGCCACATCCCGAATGCCACTGGCACGATCGTGATCGCGAAGACACGCGCGACGACGCCCAGCATGCTGGCGTCGCCGACCTCGCCGGCGCCGAAGTGGTTGGCCGAGAGGGCGAGGAAGAGCGGCACGGTGATGATCGCCCCGACGCTGCTGATCGCGGTCATCGTGATCGACAGCGCCGTGTCCCCACGGGCGAGGTGGGTGAGCATGTTGGCCATCATCCCGCCCGGCGAGGCCCCCAGCAGGACGAGGCCGACGGCGAGCTCGGGGGAGAGGCCGAAGAGCTCGGCGGTGGTCAGGGCGAGGAGCGGCGAGAGCAGCGCCAGGTTCAGCATCCCGATCGCGACGCCGCGCGGGGCAACCAGCAGGCGGCGGAAATCGGCCGCCGTCAGCGTCATCCCGAGGCTACACATGATCACAGCGATTGCCGCCGGGAGGAGGAAGGAGGTGAGGAGCGGGCTGTCCACCGAACCGGGGACGCTATTCGGACGACGCTTCCGTAGCATTGCCCGCCGTGAAGACCGCTTTGACGACGATCCTCATCGGTCTGGCATTGACGCTGGCAGCCTGCGGGGACGACGAGGATTCCGCGAGTGGCGGCTCCGACGCGGCGGCGAAAGAGTCGCTCTCGGCCCAGTCGCCGGCAGAGGCGGCGAAACGCGGCAAGCCGAAGGTGAGCGTCCCGGAGGGGGCACCGCCGAAACGGCTCGCCACCGAAGACCTGATCGAAGGCTCCGGCGCCGCGGCGAAGGCCGGCGATGAAGTGACCGTCCAGTACGTGGGGGTCGGCTACGACTCGCGGGAAGAGTTCGACGCGTCGTGGGACCGCGGCGAACCGTTCACCTTCACGCTTGGTGCCGGTGAAGTCATCCCAGGCTGGGACCAGGGGGTGGCGGGGATGAAGGTCGGGGGTCAGCGCCAGCTCCTCGTCCCCGGCAATCTCGCCTACGGCCAGGCAGGCTTTCCGCCGGCGATCGGCCCGAACGAAGCGCTCGTCTTCGTGGTCGACCTGCTCTCGGCCCGCTAGCCGCGCGCGGTGAGCGCGGCGGCGCTGGTTCAGGAGCGGTTCGCCGCGCAGGGGCTGGCCGGCGAGCCCCTGGATGGCCCCGTTGCTGTCGCCGAGCGGCTGCTCGCGGTGCAAGGCCAAGACCCCCGCGGTTTCCGCCTCGCGATCCGTGCCCGCACGAAAGACCTGGCGGCCGCCGACGTCGACCGCGCCCTCAGCGAGGAGCGGAGTCTGGTCGTCACCTGGCTCAACCGCGGCACGCTGCACCTCGTACGCAGCGAGGACTACCCATGGCTGCAGGCGCTGACCACGCCCCCGCTCCTGACCTCATGCGCGCGGCGCTTGCGGCAGGAGGGGGTCGCGCCCGAGGAGGGGGAGCGCGCGGTGGCGACGATCGAGCGGGCACTGGCCGACGAGGGCCCGCTGACCCGGCTCGACCTCAAGGACCGCCTGCAGTCAGCCGGTGTCGCCACGGGCGGGCAGGCGCTGATCCACCTTCTCTTCCTCGCAGCGGTCCGGGGCGTCGCGGTGCGCGGCCCGATGGTCGGCAGGCAGCACGCCTACGCCCTCGTCCGTGACTGGCTGGGCGAGCCGCCGATGGTGGAGCGAGAGGCGGCGCTGGCGGAGCTCGCGCGCCGCTACCTGGTCGGCCACGCTCCGGCCAGCGATCGCGACCTGGCGCGGTGGGCCGGCTTGCCGCTGCGCGACGCGCGTGCCGGCTTGGAGGCGATCGCGGCGGAGTTGCAGGAGCTGGACGGCGGCCTCGTCCGCCTCCGCAAGCGCCGGCCGCGAGGGGTGGAGATCCCACCGCCGCGGCTGCTCGGCGCCTTCGACCCCGTGCTGCTCGGCTGGACGTCCCGCGAGGCGATCATCGGCCCGCACACGGTCCTCGTCACCCGCAACGGCATCTTCCATCCCTTCGCCCTGGTCGACGGGCGCGCGGTCGCCCGTTGGCGGTGGATCAAGGGCGAGGTCGTCCTGGAGCCGTTCGAGGAG
Source organism: Solirubrobacterales bacterium (assembly GCA_036276735.1). Taxonomy (GTDB): domain Bacteria; phylum Actinomycetota; class Thermoleophilia; order Solirubrobacterales; family 70-9; genus VRUE01. The sequence continues at coordinate 11,043 of DASUOH010000016.1, read as the reverse complement.
ATTCCTGGGGAGGTCGGCGAGGCGCTCGCGGCGGAAGCGGCGGACGTCACGAGGTTCCTGGCTCAGGCGTGAGCCCGCGCCGCATCCGCAGCAGGGCCAGGACACCGATCAGGCCGGCCAGCGCCGAGAGGCCTCCCGCGTAGGCGAGCGTGCCGCGGGCGCCGATCACGGCGACGAGCAGGCCGCCGGCCGCGAAGGCGCCCAGCTCGGCGGTGTTGCGGATGCCGTTGTAGGCGGCGAAGGCGCGGCCGTGCAGGTGGTTGGGAACGCGCACGTGAATGAGGCTTCGGAACATCACGTTCTTGAGGCCGTGTCCGAGCCCGCCCATGAACGAGCAGGCGAGGAAGAAGGCGAAGCTGAGCCAAAGGGCGGGCAGGGCCAGCGCGGCGCCCTGAACGGTCGCCGCGACCAGGCCCGCCGCCGCGACGGCGCCGATCGCGATCCGGCGCGAGAAGACCATCGCGCCGAGGGCCATCCCCGCCGTCCAGATCGAGAGCATCGCACCGTAAGAGACGTCGCCGCGCCCGAGCACGTCCTCGACGAAGAAAAGCTCGGCCACCCAGACCGCGGACATGAAGAGCAGCGACGCGAAGGCGACGGACATGACCAGCGCCAGCAGGCGGTCTCCGAAGAGGAAGGCGATGCCGTCGCGGGCGCGGGGAGGATGCGCGTTGCCATCGGGATCGATCGCGTGCCGCCTGACCCGCAGCCCAAGGGCGGCGACAGCGACGAAGGCGAAGGTGGCGGCGTCGACCAGCATCGCGAGCTCGAGGCCGCCTGCGGCGAAGAGCAGCCCGCCGAGCAGGGGACCGACGCCGAAGCCGAGGTAGCGAGCCGTCTCCATATGCCCGTTCGCCTCCTGGATCCGCGCCTCGCCGGCGAGCGGCGGCACGAGGGAGAACTCAACCGGCTGGGTCGTCGCGAAGACGAGCCCGAGCAGAACGGTCAGTGCCAGCACTGGCGCCACCGCGTCGCTGAAGGCGACGGCCACCGCCGCGCCAACGCCCGCCAGAGACACCGCCGCCAGCAGTCGCGTCGCCTCGACCCGGTCGACCAGCAGGCCGACATGTCCCGCCACCGCGACCGAGGGTCCGAAGAGACAGACCCACAGAGCGGCAACCGCGAAACCGGAGTCGGTCAGCTCCTTGACGTGCAGGCCGAGAGCGACGATCGCGACCCAGTCGCCGAGCGCCGAGAGCCCAACAGCCGCGGCGACCAGGCGAAAGTCGCGGTCGCGCAGCAGGCTCTCCTTCATGTCCATGAGGTTATCCACGCTCACTCTTGTGGTCAGGCCGCTCCACCAAGGAGATCCAGTGAGTACCTAAGTATCCGACCAGGGCCCTAACCTCTGTTCCCTGTGCGACTCGCGACGGGCTTAACGGTCATCTTTCTTCTAACTGCCGCCTTTGGAGCTCATGCTTCAGCGGAGCAAGACGGGACGGGATCCTCGACTATGCAGATCAAGCTTGCAAAAGTCGAAGCCAAGCTTGAAGCTCAAAGCGAGGCTGCGGATAGGCAGGGAGACGCCTTTGAGGCGGCAGTTAGTCGAATCGAGATGGTAAACGCCGCCCTGGTCGCTGTGATCGCACTCGCAGGGTTAGGTGGGAGCATCCTCGCGGTTAAATGGGTGAGACAGGTCGCACAGGACCAAATCTCTATTCAAGTGGAACGAGCCGGGGAGAAAGTGTTTGAAGCGGAAGCGGCGTCTTTGCGCGATAGATATGAGGACCAATTCGCGGCGCTCTATCGACGGTTTAAGCGGCTGACTGAAGATCAATAGGGATGCCGGCCACTCCTGCACAGTCCGATCTGCTGGCCTACGCCTTATTTGATCTTGATCCAAGAGTGCGTGGCCTCCGACAGCCACTACACATATTTCTTGCCTCGCTCGCGATTTTCGAACTAGGACGTGCCGCGAATCGTAAGGAGATCCTCAAGCTATGTAATGAGCAGTTTTTGTCCGACAATGGTATTAGCGCTCAGCAGCTAGAGGCCGCTATTGCGGCTGGACGAGAAGTCGGGTTATTCGTCCTGTCGAATGACCTAGTAGATATCTCTCAGGACCGGAAGGCACAACTTGCGGCCGCTTCCGGTCGCATCAGTACTCAGCGAGAGGCATTTCACCGGGAGATTACGTCGTCGATTCATTCTGAGACTGGTGAAGTTTTAATGCCTATAGAGCAGGATGAGCTTCGCGATGCGCTTGAGGGCTTTATCCAGCGTCTGTTTCAAGAAAAGAGTGTCGCGTTGGCGCGATCCTTTGGGCCGGAAGGCAACGGCTTCGATGAGGACACTGTTGAGCATCTCAGCACGAAGAGCTTGGACTCGATCGCGCGTGCAGTCACCCCGGCACGGGAGAAGCTACGTCGAGCTCAGATATCGGAGGGCATCCGCAACGGCTTACTGAGCTTGAGCATAGAAGGCCAAAAATATCTTGCGGCGGTGTACCAGAAGACTGTGGCGTTTGCATTGCTGGAGCAAGACCCTGTGATAAGGAAGGTAAAAAGGGAGCTTGCCAAGGAGCGCGTGTGCTACCTCGACACCAATGTAGTGATGGCCCTGCTTTTCTCGGCCCATCCGCAACATGAGGTAGCTACAACGGCGGTCGAGGCAGCCCGCCAGGTCGGTTGCAAGCTTGTCGTTTCGCCGTACACGATCGAGGAGCTTGAAAGGCAGCTTAAGGAGAGTGACCAGAACTATCGGCGCTTGAAGGCCCATGGCGATCTGCTGCACATCGCGGATGACGACGCCCTGCGCACGTATGCCGAACAACGTACGCGTGTGGCTGGACTAACTTGGACTGCGTTCCTGGCCACTTACAGTCCACCCACGGAGTTTCTAGACGACCAACAGATTCAAACGATTCAGGATGACGCGGCGGCGGCACATCACGATGATCGACGTGAGCGAGTGCGCGAAGCTATTGCGGGATCTAAGGCACGCTATACGCATCCAAAGATCATCGATGTCGATACGGACAACTTCCTCGTGGTTCAGCTACAGCGGAAGCGCCGTCCTGCTGACGAGATGGGAAATCAAGTGTGGCTTATCACTCTGGATCGAAGCTTACGAGATGCAGATCGCATGCTTATTAAACAAAAGGTTTATCGAGTACCGTCCTCAAAGCGGCTCTGGGCGTGGACGGCTGATCTTTCCCCGTTTCTGAGCCCGGATGATCACGACCTCGGTGAGTACGCCCTTCACCTGGTCCAATCTCAGTTGGGATTGTTGGCAGAGGATCCTGTTTTCGCAGACATCAACTTCCTTTCGACGCTTGAGGAAAGTCAGTTCGATGTCGAGGCTCTTCTCAAAGGATCTCGACGACAAGCCAGACGGGTGCTGGTAGCACTGCAGGAAGAGCGTGAGGTGAAAGAGGTGCTGGGAGAAAAGCCGGAGAATCCTGATGAGCGGGAACCTTGGGCGGATCGACTGGCAGAAGTCGTGGAGCGGACGCTGAAGAAGCTTGAGTTCGATTCCGAGCAGGAAGCTCGATTCGAGATGATCGAGTCGGAACGTGACGCCGCTCTAAGGCAGGCGAGCGCCGCCAAAAGGCAGCGAGATCGATCCCGGCGAAAAATTGCCGCGTTGCAACAACAGGTTGAGCTACAGAGCATGCATCGTTCGGGCGCTTGGGCTCGCTTTGTAGCTTGGTTTCGCCGTAGATGAGGAGGGTAGCTGCCCTCTGCATTGCGGAAGTGACTAAGATTTCCTCTGCAAGCGGTACGAGAGACCAGCGAGTGGTTGCGATGCTTCCTAATCCGTCGTAGCCGCTGCCTCCCGTCCTCCACAGGCGGAGCTTGCGGAACTTAGCGCGCGGCTGGGGCCTTAGCTCCGGCCGCGGTTGGACTTCAGCTTGGGACTGCGCCAGGGCTCGGCCAGCCGGGCGGCGAGGTCGTCGGCGAGGCCGGCGATCGGGACGCGGGTCTGCTCCAGCGAGTCGCGGTCGCGCAGGGTGACGGTGTCGTCCTCGAGCGTCTGGCCGTCGATCGTCACTCCCCACGGGGTGCCGATCTCGTCCTGGCGGCGGTAGCGCTTGCCGATCGAGCCGCCCTCGTCGAACTCGGCTGGGACGCGGCGGCGTAGGGTCTCGAATACCTCGCGCGCCTTCTCGGGCATGCCCTCCTTGGAGACCAGCGGCAGCACCGCGACCTTGACCGGGGCGAGACGGGGATGCAGGCGCAGCACCGTCCGCTTGCGGCCCTCGACCTCCTCGACGTCGTAGGCGTCGACGAGGAAGGCGAGCGCCGCGCGGTCGGCCCCGGCGGCGGGCTCGATCACGTGGGGGACATAGCGCTCCTTCGTCCCCTGGTCGAAGTACTCGAGCTTCTCGCCGCTGAACTTGGCGTGCTGGGTGAGGTCAAAGTCGCCCCTGTTGGCAATTCCCTCCAGCTCCGACCAGCCGATCGGAAAGAGGTACTCGACGTCGCTGGTCGCCGAGGAGTAGTGGGAGAGCTCGTCGGCGCCGTGGGGTCGCACCCGCAGGTATTCGGGTCGGATGCCGAGCTCGGTGTACCAGCGCTCGCGCTCTTCCATCCAGGTCAGGTGCCACTTGTCGGCTTCCGCCGGCGGCACGAAGAACTCCATCTCCATCTGCTCGAACTCGCGCGTGCGGAAGATGAAGTTGCCGGGGGTGATCTCGTTGCGGAACGACTTGCCGATCTGGGCAATCCCGAACGGCGGCTTCTTGCGGGCGAAGCCGAGCACGTTCTTGAAGTTGACGAAGATGCCCTGCGCCGTCTCGGGCCGGAGGTAGACCTCGGAGCCCTCGCCGGCGACCGGGCCGATGTGGGTCTCGAACATCAGGTTGAACTGACGCGGCTCGCTCAGCTCGCCGTCGCATTCCGGGCAACGCAGCTCCGCGCTCGGGTCGCCCCCGTCGGCCTCGACCGCCTCGCGCAGGTGGTCCTCTCGCCAGCGCCGCTTGCACTTGCCGAGGCACTGGACGAGCGGGTCGGTGAAGCCCTCCAGGTGCCCGGATGCCTCCCACACCCGCGGGTGCTGGAGGATCGCCGAGTCGAGAGCGACGATGTCGTCGCGGTCTTGGAGCATCGCCCGCCACCACTCGGCTTTGACGTTGTTCTTGAGCAGTACCCCGTAGTGCCCGTAGTCGTAGGTCGAGCCAAGGCCGCCGTAGATCTCCGAGGAGGGGAAGACGAAGCCGCGCCGCTTGCAGAGTGCGACGATCTCCTCCATCGTCGCCAGCTCGGGCTGGACGTCCTGGCCGGTGCCTGCCATGGCGCGAACCGTATCGGCTGCGATAATCCGGCACCGCCATGCCGATCTACGAGTACAAGTGCGACAACGGCCACGTCTTCGACGTGATCCAGAAGATGAGCGACGAGTCGCTCGACGAGTGCCAGGAGTGCGGGGCCCCGGCCCGCCGCGTCCTCCATCCTGTGGCGATCCACTTCAAGGGCTCGGGCTTCCACAACACCGACTACAAGACGAAGCGGAGCGGTAACGGCGCGTCGGAGGAGGGCTCGAAGGGCTCGGGCGAGTCGAAGAGCTCCGACTCGAAGCCAAGTGAGTCGAAGTCGGGTGACTCGAAGCCCGCCGGCGCCGCGTCAAGCGCCGACTGAGTCAGCCCAGCAGTTTCTTTACCGCCCGACGCCGCTCCGACTCAGGCACTTCGATCGAGCCGGACGGCCCTTCGCCGCAGCCGGCGTTGTCCCCCTGACAGAGCACGTCGGCTTCGGCGTCGCCGCCGATCGCCGCGGCGAGGATCAGCTGCGGCATCGTCAGGAAGCCCATGTCGCTGACAAACGCCTTCGGCGCGTTCCAGCCGATGATCGGACCCTTGACGAAGTTGTAGGGGAGGCGGAGGGGGTCGGTAAGGCGCCCCTTGATGCCGCTGATCACCTGCTGCTGCGCCCTGGCGCGGTCGAAGTCGTCGTAGCCGAGCGAGTAGGCACTCGGCCCCGGACCCGGGCACGGACTGGTCTTGCGGATGCGCGCGTAGGTCAGCGCCTTCTCGCCGTTCAGGGTGTTCTCGCCCTTCCCTAGCCGCACGGTCGATCCGCCCTGGCCGCCGCCGGCGCCGCCGGAGATGTCGGCGCAGATCTTCTGCGGCACGTCGACGACGACGCCGCCGACCGCGTCGATCAGGTCTTCGAAGCCGGTGAAGTCGACGATCGCGACGTGGTCGATCTCGATCCCGAGAAAGTCCTCCACCGCTTCGATCTGCGCCGCGGCACCGCCGAAGGCGAACGCGCCGTTGATCTCCTGCGGGCTCTGTCCCGGGATCTCGGCGTAGACGTCGCGCGGGATCGAGAGTTTGCGGAAGGCACCACCGCCAGCGCGGATCAGCATCAGCGTGTCGGCTCGGAACTGGCCGACTTCGCACTCGCCGTGCGGCGCGTCCCCATGCGACTGCTGCTCGAAGCACTCCTCCGAGGGCGCCGCGCCGGGCTCTTTGGTGTCGGGCGGTCTCGCGTCGGTGCCTAGCACGAGGATGGTCTGCGGATTGACGAGCAGCAGCGGGTTGCCGTGCAGCGCCGCCTTCGCGTCGCCGGAGAGCTTGAAGGCCTGCAGCTGCGCGGAGACCGCGAAGGCGAGGAAGCTGAGCAGGATCCAGCCCAGCGCCGCCAGACCGAGCCACTTCAGCGCCCGACGGAGCGCCGGGCGTTCGCGGCGCGTTCCGCGCTCCTCGCGGCGGCCCCGGCCGATTTTGGGCAGTCTCGAGCGACCCGCGTCGCGCTCGCGCAGGCCTGAGAGGTCGGGCTTCCGCAGCCCGCTGAAGAGCCCTTTCCGGGACCGGTAGACCTTGTAGTCGGGCGGGCCGGAGGGCTGCTGCTCGTCGTGCTCGGGCATGAAAGGGTTAGGAACTATGCCGATGCCCGCGGTCGCCTGCGACACGCCATGAAGGAAGCCGAGACGATTGGCATTGACCTGGGCGGCACCAAGATGCTGCTCGGAGTGCTCGATTCCGACTCCAGCGTCCTCTGGGAGAGCCGCGAGCGCTCGACCGGTCACGAAGAGGCCGAGCTGGTCGAGCTGATGGTGCGGGAGATCGAGGAGGCGCGTGCTCAGCGGCCCGGGGTCGAGGCGATCGGCTTGGGAATCCCGGCGACGATCGACCACGAGAAGGGCCTGGCGATCTCCGCCGTCAACCTGCCGATCGCGAGCCTGCCGATCCGCGACCTGCTCGCAGAGCGCACCGGGCTGCCGGTCTTCGTCGACAACGACGCCAACGTGGCTGCCCTCGCCGAGCACCTCAATGGCGCCGGGCACGGCGCCCGCGACATGGTGATGCTGACGATCGGCACCGGCATCGGCGGAGGCCTCATCCTCGGCGGCGAGATTTACCGGGGCGCGAGGGGCGCCGGGGCGGAGCTCGGCCACGTGGTGATCGACATGGACGGGCCGCGCTGTCAGGGCAGCTGCCCCAACCACGGCTGCGTCGAGGCGCTCGCCTCGGGCACGGCGCTCGGTCGCGAGGGCCGCGAGGCGGCCGGGCGCGAGCCCGACTCGGCCCTGGGACGGATGAGCGCCGAAGGTCGCGAGGTTGACGGTCGTGCGGTGACCGAGGCGGCGCAGGCCGGCGACCGAACGGCGATCGGAGTCTTCGACCTGGTCGGCCGCCGGCTCGGGGTCGCTTTGGCCGGCTTCGCCAACATCTTCGAGCCCGAGACGATCGTGATCGGCGGCGGCGTTATGGCCGCCGGTGACCTGCTGCTCGAGCCGGCCCGCGCCGAGTTGCAGGCAAGGGCGCTGCCGCCGATGAACCGCACGCCCGTCGTCGCGGCCGAGCTCGGCGGGGACGCCGGGATGATCGGCGCCGCGGCGATGGCCCGGGTCGAGCTGGCGAGGGCCGGCTGATGCCCGGATCGCTGATCGTCTGCCCGACCCCGATCGGCAACCTCGACGACATCACGCTGCGCGCTCGCGACGCGCTGGTCAGCGCCGACTACATCGCCTGCGAGGACACCCGCCGCACCGGCTCGCTGCTGGACAAGCTCGGCATCCGCCCGGCGCCGCGGCTCGTCTCCAACCACGAGGGCAACGAAACGATGCGGGCGACGGAGCTGGCGCAGCGGATCGAGCGCGGAAGCATTGTCGTCCTCGTCTCCGACGCCGGCATGCCGGCGATCTCCGACCCCGGCTACCGGCTGGTGCGACGCTGCATCGACCGCAACCTCGACGTCGTCGTGCTGCCCGGCCCCTCGGTGGTGCCGGTCGCCCTGGTCGCCTCCGGCCTGCCAACCGACCGCTGGCGCTTCGAGGGCTTCCTGCCGAAGCGAGCGGGGGAGATGGAGCGGGTGCTGCGCTCGGCCGAGACCGTGGTCGCCTTCGAGTCGCCGCGCCGGGTCGGCGACTCGCTCGCCGCCCTGGCGGCGATCGCGCCGGACCGCCCGGCGGCGGTCTGCCGCGAGATGTCGAAGATGCACGAGGAGGTAGCGCGGGGCTCGCTGGCCGAGCTGGCGCGGCGCTTCCGCGCCGACGTCAAGGGCGAGATCGTCCTCGTCATCGCGCCCGCCGCCTCCGACGAGCACGAGGACGACGTCAGCTTCGCGGTCGACGCCCTGCGCCACCTGGTCCAGTCGGGCGCCCGGCCCCGCGCCGCCGCCAGCGTGGTCGCCGCGCTCACGGGGACCCGCGCGAACGACCTGTACCGGGCCCTGACCGGGCGCGAGCCGCGCAGATAGCCTGGCGTCGATGGCCTTCTACGTAACGACCCCGATGACGAGATTAATTCAGGGGCGCTGCGGGCAGCTCGCGTAATCTAGGGAGGAGCGGATGGCTGATAGTCAGAAAGAAATCGAGCTGGTTTTCGAGCCCCAGGACGAAGGCGGCTTTCACGTCTACGCCCCAGACTTGCCGGGCCTTCACACCCAGGGCGATGACTTCGACGACGCCATGGCCAACGCTAACGAGGCTGTCGCCCTCTATGTCGAGGGCCTGCGCGAAGACGGCGAGCCGCTTGACAGCGGCGTGATCCGCCGCAGCATTCCGCTCCCCGCGTGAACCCACGCCAGCCGGTCGTCTCGGGCCAGCGCCTGATCAAAGCGTTGCGCAAAGATGGCTGGGAGGTTGTCCGCCAGCGCGGCAGCCATGTCCGCTTGAAGAAGGCGGGGCATAGACACGCCTTGGTGGTGCCGCTCCACAAGGAAATCCGGCGCGGCACCCTCGCCGCCATTCTTCGCGATGCAGACTTAACCGGCGACGACCTCACGGCGGTTGCTCGGGTAAAAGCTGGCAATTAGGCCTCCGCTGCCCTCGCATTAGAGCTGATGGCGAACAAGACACCCTGGGCGAGGGCAACGAACTCGCGCGCGCTGGGGTGAAATGTCTTTTTGACCGCCGTGCACCGCCAGATTGCGCATAACGCTCAACCCTTCGATCGCATCTTTGGTCTCTGCCCTAATCAGGCCTTGCCCATGCGCGACCTCCGCAAGCCGTCGGACGCTCCAAGTGCGATCCAGATTTCCACTCGAACTTGAGAGGCCCCGCAGTTCGAGCCCCACTGGCGCTCCGCAGCGCCTCGGTCACCGGCGCCTTAAGCAACAAGGCAACTATGAGGACCGTCAACGACCAAGCGATCGAGGCGATGAACTCGGCAACCGACACTTTGCGATCTTGGCGTTTTGCCCGGATGCGAGCGGTGTCCCGACTCCAACTGAGCTAGGGCTCCGGTTCAGCTAGCGTGCCGAGCGGAATGGGTGCAGACGGCCACTTCTTCATCACGACTCCGATCTACTACGTGAACGCCGAGCCGCACCTCGGCCACGCCTACTCGACGATGGCGGCCGACGTGCTGGCGCGGCACATGCGCCAGCGTGGCGAGGAGGTCTTCTTCCTGACCGGCACCGACGAGCACGGCGAGCCGATCGAGACCGCCGCCGAGCGCGAGGGGATCTCACCCCAGGAGCTGGCCGACCGCAACACGGCCAAGTTCGAAGCGCTGATGCCGATCATCGACGCGACCAACGACTTCTTCATCCGCACTTCGGATCCGCGCCACGCCGCGAAGGTCGCGGAGATCATGCAGCGGGTCTACGACAACGGCTGGGTGACGAAAGGCGTCTACGAGGGCTGGTACTGCCCGCGCTGCGCCGACTTCAAAAAAGAGCGCGAGCTGGGGCCGGGGCAGACCTGCCCGATCCACGAGATCCCGCTGGAGCGCGAACGGGAGGAGAACTGGTTCTTTCGCCTCTCGGCCTTTCAGGAGCGGCTGGAAGCGCTCTACGAGGAGCGGCCCGACTTCGTCGTGCCCGACTTCCGCCGCAACGAGGCCGTCTCGTTCATCAAGGGCGGCCTCGACGACGTCTCGCTGTCGCGTCCGAAGCTGAAGTGGGGGATGCGCCTCCCCTGGGACACCGAGCAGCGTATGTACGTGTGGTTCGACGCGCTGCTCAACTACGTCACTGCGCTGACCTTCGCCCGCGACGGGGAGGATCTGACCGAGCGCTTCTGGCCCGCCGACCTGCACGTGATGGCCAAGGACATCCTCAAGTTCCACGCGGTGATCTGGCCGGCGCTGCTCTGGGCGGCGGACCTCGAGCCGCCCAGGCGGATGGCGATCCACGGCTACCTGCTGATGGGCGAGAAGAAGATGTCGAAGAGCCTCGGCAACGTGCTCGACCCCTTCGTCGTGATCGACCGCTTCGGCGCCGACGCGCTGCGCTTCTACTGCTTCCGCGAGGTCAGCTTCGGCCAGGACGGCTCGATCTCGCCGGCGGGCTTCGAGTCGCGCTACGAGACCGAGCTCGCCAACGACTACGGCAACCTCGCCAGCCGGGTGCTGGCGATGGTCGACCGCTACCGCGACGGCACCGTGCCGGTGGCGCAGGTCGACGCGGTGCTGGAGGAGGACTTCGAGGGCGCCGTCGGTCGCTTCAGCGAGCTGCTCGACCGGGCTGAGCTGACCCAGGCGCTGGAGGGGGCCTGGAGACTGGTGCGCCGCCTCAACCGCTTCGTCGAGGAGACGAAGCCGTGGGAGCTGGCCAAGGACGAGGCCGACCCCGAGCGCCTCGACGAGGTTCTCTACAACCTGGTCGAGGGACTGCGGGTGACCACTCTGATGCTCGTCCCCTACCTGCCGAG
>DASUOH010000015.1:0-105762 GCA_036276735.1 Solirubrobacterales bacterium | reverse complement strand
CGCCAATGGACTTCACGCTGTCTGACCGGGTTATCGAGCTGCGCGACCGGGTGCGTGATTTCGTCGACGAGAACGTGTTGCCGGTCGAGCTCGAGGCATTCCGGGCCCTCGACGACGAGGTGAAGCCGGGCGTCCCCTACCCGGCGATCCTGGTTGAGATCCGCGAGCGCGCCAAGGCGGAGGGGCTCTGGAACCTCTTCATGCCCGACGAGCGCTACGGGCCGGGCCTGAGCAACTGGGAGTACGGGTTGCTCTGCGAGGAGATGGGCCGCAGCCCAGCGGCGGCGCCGATGGCTTTCAACTGCGCCGCGCCCGACACCGGCAACATGGAGATCCTCGCCGAGCACGGCACCGAGGAGCAGAAGCAACGCTGGCTCGAGCCACTGCTGGAGGGCCGGATCCGCTCCTGCTTCGCGATGACCGAGCCGGAGGTCTCGGGCTCCGACCCAACCCTGATCCGAGCGAAGGCGACCCGGGACGGCGACGAGTGGGTTGTCGAGGGGCACAAGTGGTTCACCTCGGGTGCGGTCGGGGCCGACCTCTGCATCGCGATGGTCGTCACCCAGCCCGAGGGGCACCCCTACGCGCGCGCTTCGATGATCTGCCTGCCGGCCGACACCCCCGGCTTCAACCTGGTGCGGCCGATCCCGGTGATGGGCCACGACGGCGGCCCCGGCCATTGCGAGATCCGCTTCGAAGAGTGCCGCGTGCCGCTCTCCAACCTGCTCGGCCAGGAGGCGATGGGGTTTGCCGTCGCCCAGGACCGCCTCGGTCCCGGCCGCATCCACCACTGCATGCGCGCGATCGGCACCGCCGAGCGCGCCCACGAGATGATGTGCCGCCGCGCCAACGAGCGCGAAGCCTTCGGTGGGCCGCTCGGCGACAAGCAGTTCGTCCAGGAGGCGATCGCCACCTCGCGGATGGAAATCGACCAGGCCCGGCTGCTGACGATGTACGCGGCGTGGAAGATGGATACCGAGGGCAAGCGCGCCGCCCGCCAGTCGATCTCGGCAATCAAGATCGTCGCCGCCAACATGGTGATGGAGGTGCTCGACCGGGCGATCCAGATCCACGGCTCGCTGGGGATGACCGACGACACGCCGCTCGCCGCCCTCTGGCGTTTCAGCCGCATGCTGCGCCTCGCCGACGGCCCCGACGAGGTCCACAAGATGGTCCTCGCCCGCCGCGAGCTCAACCGCTGGGCGAAGCGGGCCGAAGCCGAGGCGGAAGGGACGCTGGAGCCGCGGCACGCGCCGCGGCCGATCTGAGTACGCATGCACATATCGGGCGAGCTCGTGCAACGAGTCGGGCGCCCTCACTCGCCGAAACGACCCCCGGCCCGAAGGCCGAGGGTCGCGTTCCTTCGTCGTTGATCCTCAGTCGCTACGGACTGACGTTCGCGCAGATCGCATAGACCCGCGTGCTCCAGGTTTCGGCCGTCGCGTCGATCTCGTACGTCACGACACTCACCGAGGTCAGTCCCGAGCTCACAAAGACTTCATCGGCGACGATCTTCTTCAGTTCGCCGGGTTCAAGCGCGCCGGTGTTTTCGAAGCCGGTGCCGACGACTTTTTTCCCAGCCGGGCAGGACACCGATGCCGTCTTCGGCGAGGTCGAGTTGGTCGCGCTAACAGCCGTCACACGCTCGAGCCCAGATAGCCCCGGTACGCCTTGCGGCCCGATCGGCCCGGTATCGCCTTTCGGCCCGGTATCGCCTTTCGGCCCGGCGGGAAGCTGGCCTGCTTTGAAGTCGGATGCTTCGAGGCTGCCAGCCGCGACTTTCGAGGAATTGACGGCGTCTTTCTTGATTTTCGCTTTAGTTACAGCGTTTTTCTTCAGCTGTTTGGTGCCAACGCTGTTTTTCGGCAGCTGAGTGGCGGCGATCGCGCCACCCCCCAGCACGACGAACACAGCTATTGACGACATCACGTTCGCGTACGTGAGCCGCTTGCGTATCTGCTTCACAGAATCTCCTTGGTAGGAACTGAGGTGAGACAGGAGACCGCGAGCGCGCCCTCCCTTGTGGGGCGGACCCTTTCAGTTCCGGTCAGACGGTGTCAAGCAAAGCCGCCGAAGCCGCTAGCGGCGCGTTCCCCGGGCCTCGGCGTCCTCCCCCGCTTCGGCGAGCCGCTCGACCAGTCGCGCGAAGTGCTGTATCCCCTCGTCGACCTTGCCGTACTGTCCGGCCGCGTAGCGCGCGTAGACGCCCTCGAGGATGATCGCCAGCTTCCAGTAGCCGAGGGCGACGAAGAAGTCGAGCTCGGAGAGGTCGCGGCCGGAGCGCTCGGCGTAGCGCGCCGTCACCTGCTCACGGCTCGGGAAGCCGGGCGCCATCGTCGCCGGCTGGCCGAGCGCAACGCCGTCCTCGCCCGCTTCGGGCCAGTAGACCATCAGCAGGCCGATGTCGGCGAGCGGGTCTCCCAGCGTGCAGAGCTCCCAGTCGACCACGGCGGCCACCTCGCCGTTCGGAGTGAGGATCATGTTGTCGAGCCGGTAGTCGCCGTGGACGATCGTCGCCGGCCCCTGCGCGGGGATGCGCGCCATGAGCCGCTCGTGGACGGCGTCGATCGCCGGCAGCTCGCGCGTCTTCGACTTCTCCCACTGGCCGTGCCAGCGACGCAGCTGGCGGGCGACATAGTCCTCCTTGCGGCCGAGGTCGCCGAGCCCAACCGCGTCTGGGTCGATCGCGTGGATCGCGACCAGGGTGTCGGCGACGCGCTCGCCGATCGCCCTGCGGTCGGCTTCGTCGGGGAACGTCTCGGCCTCGGCGAGGCCGCGCAGGATCGGCCCCTCGACGAACTCCATCACGTAGAAGGGCGCACCGTTGACGCTCTCGTCCTCACAGAGCCCGACGACCGGGGCGACCGGCACCTCGGTCGGCCCGAGCGCCGAGACGACCTTGTGCTCGCGTGCCATGTCGTGGGCGGAGCCGAGCCGCTTGCCGAGCGGCGGGCGGCGCAGCGCCCAGCGCCGTCCGGCGGCGTCGGTGACGCGGTAGGTCAAGTTCGAATGACCGCCGGAGATCTTCTCGAAGCCCAGCGGCAGCTCGACACCCGGCACATGCTCGGCGAACCAGCCTTCGACGGGGCCGGGGTCGATGCCGGGCGGGGCGTCCGTCGTGCCGGTAGCCTCGTCGCTCATCGCGCGGCAAGCATATTCCCGAAGACGACTCAGGCTGAGCCCTTCCCTCGCCAACCGGCTGACGATCGGCTTCGCGATCGCCTTCGCGGTACTGACCGGGCTGGCGATGATCGGCGTCGCCCGCTTCCTCCAGCAGCGCCAGGACTTCGAGGACTCCACGGCCCGCTCCTACCGGATCGAGATCCAGGCGCGGGAGCGGCTCGCCCGCGGCCAGCAACCGGCGATGGCCAGAAGGCGGGTGGTCGCGGAGCAGCGGCATCGCGCGGCGCTGCGCCAGGAGATCGACGACCAAACCCGCGACACGGCGCTTCTCGTCGGGGCCGGGCTGATCGCCGGCCTCACCGGCGCGGCGCTCCTCTTCAGCGGCCTGATCTCCTCGATGCGGCGGCCGCTCGAGGACCTGGTCGACGCCTCCGAACGGCTCGCGGGCGGCGACCTGGAGGCGCGCGTGACGGTCGGCGGCCTGTCTGAGACCGCGCAGCTCGGCGCCGCCTTCAACGAGATGGCCGAGGAGCTGCAGCGGCGCGCCGGCGAACGCGACCAGCTCGAACGGATGAAAGACGAGTTCGTGCTGACCGCCTCGCACGAGCTGCGCAGCCCGCTGACCTCGGTCCAGGGCTTCGCCGAGCTGCTGATGCTGGAGCGCGAAAAACTCAGCCCCAAGCAGGCGGAGACGGTCGAGATCATCCTCGACAACACCCGCCACGTCGTCCGCCTCCTCAACGATCTGCTCGACCTGGCACGCAGCGACGCCGGCCGGCTGACGATCGCTCCAAGCCCGACCGAGGTGGCGCCGCTGGTCGAAGAGGCGACCCGCTCGCTGCGGGGCCAGACCGAGGTGCGCGGGCAGGAGCTGCGCGAGGAGATCGATGCGGAGCTGCCGCTGGTCAACGCCGACCGCGACCGGGTCCGCCAAGTACTGGTGAATCTGCTTACGAATGCGAATGAGTACTGCCCGGACGGAGCGACGATCTCGGTCAAGGCCCGCCGTCACGATGCCGAGGTGGAGATCGCGGTGAGCGACGACGGACCCGGAATACCGAGCGAGCAGCTCGACCACATCTTCGAGCGCTTCACCCGCGGCGACGCCGGGATGACGCAGCGGGTCGGCGGCACCGGGCTTGGCCTGGCCATCTCGAAGTCGCTGGTCGAGCTGCACGGCGGCACGATCGCGGCCGAGTCGACGGTGGGCGCCGGCTCGACCTTCCGCTTCCGGCTGCCGGTCGCGATCGTCGGCGACCGAGTCGAGGCGATCTGATGGCCCGCATCCTCGTCGCCGACGACTCGGAGACGATCCTGCTGCTGCTCCGCACCCGCTTGGAGATGGAGGGGCACGAGGTGGTGACCGCGTGCGACGGCCAGGAGGCCGTCGACCTGATGGCCAGCGGTGATGCGGCTCCCGATCTCCTCCTGCTCGACGCGATGATGCCCCGCAAGTCCGGCATCGACGCGCTGCGCGAGCTGCGCGCCGTCGGAGTCGACACCCCGGCGCTGATCGTCAGCGCCCACAAGCACGGCGCCGACTCCGAAGGCGACGGCGACCTGGGGATCGACGGCTTCGTCACCAAGCCAGTCGACTTCGAGCGGCTGTTCGCTCGGATCCGCGAGTTGACTTAGGGCGTTTGAAGCTCGGTCCGCGCGTAATGTTTCAACGCCCAAAGACGCTCAAGCGGACTCCATTCGAGCATCAACTCCGCCAACTCCGGGGTTCCCGCCCTGGGGAGAGGGACGACGCTGACCTTCAATGCGTGCCCAGTGGCAAATGCCAGCCGTTGAAGTGTGTCCCACGCCGGCATCGCCACGCCTTTCTCGTAACGAGCGATTGCCGGCTGTGAGGTACCGGCCCGCGTCGCGAGATCGCGCTGCGATAGCTCAGCGGCAAGCCTCATCTCCCGAACTAGCTGGCCCAATACGGACACAGACAAAAGATTACCTGAAGAGCCGGTCGGCTCTCTGCTGATCTAGCTCTTCGCGATCTCGAGGCGGATCTCGCGGCCGTTCAGCTTGGTGCCGTCGAGGAACTCGACGGTGCGCTCGGCCTGGGCGGGGTCGACCTCGACGAAGGAGAAGCGGTGTAGGACGCGGACGTCGTGGACCGCCTCGTCGGGAAGGACTGCCCCCTCGCGCAGCGCCCAGCGCAGGTGCTCCTCGGTGATGCCGCTGCGCTCGCCGCGGTTGACGAAGAGCTTGGTGCCCTTGCCGTCACCGGCTCCAGCAACGTCCTCGACTGCCGCCTCGACGCCGGCCGGTGCCGTCTCGCGCTGCTCGCGCCGGCGGCTGCGTGGCCGCGGCGCGTGCTCGAGCCGCTCCTCGGGGCTCTCCCACTCGCCGATCGAGGTCTTGACGTCGCGCTCGATGCGGCCGATCTCGTCGCGCTCGGCCGGCGTCACGAAGGTGATCGCCCGGCCGGTGCGCCCAACCCGGCCGGTGCGGCCGATCCGATGCACGTAGACCTCTGAGGAGGCCGGCACGTCGAAGTTGATGACGTGGGTGACGTGCTCGACGTCGAGTCCGCGCGCCGCGATGTCGGTGGCGACGAGCAGCCGCAGGCGGTGGTCCTTGAAGGCGATCATGACGCCGTCACGGGAGCCCTGGCTCATGTCGCCGTGCAATGCCTTGACGTCGAGCCCCTTGTCCTTGAGCGTCCGCTCCAAACGCGAGGCGCCGATCTTGGTGCGGCAGAAGACGATCGCCTGCTCGGGTTCCTCCTCCTTCACCAGCTTGACCAGGCGCGCCGCCTTGTCTTTGGCTCCGACCTCGACGTAGGCCTGCTCGATCGCGTCGACGGTCAGCTTCTTCGGCGTGATTTTGATCGTCGTCGGGTCGTACATGTAGCTCTCGGCGAGCTTCTTGATCGGCGGCGGCATCGTCGCCGAGAAGAGCGCCGTCTGGCGGCCGCTCGGACACATCCGCAGAATCTTCTCGACGTCCTCGATGAAGCCCAGGTCGAGCATCTCGTCGGCCTCATCGAGGACGACGTAGCGGGCCGCCGTGAGGACCAGCGAGCGGCGCTGCATCAGGTCCATCATGCGGCCGACGGTGGCGACGACGACCTGGGCGCCGGCCCGCAGCTGCGACTGCTGCGAGCGGATCGGGGCGCCGCCGAAGACCGCGACGATCTCGACGTCGAGGTGCTCGGCGTAGGCGCGTAGCGCCTGGGTCACCTGAATGCAGAGCTCGCGGGTGGGGGTGAGGACAACCGCCTGCACCTCGTCGTCGCTCGGGTCGACGTACTGGAGCAAGGGCAGGCCGAAGGCGGCGGTCTTGCCGGTCCCGGTCTGCGCCTGGCCGATCACATCGTGGCCGGCGAGCAGCTCCGGGATCGCTTTTTCCTGGATCGGCGTCGGGTCCTTGTAACCCAGCTCGTCAAGCGCCTGTTGGATCTCGGGCGCGAGGCCCAGTTCGCGGAAGGCGGTCATGCAGCGGGGTCCAGGAGGAGCTTGCCGGTGGTGCGGCGGGCGATCAGGTCTTCGTGGGCGCGCGCCGCTTCGGAGAGAGGGTAGACGCCGCCGATCTCGAGTTCGAGCTCGCCGCCCCCGACCAGCGAGAAGAGCTCTCCGATCATCGGCGCCACCTCCTGCGGTCGCATCAGCAAATGCGCGAGCCAGAAGCCGAGCACCGCCTTGGAGCCCCGCAGCAGCGCCGCGGTCGAGACCTCGCGTTGTTGGCGCGAGGCGATGCCGAAGACGACCATGCGGCCAAGCGGCGCCAGGGTCCTCATCTCAGCGTCGAAGGCGTCGCCGCCGCTCATGTGGAGGATGGCGTCGACTCTGTTGCCGTCGTTGGCGGCGAGGATCGCCGCCTTGAGATCGTCGGAGCGCGAGTCGACCGTGGCGTCGGCGCCGAGCCGCTCGACCAGCGCCCGCTTCTCCTCGCTGGAGGCGAGTCCGATCACCCGCGCACCGGCCCGCTTCGCGAGCTGCACCGAGAGCGAGCCGGTGCCGCCGGCCGCCGCCTCGACGACGACCGTCTCCCCCTGCTCGAGGCGCGCGCAGCGCCGCACCAGCGCCATCGCGGTCAGCCCCTGCAGGAGCAATCCGGCGGCGCGGTCGTCGTCGACCTCGTCGGGAACCGGGATCAGGAAGCCCTCCGGCACCGCGACCTTCTGCGCGTAGGCGCCCGAGGGCAGGATCGCCGCAACCCGCCGTCCGTCCGGCGTCCGCCCGCTTACCTCGGCGCCCGGAATCAGCGGAAGCTCCTGCTCGGCCAGGTAGTCGTTTCGCGTCGCGTGCGTGTCGGCGAAATTGACCCCCGCCCTCGCGACGTCCACGACGACCATCCCGTCGGCCGGCTGCGGGTCCTCCACGTCGCGGTACTGAAGCTTCTCCGGCCCGCCGAACTCCTCTATCTGCACGGCTTTCACGCGGGCAACCTTATTGGCCTGGAGAAACGGGGGCGTGCGCGCTGGCACATAGCGGTCGGGCCTGCTCGCCGGCTCCGCGAAAGCGGTCGGGCATGCCTTGCTCGGGTTCCTCCAATCGACACCGCGGAGTGATTCCTGCCGCGAAGCGGCTCCTCCTCACACCCGCCGCCAGGCGGGTGTGAGGAGCCCGACAAGGCATGCCCGACCGCTATACCCTCCGCTCAAATGTCCCTCACCGTAGTCGGCTCAATTGCCTTCGACTCCGTAAAGACGCCGTTCGGCGAGCGCGAGCGCATGGTCGGCGGCACCGCCGTCCACTTCTCCCTCGCCGCCAGCTTCTTCACCGACGTCCGCCCGGTCGGCCCGGTCGGCGACGATTTCGGCACGGCCGAGTTCGAGCTGCTGGAGAGCCGCGGGGTCCACACCGGCGACATCGAGCGGGTCGAGGGCGGTCAGTCGTTCTTCTGGCGCGGCCGCTACGACTTCGACCTCAACGTCGCCCACACCGAGGACACCCGGCTCGGCGTCTTCGGCGACTTCGAGCCGAAGCTCTCCGAGGAGACGAAGGCCGCCGACGTCCTCTTCCTCGCCAACATCCAGCCGGACCTGCAGCGCCAGGTCCGCGCCCAGTGCCCCGGCGCCCGCTTCTGCGCGCTCGACTCGATGAACCTCTGGATCGAGACCGCCACCGACTCGCTCTGGGCGGCGATCGCCGAGGTTGACTGCGTGATCGTCAACGATGCGGAGATTCGCCAGCTGACTGGGGAGTCGAACCTCGCCCGGGCTGCTCGCGCCGTGATGGAGCGCGGGCCCAGCGCCGTCGTCGCCAAGCAGGGGGAGTACGGAGCAGCCCTCTTCACCGGCGACGGCTTCTTCGCCCTGCCCGGCTTCCCGCTCGAGGATGTCCGCGACCCGACCGGGGCGGGCGACAGCTTTGCCGGCGGCTTCCTGGGCTACCTCGACAGCCACGGTGGCGAGGTCGACGACGCGGCGCTGCGGCGGGCGATGGGCTACGGGACCGTGCTCGCCTCCTTCAACGTCGAGGAGTTCGGGACCGAGCGGGTGACACGGCTTACCCGCGAGGAGATCGACGATCGCTTCGCCGATCTGATCGCGATGACGCGCTTCGAGCCGCTGCCGGCCGGCGCGTAGTAACTGCGATACTGGCTGCTCTGAGTCGTAGAAGGACGAGCTCGAAGGAGGGGTGATGGCCACCGAGCAGCAGACCGCAGGAGTAGCCGCCGACGGGGGCGCCGCCACCGGCTCGGACTCGCTGACCGTCACCGATAACCGCACCGGCCGCACCTACGAGCTGCCGATCGCCGACGGCACGGTGCGGGCGATGGACCTGCGCCAGATCAAAGTCGACGAGGACGAATTCGGGATGATGGCCTACGACCCGGCCTTCACCAACACCGCGTCCTGCCGCTCGGCGATCACCTACATCGACGGCGAAGCGGGCGTCCTCCAGCACCGCGGCTACCCGATCGAGCAGCTCTGCGAGCGCTCGACCTTCCTCGAGGTCGCCTATCTGCTGATCTTCGGCGAGCTGCCGACCCAGCCGCAGCTCGACCGCTGGGTCTTCGACATCACTCACCACACCTTCGTCCACGAGGACCTGAAGGAATTCTTCAAAGGCTTCCGCTACGACGCTCACCCGATGGGGATGCTGCTGGCGGGGGTGGGGGCGCTGTCGACCTTCTACCCCGACGCCAAGCACACCGAAGACGAAGAGGAGCGTTACATGGCGGCAGTGCGGCTGATCGCCAAGATGCCGACCCTCGCCGCCTTCTCCTACCGCCACAACCGCGGCCTGCCCTACGTCTACGCCGACAACGACCTCAACTTCGCCGAGAACTTCCTCTCGATGATGTTCAAGAAGACCGAGGTCAAGTACGAGCCCGACCCGCGGCTCGCGCGGGCGCTCGACGTGCTCTTCATCCTCCACGCCGACCACGAACAGAACTGCTCGACCAGCGCGGTGCGCGGGGTCGGCTCCTCCGACGTCGATCCCTACTCCGCGGTGGCGGCGGGAGTCGCGGCGCTCTACGGGCCGCTGCACGGCGGCGCCAACGAGGCGGTGCTGCGCATGCTGCGGCGGATCGAGTCGACCGAGAACATCCCCGACTTCCTCGCGCGGGTCAAGAACCGCGAAGAGAAACTGATGGGCTTCGGGCACCGCGTCTACAAGAACTACGACCCGCGGGCGCGAATCATCCAGCAGCACATGGAGCAGGTCTTCGAAGCGACCGAGTACAACCCGCTGGTCGAGATCGCCCGCGAGCTGGAGAAACGGGCGCTGGAGGACGACTTCTTCACCTCGCGCAAGCTCTACCCGAACGTCGACTTCTACTCGGGGATCATCTACGAGGCGCTGGAGATCCCGACCGAGATGTTCACGGTGATCTTCGCCATCCCGCGCACCGCCGGCTGGATCGCGCAGTGGATGGAGATGAAGGACGACACCGAGCAGAAAATCGCCCGGCCGCGCCAGATCTACACCGGCGAGCGCGATCGCGACTACCTGCCGGTCGGCGAGCGCCAGGGCCCGGAGAAAATCGCCGGGCCGCCGGCGCGGCGCCCCAAGCGGCCGCGGCGCGGGGCGTAGTGGTCGAAGGACAGGGGGTTGGGCACCCCTCCTCTCTCAACTTTTTTTGAACATCGTCTGGCGGCCGTCCGAGAATCGCCGCGCAAAAAAAGTACAAGCCGTTCGCAGGGGTGCCCAACCCCCTGTCCCGACCGCCCCGCAACTCGAGGAGCTTCGTAAGCTGGGCCGGTGGCTGAGTGGAAGCTGACGATTCGCAACGGCTCCAAGGTTTCGCATGCGTCGTTCGAGGACTTGGACGAGGCGGTGGCGGAGATGCGGCGGCGCGCGCTCGAGATCAGGGCAGCTGCGCCGCCGGCGAAGACCGTCTCCGCGCTGCGCGAGTTCAAGCCGGAGGATCAGGTGAGGGCGCGGCTGCAGATATCCGGCAGGGGTTTGCTGCGCAAGCCGGTGGCGGGGGTCGATGTGCGCGGTGACGGGGCATTCGTGCCATTCCGCGGCGGGATCGGACGCCAGGAGCTCGACCCGACCGACTACGACACGCCATTCGACCTGGTGCGCGAGACTCTCGGTCGATGACCGTGACCGAGGCCGAGATCCCGAAAGGCAGCTACGCGGCGGGGCGCCGGGTGTCACTTCCCCCCGGCGCCGAAGCGCCGTACACGGTCTTCGTCAACGGGGTCGAACAGCGCGAGGGCGTCGACTACGACGTTCGCGCCGGCGAGATCGTCTTCCGGCGCCAGATCGTCAAGGAGAAAGTCGGCGCCGGGCGCTGGCTGGCGATGTACCTGGGACTGTTTGGCACCTACCGCAAGAACGAGACGATCGACCTGCAGTTCCACCGCGGCGGCAAGGTCGAGCTCGTCTCCGACGTGGCGGTGCGGCAATGAACCTCGGCTTCATGCTCCTCGCCGACCACAGCGAGTCGGTCAACGGCAAGCTCTACACGAACGGCGGCGGCTGGAACGTGCTGCGGTTCCCGGAGCTGCCCCAGGAATGGGGCTTCCACATCGCGCTGGGCATCGACGTCGGCTGGGACGAGACCAACAAACGCCACAGCCTCCGCCTCAACATTCAGGACCCCGACGGCAACGAGCTGAACGAAGGCTTCGAGGCCGAGTTCGAGACCGGCCGCCCGCCCGGCATGCCCGCCGGCGCCGAGCAGCGCCTCGTGATGTCGATCGGCACCGCCGCCACCTTCTCGACCGCCGGCCCCCACGCCGCCGTCGTCCACGTCAACGGCGACGAGCTCGGCCGCGCCCGCTTCTACCTGGTGGAACAGCCGGCCGGGCCTGAGATGGGCATGGCTTAACCGCACGAAAGCGCTTTTTCGCCGCCCGATTGGGTACCCTGTCCGTACATCGTCCTACCAAGAGGACAGAAAGGAGACAGGTTGACCGCGTCCACCGCCCGAGACCCTCAGCACCGTCGGCTTGTCGAGATCGACATCGAGGTCGAGGGGGTCAAGGCTGCCTTCGAGGAAGCGCTCGAAGAGGTCACTGCCCATCCCGAGATAGACGGTTCTGCCCATAAGCGCCTGACGGAGGTCGAGCGACGCCTGGCTGGGCTGAAGCCACAGCTCGAGGCCGCCGACTTAAGCATCGAGCAAAAGGCAACGCTCTACTCGGCGCTCGTCGACGTCAGCGCGGCGATGAACGCCGAGCCGGGGAACCTCGACCGGTTCGAGGCGGCCTTGGTTGGGATCGAGCGAGTGCGGCATGTGATCAGAGACGCCCTGGACGAGTTCGTCGGAGGGGCCAGCGCGGATCGTCGCCGCCTCTTGCAAGAGCTGGAGCGCAGCCTGCCGGGAGTGCGGCAGCGCGACCTGGCCGAGCTGCTGGCGGTGACGCCGCGGACCGTTCACCGCTGGAGCAGCCAAGCCGGCGAGCCCGAACACCGCCTGCAACTCGTCGCGCGGCTGGTCGCGGTTCTGCGCCATGCCTGGACCCCGAAGGGCATCCTTGCCTGGTTCCACCGGCCCCGGCGCGACCTCGACGAAAAACGGCCGATGGACCTCTTGGACGACCCGGCTGCCGAGCGCTCCCTACTGAGCGCGGCGCGCAGCAGCAGGAATCAATACGGCACCTGAGGTGGGGGAGGTCTTGTTCAAGCGCTGCCAGGGGGTGGTCTATCGCGCCACGACCTACGACACGCCGCTCTGGGTGTCGCCGAACAGCCGCCCGGGCCGGTGGAGTCATCCGGAGAACGAGACGGTCGTCCAGTACTGCGCGCTCGACCCGGCGTCAGCGATCGCCGAGATGGTTCGCTACGAGGACCTTCGCGACGTTGAGGAAGCGGGCGAGCTGCGGGTCGACGTGTGGGAGCTGCGGGTCGACGAGGGAGCGATCGTCGACTATTCGACGCCGGACCGGGTCAGGGGCCAGGGGTTCGCTTGGGAGCGGCTCGTCTCAGACTCGTGGGACCGCTGTCAAGCCGAGGGGCTGAGGATTGTGAGCCTCGGTGCACGAGGAGTGCTGGCGCCCAGCGCGGCCCTCCCCCGCGGGGTCACCTTGACCCTCTTCGGCCCTCGCACGGAGATCGACTGGAACGCCGAGCCGAGCCTCTCGATCCAGGTGCCGGCGCGGGAGATCGTGCGCGGCGCGCCCGGTAGGCACGTGGTCGAGGAGACCCGCTTTTTCGGCGACGCGTATCCGGACGTCGAACCGACCGCCGCCGACCGCTTCTTCGCTATGGAGCTGGCCGACCCCGCACCCGGGGCCGAGCGGTAGACGACTAGTTGAACGCGTAGAGCAGCAGGAAGGCGACGACGACGAAGGAGGCGCCGGCGCCGATCATGCCCTTGTCGCGGGCGACCATCGCGGCGATCGAGCGGTCGTCGTTGCGGTCGTAGATCAGGTAGAGGTAGCGGAAGATCCCGTAGACGACGGGCGGGATCGTCCACATCATCTCGTTACCGATCAGCGGCGAGTCGACTGCGTAGATCGAGTAGCTGATCACGGTGCCGGTGGTGACCATCGCGACCATCTGGTCGAGGAAGGGCAACGAGTAGTGCTCCAGCACCGGGCGGCTGCTGGTCCCCTCGTGCAGCTCGGAGACCGCCTCCTGGCGGCGCTTGGTGAAGCCGAGGAAGAGGGCGATCATGCCGGTGCAGAGCAGCAGCCATTCGGAGGCGTGGGCGTCGACCGCGCTGGCGCCGGCGGCGACGCGAAGGATGAAGAGGCCGGCGAGGACCATCACGTCGACGATCACGACCTGCTTGAGGCCGAGGCTGTAGGCCATCTGGGCGACGCCGTAGACGACGACCATCACGCCGACCTCCCAGTTGACCGTGGCGAAGGCGAGCGCGATCGCGACGATCGCCAGCCCCGGCGCGATCGCCTTCGCGGTCCCCTCCGAGAGCTCGCGGGCAGCGAGCGGCCGGAAGCGCTTCTTGGGGTGCTTGCGGTCGAGCTCGACGTCGATCAGGTCGTTGAGGAAGTAGCCGGCGCTGGAGATCGCGCAGAAGGCGGTGAAGGTGAGCACTGCCTCGCCGACCGCGTGGAAGTCGTCGACTTTGCCCGAGAAGAGCAGGCCGGCGAAGACGAAGAGGTTCTTGATCCACTCCTGCGGCCGGCCGGTCTTGATCGCCGCCCGCAGTGGCGTTCGGCGCGGTACGACCGGCTCCTCGGCGGAAGCGCGAGCGGCGTCTACTGGGACGGTGGGGTGTTCAGAGGTGATCGTGCCCATGGGCGAGGCGCGGTGACGCGGTCGCGACAGGGTACCGCCGGGGCGGGTCAGCGCTCTGGGTTGTGGCTCTCCCGAATGGCTTCCAGCGCTTCTAGGTCGTCGCGGTCGCGGGGACGCTCGCTTGCTCGCTTCATCTGGAGCAGGTGATCGAGCGAGCAGACCCGGACCGGCAAGCCTTCTATCTCGACCGTCGCGGCCGCCGCCTCCAGCTCTTCGTATCGGGGAATCTGCGGGTGTCCCTGGATCACGTCGACGCGGCCGAGGCTCGTGAGCACGAGCGTGCGGTCTCCCGACTTGACGAAGGTCGGAATGGCATCGCCGGTCAATAGCCCTTCGCCGACCTCGACCTTGCCGTCCAGATCGCGAAGCAGGGTTACAAGCCGTTCGAGGTTTTCCTTCGAGGGATCAGGGACCAGATCGAGATCCTTGGTCGCTCGCACGTGGCCCCATGCACCGACGGCCAAGCCACCGACGGCGACGAAGCGAATCTCGGCCGAGACCAGACGCTCGACCAGTTCGCCTAGCCGAAGAGAGTCGGTCAACTCTCGCCGGGGTTCTTGGCCTGCCAGGCGCTGCCTGCGAAGCGCGAGACGAACTCGCTCAGCGCGATGGTCTCAGCGAGGTTCACAGCCATCGGCCGCCGAGCGTCTTCCAGCAGCCTCCGGCGGCGCACCTCCTCGTCGAGGCGCCACGGATCGTTCGAGTCCTTGTCCTTGGCTTTCTTCATGGGTCGATCAGAACTCCCGGATTGAGGATGCCAGAAGGGTCGAGCTCCGCCTTGGCGGCGCGCAGCGCTGCAGCGAGCTGGTCGGGGCGCTGCCGGTCGTACCAGGGGCGATGGTCGCGGCCGACCGCGTGGTGGTGGGTGATCGTGCCGCCGGCCTCGAGGACTGCCTCGGAAGCAGCCGCCTTGACCTCGTCCCACTGCTCGACCTCGCCGCCGCGCACCGCCGGGGCCATCACCGTGAAGTAGGGCGCCGGGCCGTCGGGATAGACGTGGGTGAAGCGGCAGCTGACCCTCGGCGAGCCTGGTCCGTCGACCGGCACGCCGCATACCTCGGAGACCTTCGCTCGCGCCGCCTCGATCGCGGTCGCGTGCAGGTCCTCGAAGCGGTCCCAGGTGATCGCCGTCTCGAAGGTCTCCGAGAGGACGCCGCAGGCGACGAAGGTGTCGCGCAGGTACGGCGCGAGGAGGAACGCGTTGCGCCAGGCGCCCACTGCGTCGCCGTCTCCTCCGGCGTGGTCGCCGGGGGCGGACTCGCGGATCTCGCCCGGCTCGCCGCCGTGCGCGCGGGCGATCGCCACCGCCTGGTTCATCGAGGCGCCGACCGGATGGTGAGCGGACTCGAAACCCAGCACGAGCAGGCTCTTCTCGCCGCTCCCGGCACCGGTCGTCGCCGCCTCGAGCGCGTCGAGCAAGCGGCAGTTGGACGGGTTCAGCCCCGACTGGGCGAGGTCCCGGACCGCCCGCGCCCCGGTGAGGAAATCGTCGAACTCGACACCGCAGGAGGCCTTGAACTCCGGTCGCGGACGCACCCGCACCCACGCCTCGGTGAGGACCCCGAGGATCCCCTCGGACCCGATCAGCGCCCGGTCGGGCGACGGGCCGGCACCCGAGCCCGGCAGCCGCCGGCTCTCCCAGGTGCCGCGCGGCGTGATCGCCCGCACCGACTCGACCAGGTCGTCGATGTGCGTGTAGAGAGTGGCGAAGTGGCCACCCGCCCTGGTCGCGATCCAGCCACCCAGGGTCGAGTACTCGAACGACTGCGGGAAGTGGCGCAGCGTGAAGCCGTGCGGCCGCAACTGCTCCTCCAGGCCCGGTCCCGTCGCCCCCGCCTGGATGCGCGCCGCATGCGAGGTCGGATCGACCTCCAGCACGCGGTCGAGCCGCCGCAGGTCGAGCGAGACGAACGGCCGCTCGCCAAGACGTCCCTCGACCCCGCCGACGACGCTGGTGCCGCCGCCGAAAGGGATCATCGCCGCACCCTCCGCCTCGCACCAGCTCAGCACGGCCTCGACCTCCGACTCGTCGCGCGGCCGGGCGACCAGGTCGGGCGGGTTGTCGAACTCGCCGCGGAAGCCGCGCACCACGTCCCGATACGCCTTGCCCAGCGTCCGGCTCACCCGCTCGTACTTGTCGTCGGTGAAGAGCTCGCCGAGCTCGGCCGGCGCCCCCAACCTCGGCGCCCTGATCTCCACCGCCCCGAGCGGAACGGGATCGTCGGGCGCCTTGCCGAATCCGAACCGCTCCCGAATCCCACCCGCGGCCTCCGCCAGCTCCCGCCGCGAAGGCACCTGATCCTCATGTCCCCAACCCCAGTGCTTGAGCCTGCGCGCCATAGCAGCACGGTACTCGACAGCCGAACGTTATGACAAACTTCTTTACGTCTTTTATGTCAGGAAGAAATTCTTCATATCCTCCCTTCCATCCTCAGCGTGCCGAGTTGCCGCTAACGCTAGCGCCGGACGAGTTCAAGCAAGCATTCCCGGAAGAGAGTGAGCACACCGAGTTCAAGAGCGGGATCAGCCGCAAGCAGCTTCAGGAGACGGCGGTGGCGTTTTCCAACGCGGATGGCGGCGTAATCCTCGTAGGCGTGGCCGACGACGGGGAAATTCTCGGGCGTTCACTCGACGGCGGTACCGCGGACGCGATCCATCAGGTAATGCGAGATGTGCGCGACCCCGGTCGGTACTCAATCCATGAGGTGGCCGTCGGCAACCGGCCAATCACGGTGATTTCGATCGCAAGGCGCCAAGAGGGGTTCGCCCAGACGTCCAGCGGCATTGTTCGCACCAGGAAGGGGACTCGGGACGAACCGCTTTTCGGCTCGGACCTGCAGCGATTCATCAATGCACGGTCGGCGACGCGATACGAGCTGACGCCCACCCCTCTCGCGATAGACGCATCCGAGTCGGAGCTCTTGGAGCAGCTCGCCCAGGCGTTTGGATGGGGTCGTGACAGCTGGCCGGAGCGCCTCGTCGAGCATGGCTTCGCGCACGACGGCCATCTGACCGTCGCGGGTGCCCTTCACCTCCTCAGGAATCCGAGCGAGGTTCTGGGCAAGGCGCATGTCGAGCTGCTCCGGTTCCGCAGCGACGAATCCGTCGACTACGACCTGCGGCTCGAAATCGAGGGTTCGCTGCCGGACCAGCTCGAGCTGGCGGCCGATCGCGTGCTCGACGAGCTGGGCACGGAGCTCGTCGTCCTCGGAATTCGACGGTACGACCTCCCGCGGGTCCCCCCGGTGGTGATCCGCGAGGCGATCGCGAACGCTCTTGCTCATCGTTCCTACGAGGACAACCGAACCCCGGTCCGGATAGAGATCCGACCCTCCTCGGTGATCGTGCTCTCCCCCGGCGGCCTGCCGGAGCCCGTCACCGTTGAGAACATCCGCGAAACGACTGCTCCCCGCAATCTCTCCACCATCAAGGCCCTTCGGCATCTAGGCCTTGCCGAGGACGCTGGGCGAGGCATCGATGTGATGCAGGACACCATGCTGCAAGAAATGCTCGACCCCCCGCGCTTCGAGGATCGAGGTCACGAAGTGGTGGTAACGCTCCCGATCCGCAGTGCCGTTGCCCCCGTGGAGCGGGCGTGGATCCGAGAGCTGGAGCGTCGGGGAGCGCTGGAGGGACCGGACCGCCTCGCGCTGGTACACGCCGCTCGGGGTGAGACGCTCACCAACGCGAAAGTCCGTCGAATTCTGCAGACGGACGAGGGAACTGCCCGAGAGGTGCTTCAGCGCTTGCGAGACACCGGCTTTCTCGAACAGCGAGGAGAGCGTGGCGGGGCTAGCTATCACCTAGAGGGCTCTCTCCAACCCCCGGCCGGCTTGCGGCTGGGACCGGATGAGCTGGCTAACTTGATCGAGAATCTCGCCGCCGAAGGCCCGATTAGCAATGCCGACGTTCGCCAGGCGACCGGTTTGGAACGAGTCGAGGCGCGGGAAATGCTTGGACGCCTGGCCGAACAGGGTCGCCTCACCAAAACGGGAGAGCGCCGCGGAACCCGGTACTCGCTGCCCGCACCCTGATCTCTACCAGTGGACGCCTTTCATCAGGTGCGCGAAAGCGACCGCCTCGGTGGTCGGCGGCCGGTCCGGCGCCTCGTCGGTCTTGCCTTTCGCCGCCTGCGACTCGGGGAACAGTTTGTAAGCGGTATTGAGGATGCGGTCGCTGACGCTCGGCGCGACCGCGTAGAGCAGCTCGCCGAAGGTGCCGAGCCGCGTCGCCACCTTCTTCGGCCGCCGCACCATCGCGCCGGAGATCATCTCGGCGGCCTCCTCCGGCGTGATCGCCGGGAACATGTCGTACATCCGCGTCGGCGCGATCATCGGCGTCCGCACCAGCGGCATGTGGACCGTGGTGACGTGGACGCCGTCGTCGACGATCTCCGAGGCAATCACCCGGCCGAAGGCGTCGAGAGCCGCCTTCGAGGCGACGTAGGCTGAGAAGCGCGGCGGATTGGTCTGGGTGCCGATCGAGCTGATGTTGATGATCTGCCCCGACTTGCGCGCCCGCATGACCGGCAGCAGCGCCAGGACCAGCCGGACCGCGCCCAGGTAGTTGAGCTGGATCGTCCGCTCGTAGTCATGGAAGCGGTCGTAGGAGAGCCCCACCGAGCGCCGGATTGAGCGGCCGGCGTTGTTGACGAGGATGTCGACGTGGCCGTGGTAGGCGAGCACCTCCTCCGCCATCCGCTCGACGTCCTCGACGTCGGAGAGGTCGCAGCGGTGGATGTGGGCGACCCCGCCCGCCGCCTCGATCTCGTCTTTGGCCTGTTCGAGCTTGTCGACCGAGCGGGCGACGAGGAGCACGGTCGCGCCGGCGTCGGCGACCTTGGCGGCAGTTGCCTTGCCGATTCCCGAGGAGGCGCCGGTGATCATCACGACCTTGCCCCGCACCGCGGCGGAGAGGGTGCGGTCCTTGAAGAGATCGGGATCGAGGTTGCGCTCCCAGTAGTCCCAGACCCGTTGCGCGTAGCTCTCCAGCGGCGGCACTTCGATCCCGGTGCCGGCGAGCACCTCCTGCGTGTCAGTCGAGTCGAACTTGGTCGGATAGTTGACGTAGGTGAGGACGCTCGGGGGGATGCCGATCTCCTCCAGCGCCAGCTGGGCGACACGTCTGGCCGGCGGGAAGAGCCGCAGTCCAGTGCGGACGAGCGAGGTCGCGGGATCGGTGACGTCGGTGTCGAGCCGCAGCGTCGCCTGCGGCGCGTTCGCCGCCCGCGCGAAGAGGTTGACGACCTCGCCCGCCGTCCGCGGGTTGGGGTCGGTTAGGTGGAAGGCGCGCCCGTCGAGCCCAGGCTCGTGGGCGATGTGGTCGATCGCGGCGGCGACGAAGTCGACCGGGACGACGTTGATCTCGCCGCCTTCGACCCCGAGCATCGGCAGCCACGACGGCGCCACCCGGCTCAGCCGCTGCAGCAGCTTGAAGAAGTAATAGGGCCCGTCGATCTTGTCGATCTCTCCCGTGCGAGAGTCGCCGACCACGACTCCCGGCCGGTAGACCCGCCACGGCCGCGCCGACTCCTCGCGCACGACGCGCTCGGACTCGTGCTTGGTGCGGAAGTAGGGGTGGGTGTCGAGGTTTTCGGCCTCCTCGAACATGTCCTCGCTCCAGACGCCGTCGTAGAGGCCGCCGGCGGCGATCGAGCTGACCTGGTGGAAGCAGCCGGCCTCGACCGCGGTCGCCAGTTCCACCGCATGGCGGGTGCCCTCGACGTTGGCGATCTCCTGGGATTCCGCGTCTGCGGTGAGGTCGTAGATCGCCGCGAGGTGGAAGAAGTGGGCGACGTTGCCGCGCAGGGTCAGCAGGTCCTCCTCGGAGACGCCGAGCCCCGGCTGCGAGAGGTCGCCGGTGATCGGCACCACCCGCGCCCCGTCTGCCCCCCAGGCCGTCCGCAGCTCCTCGAGCCGGCCGCGCGAGCCGGCGCGGACGAGGGCGTAGATCGTCCCCTCGCGCTGCAAGAGGCGCTCGACGAGGTTGCGGCCGATGAATCCGGTGGCCCCGGTGACGAAGTAGTTCACGACCGCCTAACGAAGTAGCTCACGCCTGTTTCATACACTCATTCGACGAATGGCGCAAACGGCGACCGTGCAGATCCAAATGCCCGAAATGGGGGAGTCGGTCACCGAGGGCATCGTCTTGGAGTGGCACGTCGCCGAGGGGGACTTCGTCAAGGAGGGCGATACGGTCGTCGAGGTGTCGACGGACAAGGTCGATGCCGAGGTGCCGGCGCCGGCGGACGGCACCATCACGAAGCTGATCGCGGCGGTCGACGAGGAAGTGCCGGTGGGGGCTCCGTTGGCGGAGATGGAAGCGGGCGGGGAGCCCGCTGAAGGACAGACCGGGGAGCCAGCGGGTCCTGTCGCGAGCGCTCCGGCCGCGGGTCCTGTCGCGGGGGATGGGGGGGCGTTGCGGGCGGGGGCGTCCTCAGCCCCCCCATCCCCCACGCCACCCGCGGAAACCTCCGCGCCGAAGCACGGCGGGACCAACGGGGACGATGGAGTTCGGGCGACTCCGGTTGCGCGGAGGGTCGCGGCTGAGAATGGGATCGACCTTGGCTCTGTTAGGGGCTCGGGCCCAGGGGCGAAGGTGACCAAGGAGGATGTGCTGGCCGCGAGCGGGAATGGCGCGAGCGCCACTGCCGCTCCCAAGGTTGGTGAGGAGAAGGCGTTGCGGGGGCCGGCGGCGATGCTGGCCCAGGCGATGGGCGAGAGTCGGGAGGTGCCGACGGCCACGTCTTTCCGCACGATCGCGGTCGACACGCTCGACGCGAAGCGGAAGGTGCTGAACCAGGCGCTGCGCGAGCGGGGGCTGAAGGTCTCCTTCACGCACCTGATCGCCTGGGCGATCGTGCAGGCGGCCAAGGAATGGCCGGTGATGACGCGCACCTTCGAGGAGCGCGACGGCAAGCCGGTCGCAATCGAGAACGGGCCGGTCAACCTCGGCATCGCCGTCGACGTCGAACGCAAGGACGGCAGCCGCAGCCTGATGGTGCCGGCGATCAAGGGCGCCGACGGGCTCGATTTCGTCGCCTTCCACTCCTATTACGAGGATCTGATCACCAAGACCCGCGAGAACCGCCTCAGCGCCGACGACTTCCAGGGCACCAACATCTCGCTGACCAACCCGGGCGGGATCGGCACGGTCGCCTCGGTGCCCCGCCTGATGAAGGGGCAGAGCGCGATCATCGCCGCCGGCGCGATCGCCTACCCGCCCGAGTGGGCGCACGCCTCGCCGGAGCGGCTGCGCCAGCTCGGCGTCTCGAAAACGATGACGCTGACCTCGACCTACGACCACCGGGTGATCCAGGGCGCCGAGTCGGGCGCCTTCCTGCGCCGAGTGGAACAGCTGCTCGAGGGCGAGGACGGCTTCTACGAGGCGGTCGCCACCGACCTCGAGGTCGACCCGACGCCGCTCAGCACGGCCCACCCGGCGGCCGCCTCGGCGCCGCCGCTCGGCACGGCCGCCTCGGCGCCTCCCGCGCCGACGCCCGGCCAACCCGACGAGGAGCTGCTGCAGGCGGTCCAGGCCGCGACCTCCCTGCTCAAGGGCTACCGCACGCACGGGCACCTCGCTGCCCGGCTCGATCCGCTCGGCTCCGAGCCGAAGGGTGACCCGGCGATCCAGCCCGAGAACCTCAACCTCACCCCGGAGCTGATGGCCCGCATCCCGGCCTCGATCCTGCGGATCGGCGTCGAGGGCGAGACCCTGCTCGAGGTGCTGCCGCGGATGCGAGAGGCCTACTGCGGCACGATCGCCTACCAGTTCGAGCACCTCTCCTCCCACCAGCAGCGCACCTGGCTGCGCGAGATGGTCGAGACCGGCGCCCATCGCCAGCCGCTCGAAGCGGACGAGAAACGGCGTCTCCTCAACCGGCTTATCGACGTCTTCGAGTTCGAGCGCTTCGTCGAGAAGGCCTACCTCGGGCAGAAGATCTTCACGATCGAGGGCCTCGACGTGGTCGTGCCCATGCTCGACGAGCTGATCGTGCTGGCCGGGCGGGCCGGCGCCCAGCAGGTCGTCTTCGGGATGGCCCACCGCGGTCGCCTCAGCGTCCTCGCCCACAACCTCGGCCGCTCGGTCGAGTCGATCCTGGCGGAGTTCGAGGGCTCCAAGCAGATCGAGCAGGTCAAGGCCGTCGCCGCGATCCCGCACGGCGGCACCGGCGACGTCAAGTACCACTACGGCCACCAGGGGACCTACGTCGACCACGAGGGCAACGAGATCGAGGTCAGGCTCTACCCCAACCCCAGCCACCTCGAGTTCGTCGACCCGGTGGTCGAGGGCGCCACCCGCTTCGTCCAGTCGGAGATCGACGGCGCCAAGCTCGAGCACGACCACAAGCGGGCGGTGCCGGTTCTGCTGCACGGCGATGCCGCCTTCCCGGGCCAGGGCGTCGTCGCCGAGACGCTCAACCTGCAGTCGCTGCGGGGCTACACGACCGGCGGCACGATCCACGTCATCCAGAACAACCAGGTCGGCTTCACCACCGACCCCGAGGACGCCCGCTCGACCCCCTACGCCGCCGACATGGCGAAGGGGTTCAACATCCCGATCGTCCACGTCAACGCCGACGACGTCGAGGCCTGCTCGGCGGCGATGCGGCTGGCGATGGCCTACCGCGAGCGCTGGTGCCGCGACATTGTCATCGACGTAGTCGGCTACCGCCGCTACGGCCACAACGAGACCGACGAGCCCGCCTACACGCAGCCGGCGATCGCGGCGAAGATCAAGGCGCAACCGCCGGTCTCCGAGCTCTACGCCCAGAAGCTGGTCGAGGAGGGGGTCGTCTCGGCCGAGGAGGTCGAGCGCACTCGCTCCGAGCGCCACGACGAGATGGCGACGGCGCTCAAGGAGCTGCGGCGCAAGATGGAGCTCGGCGAGTACGAAGACCCGAGCGGGACCAGCACCCACACCGGCGAGCTCGACCGCACCGCGAGCCCGCCGGTCGACACCGCGGTGCCCGGCGACCGCCTGCGCGAGCTGAACGCGGCGCTGCTCGAGGTGCCCGAGGGCTTCACGATCCACCGCAAGCTGCGCAAACCGCTTGGCAAGCGGGAGCAGGCGCTTGCCGAGGGCGGGATCGAGTTCGGTCACGCCGAGGCGCTCGCCTTCGCCTCGCTGCTGACCGACGGCGTACACATCCGCCTCACCGGCCAGGACTCCGAGCGCGGCACCTTCTCCCATCGCCACCTCGTCCTCCACGACGAGAAAACCGGCCTTCCCTACGCTCCGATGCAGAACCTGAACGAGGCGAAGGCGCCTTTCGAGCTCTACAACAGCCCGCTCTCGGAGATCGCCTGCCTCGGCTTCGAGTATGGCTACTCGGCGGCCACCCCAGACGCGCTCGTCCTCTGGGAGGCGCAGTACGGCGACTTCGCCAACGCCGGCCAGGTGATCGTCGACACCTTCATCGCCTCGGGCGAGGCGAAGTGGGGCCAGACCAGCCGCCTCACCCTGCTCCTGCCGCACGGCTACGAGGGCTCCGGCCCCGAGCACTCGAGCGCCCGCATCGAGCGCTTCCTGGCGCTCGCCGCCGAGGGCAACATCCGCATCGCCAACCCCAGCACCGCGGCCCAGTACTTCCACCTGCTGCGCCGCCAGGCGCTGATCCAGAAGCCGCGGCCGCTCGTCGTCTTCACGCCGAAGGGACTGCTGCGCCACGCCCGCGCCGCCGCCGGCCTGCAAGAACTGACCGACGGTCACTTCAAGTTCATCCTCGACGACCCGGCCGCGGCGGAGCGCCGTGAGAAGGTCGAGCGGCTCGTCCTCTGCACGGGCAAGGTCTTCTGGGACATGGACTCCAACGACCACCGCGCCGAAGCCGAGAAGGTCGCGATCGCCCGGGTCGAGCTGCTCTACCCGTTCGCGGCCGACCAGCTGCGCGAGCTGATCGCCTCCTACCCGAACCTGAAGGAACTGGCCTGGACGCAGGAGGAGCCGCGCAACATGGGCGCCTGGAAGGTGATGTCGCGCCGCCTCCCCGACGTGCTGCCGGAGGGGGTCGCGCTGCGCTACGTCGGTCGGCCGACCCGCGCTGCGCCGGGCGAGGGCTACTCGGTGGCGCATGCGCGGGAGCAGGAGCGGATCGTCTTGACCGCGCTGACGCCCGGGGCTTAGTGCTCCGGCCGGCGGATTCGGCGGGGCGGTCAACTCGATCGGCGACTCAGTAGCTTGAGGCGGGACGATGAGTTTGCTGAAGAAGCCAGTTCCAGGACCACTCTTTGCGTGGGTGAAGCGGATTTCGTGGGTCGAGCTGGGAGTCTTTGCCGGGCTGCTCTTCTTTTGGCTAATGCCCGGGTTCGAGGTGGAGACGATGGTGTTCGGGTGGGCGCATGGGCTGGGCTTCATCGTCCTCTGCGTTGTGCTCTGGATTGCCTGTGTGAGGAGGGAGGCGCCCTACACGCTCCTCGCCGCGACCCTCACCCCAGTCGGGCCCCTGGGGAGCGTGATCGGCATCGAGCTGATCGAGCGTCGCGGGTGGGGTGTCGCCGTTTGTCCAACAACCTCGGCGAATTCCCGATGATCCGCTCAAAAAGCCTTGACCCTGGGTTCTCCACGCGGTATAGCTAGGAGCGACTGTTCGTTGCGGGCAGTCCCGCTCGCAGGGGAACGGTTGCGCGTCGGCATCCCTCCCTGGCTACCGACGCAGGTGCAGTGAGGGTCGCGCGGACCCCCTGCCTCCCGCGACCCTCCTGCACTACCCCTATGGGGGCGGCGGCGGACCGGCGCCATGCTGTGTCCTCGGTCGCCGAAGTAGCGAACTACTCCGGCTCCCTCGTCCTTGCCTGGCTTGGTCCGGCGCTCGCCGGCAGGCCCCATAGCGGCTTTATTTGAGATTTCTGAGGACGGTCTGCAAGATGCCGCCGTTCTGGAAGTACCGGACCTCATTCGGCGTATCCAGTCGCACCGTCGCCTTGAACTCGGTCGAGTCGGCCCTCACGGTGACGGTTTTCGCCTCGCCAGCTTCGAGGTCGCCGACGTCGAAGACCTCCTCACCGGTGAAGCCGAGCGAGTCGACGTTCTCGCCATCGGCGAACTGGAGCGGCAGCACGCCCATCCCGATCAGGTTGGAGCGGTGGATCCGCTCGAAGCTCTCGGCGATCACCGCCCGTACGCCGAGCAGCTTGGTCCCCTTCGCCGCCCAGTCGCGGGATGAGCCTGATCCGTACTCCTTGCCGGCCAGGACCACCAGCGGCACGCCTTCCTCCGCGTAGGCCATCGCGGCGTCGAAGATCGTCGTCTCCTCGCCGCCGGGGAAGCGGCGGGTGTAGCCGCCGCTGCGCTCGACGAGCCGGTTGCGAAGGCGGATGTTGGCGAAGGTGCCGCGGATCATCACCTCGTGGTTGCCGCGGCGCGACCCGTAGGAGTTGAAGTCGCCCGGCTCGACGCCGTTTTCGATCAGCCAGCTTCCCGCGGGGCTGTCCTTCTTGATCGCCCCGGCCGGCGAGATGTGATCGGTCGTGATCGAGTCGCCCAGCACGGCGAGGACGCGGGCACCGGCGATCGGCTCCACTCCCGGCGGCTCGGCCGGCATCCCCTCGAAGAAGGACGGCCGGCGGACGTAGGTCGAGTCCGGCCAGGTGTAGCGGTCGCCCTGAGGCACCTCGACCGCCCTCCAGGTCTCGTCGCCCTCCAGAACCTCGCCGTAGTTGCGGGTGAACATCTCCGAGGCGATCGAGCGTCCGACGACCTGCTTGATCTCCCCCGAGCTGGGCCAGACGTCTCGCAGGTAGACGGGCTCGCCGTCTGAGCCCTCCCCGAGCGGCTCCTCGGCCAGGTCGACGTCCATCCGACCCGCCAGCGCGTAGGCGACGACGAGGGGTGGGCTGGCCAGGTAGTTGGCCTTAACGTCCTGGTTGATGCGGCCCTCGAAGTTGCGGTTGCCCGAGAGGACCGAGCAGACGACCAGATCGTTCTCCTCGACCGCCGCCGATATCTCCGGCGGCAATGGGCCCGAGTTGCCGATGCAGGTCGTGCAGCCGTAGCCGACCAGATTGAACTGGAGGTGGTCCAGGTAGTCGGTCAGGCCCGCCTTGTCCAGGTAGTCGGTGACGACCGTCGACCCCGGAGCGAGCGAGGTCTTGACCCACGGCTTGCGGGTGAGCCCGCGCTCCACCGCGTTGCGCGCGAGGAGGCCGGCGCCGACCATTACCGAGGGGTTTGAGGTGTTGGTGCAGCTGGTGATCGCGGCGATCACGACGTGGCCGTTGTCGAGCTCGAAGGTGGTCCCGTCGGACATGGTCACCTCGACCTCGTCGCCGGGCCGGTTGACGACCGCCGCCTTGGTCGCGGCGGGAACCGGTCGGGGCTTGCCATTTGCATCGTCGTGGTCCTCCGCCGGCGGGTCAGAGGCGGGGAAGGACTCCATGCTCGCCTCGTCGACCTGGTTGACGGTGTGCTGCACCGCGTCGGGGGCGAATTCCTCAAGCGCCTGCAGGAAGGCGTCCTTCGCTCGCGACAGCGGCACCCGGTCCTGGGGGCGTTTCGGCCCGGCGATGCTTGGCTCGACCTCGCCGAGGTCGAGCTCGAGGGTCTTGGTGAAGACCGGGTCTTCGGAGCCGGCGTCGTGGAACATGCCCTGCTCGCGGGCGTAGGCGTCGACCAGCTCGATCGCCTCGGTCGAGCGACCGGTCAGCTCCAGATAGCGCAGGGTCTCGGCGTCGACCGGGAAGATCGCGCAGGTCGAGCCGAACTCGGGCGACATGTTGCCGATCGTCGCCCGGTCGGCGAGACCGAGCGTCGGCAGGCCGGGGCCGAAGAACTCGACGAACCGGGAGACGACGCCGAGCTCGCGCAGCATCTCGGTCACGGTCAGCACCAAATCGGTCGCGGTGGCACCCTCCGGCAGCTCACCGACGAGCTTGAAGCCGACCACCTGCGGCAGCAGCATCGAGATCGGCTGCCCCAGCATCGCCGCCTCGGCCTCGATGCCGCCAACGCCCCACCCGAGGACGCCGAGGCCGTTGACCATCGTCGTGTGCGAGTCGGTGCCGACCAGGGTGTCGGGGTAGGCCTGCAGCGCGCCGCTGCGCTCGCTGGCATAGACCACCTGGGAGATGTACTCGAGGTTCACCTGGTGGCAGATGCCGGTCGCCGGCGGCACGACGCTGAAGTTGTCGAACGCCTCCCGCCCCCACTTAAGGAAGGAGTAGCGCTCGCGGTTGCGTTCGAACTCGCGCTCGGCGTTGAGGGCGAAGGC
Source organism: Solirubrobacterales bacterium (assembly GCA_036276735.1). Classification (GTDB taxonomy): domain Bacteria; phylum Actinomycetota; class Thermoleophilia; order Solirubrobacterales; family 70-9; genus VRUE01. Next base: position 78,816 of record DASUOH010000015.1, on the reverse strand, counting down.
GCGCTCGTTGCCGAAGGCGTCGACCTGGACCGAGTGGTCGATGACCAGGTCGACGTCGACGAGCGGGTTGATCCGCTCCGGGTCGCCGCCGATCTCGGCCATCGCGTCGCGCATCGCCGCCAGGTCGACCACGGCGGGGACGCCGGTGAAGTCCTGCATCAGGACGCGGGCCGGCTGGAACGGGATCTCGACGCTCGGCTCAGCGGCGGCGTCCCAGCTGGCGATCGCCTCGACGTCGGCGGCGCGGACCGAGGTGCCATCCTCCAGCCGCAGCACGTTCTCGAGCAGCACCTTGAGCGAGTACGGCAGCCGGGCCACGTCGAAGCGCTGCTGCAGCGCATCGAGGCGGTAGATCTCGTACGACCGGCCCGCTACCTCAAGGCTGGACCGGGCGCCGAATGAGTCACTGCTGCTCACAACTCCCATCCTAGGAGGGAGGAGGTGTGGGCGCCTCTCGCCCGGACAAGTGCCGGTCTAATGAGACCGGCACTTTGAGTATCCGCCCGTTCGAGAGGCACCCACACCTCCTCTAGGACGGGTCGTCAGCGCTTGCTCTGGGAGTGGCCGTCGGCGATGGCCTGGCCGGCCTTCTGGCCGGCGGAGCCGCTCTGGATAGCGACCGCGATGCCCGGGCTGGTCAGCCCGATGTGGGCGAGCGCGCGCTGGCGGATCGGGGCGACGGCGATCTCGACCTTGTCGCGCTCGATGGCCTTGACGACCGCGGCGCCGACCTGCTCCGGCGTCCCGGTCCCGAAACCTGGGGGTGACTTTGCGCCTGCGTCCGCGAACATTCCCGCGTCCCGGATGAATCCTGGTGAAACCAAGGAGACGCCGACCCCCTTCGGCGCCAGGTCGGCGCGAAGGCCGAGCGCGAAGCCGCGCAGGCCGAACTTGGTCGCGTTGTAGATCGAGGTGCGGGGGCTCGGCGCCTTGCCGGAGAGCGAGGAGACGAAGACGAGCTGGCCCGAACCGCGCTCGATCATCCCGGGGTAGATCGCCCGCGCCATCAACATCGGCGCCTCGAGATTGACCCGCAGGGCGCGCGTCACCTGCTCGGACGTGAAGTCGTGGAGCCAGCCCGCCGCGGGCAGGCCGGCGTTGGCGACGAGGATGTCGACGTCCTGCGCTTCGCCGGCGAGCTGCTCGGCGGCACCAGGGTCGGCGAGGTCTGCAGGCAGGACCCGGTGGCCATCGCCGGGAAGCTCGGAGGCAAGCGCCTCGAGCGCCTCGCGCTTGCGCGCGCTGAGGGCGACGCTGGCGCCGCGTTCCGCCACGGCGATGGCGATCGCCCGCCCCAGCCCCCCGGTGGCCCCGGTGACCAGCGCGGTGCGGCCGGCAAGTTCCATCGCAGCTTGCAAGCTACCAGCCACCCTGCCGACAGGAATTCGGCATGCATGTGCGAACAGCCACAAAATGTTTGTTTTTTATGAGCGTCCGCCGGGGCGATCGTCTACACTGCCCCGCGTTCCATCCAACCGAAACGCCGAATCCCGCCAGCCACAGGGCGAAGCGGGAGCGGGGGACCCACGTTTTCGGGGCTAACCCGTCCGATACAGGACGGGGGCGCAGGCTCTTTCAGCGCCAGCCCGACAGCTAACCCCGTAGGCCAACGAAGGAGATCGGTTTGCCTACGAACATTCGAAAGCTCAAGGCAGGGTTGGCCGCGATTGCCGCGCTCGCGTGCCTGTCCGTGCTTACCCCGGCCGGCGCTTCCGCCGCCTGCGAAGGCGGCGGCGTGACGCCCGCCGAAGTGGATATGTGCAGTCCTACCCCGAATGCGCGCCTGCTAAGCAACGGCATGCTGGTGCCGCCCGCTTCGGCGCCGCCGCGGGTCAAGAAGGTCATCGCCGCCGCCAACAAGATCCGCAACAAACCGTATGTCTACGGCGGCGGCCACCGGCGCTGGTGGGACTCGGGCTACGACTGCTCCGGCGCCGTCAGCTTCGCGCTGCGGGGCGGCAAGTTCCTCACCAGCCCAACCCCGTCCGGCCCGCTTGCCAGCTGGGGCGCCGCCGGCGAGGGCCGCTGGATCACCGTCTACGCCAACGCCGGCCACGTCTACGCGGTGATCGCCGGCTACCGCTGGGACACCTCCGGCAACGAAGACGGCAGCACCGGACCGAGCTGGCACAAGAATTTGCGCACCCCTGCCGGCTTCGTCGCCCGGCACCCGGCGGGGTTTTAATCAGTCGGTAGATAAGAGGCAAGGACCAGCTCGACGAGCTCGGGAAGCAACTTCTCGAGCTCGTCGGTCCGCCCGGCGTTGGTCTCCCGAACGACCAGCGAGACGATCCCGCCGACCAGGGTTTCCTCCGTCACCTCCGGGGGCGACGGGCCGCCACCAGACTCTGGCCGCCCGGCTCGCAGGAGCTCGGCGAGCTGTCTCAGCGTCTCACGATGGCGGGCGGCGATCTCGCCGCCCGCGGCGATCGGCTCGATCATGCAAATGCGGGCAAGCTCCGGCTCGGCAGCGAAGAAGCGCAGCACGGTCGCCAGCGCCGCCCGCACCTGCTGCGGCCAGTCCTCAAAGGTTGCAGCCGCGTTCCGCATCGAATCGAGGACGTGTTCGGTGACCATCTCGTATGCAGCCAGGAAGCAGGCTTCCTTGTCGGCGAAATGCTCGTAGAAGGTCCGGCGAGAGACGCCAGCAGCCTTGGTGACGTTCGCGACCGTGGTGCCGTTGTAGCCGCGCTCGGATACCACGTCCACCAATGCCGTGAGGATGCGCTCGCGCTGGTTGCGCTCGATGAACTCGCGCGGCAGGCCATGCCGGCCGGCCGGTAGCCGGGGTCCTCCTTCTGCCATAGCGCGACCTTAATGCAGCGACTGGACCGCGAGCTCGCTTTCGGCGACGTCGGCTCCCAGGTAGGGCATCACCGCCATGTAGATCAGCTCGGCAAGGAATTCCTCCCCGCGCTCGATTGCCCCATCCTGGACCTTGTCGAGGAGCATCCGGTAGATCGCCCCGGCGGCGATCTCGGCCGTGGCGCGCGAGCGAGGCAGCCCTGGGGTTCCGTTGCGCCGGGGGGCGTCGTCGAGCATGTCAGCGAAGCGCTTGACGATCTCATCGCGCCGCTTCAGCCCCTCGGGCCCGGCGCCGTCCACAGCGACGAAGAGGAGGTGGGCGCGGGGTGGGTCCTCCTGCAGGAAGCGCATCATCGCGACACCGGCTGCCCAGATCCGGTCGTGCCAGCCGATCGCCCCGACGTAGGCCGGCCACAGACGCTCCCAAAATTCCGCCGCGACATCGTCATGGGCGGCGAGACAGCGCTCGTCCGGCGGGCTGCCATCGCACCTGGCGCTCACGGGGGCCCCGTCAGGCAGCCTGGCGCGCCTCCGCCTCCTCCGCCGCCCGTCCGGCTTCGGTCTCTCCCACGTACGGCGTCAACGTCACCTGCAGCATCTCGGGCAGCAGCGCCGGCAGCTCGTCGAGGCGATCGGCCGCGAGCCGCTGGTGGACCAGCCAGGCCAGCCCGCCGGCGATCGCCCCCTCGAGCCCGTCCGGCAGCCCTGCTGCGCGCGGGTTCAGCTCGCGGCCCTCGCGCAGCGTCGGGGCGACGCTGTCCAGCATCTCGTGGTAGCGACCCAGCGCGGTGCTGCCCGCGGCCTGGGCGTCGACGAGGCAGAGCTTGGCGCGGGCCGGCTCCGCGACGACCATCTTCACGAAGAGGTCGAGGCCGGTGGCAACCCGCTCGGGCCAGGCGCTCTCCGGATCGACGAGCTCCGCGAAGATCTCGCGCGCCGCGGCCACGCTGTCGTCGAAAGCGGCGAGGAAACATCCCTCCTTGTCTTCGAAGTGCTCGTAGAAAGTGGAGAGGGCGACGCGGGCCTGCTTGGCGATTGCTTCGATCGTCGTCCCGCGATAACCGTTCTCGGCTACGAGCTCCGTGACCGCAGCGAGGATCCGTTCCCGCTGGCTCTTCGCGACCACCTCGCTTGCGTCGAGGGGACGGCCACCCGGCAGTCGTGACAGCCGCTCGGAGAGGGAGCGAGCGTCCTTCATACCCACAAGATACCCGGACGTTCACCTCGTGTCTACCCCCCTTCTATCCGAAAAAGACCGACTTTTAGACACGCACGTCTTTGAAAGGTGGTATATCTGGACAAAAGGTCTCTGTTTTCGAGCAGAAAGGGTGCGATGTCGGAGGTCCTGCTCTTTCCCGGTCGGCGGCGACGCGCCCCCTCCTACGACCGCATGCTGGAGGCGATCCTCGTCGCGAGCGGAGAGCTTGGCTACGAGCAGGTTGCCGTCAAGGACGTGCTGGAGCGGGCCGGTGTGAGCCGCGCCACGTTCTACAAGCACTTCCCGGACAAGGAGGAGTGCTTCGTCCAAGCCCATGGCGACGCTTGCGAATGGCTCGGCAAGCGATTGCTGGCCGCCGCGAAGCACGGAGGCACCTGGCGCGAGGGGTTGCGCGCCGCCCTCACCGAGCTGCTCGAGTTCTGCGCGAACCAGCCCGCGATCGCCAAAGCCGTGATCGTCGAGGTCCACGCGGCCGGGCCGCGCGCGCTCGCGCAACGTGAGGATCTGATGGAGCGCCTCTCCCGCGCTTTGGACAGCGCGCGCCGCGAGGTTCCGTCTCGCCAAGCTCCACCTCCAGTGACGTGCAGCTTCATGGTAGGGGCAATCGACACTCTCGTGGCAGCAAAATTGATGGACGGTGACGCCGCTACCGCGCCGGAGCTGTTGCCGGGGCTCCTCTACTTCGTCGTCAAGCAGTACCTCGGCGAGGAGGCGGCCTGGGAGGAGATGACCGCGGCACCGGTCGCCCAGTGGCGCGCCCGGCGCGATGCCGCCGGCACGCCGGTGGACGGCTGACCCAGGCCTGCCCGCGAGCCAGGGCGGCTACAGCGGGATGTTGCCGTGCTTGCGCTTGGGCTGCTCGACGCGCTTGCTCTCGAGCATGCGCAGCGCCCGGATCAGCTTCGGCCGCGTCTGGCGCGGCTCGATCACGTCGTCGATATAGCCGCGCTCCGCCGCCGAATAGGGATTGGCGAAGTGGGCCTTGTAATCGTCGATCAGCTTCTGTCGCCGCTCCTCGGGCGTCGGCGAGGAGGCGATGTCCTTGCGGTAGATGATGTTGACCGCACCCTCGGGGCCCATGACCGCTACCTCGGCGGTCGGCCAGGCGACGTTGAAGTCGGCGAGCATGTGCTTGGAGTTCATGACGTCATACGCGCCGCCGTAGGCCTTGCGCGTGACCACCGTGAGCTTCGGGACCGTCGCCTCGGTGAAGGCGTAGAGCAGCTTGGCGCCGTGGCGGATGATCCCGTTCCACTCCTGGTCGGTGCCGGGCAGGAAGCCCGGCACGTCGGTGAAGGTGAGGATCGGGACGTTGTAGGCGTCGCAGGTGCGGACGAAGCGGGCGGCCTTCTCAGAGGCCTCGATGTCGAGCACGCCGGCCAGGAAGGCGGGCTGGTTGCCGACGATCCCGATCGGATAGCCGTCGAGGCGGGAAAAGCCGCAGACGATGTTCTTCGCGAAGTGCTCGTGGACCTCGAAGAACTCCCCGTCGTCGACGATTCGAGAGATCACCTCGCGCATGTCGTAGGGCTTGGAGGGGTCGTCGGGGACGATCGTGTCGAGCTCGTCGTCTTCGCGCTCGGGGTCGTCGGAGGGCGCGAAGCGCGGCGGCGCCTCGAGGTTGTTGGAGGGCAGGAAGCTGAGCAGGTAGCGGACGTCCTCGAGGCAGCTCTCCTCGTCCTCGGCGGCGAAGTGGGCGACGCCCGACTTCGAGTTGTGGCTCATCGCCCCACCCAGCTCCTCGAACTCGACCTCCTCGCCGGTCACCGTCTTGATCACTTCGGGGCCCGTGATGAACATGTGCGAGGTCTCTTTGACCATGAAGATGAAGTCGGTCATCGCCGGCGAGTAGACGGCGCCGCCGGCGCAGGGGCCCATGATCAGGCTGATCTGCGGAATCACACCGGAGCATTTGACGTTGCGGACGAAGACGTCGCCGTAGGCGCCGAGTGAGACGACCCCCTCCTGGATGCGGGCGCCTCCCGAGTCGTTGATGCCGATCACCGGCGCCCCGACCTGCGCGGCTAGGTCCATGACCTTGCACATCTTCTCGGCCATAACCTCGCCGAGGCTGCCGCCGAAGACGGTGAAGTCCTGTGAGAAGACGAAGACCGTTCGTCCTTCGATCGTGCCGTGGCCGGTGACGACGGCGTCGCCCCAAGGCCGGTTCTTCTGCATCTCGAAGTCGTAGGTGCGGTGGCGGACGAAGGTGTCGAGCTCCTCGAAGGAACCGGGGTCGAGCAGCTTCTCGACCCGCTCGCGGGCGGTCATCTTGCCCTTCGCGTGCTGCTTCTCGACCGCTTTCTCCGAGGCCGAGTGGATCGCCGCCTCGCGCAGCTCGCGCAGGTAGGCGAGCTTCTCGTCGTGGGTTTCGGGATTCCGCTCTCGCATTGCGGCGCGAGAGTCTATTTGCGGGCGGGACGACGCGTCCTCGACGGCTCAGGCCGTGCCCGCACGTCGTGCCTAAGCGGTCCCGAACGGCTGCTTCTGCGGCTCGGCCAGGTGATCTAGGAAGCGCTCGAGGTCGTCGACGCGAAGTCCGGTCTCCCCCTCGTCCGCACGGATCTCGACGCGCGTCCCGAATCCCTTCTCGGCCATGGTCACCTCAACGCCCTCGACCGTCCGGAGAAGCTCTTCCAGCTCGGGTTCGGACTTCATCAGCGTCCGCGATGCCTCGATCATGCCTGCGGGTTCAACCGCGGCTGCCGCGCTCCTGCTCGCAATTTGCGCCTGGGACGATCCGTTCAGGGGGAGAGCCTCGGCCCATCCGACATTGACCCCCTTCAGGTGTGGTCAATGTCGGATGGGCCGAACAGCGCACGCAGCAGGGAAGCCTGGGCACTGGCGGGACGGCAGCACGGGATCGTGGCGCCGCGGCCTTGTGGACGTGAGCGTGAGACGTCGCTGTGAACTGCGGCGGCCCGGCTTGCGGGTTCGTGGGCGGCCGACGCTGAGGGCCGAGGACCTGGTCTCGCGCAACGGCATTCCGGTGACCTCACCGGTCCGAACGCTGGTGGACCTGGCGACTGAACTGGACGCAGTCGCGGTCGAGCGAGCGGTCAACGAGGCGGACAAGCGAGACCTCGTCGATCCGGAGACCTTGCGGGTGCGCCTGAATGAATACGGTGGCCAACCCGGCGCGCCCCGGCTCCGCCGCGTCCTCGATAAGCGCACCTTCCGCCTTTCCGACTCCGATCTCGAGATTTTCTTTCGGCCAATCGCGGCAGCGGCAGGCCTTCCTCCGCCGCGCACCAAAGAGAGCGTGAATGGGTGGGAGGTCGACTTCTACTGGCCCGACCTCGGGCTGGTCATCGAGACCGATGGCCTCCGGTACCACCGCACCGCCTCGTCCCAGACGCGCGACGCCCGCCGCAGCCGCGCCCACGCTCTCGCCGGGATGACTCCCCTCCGCTTCACTCATTACGAGATTCGGTACGAGCCCAAGCGGGTTCGCGCCGAGCTCAACCGAGCCGCAACCCTGCTGCGCAAGCGCGCATCCGACATTGACCACACCTGAAGGGGGTCAATGTCGGATACGTCCTCGGCGGGACGGGCGTAGGCGTCTCTCCGGTGCCTAGAAGAAGGCGCCGCCGCGGTACTCGCCGAAGACGTCGCGCATCGCGCCGCAGACCTCGCCGATCGAGGCGCCTGAGGCGAGCGCCGCCCGGATCGGATGCAGCAGGTTGCCATCGCCGCGGGCGACGTCACGCAGCTTGTCGAGACCCTCCTCGACCCCGGCCTGGTCTCGCTCTTCCTTGAAGGTCCGCAAGCGGGTGAGCTGGCGTTGCTCGGCCTCCGGGTCGACTCGCAGGATGTCGACGTCGTCGACCTGGTCGGTGACGTACTTATTGACGCCGACGACGATGTCCTGACCGCTCTTGTAGCGCTCGTGGTAGGAGTGGGCGGACTCCTCGATCTCGCGCTGCATGAACTCCAGCGCCTCGACCGAGCCGCCGAGCTCCTCGACCTTCGCCATCAGCTCCTTGGCGCGCGATTCGATCTCATCGGTCAGCGACTCGACGAAGTAGGAGCCGGCGAACGGGTCGACGGTGTCGGCGGCGCCCGACTCGTGGGCGAGCACCTGCTGAGTGCGCAGGGCGATCCGGGCGGAGCGCTCGGTGGGCAGCGCCAGCGCCTCGTCGAAGCCGTTGGTATGCAGGCTCTGGGTGCCGCCGCAGACCGCGGCGAAGCCCTGCAGGGCGACGCGAATGATGTTGACCTCGGGCTGCTGCGCCTGCAGCGTCACCCCACCGGTCTGGGTGTGGAAGCGGATCTTCATCGAGTTCGGGTTCTCCGCCCCGAAGCGCTCCTTGACGATCTCCGCCCACATCCGCCGCACGGCGCGGAACTTCGCTACCTCCTGGAAGACGTTGTTGTGACCGTTGAAGAAGAAGGCGAGGCGAGGTGCGAACTCGTCGATCTTCAGCCCCCGGTCGAGCGCCGCCTCCACGTAGGCGATCGCATTGGAGAGCGTGAACGCGACCTCCTGCACCGCCGAACAGCCCTTCTCGCGGATGTGGTAGCCGGAGATCGAGATCGTGTTCCATTTCGGCACGTTCTCGCGGCAGTACTCGAAGATGTCGGTGGTCAGCCGCATCGTCGGCTCGGGCGGATAGATGTAGTTGCCGCGCGCCATGTACTCCTTGAGCACGTCGTTCTGGACGGTGCCGCGCAGCTTCTCGGACGGAACACCCTGTTCCTCGCCGACCAGCTCATAGAGCAGCAGCAGGATCGCCGCCGGCGCGTTGATCGTCATCGAGGTCGAGACCTGGTCGAGCGGGATCTGGTCGAAGCAGATCCGCATGTCCTCAATCGTGTCGATCGGGACGCCGGTCCGCCCCACCTCGCCGTTGCAGAGCGGGTCGTCGGAGTCGCGGCCGAGCTGGGTCGGCAGGTCGAAGGCCATCGAGAGGCCGGTCGAGCCGTGCTCGATCAGGTAGCGGTAGCGCTCGTTGGTGTCTTCGGGGGTGGCGAAGCCGGCGTACTGGCGCATCGTCCAGAGCCGGTCTCGGTACATGCCGTCGTGGATGCCGCGGGTAAAGGGCGGCTCGCCGGGCCGCCCGAGCCGCTCCTCGAGCCCCGGCGCGACGTCCTCCTCGGTGTAGAGGCGGTCGATCTCGATGCCGGAGTCGGTGAAGACCCGCTCGTCGTCAGGTCCGACGACCGGCGCGATCGTGGGACGCCCCTCGGTGGTGCGGTCCATTAGTCGGTGGCGCCGACGAGACTCTCGACGCCGGCCTGCTCGATCGTACGGCGCAGGCCCTCGCGCAGCTCGACTTCAGGCTGCCAACCGAGCAGGTCACGGGCGCGCGAGATGTCGGGCTGGCGCTGCTGCGGGTCGTCGGTCGGCAGCGGCTCGTGAATGATCTCCGAGCGCGACTCGGTCACCTCGATCACCGTCTTGGCCAGCTCCAGGAGCGTGAACTCATTCGGGTTGCCGATGTTGACCGGCGAATGGATGTCGGACTCGGCCAAGGCGATGATGCCGCGGATCAGGTCGTCGACATAACAGAAGCTGCGGGTCTGGCTGCCGTCGCCGAAGACGGTCAGCGGCCGGTCCTGAAGCGCCTGCCGAAAGAACGTCGGGATCGCGCGCCCGTCGTGCGCGCGCATCCGCGGGCCATAGGTGTTGAAGATGCGGACGATTGCCGTGTTGACGCCCTGCTGGCGGTGGTAGGCCATGGTCATCGCCTCGGCGTAGCGCTTCGCCTCGTCGTAGACACCGCGCGGGCCGATCGGGTTGACGTGGCCCCAGTAGCTCTCGGTCTGCGGATGAACCTGCGGGTCGCCGTAGACCTCGCTGGTCGACGCGAGCAGGAAGCGGGCGCGCTTGAACTTGGCGACGCCGAGCATGTGGTGGGTTCCGTGCGAGCCGACCTTGAGCGTGTGCAGCGGCAGCCGCAGATAGTCGATCGGGCTGGCCGGCGAGGCCAGGTGGTAGACGAAGTCGACCGGCTCGGGGATCTCGACCCGCTCGATGATGTCGATGTTGCGGAACACGAAGGCGTCGTCGCGAATGTGCTCGATGTTCTGCAGCGACCCCGTCTCGAGGTTGTCGATGCAGATGACCCGGTGGCCCTGCTCCAGGAGCCTTTCGCAGAGGTGGGAGCCGAGGAATCCCGCTCCGCCGGTTACGACGCAGGTGCTCATGGGTCTCGATGCTACATGGGCGGCGCACCTCCTCGGTCGGCAGCCCCGTTCTCCGCAAATTCCGGGGTTAGACCCCATCCAAGCGTCCAGCAGGGGGGAGAGACGGCGCTCGTCCCGAGCTTCCGTTGGCATGTTCGCGGCGGAAGGGAGACCGGTGCGAAGCACAGCGGGGGAGACAAAGGGAGCGGTCGGCCGGCAGCGCCCGTCGGCTGACGAGGCGGGTCGCAAACGCGCCGCGGTGGAGCTGATTGCGCAGGAGGGCGATCGGCTGAGGCGTGCGGCACGCCGCTACTCCCTATGCGGGGAGGACGCCGAAGACGCCTACCAGCGCGGGATCGAGATCTTGCTGACCAAGGCGCCGACGGAACGGCCGCAGGAGCTCCTCGCCTGGACGACGACCGTGGTGAAGCATGAGGCCCTCGCGGTCCGCCGGGCTCGGGAGCGGTTGCTCGGCCGTGGCCCAGCGAGCAGCGGAGACGAGCCGGGTGAAGACTGGTCGATGCGGGTGCCCTCGGCCGGCGCCGGTCCGCTCGAGCGAGTCGAGCGCCGCGAGGACATTGCCCGCAGCCGCGAGGCGATTCGTGCCCTCAAGCCCGCCGAGCGGCGCGCGCTTGCCCTGCTCGCCGAGGGCTACTCGTACGCGGAGATCGGCGAGATCACCGGCTTCTCGCGGACAAAGGTCAATCGGTGCGTCGCCGAGGGCCGCGAGCGGTTCCGCCAAATCGTCGCCAGCAGCGAGGACGGCAGCCGCTGCGTCGAACTGCACCCCCTTCTTTCCACCTTCTGCGACGCGGAAACGAGCCGGGAGCAGAGCGCCCTCGTTCGCGAGCACCTGCGGGCGTGCGGCCGCTGTCGCGCCACGGTGCGGGCTTATCGCGCCGCTCCGGCGACCGTCGCGGCGCTGTCGCCGCTGCCGCTGGTGGTGGGAAAGGCGACGGGTCTCATCAAGCTCTTCTCGTTCGGCAAGCTCACGGGCCTAAAGCAGGCGGTAGTGGTCTGCGCGGTGACTGGCGCGGGAGTTGGCGCCGCGACCGGCGTTCTGCCGGTCCCGACCGGCCCGGGCGAGCGACCGGTGGCGCCTCGCATCGACTCGATCGGCCCGCAGGTCCGCGCCCGGCCGGCGCCGGCAGGGAAGGTCCCGCCGTCCTCCGGGCGTCGGAGGCTGGTCGACAGGGATCCGGAGACGGCCAGGGGGAGGCCGATCGACGCACCGGCTCCCGCCCCGGCGCCAGAACCGGTGGAAGCTCCTCCACCGCCGGTCGAAGCGGTCGAATCGCCGCCGTCGCCCGAACCCGAGGCGACGCCGACGCCCGCTCCGGCTCCCGAGGCGGGGAGCGCCGCCGGAGAGTTCGGGCCATGAGGCCATTCGCGCTGGCCGTTGCCTGCTACCTCGCCCTCGCCGCCAGCGCCGGCGCCGCGCCGGCGCCTCCGGCGGACCTCAGCGTCGACGGCGGCCAGGAAACCTGGCGCTCGAGCCGCGTCTTTCGGCTCCTCTGGTCGAATCCGCCGGCCAGCCCCGCGGTCAGCGCGGTGCACTACAGGGTGAAGAACGCGGATGGAACGATCGTCCTGGGGCCGGCGCGAGTGCCCTGGCCGACCAGTGACATAGATGGCATCGAAGTGCCGGACCAGCCGGGCGCCTACACGGCCGAAGTCTGGCTCGAGGATGCCGCGGGGCAGCGGAGCGGACCCGCAGCGGCGACGTTGCGCTTCGACGACCGGCCCCCCGGCGCAACAACGCCCCTGACGGCATCGCGATGGATCGGGCGCGCTGCCTTTCCGCTGCCGATTCGGCTCAGCCGACCCGGGCAGGTACCGGTTTCGGGGATTCGCGGCTACGCGGTCTCGATCGCCCCGGAGACCAACCGCCCCCCCTGCGCGGCGGCGGGCCGGTGCGCAGAGCAGGAGATCGACCTGCACGGCGGCATCGACGCCGACACCTACCTCGTGCCCGAGCTCCCCGAGGGGACCAACTACGTGCGGGCGGTCTCCGTCTCGAACTCCGGCGTCGCCTCCCTCGTGTCGAACCCGGTCCCCCTGCAGGTCGACAAGACCTATCCGACGACGACCGTGAGTGGGATTCCATCTGGCTGGACGAATCGACCGGTAGAGCTGACGGCGATCGCGTTCGATGGCGGCTCGGGAATGCTCAACGAGGGGGACGGGGCCGAGCCCTTCACCGCGATCTCGGTGGACGAAGCTACTCCCGTCACGGCCGCGGGCGCGGCGGTGACTACGACGATCGCGGTCGAGGGGACGCATCGCATCGCCTCGTACGCGCGCGACGTCGCCGGCAATGTCAACGACGGCGGCAGCACCAACGGCATCGCGAACCCGTCGCCGTCAAGGGCCGTCGTGCGGATCGATCGCACCGCTCCGGCGGCCTCCTTCGCGAACGTCCAAGACCCCCAGCGTCCGGAGCTGGTTCGGGCTCGGGTGGCGGACGCCCTGTCGGGCCCGGACGGCGCGCGGGGCTGGATCGGCCTGCGTCGCCGCGGCTCCGGCGATCCCTTCGAGGCACTGCCCAGCCGCCCGGCGCCGGCCGGGGAACTGCACGTCCACTGGGATTCGGAGGCGTATGCAGGCGGCGAATACGAGTTCCAGGCGATCGGATTCGACCGGGCCGGAAACTCCGCTGTAACCCGGCTCCGCGCGGACGGCAGCCCGATGGTCCTGTCCAATCCGCTCAAGCAGCAGACGACGCTGCGGCTCGCCCTCGCCACCGCCTCCCCATCGCGTTCCGGTGCCGGGCCGGCCTCCCGACTCAGCGTGTCCTTCGGGAAGACGGCCCGAGTGCAAGGGCGGCTTTCGGCCGGAGTGCGCGCGCTCGACGCACGCCAGGTTCAGATCGTCGAGCGGTTCGCCGACGGCGCGGCGACGCGCGTCACGACCGTCCCCACTGGATCCGGTGGAAGGTTCTCGCACGCGCTACCCCCCGGACCGAGCCGCGAGGTCAGCGCCGTCTTCGGTGGCAACGAGATGCTGACAGGGGCGAGCAGCGGTGCGCTCGAGCTGGCGGTTCGAGCATGGGTGCGGATGCGGGCTTCGGCGAAGGTCGCACGGGTCGGCGGCGCGCCAATCCTCTTCGCGGGAAAGATCGGCGCGGCGGTCGGGACGATCCCGCCGGAGGGAAAGACGATCGAGCTGCAGTTCCGTCTGCCGGGACTGCCGTGGACGGAGTTCCGGACAATCCGCACCGACCGGCGCGGCGGCTTCCGCTACCGCTACCGCTTCAGCGACGACGACAGCCGCGGCGTCCGCTTTTTCTTCCGCGCCTACGCGCCCGCGCAGGGCGGCTGGCCGTACGAGCCGGCTGGCTCACGACCGGTCGCCGTGCGCGGGCGCTGACGCTCTAAGGGATCCGCTCTAGCGGATCGAGGGGATCGAGTCGACCAGCGCCTGGGCGCGGGAGGTCTGCTCGTCGATCGCCTTGCGGACGCGCCGCTCGACGTCGGTGCGGTTCCGCTTCGCCTCGCCGGTCGCCTTACGCCGGACGCTGGCGCCGCGGCGCTCGCTGCGCTTGACGCTACGGGTGACGCGGGTGCGGTACGACTTCAGCTGCTTGCCAGCGGCGCCCCGATCGGTGAACGGGCCGACCAGCTCGACGACGCGGTCGGAAAGCTCGAGCGCGGCGCCGACCGGCACGTCGACAGCGCGAGTTGCGACAGCGCGCGGGCCAGTGGCTTTGGTGGCGGCGCGTTTCGGCGCTGCCTTGGCTTTGCCGTTGGAGCTCGCGGCTTTCTTGGTCTGAGTGGGCATTCAAGTCCTTTCGGTCTACATCAGGGGAGGAAGTGCGCGAGTGTAGCGAACACACGTTCCTGCGAACATCTGTTCTAAACCCGGACGTGAGCAGACGTTACGGTCGCCAACGCCTTTTCCCCGGCCGCCGCGGCGATCGGATAGCGCGCGTCGAGCCCCAGGTCCGCTTCGTCGAGCCCCAGGTCGCCGAATGCGACGACGCCGCCCGCCTCCCGCACGATCAGCTGGGCGGCCGCTGCGTCGACCGAGCGGCAGGGCCGCAGGCTGAGCATGCCGTCGAAGCGCCCGTTTGCGACATAGGAGGCGGCGATCGCGATTGCCCCGACGACCCGCATACGGAAGACGCGACCCGCCAGGGCCTCGAGCGCCGGCAGCGCGTGCTCGGGCCGCGCCGACTCGATCCCGAGCAGCTCCAGCTCTTCACCGTCGCTTCCGACCGCGATTCGGTTCCCGTCGAGGCTCGCTCCGCCGCCGCGCCGCGCCGCGAACTCCTCGCCGGCGCCGAAGTCGTAGACGTAGCCGAACTCGACGTCGGCCATGGTCGAGCCCGACCCGACGGCGATGCTGAGGCAATGCGATGGCACGGTGCGGCGGGCGTTGAGCGAGCCGTCGATCGGGTCGATGACGACCCGGGCCTCCCCACCGTCGCCGAAGACGACTTCGCCGCGCTCCTCGGAGACCGCGACGAACGAGGCGCCGGCCTCACCAAGCGCGTCGAGCTCGGCGAAGACCGCGTCCTCGCACTCGCGGTCGATCACCAGCGTGCGGTCGCCGCCCTCGCCGACGCCCTCATAGACGGTCCGCTCGGTGATTCCCGGCGTGCGGTCGAGCACCTCGCGCTGCGCCGCGACGATGCGGCGGCAGATCGCCGGCCAGTCGGCATCGAGGACGTCCATCGGCGCATCCTACGGACGGCGCTCGCTCGGGGCGCCGGCTCGGTAGCGTGAGTCCATGCTCGCCCTAGCCGACAGCCAGAAACGGGCGGTCGAGCACCGGCGGGGCCCGCTGCTCCTGCTGGGAGGGCCCGGCACCGGCAAGACCGAGGCGCTGGCCCGCCGCCTCGCCGCTCTCGCCGCCGACGGGATCGCCCCATCGCGCATCCTCGTCTTCGCCGTCTCGCGGGCTGGCACCGAGGCGCTGCGGCGGCGCGTCGAAGCACAGCTCGAGCCACCTTACGAGGAGCTTTGGATCGGCTCATGGGATGAGCTCTGCGAGCGGCTGCTGCGCGAACACTCGACCGCCGCCGGCCTCGATCCCTTCTTCGACGTGGTCGGGCCTGCCGAGCGGCTGGCGATGCTGCTCGACTGCCTCGACGAGCTGCCCCTGCGCGCCCACGAGATTCGCGGCAACCCGGCTGGCCTACTGGCCCGCCTGCTGCAGCGGATCGATCGCCTGAAGGCGGGCGCCGATCCACCCGACGAGGAGCTGCGCGAGCTGGTTGCGGCCCACGACCGGATCCTTGCCGCGGCCGGGAGCCTCGATCGTGGCGACGTCTTCCTCACCCTCAACAAGCTGCTCGCCGAGCGGCCCGACGCGCGGGCTGAGGTCGCCGCCCGCTTCCCCCACCTGATGGTCGACGAGCTCGAGGACACGGTCCCCGCGCAGCGGGCAATCCTCGCCTCGCTGGCCGCCGAGCGCCCGAATCACCTCTACGCACTGGAGGCTGAGTCCGAGGTCGCGGGGTGGTACCGCTCCGCCCACCCCGAGGGCGACGCAATCGCCCTGGAGCGCCGCTTTCGCGAGCCGGCGGTGCGCTTCTGGCGCTGCGCCAACGAGCGGGCACAGGCGCAATCGATTGCTCGCGAAGCCGAGCACCTGATCGCGAACGGCACGCCCGCCGAGCAGATCGGCGTCCTGATCGACGATCCCGCGGCGCGCGGCGGTCCGATCGCCGCGGCGATGGAGGAGCGCGGCATTCCCTTTCACCTAGCCGGGCCGGCGGCGCTCTTCCAGCGACCCGAGGTGCGTGACGCGATCGCCTGGCTGCGGGTCCTCGCCGATCCGGCCGACTCGGCAGCGGCCGCACGCGCCCTGACCCGGCCGCCGGTCGAGCTGCGCTCGGCGGACCTGGCACGGCTGACGACGATCGCGCGGCGGCGCAAGCTCGACATGGTCTCGGGCTGCGAGGCGGCGCTGGAGAGCCCCCAGATCCCGCCCGAGGCACGCGAGCGGATCCAGTCCTTCCTGAAGCTCTACGGGACCGCATCGGCGGCGCTGGAGGAGCGGCGCGCGGACGTCTTCGTGCGGCGCCTGATCGAGGCGGTCGGCCTGCGGCGCCAGCGCCTCTTTGCCGCCCAGCCCGAGGTGGCGGAGCGGCTGCTCGGGCTTTCCCGGCTGGCCGAGCTGGCCGCCGCCTGGGCCCGCCGCCAGCCCCACGGCTCGACCCGTGACTTCGTCCGCCACCTCAGCGCCGTCGCCGAGGCCGGCGTCGAGCCGGCCGGCGGCGCCGACCCGCCGGCGCCCGACGCCGTCCAGGGCATCGGCCGCGAGGCGGCGAAGGGGATGGAGTTCGAGCACGTCTTCGTGGCCGGCCTGGAGCGCGGTGAGGGCACCGAGCGGATCGGCAGCCCCGCTCGCGCCGGTCTGGTCCTGGCGCGGGTCGAGCGCGATGACCGGCGGGAGCTCCCCCCCTCCCGCTTCTATGAAGCGGAGCGTGCCGCGGCCGAGGCCGAGGAGGAGGCGCATCAGGAGGAGCTCTTCGGCCCGGCCGAGGGGCTCCACGCCACCTACCGGATGCTGCGCGAGGAGGTCCTGGAGGCCTCGTGGAAAGCCGGCCGCGAGCTGTCGGAGCCGCGGCTCGACACCGCGGTCGACGTCAACCGGGCGATCGCCCGCTACCTGGAGCTGCTGAAGCTTGCGGCGCTTGCCCAGCGGCCCGGCGACGAGGCGAGCGCCGAAGCGATCGAAGCGGTCAACGGGCTGTTACGCCAGGTAGCGACGCCCGAGCAGCAGGCGGAGCTCGACGCCTCGGCGCTCGACGCCTACCTGCTCGACTCCGAACACGAGCGCGAGGGACGGCGGCGGCTGATCGCCGCTCGCCAGGAGCCCTCCTTGGAGGGCTTCCTGCCGCGCCGCGGCGATGGCGGTCTCAGCCTCTCGGCCTCCGACCTCGACCTCTACCTCACCTGCCCGCTCAAGTACAAGTTCGGGCGCGTCTTCGGCATCCCGCAGGAGCCGACGATCAACCAGCGCTTCGGCATCCTCATCCACAACGTCCTCGAGCGCTTCCACAAGGAGGGCGAGGAGGAAGGGCTGCCGCGCCTGATGGACCTCTTCGAGGCGGGCTGGCGCCGCTCCGGCTTCGGCTCCAGCGACGACGAGCTGCAGTTCCGCGACCGTGCCCGCGAGGCGATGCGGCTCTACTGGGAGCGCGAGCGCGAGGCCGAAGGAGCGCCGGTCTGGCTGGAGCGCAAGTTCGACATCAAGATCGGCGAGCACCACGTGCGCGGCAGGGTCGATCGCGTCGATCGCCTCCCCGGCGGCGACCACGAGCTGATCGACTACAAGACCGGCGAGCGCAAGAGCGAAGCGGACCTCGAGAGCGACCTACAGCTCGCCCTCTACCGGCTGGCAGCGCGCCAGGCATGGGAAGTCGAGGCGAGCACCGGCAGCTACTACTACGTGCTCGACGCCGAGAAGGTGGCGGCTCCGGTCCGCTCCGATGACGCGGAGCGGGTCGAGCGCACGGTCCTCCAGGTAGGCGAGGGAATCCTCGGCCAGGACTTCGAGCCACGCCCGTCGCCGACCGTCTGCGGCTGGTGCGACTATCGCCTCGTCTGCCCCGCCGCCGAGTCGTAGGCCGCTGCAAACCGTCGGCTGGCTGTGTCCTCGGTCGCCTGGCTTGCTCACGCACTTGAGTGCGCTCGCTTCGCCAAGCTCCCTGCGTCCTTGCCAGCCTCGGTTTTCGCGGCCTACTGGTCTTTTTGTCTCAGGAACTTTTGGAACTCTTTGGCGAGCGCGTCGGCTGAAGGAAGGTCGACTTCCTCTTCGCCGAGCTGCTCGACCTGGACCGCCTCTATCCGCTCGACCAGTTCGGCGATCTCCGGATTGGCGGCGACGGCGCGCCCGATCTGCTCCTCATAGCTCTCGGTTTCCTCCTCCAGCTCGGTCGCGTCGACCGCGATCCCCGTCAGCGCCTCCAGCCGCCGCAGCAGTGCCAGCGTCGCCTTGGGGTTGGGGACCGCGGCGACGTAGTGCGGCACCGCCGCCCATAGGGATGCCGAGCCCATGCCGACCTGGCGGCAGCAGTCGTGGAGGACGCCGACGATGCCGGTCGGTCCCTCGTAGTTGGAGCGCTGCAGGTCGAGGTCCTCTATCAGCCGCTCGTCGGACGCAAGGGCAGTGACCGGCACCGGCAACGTGTGGGACACCTCGGCGACGAGCGCCCCCAGGGTGATCACGATCTCCACCCCAAGCGCGTCGGCGGCGGTGGCGACGGTCTCCGAGAAGGTGCGCCAGCGCAGGCTCGGCTCGGTCCCGTCGAAGAGCACGAGGTCGCGTTCGGCGCCGGGGACGCGGACCGCGATCAGGTCGTTCTGGGGCCAGTCGATGCGGCGCGTCTGGCCGTCGGTGAGGACGATCGTCGGACGGGTCGCCTGGAAGTCGAAGTACTCCTCGGGGTCGATCTCGGCGATCGGCTCGGGGTCGAAGGAGTCGGCCAGCGTCTCAAGCGCGGTCGAGGCGACGCTGGCCGCGTCGTTCCAGCCCCGGAAAGCGCAGATCAGCAGGGGCGAACGCAGCTGCGGCACCTCTCCAACCCAGTTGAGCGACTCCATCTATTGAGCGTACAGCGCCCTTCTCACCAGTCCGTAGGCGACGTAGAGGGCCAGTGCCGCGAAGGAGAGCTCGAGCGCGCGCTGCGGGACCGAGTTCGCGACGACGACCCCGACCAGCACCCCGAGCGGCGAGAGCGCGGCGACGATCGCGGCGTCGCGCAGGTCGACGTTGCCGTAGCCGTGCTGGCGGTAGCTGCCGACCAAGGCGACAAGGACGATCATCAGCAGCGAGGTCGACTCGGCGTCGACCTGGTCGAGGCCGAGGAAGATCGTCAGCGCCGGCACGAAGAGGACGCCGCCGCCGACTCCGACCAGGCCGCCCGCCATTCCGCCGGCGACCGCTACCAGCGCTGCCAGCAGCTCGTCCATCAGGGGACGATCAGCTCGATCGCGATGCCGACGAGGAGCGCCGCGAAGAGGAGGGAGACGGCGCGTTGCGGGATCCGCTGCTGGATCGCGGTGCCGAGCACGACGCCGCCGATCGCCGGCACCGAGAGCAGCAGGCCCGTCTCGAGGTGGACGTTGCCGTATATGCCGCCCTGCGCGGCGGCGCCGAGCAGGCCGATCACGACGATCGCCGCCAGGCTGGTGCCGGTGGCGAGCCGCTCGCCGTAGCCGAACCAGAGGATCAGCAGCGGGACGATCACGGTGCCGCCACCGACGCCGAAAAGGCCGCTGAAAACCCCCGCCAGGGTGCCGATCGCGGCCAGCTTCAGGAGTCGGTCGGTCAGCACCGGAGGCGATACTAGAACGGTGTCGAGTGAGCAGGGAACGCGAGCAGCCGCTGAGAGCCCGCTGCTGGAGCCGTTCTTCGACGCGCCCGAGCACGCCGCCCTGCTCACCGACGTCGACGGCACCCTGGCGCCGATCGTGGCGCGGCCCGAGCAGGCGATCCTGCCGCCCGCGGCGGTCGCGGCGCTGCACCGGCTGAGCGAACGCTTCCCCCTGGTCGCCTGCGTCTCGGGACGGCGGGCCGAGGAGGTGCGGCGGCTGGTGGGGCTCGACGAGTTGGCCTATGCGGGCAACCACGGCATGGAAGTGCTGATGCCGGGGGAAGACGCCGCCAAGCCGAGCGAGGGCGCCCTGGAGTGGGAACCCCGCATCAAGGAGTTCGTCGCCAACCTCGACGGGGCGGCGCTCACCGCGACCGAGCTGCGGCAGGAGGACAAGGGGCCGATCCAGGCGTTGCACTGGCGCGGCGCCGCTGACGAGCCGGCCGCGGAGGCGCGGGCCCGTGAGATCGCGGCCGCCGCGCAGGCGGACGGGCTCGCCGTCCACTGGGGCCGCAAGGTGGTGGAGCTGCGTCCGCCGGTGGCGATCGGCAAGGACATCGCCGTCGACGGCCTGCTGGTCGGGACAGGCGCTCGCCATGCGATCTACGCCGGCGACGACCGCACCGACCTCGATGCCTTCGCCGGACTTCGCGGGATGCGCGAGCGAGGCGGGCTGGAGAGCGCCGTCTGCGTCGGCGTGCTCTCCCCCGAGGGACCCACCGAGCTCGCGCGCGAGTCGGACCTGACGGTCGACGGCCCGGCTGGCTGGCTGGCGATCCTCGAAGCCCTAGCGCGATAGACAACCGGCGTGCCCTACACCGATCTTCTCCGACTCACCGTCTTCCTGACCGGCGCCGAGGCGACGGCACTGGGTGCGATCGCGGCGCTCGCTGCGGGGCAGGCGAACGACACGACCACGCTCCTCGTCGCCGCTGCCTGGTGGACGATCGCGGTGGCGATCGGCGCCTGGCTGGGCCGGCCCGAGCGGGCCGCCGACGGAGTGCGCGACGCGCTGGCCAGGGCGCGAACGGCGACCTCGCTGCCGCCGGAGACCCCGGCCCACATCGCCACCGGCCGCCTCTGGCCGATCGGCGTCACGGCGATTGCCGCCGGCGTGCTCGGCGTCTTCTTCCCCGGCGTCGCCGTTATCGGCGCCGGCTACGCCCTGCTCGTCTCACTCACCCTGCGCAGCCGCGAGGCAGCGGTGCTCGGCATCGAGCAGCGCGACGGCGTCAAGTTCTACGTCCTCCCCACCTCCGCCCTGCGCCCGATCGAGCTGACGCGGACGCCGGGGTTGCGCAGCGACCGGCTGACGGCGTCGGCACCGTAAAAAGCAGACGACCCGCCGAAGCGGGTCGTCTGCGAAATTCGGAAAAGCCGGTGGACGCCGGTTGCTTCCAGTCTCGCGCAGCGATTATAACGCCCCCGGAGGGAATCGAACCCTCTCTTTCCCAGTTGCGAGACTGGAAGCCGACGTCCATCGGCGGGGGCGACCGCCGCTTTCGCGGCCCTTCCGACGCTAGACGGGTCGAAGTCACGTGTCTGCGCACAAATGGGGCTTTTCAGTCGCGTGAATCGCGCAAGTTCGTCAACTCCTCCCACGATCGCGTGTTGGCGACCTGCTCGGCCGTCAGCCAGGCGCGGCGGGCGGTGGCGATGCCGTAGGCGATGTTGTCGAGGGTCTCGACGCCGTGGGCGTCGGTGTTGACGACGATCTGGACGCCGGCTTCGGCGGCGAGGCGGGCGTGGTGCTCGGAGAGGTCGCGGCGGTTGGGGTTGCCGTTGATCTCCAGCATCGTGCCGGTGCGGGCGGCGGCGGCGGCGATCGCCTCGATGTCGACCCCGTAGGGCTCGCGGCGCCCGATCAGGCGGCCAGTGAGGTGACCGATGCAGTCCACCCCCGGGTTCTCGATCGCCGTCAAGATGCGCTCGTTCATCTGTTTTTCGGATACCGAGAAAGACGTGTGGACGCTGGCGACCACCCAGTCGAGGGCATCGACCAGGTCGTCCGGGTAGTCGAGGCCGCCGTCGAGGCCGATGTTGATCTCGCTGCCGCTGAGCAGCTGGAAGTCGCCGTGGTTGGCCTCGTTCCACTCCCGCACCTGCTCGACCCGCTGCCAGAGCTGCTCGGCGGTGACGTGGTTGCCGAAGCCATGGGTGGCCGAGTGGTCGGTGAGCGCCAGATAGGAGTAGCCGCGGTCGCGGGCGGCGGCCGCCATCTCCCCCAGCGTGTTGCGGCCGTCCGACAGCGTCGTGTGCGAGTGCAGGTCGCCCTGGATGTCATCGACCATGACCAGGCGCGGCAGCGTCCCCTCCCGCGCCGCCTTCAGCTCCCCGCGGCCCTCGCGCAGCTCCGGCTCCACGTAGGCGTAGCCGAGCCGCTCGTAGATCTCCTCCTCGCTCGCGCAGAGGACCGTCTCGTCGCGCTCGGTGTCGGTTATCCCGTGCTCTGACACGGACAGGCCTCGCCGCACCGCGTCCTCGCGCAGCTGCACGTTGTGGGCCTTGGAGCCGGTGAAGTGCTGAAGCAGGTTGCCGAACGCCTGCGGGGCGACGATCCGCAGGTCGACCGAGATGCCGTTGTGGGTCTGGGCTCGAACCCCATTGGGGCCCGGCGTGCCGGCGGCTGCGACGAGCGGGTGGCCGGCCAGATGCTCGGCGAGGGCGGTCGGCTCCTCAGCGGTGGCGATCAGGTCGATGTCCTTGCAGGTCTCTCCCCAGCGGCGCACCGAGCCCGCCACCTCGACCCGGTTGGCGGCCGGGTGCTCGCGCAGCGCCGCCGCCAGCTCCTCGGCGATTGGCCGCACCTTGGAGAGCAGCAGCCGGCCCGGGCCCTCCCCGGGCTCGCCAAGCCGCTCGAGCGAGGCCAGCACGTTTTCCTCTACTTTCGGCCCGAGTCCCTTGACGTCCCGGATCCGTTCCTCCTCGGCGGCCTTTTTGAGGTCCTCGAGCGAGCAGATCTCGAGCTCGTCATAGAGCCGCTTAGCCGTTTTCGCCCCCAGCCCGGGGACCCTCGTGACCTCGATCAGGGTCGGAGGGAACTTCGCTTTCAGCCGCACCGCGGCCGGGATCTCGCCGCTGTCGAGCAGTGCGGCGATCTTCTCGGCCAGCGTCTTTCCGACACCGGGGATCTCGGTGGCACGACCCTCCCGCGCCAGCTCGGCCACCGCAACCGGGCTCTCCCGAATCGCCTTGGCGGCCGTCGTGTAGGCGAGGACCCGGTATTTGACCGCCCCGTCGAGCTCGTAGAGCACAGCCAGCTCGTCGAACGCGGCGGCGATCTCGGCGTTGGTCACATCGCGCACGCTAACGGGGGCGTGAATAGGATCGCCGCGCATGCGACCGGCGAGCTCGGAGCGCGGGCCGGCCTGGCTCGTCCTCCCCACCTACAACGAGGCCGAGAACATCGAGCCGTTCGTGACGGCGGTGCTGAGCAAGCTGCCATCCTCGGCGCGCGTTCTCGTCGTCGACGACAGCTCGCCGGACGGGACGGGGCAGATCGCCGACCAGCTCGCCGCGCAGCTCGAGGCGGTCAACGTCCTGCACCGCCCGAGCAAGGAAGGGCTCGGCCCCGCCTACATCGCCGGCTTCCGACGGGCCTTGGCCGAGGGCGCCGGCTATGTGCTCGAGATGGACAGCGACTTCTCGCACGAGCCGGCTTACCTGCCACGCCTGCTCGACGCCGCCGCCCGGGCCGATCTGGTGATCGGCTCGCGCTACGTCGAGGGCGGCGGGGTCGGCGACTGGGGGCCGCTGCGACGGGTGATCAGCCGCGGTGGCAGCGCCTACGCGCGGCTCGTGCTCGGCGTCGACGTTCGCGACCTGACCGGCGGCTTTAAGTGCTTCCGCCGCGAGGTCCTGGAGGCGACCGACCTCGACGCGGTGCGCGCCCGCGGCTACGCCTTCCAGGTCGAGCTGACCTACCGGGCGATCCAGGCGGGCTTCAAGGTCGTGGAGGTGCCGATCGTCTTCCGCGATCGCCGCGTCGGTGCCTCGAAGATGAGTCGCTCGATCGTCCTCGAGGCGATCTGGCGGGTGCCGCTTCTACGCTACGCGGGTAGGCGAACGACCTAACGATGACGCGACCCCCGAGGGGGTCGCTATACTTTCTGAAGTATTGAGCGTGAAACCACGACCCGCAGGAGACCGATTCCAGTGACTGGCAAGCTCGCAGCGGTTACCGACGCCACCTTCAAGTCCGACGTCATCGAGGCCGACGGCCCTGTGCTGGTCGACTTCTGGGCGCCCTGGTGCGGCCCCTGCCGTGTCGTCCACCCGGTCCTCGAGGAGATCGACTCTGAGCGCGACGACCTGAAGATCCTTTCGCTCAACGTCGACGAGAACCAGCAGACCGCGGCCCAGTACGAAGTGCTCTCGATCCCGACCCTGCTCCTCTTCAAGGACGGCGCGATCGCCAAGAAAGTCGTCGGGGCGATGCCGAAGCGCCGCCTCGAGGCCGAGCTCGAGCCGGCGCTCGCCTAGACGGGCAAGCGTCGGTCGCGTCGCCTAGGCTGGCGACATGCCTTTCGTGCACATCCACTGGTACGAGGGTCGCAGCGACGAGCAGAAGGCGGAAATCGCGAAGCGGATCGAAGCGGCGCTGGTCGAGGTGGCCGGCGTGCCGCCCGACCACTGCTGGGTGAAGTTCTCCGACTCCGCGAAGTCCGACTTCATCATCGGCGAGCCCGAGGGCTAGCGCTCCTGCCGGCGGGCGCACCTTGACCGGCGTGTTATGGCCCGCGGCCCGCGTCGCCGCGAACCTGATCGTGATCGGTGCCGCGGTGGTGCTCGGGCTCTGGGTGCTCTCGAAGCTGCGGATCGTCGTCGTGCCGGTGCTGGCGGGCGTGCTGATCGCCACCCTGCTGGTGCCGCCAGCCGACTACTTGCGGCGCCGCGGCATGCCGAGCGCGATCGCGACCGGCTTCGTGATGCTGCTCAGCGCTCTCGGCCTGGCCGGGGTCTTCGCCTTGATCGGCCCGCCCTTCATCGACCAGTTCGACGAACTCGAGCAGAGCGTCGAGGAGGGGATCGACGAGGTGGTGGGTTGGCTCGTGGAGGGGCCGCTCCACCTCGAACGCAGCGAGATCGACGATGCGATCGACCGCGGGCTCTCGACGCTCGGCGAGCAAAGCGGCACGATCGGAGAGGGTGTCCTCTCCGGCGCCTCGCTGCTCGCCGAGATCATCGCCGGCCTGCTGCTGCTAATCGTGCTCGTCTTCTTCTTCGTCCACGACGGCCGCCGCATGTGGGACTGGGCCCTTTCGCTCGCCCCGGGGCGTCATCGCGAGACGATGGACGGCGCCGGCCGAGAGGCATGGACGGCGGTCTCGGGCTACATGCGAGGCGTCGCCCTGATCGCCGTGGTCGACGCCATCCTGATCGGAATCGCCCTGGCGCTGATCGGCGTGCCGCTCGTGGTGCCGCTGATGGTGGTCGTCTTCCTCGGCGCCTTCATCCCCCTGGTCGGCGCCTTCGTCGCCGGCGCGGTCGCCGTCCTGGTTGCCTTGATCAGCGAGGGCATCGTGGCCGCGGGGCTGGTCGCGGGAGCGATCTTCGTCATCCAGCAGGTCGAGGGCGATCTCCTCTACCCCAACATCGTCGGGCGCGTGATCCGCCTGCACCCGGTGGCGATCCTGCTCGCCCTCACCGCGGGTACCGTGGTCGCCGGAATCGTCGGCGCGCTGCTCGCGGTCCCCGTAGCGGCGGCGGCCTGGGTTGCCTACGACCACGTGCGGAACGCGGCAACTCCGGCGACCGGCGACACCTAAGCCTGCTGGACGTCGATCCGCAGCTCGCGGCCGTCGATCTTCGCGGTGGCGGCACCGGCCCCGTTGGCGCGGTCGTAGGCGACCGACGTCGCGAGGACCTCGCCGGCGACGTAGTCCTGGTGGGCGCGGGCGGCGGTCAGCAGCTCGTCGTCGCCGCTCAGCGTCAGCTCAATCCGGTCGGTGATCTCGAGCCCCGCCTCTTTGCGGGCGTTCTGGACGGCGTGGACGATCTCGCGTGCCAACCCCTCGCGACGCAACTCGTCGTCGAGATCGAGCTGTAAGGCCACCGCGTGCCCGGCCTCGGCCTCGACCTCGTAGCCATCGAGCGGCTGCAGCGCGAGGGTCAGGTCATCCGCGGTGAGCGCGTGCTCCACGCCTCCGACGCTGATCCCCACCTGGCCGCCCTCCCCCATCACCTCGGCGACGTGGCGGGGGTCGAGAGCCTCGACGGCCGCGGCGACCTGGGGCATGCCCTTGCCGAAGCGGGGCCCAAGCGCCCGATAGTTCGGTTTGACCGCGTAGCTGACAAGCTCGGCCTCCTCGGTGACGAAGTCGAGCTCTTTGACGTTCAGCTCGGCCTTGACCAGCGCGGCGCGAGCGGAGATCGCCGCCCGCTCGGTGTCGTTGGCGACGATCACGGCGCGGCGCAGCGGCTGACGCACCTTGACATTCGCCTGGGCGCGAGCGGCACGGCCAAGCTCGACGGTGAGCCGTACCGCCTCCATCGCCGCCTCCAGGTCGGGGTCGGCAAGGGCGGGATCCGCCTCGGGGAAGTCGCGCAGGTGGACCGAGTCGGGCAGCTCTCCGAGATCCTCGCCCTCACCGCCGGCTAGATTGAGGTGGATCTCGTCGGCGAGGAAGGGCGTGAAGGGCGCCAGCATCGCCGCCGTCTCCAGCAGGCAGTGGCGCAGCGTCGCGAAGGCGGCCCGATCGCCCTCCCAGAACCGTCGGCGAGAAAGGCGCACGTACCAGTTGGAGAGCTCCTCGACGAAGGCGGCGATCTGGCGCCCGGCGGCGGTGCAGTCGAAGCCGTCCATGTGCTCGCGGACTGAGGCGACGGTCGCCTGGAGGCGGGAGAGCGCCCAGCGGTCGAGGTCGGCCGCTGGGTCGCGTTCGCTGTTTGTCTCGCTATCCGCGACAAAGGGCGAACGCATCTCGAAATCCCGCGGCCCCAGCCCCTCGGCGTTCGCGTAGAGAACCCAGAACGAGTAGGTGTTCCAGAGCGTCAGCAGGAACTGGCGCACCGATTCGCCGACCGTGTCGACCGAGAAGCGATAGCCAGACCAGGGCTGCTGCGCGGTCAGGTAGTACCAGCGGAAGGCGTCGGCGCCGTGGCGCTCGATCACATCCCAGGGCTCGACCACGTTGCCCTTGCTCTTCGACATCTTCTGGCCCTCGGGGTCGAGGATCAGGCCGAGGCAGACGCAGTTGCGGTAGCTGGAGGTGTCGAAGAGCAGCGTCGACTCGGCGAGCAGCGTGTAGAACCAGCCCCGCGTCTGGTCGATCGCCTCGCAGACGAAGTCGGCCGGAAAGCGCTCCTCGAACAGCTCCTGGTTCTCGAAGGGGTAATGGAACTGCGCGAAGGGCATCGCGCCGCTGTCGTACCAGGTGTCGATCACCGACTCGACCCGGCTCATCTCGCCGCCGCACTCCTCGCAGTCGAGCGTCACCTCGTCGATGTAGGGGCGGTGCAGATCCTCGGGCACCTCGCCGCGGGCGCGCTCGCGAAGCTCGGCGACCGAGCCGGCGCAGTAGCGACCCTCGCAGCCGTTGCTCTCGCACGTCCAGATCGGCAGCGGCGTCCCCCAGTAGCGGTCGCGCGAGAGCGCCCAGTCGACGTTGTTCTCGAGCCACTTGCCGAAGCGGCCCTGCTTGATGTGCTCGGGGTGCCAGCCGATCTCCTCGTTGTTGGCGAGGAGCTGGTCCCGCGCCGCTGAGGTGCGCACGTACCAGCTCGACTTGGCGTAGTAGAGGAGGGGCGTGCCGCAGCGCCAACAGTGAGGGTAGGCGTGCTCGTAGCGCTGCGCGCGAAAGAGCCGGCCGGAGGCCTCCAGCGCCGCGACGATGTCGGAGTCGGCCTCCTTGACGAAGCGACCGGCGTAATCGCCGACCCGCTCGTCGAAGGTCCCATCCGGCCGCACCGGGTTCTTCAATTTGAGGCCGTGGCGCTGGCCGAAGGCGAAGTCGTCCTCGCCGAAGGCGAGCGCGGTGTGGACGAGGCCCGTCCCGTCCTCGGTGGTGACGAAGTCGGCGTCCTGCACGGTGTGACCGCGTGGGCCGAAGTCGGTGAGGTAAGCGAAGGGCGGCTCGTAGGCGACGCCGACCAGGGCCGCGCCGGGGAAGTGGGCCAGCACTTCCGCCTCCTCGCCGAGCACCCGCTCGACCAGCGGCCGAGCGACGATCAGCACCTCGTCGCCGCGCCGCGCGCGTACGTACTCGACCTCGGGACCGACCGCGATCGCGGCGTTGGAGATCAGGGTCCAAGGGGTCGTCGTCCAAACCAGCAGCTGGTCACCCGGCTCGAGCGGCGACTCCGGAATCTCGTCGCTCGGCGGGACTTCGCGGATCGGGAAGCGCACGTAGATGCTCGGATCCTCGACGTCCTTGTAGCCGAGGGCGACCTCGTGCGAAGAGAGCGCCGTGCCGCAGCGCGGGCAGTACGGCACGACCTTGTGGCCTTCGTATAGCCGCTCGGAGTCCCAAAGCCGGCGCAGCGACCACCAAACCGACTCGATGTAGTCGTTCTCCAGCGTGACATAGGGGTCGTCGAGGTCGATCCAGAACCCGATCCGTTCGGTCAGCCGGTTCCACTCCGCGACGTACTCGAGGACCGAGGCGCGGCAGCGAGCGTTGAACTCGGCGATCCCGTACTCCTCGATTTCCCCCTTGGAGGAGAGCCCAAGCTCCTTCTCGACCTCCAGCTCTACCGGCAGCCCGTGACAGTCCCAGCCGGCCTTGCGCGGCACGCGGTAACCGCGCATCGTGCGATAGCGCGGATAGACGTCCTTGAAGACGCGGGAGAGGACGTGGTGGGAGCCGGGGCGCCCGTTGGCGGTCGGCGGTCCCTCGTAGAAGCTCCAGACCTCGGCGTTCTCGCGGTTGGCGAGCGAGCGGGCGAAGACGTCCCGCTCGCGCCAGCGCGCCAGCACCCGCTCCTCGAGCTCTGGGAAGGATTGGCGCGGGTCGACGGGCTTGAATCCGAGCATGGGCAGGTGATTGTAGGAGCGGCTACGCTCCCCGCCGCATGCCCGTCTTCGCCCTGAACGGAAAGGTCGCGCTGGTGACCGGCGCCGCCCGCGGCATCGGCTTCGAGACCGCCCGTCAGCTTCACGCTCGCGGCGCCTCCGTAGCGGTCGTCGACATCGACGCCGGCGAGGCGCGCGAGGCCGCGGAGCGGATCGGCGCGCGGGCGATCGGGGTCGGCGCCGACGTCACCGACAGCGGCGCGATGCAGGCCGCGGTAGCCGAGACGGTCGAGCGCTTCGGTGGGCTCGACGTCGCAGTCGCCAACGCAGGCATCGCGCAGTCGCAGGTCGCGACTATCCGCGGCATCGGCTCCGAGGAGTGGGAACGCGTCGTCGAGGTGGACCTGATGGGCGTCTGGCACACCGTCCGCGCCGTGCTGCCGCAGATCGTCGAGCGCAACGGCCACGTCGTCGTCACCGGCTCCATCTACTCGTTCGCCAACGGATTCCTCAACAGCCCCTACGCCGTCGCCAAGCACGGCGTCGAGGCGCTGGGGCGGACCCTGCGGGCCGAGCTGATGCCGCTCGGCGCCAGCGCCGGCGTCGTCTACTACGGCTGGGTCGACACGAAGCTGGTCCAGGACGGCTTCGAGCGCAAGCACTCAGACCGCCTGCGCGAACAGGTGCCAGCCTGGCTGCTGAAGCGGATCCAGCCCGAGGAAGCAGGCGCTGCGACGGTACGGGGAATCGAAGCGCGGGCGTCGCGCACCTTCGCGCCGAAGTGGTGGCGGTACGTCTCCGCGCTTCGCGGACTGATCAACCCCCTGCTCGACCGGCGCATGGAGCGCGACCGGCGCATGGTCGAGACCGTGCGTGATATCGAGTCCGAAGCCGACGAGCGGGGCGCGGCGGCGGTCGCGTCAACTCCCGATTGATGAATTGACCCCTCTGGGGTGTGGTGAATTCATCAATCGTCAGCGGGTGAGGCGCTCGAGCAGGAAGACGAACGACTCGTAGCGCTCGCCCGTGGCGCGGCTGAGGCCGATCTCGCAGGTGCGGTTGCTGGAGAGGCGAGCGTCGAAGCGGCGCCCGGCCAACTCTTCGGCTTGGGGGCGGGTGGCCGCGGCGGTCAGCTCCGGGTTGGAGATGCCTTTGTCGCCGGCGAAACCGCAGCAAGTCGCGGAGGGCGGCACGAAGACGTCCTCGGCGAGCTGGGCGGCGAGCGAGCGGAGCCGTGGCGCCAGGCCCATGTGGCGGGTCGCGCAGGTCGGGTGGACCGTCACCGAGTCGACTCTGCGCGTCACCTCCAGATTGGGCAAAAGGCGGTCGTGCGCCCAAATGACCGAGTCGAGGATCTGAACCCCAGCCAGCCGCTCGTCCTCGGTTCCGGCGATCGCCTGCGAGCAGGAGGAGGCGTCGATCACGACAGGTAGACGCCCGCCGTCGGTCCACTCGGATAGCCGTTCGGCCATCTCCCTCGCCTTGTGCCCGTGCCCCGCAGCGAACCCTTTCGAGCTCCACGGCAGCCCGCAGCAGATGCCCGCAATGTCGTCCGGGATCCAGAGCGGCAGTCCGGCGCGCTCGGAGACGACAACCAGCGTCTCGACCGGGGAGCGCCCGAAGATGCGGTTGGTGCAGGAGGGAAAGTAGACGGCGGCGGCGCCCTCGCGCGAGGTGCGCGGCAGCGCCGCCGAGGCGGGCGGCGGCAGCGCCCTGCCCCGCTTCGTCCGCCGCGCCAGCGGGCCGCCGATGCGCAGCGCCACCCGGGAGGCGGCTTCGACCGCGCGCCACCGCCTCGCCGCCGCCAGCGCCATCGCTTCGGCCCGCTCGCCGTGCTCGGCGGCCCGCAGTTCCTTGACCAGCGTGCCGGTGTTGATCCCGACCGGGCAGGCGAGCTGGCAGGAGCCGTCGACGGCGCAGGTCTCCAGCGCGTCGTACTCGTACTCCTCCTGCAGCGCCCTGCGTAGCGCCGAGCCCTCCGGCTGGCGCGCCATCTCACGCCGCAGCACGATCCGCTGGCGCGGCGTCGTCGTCAGGTCGCGGCTGGGGCAGACCGGCTCGCAGAAGCCGCACTCGACGCAGGCGCTCGCCGACTCCTCGATCGCCGGCGTCGTCTTCAGGTTGCGCAGGTGGACATCGCTGTCGCGGTTGAGGACCACGCCGGGAGCCAGCACGCCGTCGGGATCGGCGAGCCGCTTGACCCTCCACA
This sequence comes from Solirubrobacterales bacterium, assembly GCA_036276735.1. Classification (GTDB taxonomy): domain Bacteria; phylum Actinomycetota; class Thermoleophilia; order Solirubrobacterales; family 70-9; genus VRUE01. The sequence goes on along the minus strand of DASUOH010000015.1, from coordinate 48,173 downwards.
TCAGCTCGGTCGCCTTCGGACCCCACTCGCGTTCGACGTAGGGCGCCATGTTGATGCCGGTGCCGTGCTCGGCCTTGAGCGAGCCGTCGTACTTGTCGACGACCAGCTCGACCAGCTTCGACATAAAGGCCTCGTAGCGATCGAGGTCCTCCTGCTTGCCGAAGTCCGGCGTCAACATGAAGTGGAGGTTGCCGGCCGAAGCGTGCCCCGCGACGCCGGGGAGAAAGCCGTGCTCGCCGAGCAGCGCCTGCAGGTCGCGCGCGCCCTCGGCGATCCGCTCGGGCGGCACGCAGACGTCCTCGACGATCAGCGCCGTGCCGGGCAGCCGCAGGCGGCCGATCAGACCGTGCAGCCCCTCGCGGACCCGCCAGGCAAGCTCGATCTCCTCCGCGTCGCGGCTGAAGGCGATCGGGCGGATCGTCTCGTGGCCGGCGAGCACCTCGCCCGCCCGCGCCACGTAGGCGTCGAGCTGCTCGTCGCTCGCGGCGCCGAACTCGACCAGCAGCACCGCCGACTCCGGCGGCAGCTCCTTCCACTCCTCGGGCGCACCGACCATGTTCCAGGCGGCGGTGATCAGGGCGGGGGCAACCATCAGCTCGACCGCGGTGGCGCCGATGCCGACCAGGTCGCGAACCGGAGCGATCGCCTCGTCGACCCCGGGGAAGTGGACCCAGGCGGTCGTCGTGTGGGCCGGCAGCGGAACGGTCTCAAAGACCGCCTCGGCGACGAAGCCGAGCGTGCCCTCCGAGCCGACCAGGAGGCGCCGGAAGATCTCCAGCGGCTCGTCGGCGTCGAGGAAGGCGCAGAGCCGGTAGCCAGTCGTGTTCTTGATCGCGAACTTGCGGCTGACCCGCTCGCTCAGCTCCGGGTCGGCCCGGAGCTCGTCGCGGATCGAGGCGAGGCCGGCGGCCAGCTCCGGCTCCTCGGCGGCGAAGCGCTCCGCCGCGTCGGGAGCCGCCGTGTCGATCGTCGTCCCGGAGGGCAGGACGAAGGTCAGCGAGCGCACCGTCGAGTAGGAGTCGTGGACGACGCCGCAGCGCATGCCGCCGGAGTTGTTGGCGATCACGCCGCCGACCGTGGCGATGTCGGTGCTGGCCGGGTCGGGACCGAGCTTGCGACCAAGGGGGGCGAGCACTCGGTTGGCATGGCCGAGCAGGGTCCCGGGCTTGAGCCGAACCAGCTGGCCCCTCTCCTCGACGGCGATTCCGCCGAAGTGGCGCCGCACGTCGACCAGGATGCCGTCGGTCTGGCCCTGGCCGTTGAGGCTGGTGCCGCCGGCGCGGAAGACGACCGGCACGTCGTGGGCGCGGCCGTAGTCGAGCAGCTTGGCGACGTCGGCGACCTCGCGCGCCATCACGACCGCCTGCGGCAGCAGCCGGTAGGGGCTGGCGTCGGAGGCGTAGCGGACGATGTCGCTGGCGCGAGCGAGGACGCGGTCGGCGCCGAGCAGCGCCTCCAGCTCGCCGCGCAGCGGCTGCGGCGTCCCGGTCGCGAGCGACTCGGGCGCGCGGTCGGGGGCTGCAACGGTCATCTCAGAAAAGTGACATGCCGGGGGCGACCGGCACTTCGACCAGCTCAGGACGTGAGGAGGAGAGCGCCGCCGCCAGCGCATCGCGCACTTCGTCGCGGCCGCTCGCCTTGCGGGCGCTGACGCCGTAGCCGGCCGCCACGGCGCCTACGTCGAGCTTCGGCAGGTCGAGCCCGGGGGCTCCGCTTACCCCCTCGACGTCGGCGAACCACTTGAGGATCGCGTACTCGGCGTTGTTGAGGACGAGGAACGTGACCGGTACGTCGTAGGCGACGGCGCTCCAGAAGGCGGTGATCGCGTACTGCGCCGAACCCTCGCCGAGCACGCAGACGACGGGCCGATCAGGCTGGGCGAGCTGGACGCCGATCGAGGCGGCCAGGCCGAAGCCGAGCCCGCCGCCCGCCGCGAAGTAGTAGCTGCCCGGCCGCGAGAGGCGCAGCTGGTTGCGCAGGGCGAGCGTGCTGGCCGGCGACTCGAGCACGACGATGCCGTCCTCGGGGAGGACCTCGGCCAGGGCGGAGTGGACGGTGGAGGCGTTGAGCGGGTCCTCGGCCGGGATCTCGGTCGGGCCCGGGTTCGGCTCGGGTGCCGGGCGCGAGGACTCGGGCGCGGACTCGAGCAACGCCTCGAGGGTCAGCTTGACGTCGGCGACGATCGCAAAGCCCATCGGCGCCCGGGCCGCCTCGTCGGGATCGCTGGTGATCGCGACCAGCATCGCGCCCTCGGGCAGCAGCGGCCCGGCGATGTGCGGGTAGTAGGGAAAGACCGAGCTGCCGACCACGAGGATCAGGTCGTGACCCTCCAGCGTCTGCGCGACCGGCCCGATCGCCGGTGGCAGCACGCCCCGGAAGTTGGGGTGGCTCTCGGGAAAGCCGATCCGGCCGCCGCCGGGGGCGGGCGTCGCCCAGACCGGCAGCCGCTGGCGCTCGGCGAGGCCGACGCAGGCATCCCAGGCGCCGCTCGCGTCGACGTCGGGGCCGACGACCAGCACCGGGTTAGTTGCCGAGTCGAGGTGGCCGACGAGGCGACGCACCCCGTCGGGATCGGCGACGGCACGGCCGTTGACCCGGCGGGCGATCGCCTCGTGCGCGTCGGCCTCGTCGACCTCGGCGTACCAGTCGTCCATCGGAATCGAGACGAAGGCCGGGCCGCGCGGCGGCAACGACGCCATATGGATGCCGTGGGCGAGCGCCAACGGCACGTCCTCGGCGCGCGCCGGCTCATAGGACCACTTGACGAGCGGATGGGGCATCCGGGTCGCGTCGCGGTTGGTGAGGTTCGCCTGCAGGGTGATCTGCGCCCGCACCTGCTGACCGGCGGTGACGAGCAGCGGCGAGTGATTGGCCTGGGCGTTGAAGATCGCCCCCATCGCGTTGCCGACCCCGGGGGCCGTGTGCAGGTTGGCGACGGTCGTCTTGCCCGAGGCCTGCGCGTAGCCGTCGGCCATTCCGACCACGACGGCCTCCTGGAGGCCGAGCACGTAACGGAAGTCGCCTGGGAAGTCGGCAAGCATCGGCAGCTCGGTCGAGCCCGGGTTGCCGAACATCGTCGTCATCCCGTGGGCGCGGAAGAGGTCGAAGCTCGCGTCGCGGACGGTCGGCATTTCCTGCGCAACCCTACTTGCCGCCCAGCCGGGTCGCCGGCATGCCGCACTCAAGGCGGCGCCGGGGTGTTGTCGATAGCCAGGGGGATGGCAAAGCGGAGCAGCAGACTCGTTTGGAAACGCCGCGCCTGGCTGCGCTTGGTGCTCGTCACGGCGCTTGCCGCGGCGACGCTGCTTGCCTGGGTGGCCTCGGCGACTGCCGGGCCGCCGACCAGTCGATTCGCGTATGCGCCCGCCGAAGTCGTCCCGATCCCGGCCGCGATCCCGCACGAAGAAGGCGACATGGTCGATCGGCGGATCGTCCCCAACCTGCGCTGGCTCTCCCAGCGCTTCCCGATCTACGTCACCGACGGTTACTCAGGGCGGCTGCCCGGCACCGCAGAGCACGTCGGTTGCCGCGGCTGCCATGTGACCGGCTCCGACCACCATAACGGTCTCGCCGTCGACATCGTCGCGCGGAGCGGCAGCAGCCAATGCGATGCCGGCTGGCGCGGGATAACGCGCCTGGCGCGCTGGGCCGAGCCGCGCCAGAACCGGCCGCTGGCGCCCTTCCGCTGGGTCGGCTACGACGGCGACGCCGGACACGGCTGCGGTCACCACCTCCACCTCTCCTGGGAACACGCGACGGTGCGCCAGTGGCAGCTCGCCGAATGGGTGCAGGTCTTCGCGGTCAGCTTCCAGGGCGTCGCGTCGCGGCCGCAGCCGCGGCCCGACAGCCGGCCGCCCGCGCCCGAGCCACCTCCGTCGCCGCCCGGCGGCATCTCCTCGGTCCGCGCCGGCGGAATCGGCGCCGGCGACTAGGACCCGCCGTAGATTGAGCACCCTTATGGGTGCATAACAACCGGCGGGTCATTCGTAGGATGGGCGGATGGGGCTCTCCCGCACCTTCGCGCCGATCGTCGCGCTGGCGCTAGTCCTAACCGCCTGCGGCTCGACCAGCGACGCGACCCCCGTCGCCTGCCTGGACGGGCCCGCTGCTTACGTCGGCGCGCTCGGCGACGCACCAGGCGGGGTCAAGCTGAACGGTGAGGCGGCGATTTCGGAATGTCTCGCCGAGAACCAGCAGGGCGGCGACCTGGCGACGGTCGGCAGGTCGATGGTCGAGGCGGCAACGCAGCTGAACGCAGAAGCGCGCGAAGGGAGCGGCAGCAGAGCGGCGCTCCGGCTGGGGTACATGCTCGGTGCCGCCGCGAACGGCGCCGAAGAGACGGGCGGGATCCACGCCGACCTGCTGCGACGCCTCGACGCGGCCGCGCGCTACCGACTGCGCCCCGCCCAGGCATTTCGGACGGGATACGCTGCCGGCCAAGACCATGGTTGAACTACGAACGGCCGTGAAAACCAAGCAGGTCGGTGGACGCAGGGAGCGAGGAGAGGGGAGCGCACTTTTCGGTGCGTGACCCGATCCGAGCGACTGAGGACGCCGAGATGCGCCGGTTTGCAGCGGCCGCGCTGAGGAGAAAATGGAAGATCAACGCTGGGGTGGCGAGACCACTAAGGCCGTAGAGAACTTCCCCGTGTCGGGCGAGCGCGTGCCGGGACCGGTGATCCACTGGCTCGGCCAGATAAAGGCGGCGGCGGCGCGGGTCAACGGCGAGCTGGGTTTGCTCGCCGCGGACCTCGCCGCCGCGATCGCCGATGCGGGCGATGCCGTGGCGGCCGGGGAACACGACGACCAGTTTCCGGTGGACGTCTTCCAGACCGGCTCGGGGACCTCCTCGAACATGAACGCCAACGAGGTGATCGCCAACCTCGCCGGCGATGGGGCGCATCCCAACGACCACGTGAACATGGGCCAGTCGTCGAACGACGTCTTTCCCTCTGCCGTCCACCTCGCCGCGCTCGACCAGGTCACTCACGACCTACTGCCCGCGATGAACGCGCTGCAGGCGGCGCTGAGCGAGAAGGCCGAGCGCTTCGCCGACGTCGTCAAGGCTGGTCGCACCCACCTGATGGACGCGGTGCCGGTCACGCTCGGGCAGGAGTTCGGCGGCTACGCGGCCCAGGTGCGGCTCGGCATCCAGCGCGTCGAAGCGACGCTGCGGCGGGTCGGGCAGATCCCGCTCGGAGGCACCGCCACCGGGACGGGCCTCAACACCCACCCCGAGTTCGCCGCCGGGGTGCGCGAGCGGCTCGCCGAGCAGACGGGACTGGCGATCTCCGAGCCGCTCGACCGCTTCGAGGCGCAGGGCAACCGGGACGCCCTGGTCGAGCTGTCGGGGATGCTCAAGGTCTACGCCGTCTCGCTCAACAAGATCGCCAACGACCTGGCGTTGATGGGCTCGGGGCCGCGCGCCGGCCTCGCGGAGCTGCGGCTGCCGGAGCTGCAGAAGGGCTCCTCGATCATGCCCGGCAAGGTCAACCCGGTGATCCCCGAGGTGGTGATCCAGGTTGCCGCTCAGGTGGTCGGCAACGACGCGGCGATCGCCCTGGCCGGCAGTCAAGGTCAGTTCGAGCTGAACGTCCGCGTGCCGCTGATCGCTCGCTGCCTGCTCGACTCGATCAAGCTGCTCGCCTCCGCCTCGCGACTGCTCGATGAGAAATGTGTCGGGGGGGTCGAGGCGAACGAGGCGATGACCGAGCGGCACGCTGAGGCGACCCTGGCGACGGCGACCGCCCTCAACCCGCATATCGGCTACGACCGCGCCGCTGACATCGTCAAGGCGGCGGCCGAGTCGGGTCGCTCGCTGCGCGAGGTCGCGCTCGAGCAAGGCGTTGAGCCGGCGGTGCTAGAGCAGGCACTCGATCACCGCAGAATGGCGCGACCACACACTTAATTAGGAACGTCTCACATGTATGTCACACCATTACGTGTCACATAGACGTTTCTTACAATAAAAACATTCGATCAAAAAAATCCCAGTAAGATGGGGCACGAGTACGGGACGGCACAAGTCATATAGGCGTAGTTGGGAGACGCTCCCGTACAGACGTTTTTAGCCTCTCGACGCGCCGTACCGAGAGGCTGCAATGGCCGGTTATGTTCCGCGCGGGAACGTGCGGACGCCATGGGGAAACGCAGATCAGCTGCGCGAGCGGATGCTCCGCCCTGGGCCTGGGATGCCGCGCGACGAGGTCGCCAGAAACCAGCGCGAGCGGCTGTTCGGGGCGATGGTCGGGGCCGTCGCGACGAAGGGCTACGAGGAGACGACCGTGGCTGACGTCCTCGAGCTCTCGGGGGTCTCACGCAGCGCCTTCTACGAGCACTTCCGCGACAAGGAGGAGTGCTTCCTGGCGACGTTCCAGGGCATCTCCGAACAGGCGATGTCGCTGATCGAGGACGAGTTGCAGAAGGGTGACGGCAACGGCTCCTGGGAAGGCCGCGCCCGGCGGGCGCTCGAACGGACGCTCACGACAATCGTCAACGAACGAGCTGCGGCAGGACTCTGTTTCGACGGCATCTACACCGCCGGCGAACCGGGGCGCAAGGCGCTCGAAGGGGTCCTTGGTGAATTCGAAGGCGTGGCGGCGAAGACAATCGCCAAAGTGCGCGGTGAGGAGCTGCCCAATGAGATGATCTGCGGCCTCGTCGGGGGCGCCCAGGCCGTGATCCAGATCCAACTGCGGCGCGACGAAGACGACTCGCTGCCAGGGCTGGCCGACGACCTGCTCGCCTGGGCCCTGAGCTATCAGGCGCCGCCGATCAAGCTCCGCCTCGCGGGGCGGCGCCCGCGCGCGGGGGACGGCAGCCCGCCTCCCTTCGTCGCCTACAGCCAGGCCGAGCGGATCATCCGCGCGCTGGCCGCCTGCGCCAAAGAGCGTGGATATCCGGCTGTGACGATCGCCGAGATCGCGGCTCGCGCCTCGATCTCCCAGGCCACCTTCTACTCGCACTTCACCGACAAGGAGGACGCGCTGCTGGCGGCGCTCGACTCGGCGGCCGCGCAGATGCTCGGCGTCGTCATGCCCGCCTCGCGGCGTGCGCCCGACTGGCCCCACAGCGTCAGGGCGGCAATCGGCGCGCTCTGTGCCTTCGGCGCCGCGGAACCCGACCTCGCCTGCCTGGCCGCGGTCGAGAGCTACGCCGCCGGCCCGCTCATCCTCGACGAGCGGGACCGGACGCTCGAAATGGTCCGCGCCCTGCTCGCCCCGGGTTACGAGCTCGCGCCCGACACCAACCCGCTTGTCGGCGATGCGGTGATCGGCGCGATCTGGGGGCTCGTCTACAACAAGATCTGCAAGGACGGCCCACGCTCCCTGCCCGAGGTGGCGCCGTTGGCCAGCTACATGGCGCTGGCACCCTTCGTCGGCGCCGAGCGGGCCGCCGAGATCGCCAACGGCGACGGGCGCGCCGCCTGACCCTGGAGGGGGAACGGACATTCCCCGGGCCGCCGAAGCGAACCCGGGGCGAGTCCGTATGGCCGCTCCGCGGGAACAGGACGGAGGAGGCCGTCTCGGTCGCCGTAGGGAATCCGGGACCGGCGGCTAACGGTGAGCCGCACCCCGAATAAGAACATAAGAATACTGAATCGTCAAGTACTTGGTACGTCTTAAGTGCCTCACCCCTGCAGGCTGACCAGCCGCTCCTCGGTCATCTCCAGCACCGCGTAAGCAGGGCCCTCGCGCGTGTTGCCGGAGTCCTTGACGCCGCCGTAGGGCATCTGGTCGGCGCGAAAGGTGGGCACCTCGTTGATGAGGACACCGCCGAACTCGAGCGCCGCCGCCGCCGCCAGCCCGTGACCGATGTCACGGGTGAAGACCCCCGCCTGCAGGCCGAACTTCGAGTCGTTGGCCATCCGCAGCGCCTCGTCGAAGCTGCGGAAGCGGTCGACCATCGCGACCGGCCCGAAGATCTCCTCGCACCAGACCTTCGACTCGCGCGGCGAAGCGGCGAGGATCGTCGGTGCCAGGCAGCGCCCCTCGTCGACCACCTCCCCGCCGGTCAGGAGCTCCGCGCCCGCGCCGACCGCCTCGTCGACCCATTGCTTGACCCGGTCGCGGTCCTCGGGCGAGATCAGCGGCCCGACGTCGGTTTCGGGATCGAGCGGGTCACCGACCCGCAGCGACTCGGCGTTGGCGACGAAGCGCTCGACGAAGGCGTCGGCCACCTCCTCATGGACGAGAACCCGCTGGATCGAGATGCAGCTCTGGCCGGCATGGGAGAAGGCATGCAGCTTCGCTTTGTCGGCCGCTGCCTCCCAGTCGCCATCGGCGTGGACGATCAGCGGCGCGTTGGAACCGAGCTCGAGGCTGACCTTCTTGTGGGGGACGCGGCTGCGGATCCCCCAACCGACCCCGGAGGAGCCGGTGAAGGTGATGGCGCGGGTCAGGTCGTGCTCGACGATCGCATTGCCGACCTCCGAGCCGGGCCCCGGGATAACGCTGAGCCAACCCTCGGGCAGGCCGGCCTCGACCAGGATCGCGGCCAGCTTCAGTGCCGTGATCGGCGTCTGGCCGGCCGGCTTGAGGACCACCGCATTGCCCGCGGCGATCGCCGGCCCGAGCTTGTGCGCGACGAGATTGAGCGGAAAGTTGAAGGGACTGATCGCCCCGACAACGCCGTAGGGGACACGGAGGACGACGCCGAGCTTGCCGGCGCCGGCGGCCGAGCCCGCCATCGGCACGGTCGTCCCGGTCAGCTTGCGCGCCTCGAGCGCGGAAAAGGTCAGCGTGTCGACGCAGCGGGAGGCCTCCAGCTCGGCCGTCTTCAGCGGCTTGCTGGCCTCGGCGGCGATCGTCAGAGCGAGCTCGTCGAGGCGCTCGCCGACCAGCTCGGCGGCGCGGTCGAGCACGGTCGCCCGCTCGTGCTGGGGAAAGCCCCGCTCGAACGCCGCCTGGGCCGCCCGCACAGCGCGGTCGACGAGCGCGGCGTCGCCCTGCGCCACCCTGCCGACGAGGCTACCGTCGTAGGGGCTGAGGACCTCCTCCCATTCACCCGTCTCGGCCCACTCGCCGGCGGCGAGGAGCTTGTGGTCGACCGCCTGCACGGTCTGCGTCGCCATTGCGCGTCTCCTCTCGGTTGAGTTGTTTCAGCCTAGATGATTGATTCCACGACCCCGCACACCTGGATGACGCGCCTGGCACGTCGCATCTCGTCGTCCTCGGGCTTGCCTTTGGCGCCACCAAAGGCGGCGCCCTGCGTCCTCGAGCTGCTCGGCCCCGCGCGCCCCCAGTCACACGCGGCCGTGGAATCAACCATCTGTGCAGGCCGCGACTCGGCCAGAGCGAATCTGTTGGATCGAGAGATGCGCGCGCGACTCTTGATCCCGATCGTCGTATGGCTGGTGCTGATCCCCGCCACTGCGGCGGACGGCCGCGTCAGCTGGATCGTCAAAGGCCGGGGCTTCGGCCACGGCGTCGGGATGAGCCAGTACGGCGCCTACGGCTTCGCGCTGCACGGTAAAGGGCACCGCTTCATCCTCGGTCACTACTACCGCGGGACCACGCTCGGCACGCTGCGGCAGGCGCAGATCGTCCGCGTCCTGGTCGACATCTCAGCCGGCGACGTCCGCTTCAGCGGCGCCCGCAGCGCCTGCGGCCTCGCTCTCGATCCACGCCGGGCCTACGCGGCGCACCGAGTCGGCGCCACCGTGCGGCTGCGGGGACCCGGGGGCAGACGGCTCGCCAACTGCGGTCGCGGCCTGCGCGCCGCGGGGGTCGGGCTGATCGGCATCGGAGGAACCGTCTACCGGGGGGCCCTGGAGGTGGTCCCGACCGAATCGGACTCCGGCTCGCTCAACGCGATCAACGCAGTGCCGCTGGACCAGTACGTGAAGGGCGTCGTCCCGAACGAGTCGCCGCCCTCCTGGCCGTTGGCGGCGCTGCGCGCCCAGGCGATCGCCGCGCGCTCCTACGCCCTGACCGGGCGGATCGACGGCAACGGATTCGACCTCTACGAGGACACCCGCAGCCAGGTCTACGGGGGGATTGCCAGTGAGGACCCCCGCACCAATCGCGCCGCTGACGAAACGCGTGGGGTCGTCGTGCGTTACGGCGGCGAGGTCGCGCAGACCTTCTTCTCCGCCTGCTCAGGGGGCCATACGGAGAACGTCGAGAACATCTTCTTCGGGCCATCCGTGCCCTACCTGGTCGGCGTCCCAGACCCATACGACCACCTCTGCCCGCTACACACGTGGACGCTGCGCTTCTCGGGCCCCGAGATCAGTGCCAAGCTCGGCGCCTACCTCGCCGGCCGCCTCAGGCAGATCGTCGTCACCCGGCGCGGCGCCTCGCCGCGGATCGTCTGGGCGCGGCTCCACGGAACGGGCGGGGTGACGAAAATCCGTGGCGACCAGCTCGCGGCGGCGCTGGGGGGCTACGACCGCTGGATGAGCTTCCGCAAGGTTGTCGAGTCGGGGCGCGACTAGCCGTCTGGGTAGGGCTGGATCGGGATGCCGTGATCGGCCTCGGCCATTCCTAGCTCGTAGGCCGCGCCGCCGGAGAGACTTAGCTTCCGCGCCGGCTGGGCCGGCCGTTCGACCGTCAGCTCGAGGTCGGCGACCGAGCAGTTGATCGTGTTGTGCTCGGGCCCGTTCGGGTCGGAGTAGACCCAGCCGACGAAGTCCTTGCGCGGCGCGGAGACCCGGCCGCGCACGACCAGGTCCTTGCCGGGCAGGACGAACGAGCAGGCCCCTGCCGACTCGTCGATCGAGGCGGCGCGGATCGCGCCGAGCCCACCGAGCCGGTGCCGCTCGCCGTCGAGGACGAGCATCCCCGAAGGCAGCCAGGGCGTCGTCCACCGCCCCACCCGGACGCGCGCTGCGCCGGCGTCGAAGTAGGTGTCCGGCGAGCCCTCGAAGCCGGTGCCCTCCAGCCAGACCCAGCGCTCGGCGTGCTCGCTGCCCCAGTTGTGGCCGATCATGCCCGGCCAGCCCTCGAGCGCGACCGTCTCGCCGCCGACCTCGAGCGTGCCGGAGAAGCGCGCGTTGGGGTAGGGGGCGACGAACTTCGTCCGCGGCAGCGGCGCCTCGTACAGCCACTCGGCCGGCAGGTACCGGCACGGCTCGGCGTCGCCCTCGAACCTCAGGTCCCATGACAGCGGCCCGGGGCTTCCGGTGCGACTTTTGTAGTCATGGGCACCAAAAGTCGCACCGGAAGAGCGGGCGAAGCCGGGCCCGATCTCGGCGCCGGCGACGCGGATCCAGGATCCGGCCGGCGCCGAGAGCTCGGCCGCCGGCACGGTCACCTTGGTCGCCAGCGGCCCCTCGGCCTCGCGGTCGAACCAGGTGAACCAGATCGACCCCTGCGGCTCGCCGCCGGGGCGCTTGTGCACGGTGTGGCGGATCCAGATTCCCTGCCCGCCGCCGGGCCGGCACGCCTTCACGTAGAAGCTCTCGTAGTGGCCGGCCTTCGCGGCGACCTTCGGGAAGCGGGCTCCTTCCTCCATGAGCTGACGCTACACCTTGATCGTGATGACCTCGCCGTCGGTGACGACGTAGTCGCGCCCCTCGATGCGCAGCAGGCCGCGGTCCCGCGCCGCGGCGTAGCCGCCGCAATCGACCAGCTGCCGCCAGCCGATCACCTCCGCTTTGACGAAGGCTTCCTGAATCTCGGTGTGGATCGTCCCCGCCGCCTCCCAGGCCGTCGCGCCACGCCGCAGCGGGCGCGCCACCGCCTCCTTGCCCTCACCGGCCGTGAAGAAGGTGATCAGCTCGAGCAGCTCGTAGGCGGTGCGGACGAGCCGGTCGAGTCCCGACTCTTCGACTCCGTAGGACTCGCGCATCTCGACCGCTTCGGCCGCGTCGAGCTCGGCCAGCTCACCCTCGATGCGGGCACTCACCGCGACGACGCCGGCCCCAACCGCGGCGGCGTGCTCGCGCACCGGCGCCGGCGCCTCGGCGTCGCCCTCGTCGACGTTGGCCACGTAGAGGATCGGCTTCGTGGTCAGCGCCTGGAGGTTGAGCGCCGCCTGCGGCGCTCCGTCCGGGACCGGCACGGTGCGGGCCGGGCGACCGGCGGCGAGCGCCTCGTGCGCCGCCTGCAACCAGTCGCGCTCGGCGATCGCCTCCGGATCGCCGGTCTTCGCCTGCTTGCCGACTCGTTCGAGTCGTCGCTCGACCTGCTCGTAGTCGGCGAGCACCAGCTCGGTCTCGATCGTCTCGATGTCGGCGAGCGGATCGACGCGGCCGTCGGGATGCGGGACGTCGCTCTCGACGTGACAGCGGACGACATGGCAAATCGCGTCGGTCTCGCGGATTGAGGCGAGGAACCGATTGCCGAGGCCCTCGCCTTCCGACGCTCCTTTGACGAGGCCGGCGATGTCGTGGAAGGCGATCGTCGCCGGCACCAGCTCCGAACTGCCGACAGTCTCGCCGACGCGGCGCAATCGCTCGTCGGGCACCTGGGCTATCGCCACGTTCGGCTCGATCGTCGTGAAGGGGTAGTCGCCGGTCTGCGCGCCGCCCTTGGTCAAGGCGTTGAAGAGCGTCGACTTGCCCGCGTTCGGGAGCCCGACTATCCCGACCTTCATATAACGCCGTCTCCTCTGCTCATATCGAGAGCGGGACCAGGAGGCCGAGCGCGATCCCGAGCACCGCGCCGACCGCGACGTCGGACGGGTAGTGCATGCCGAGATAGGGGCGGCCGAGGGCCACGGCGATGGCGAGCAGGAAGGCGAGGGCGCCGAGCGGCTCGACCCGCGCCATCGCGGTGGCGACGGCAAAGGACGAAGTCGCGTGGGCCGAGGGGAAGCTGAGCGAGCTGGGCGCACCACCGAGCGGAGGCAGGCCCTCGAGGACCGGTCGGGGACGGCGGACGAGGAGCTTCACCAGGTAGTTGAGGGCGATCGCGACCGGCCCCAGCGCCGCGCATATGACCCACGCCTCGCGATTCGGGCCATCGACGACCGCGAGCAAGAGGCCGATCGCCAGCCAGATCGCCCCGTGGTTGCCGGCTTTGCCGAGCGCCTTGGCGACGCTCTCCACAGCAGGCGAATGGCCGGTGGTGCGCATCGCGCGGAGGATCCTCAGGTCGAGCTGCCGCATCGGCGGGGCAGAATAGGCGAATGCCCCTCGTCCCTCGCTACACCCACCGTCCCGGCCAGCACTGCGGCTCGACGGCCCTGCGCAACCTGCTCGGCTTCCACGGCGTCGAGATCAGCGAGGAGATGGCGTTCGGACTCGGAGCGGGGGCCTGCTTCTACTACGTGACGATTGAGGAGGCCTCGCCCAGCCGCTGGTTCAACGGGCGCACGGCCAGGCTCGAGGAGAGCTTCGACGAGCTGACCGGTGGCGCGCTCGACCTGCGCACCTTCGAGGCCGGTGACGACGACGCCTGGGCGGCGGCCCGAGCCGAGGTCGACGCCGGCAACCCGGTGCTGCTGCTAACCGACCTGTACTACCTCGACCACTATGGCAGCTCGGCTCACTTCCCCGGCCACGCGGTCGTGCTGGCCGGCTATGACGACGAGGTCGCCTACCTCTCGGACACCGGCTTCGAGGAGCTGCAGACGACGCGAGTGGAGAACCTCGATCGGGCGCGGCACGGCGACCACCCCGCCTATCCATTGGCCGGCCACATGTTCACCGCGGCCGCCGGCCTCTCGGCCGACCGCCTCCAGGACGCGGTTCCGGCGGCGATCCAGCGCGCCGCCACGGCGATGCTGGAGCCGGAGATCCCGGGATTCTCCGGACTCGACGCTGTGCGGCGGCTCGCCGCCGAGGTCGGCTCGTGGCCCGAGCTGGCCGCCGATTGGCGCTGGTGCGCGCGCTTCGGCTACCAGGTGATCGAGCGCCGCGGGACGGGTGGCGGCGCCTTCCGTCTCGTCTATTCGCGCTTTCTGGCCGAAGCGGGGCGGCCGGAGGCTGGGCTCGCGGCACATGCCGCGGCCGAGTGGACTGCTCTGGCCGAGGCGCTCCGCGCTGCCAGCGAGCCGGAGGCAGTCGATCCGGCCGCCTGGCGCCACACGGGCGAGGCGGCCCGCCGCGTCGCAGTGGCGGAGGAGCGGCTGTGGTCCGCTCTGGCTAGTCCTCGCTAACCACTCGAGGAGCCGGCGAACGCCGTTCTGTACCGTTAGCTGTTGCGGGAGGCGGGGTATTGCTTCATGGAACCCGTCTTACTTGAGGAGAGCTATATGAGAGGGATGCGCCTGAGCGGGCTGCTTGCGCTCGTCGTCGCACTGTTCGCCCTGGTCCTCGGCGGCTCGGCCGCACGGGCCGACACCGGCGACGTCATCGAAGAACAACACACGCCACCGACTGCCGAAGATGGTTTCCAAGCCGGCACCTGCACCGTCAACAGAGAACCGCCCCCTCCCGCGCCGGCAACCAAATACTGCTCGCCGCAAACGCCTGAGCTCTTCTACACCCAGGCGGCCGGGCATCCTCCCGTTGCCTTCAGCCAGTACATCGTCAAGCACGCCAATCCGAACCCGGCGGATCCGACCAAACAGATCCCCGTCACGCTGCTTAACGAAATACGGGTCGACGCCCCGGCGGGCCTGACGGTCAACCCGCAGGCCACCCCCCAGTGCGAGGTTGCCGTGTTCCTGGCCAACGAGGCCAATTGCCCCGCCGGCTCGATAGTCGGCAAAGAGGAACTTTGGCTGGCGACCGTGGTCGAACTCAACCCGAACCCGTTCCCCTTCATCCCCGGCGCCACGCTCCCGGCGGGCTTCCAGATCGCACCCAACCCCTTCCTCAACACCGAACCGCCGCTGTACAACCTGGTCCCCGAAGAGGGCGAGGCGGCGCGTCTGGGCTTCAAGATCGGCCCGGCGAAATTCCCCGTCTTCGTGCGCGGGGACGTCGCCTGGGAGAGCGACTACCACCAGGGCTTCTTCATCAAAATTCCGCCACCCTCTAGCCCGGCGCTGCGCTCGCTGAAAAGCCGTCTGGTCAGCAATGGCCGCTCCGGCGACGGCACCTTCGTGACCAATCCGACCACCTGCTTCGATCCCGACACCGGCGCCTACTCGACCTTCCTGCGCGCGCAGGGCGCGAACCCGCCGGAACTGGCTCAGCCTTTCCCCGAGGCGTTCACCAAATGGGAGGCGAAGCTGCCGCCGGGGGTCGAACTGACCGGCTGCGACAAAGTGCCCTTCGAACCGGGGCTTAACGTGACTCCCGGAACCGACAAAGTGGACTCGCCCGCGGGTCCTGAGGTGACGGCGACGCTACCGTTCCGACCCGACCCCGAAGGGCTCGAACAGTCACACGTGCGGAACGCCAGCGTGACGCTTCCGACCGGCATGGGGCTCAATCCGTCGGCCGCCGACGACCTGGTCGCCTGCAGCGACGCGCAGTTCGGCAAAGGCACGCGAAACCCGGTGAACTGTCCAGCGGGGTCGAAAATAGGCACGGCCGAAGTCGAGACGCCGCCGCTGCCGCCCGACTCGCTCAACGGCGACGTCTACCTGGCGACGCAGGAGAGCCGCGACCCGGAGTCCAGTCAGATGTACCGGATCTTCATCAACCCGAAGTCCGAGCGCTTCGACGTCGACGTGCGCCTGATCGGCAACATCAGCGCCGACGAGGACACCGGTCAGCTGACCGCGCACCTGCGGGAGACGCCGCAGGTGCCGTTCGAGTCGGTGACGATGAAACTCGACGCAGCGAAAGAGACGCTGACCAGCCCACCCACCTGTGGGCCGAACCAGACGACCAGCTCGATGGAACCGTGGGCGCGCCCCGGCACGTCGGCGAACCCCTCGAGCAGTTTCACGCTGTCGAGTGCCCCCGGTGGCGGCAGCTGCCCGCAGACCATGGCGGCGCGCCCGTTCGAGCCGACCTTCGCGGCCGGCCCGACCAAAACGAAAGCGGGCGCGTTCACCCCGTTCGAGCTGCACATGACGCGGCCCGACAGGGCGCAGGAGTTCCGAGCGGTGAAAGTCACCCTTCCCCCCGGGATGGTGGCCCAGCTTCGCAACCTCGACTACTGCCCCGAGCAGCGGATCATCGACGCGGAACGGTTCTTCGGCGGCAGCCGCGAATCCGGCACGCCCCCGCCGCTGTGCCCCGACAAGTCGTTCCTGGGCACGAGCAGGATCGCCGCTGGCTCCGGACCGAACCCGTTCGTCGCGAACGGCAACGTCTATCTGGCCGGCCCCTACAAGGGCGCGCCGCTCAGCCTCGCCTTCATGACGCCGGCGGTGGCAGGCCCGTTCGACCTCGGCACGGTGGTGGTGCGCACGGCGCTCCACGTCCACCCCGAAACGGTCCAGGTGACGGCGGTCTCGGATCCGATTCCGTGGGTGTTCGGTGGAGCGAAGCTCGGGATCCGCGACATCGACATCTCGATCCACCGCAAACCATTCACCCTCAACCCGACCAGCTGCAAATCGTCGGAGATCGCTGCCGAGATCCAGGGTGGCGGCGGCAACCCGAACGATCCGGCCGCCTGGTCGAAAGTGCAGCGGTCGAGCAAATTCCGGGCGACGAAATGCGGCGCGTTGAAGTTCAAGCCGCGCTTCAGCGCCCGGATCTTCGGCGGCAAGAACCAGGCCCGCAGAGCGGCCAACCCGAAATTCCGGGCGATCCTGTTCGGCCACCACGGCGACGCCAACGTGAAGCGCGCGTCGTTCATCACGCCGCGGGCGCTGATCCTTGACCAGAGCCACATCCGCACGATCTGCACGCGGGTGCAGCTGGCCGCGGACAACTGCCCGAAAGGCTCGATCTACGGGTACGCCCGAGCCCGCTCGCCGCTCCTCTCGGAGGTGGTGAAAGGGCCGGTCTACCTGACCTCGTCCAAAAACGAACTGCCGGATCTGCTGGCCGATCTGGAGGGTCAGATCGACGTCCAGCTACGCGGCGTGATCAGCGCCGTGAACGGTCGTCTCAAGACCGTCTTCCGGCGGGTGCCGGACGTGCCGGTGAGGAAGTTCGTGCTGACGATGAAAGGCGGCAACCGCGGCCTCCTCGTCAACTCGGAGAACCTCTGCGCCAAACCGAGGTTCGCGAAACTGAACCTGAAAGCGCACAACGGCAAGAAAAAGGTCAACAACCGCCTGCGGCTGCGACTGGATCCCTGCCGCTAGGGCCGAGCGTTGCGTGACGTGGCGGGCCTGACGCCCGCCACGTCAACGGCCCTGTTCGCCGCGGCGTTCCTCGCGCCGTTCGAGCCGCTCACCTCTATCCCCTCCGCGCGGTCGAAACGGCGAGCGGCTCAGTCGAGCGAGAAGCCGACCCGGAGCTCGCCCGAGTCGATCCGCAGGAAGGTGACCTTGCCCAGGTAGACCGAGAGGACCCCGTCCTCCGTCTTCACGTCGTACCAGCCACCCTGCTCGACCTGGCGGCGAAGCTCCTTCAGCTCCTCGTCGCCGAGCCGCACGGAGACGACCTGGCCGCCCTCGAAGCCGATCTCCACCCGCTGCGTGTCGGCCATCAGTGTCCCCCCGCGGGTTCGACGATCTCGGTCAGGACCCCGCCGGTGGAACGGGGGTGCAGGAAGGCGACGCGGCTGTCGCGAATGCCCGTGCGCGCCTCGCCGTCGATCAACTCCACGCCCGCCTCGGCAAGGCCGCCGAGCGTCGCGTCTATGTCGTCGACCGCGTAGGCGACGTGGTGCAGCCCCGGCCCCTTCTTGGCGAGGAACTTGCCGACCGCCGTGTCCGGCCCAAGCGGCCGCAACAGCTCGACATGACCGTCGCCGACGTCGAGCAGCACTGCCTCGACCCCCTGCGACTCGACCGTCTCGCGGTGGGCGAGCTCCATCTGGAAGCTCCCCTCGTAGAGGCGCATCGCCTCGTCGAGATCCTCGACGGCGACGCCGATGTGGTCGATTTTGCCGAACACGCGGCGCAGTCTACGTGGGCGGCGGCGGCTCGTCGTCGCCAGCGGTGCCCTCGACCCTGAGGATCTCGGCCAGCGCGGCGATGCCGACCTGGAGCTGCTCGGGCGTGGGCTCGCGGGTGGCGAGGCGACGCTGTATCTCGCGGCCTGGCGCGTGGAAGGCCTCGGCCAGCGGCTCGCCGTGGTGGCGGTCGCTCCAGGCGAACATCTCGACCGCGAGCGAGGCGCCGCCGACTCCGACGGCGGCGCGGGCAAGCGGCCCCGGCTCGTCGAACAGGCGCTCCACCAATATCGTGCCGCCGCCCGAGAGCAGCATCATCGGGGCGATCAGGTTCGACCCGCAGCGGTCGTGCTCTTTGGGCACCGTCGCGGGGTCGTCGACCCCCTGCTCGTAGGCGGCTATCGCCTTGTGCTCGACGCCGTGGTAGGCGGCGAGGTCGCGGTCGGTGAGGGCGACGACGCCCGGCACGATCCCGATCGCCTGCACGAGCCCCTCGCGAAGCCCGGAGCTCGGCAGGGAGCGGCGCAGGACCGCCGTCGCGAGGAGCGTCGCGCCGACCGCCGCCACCACGCGCGGGTCCTCGAAGGGAAGCCGCGCGGCCGGCATTCGCCGCCGCACCAGCGGCAGCACGGCCAACGCCTCGGCCAGTTTCAGCGGGCCGCGCAGGCCCGGCACACGCCCCGCCAGCTTCGGCGCCAGCTCAGGTTTTCGGTCTGAGGCGACCTGCACGGCGCCCTCGCGGTCACGGACGGCGGCCGCCCAGTGCGTCGGCCCGTGGATCAAAAGCCCGTTGCGCAGGGCCATGCCGCCAAGTCGAAGCTTCTCGCTCACAACCAGAAGATAGAGGGCCGAGAGGGTCCGTCAGGAGCGCGTCGACGGCGTCCAGCCGGACGGGAACGCACCAGCCGGCACGTCGGCCTTGCCTGGCTCGAAGAGCGAAAGGAGCCTCGCGGCGGGCCGCTCCGCGACCAGCGGGCGGACGTCTCCGATCTGGACAAGCATGCGGAGGGACGAGCCGAGCTGGAAGTCGGCGGCATTGGGGCGATCGCCGCCGATCGTGCCTTCGTCGAGCAGCGCGTCGACCGTGTCGAGCTGGCCGGGCAGCGCTTGCAGAGTGGCGTGGACGCGCTGGGCGTCGATCTCCAGGTAACGCCAGGTGGCCCGCATCGTCTTGATCGCGAAGTCGACCCCGGCCGGATCGAGCTGGGCGATGCCGGCGAACGTGCCCATCGACTCGGGACGAAAGTGGAGCGCTCCGAAGATGAGCACCCGGGCGGCGGTCTGGAGGTCCTCGGCGAGGCCAGCCTCGAGCTCGCGCACCGCCTCCCCACGCTCCGCCGGATAGAGCCCGTCGTCGGGCTGCAGCTCGCCGAGGCGGGCGAAGATCGCCGCCGTGCCGTGCACGGGCTCATCGTCGACGAGCAGCCCGGGGACGGTGCGGCGCCCCTCGCCATAGACCTTTTCGACCTCCTCCTGATGCCTGCCAGTGGCCAGCTCGACCGTCGAGTACTCGTAGCCCAGCCGGTCGAGCGCGGCGCTCACCGCCAAGCACGGATGCGAGAAGGGAACGACGTGGAGAACGAGCTTTGGCTGGGACGACATCGGCGCGGACCCTACCCGCACGCCCGACGACCGCGCCCACTCATGCGCGGTCGTCGGCCCCCCTGCCCTTGAACTGCTCCCTGTTGGTCCCGGCCGGAGACCCCCAGTCCAGGCCTCCGGCCGGTGTGTCGGCTCTCCCTGGCTTTAGCTTGGAAAGCCGCCCTCTGAAACACCCGCTTCTCGGGGAAGTTGCGCCGCTCTCAGCCCTTGCGGAGCCGCTCGCGGAGAGCATCGAGGCGCCGGCCCAGCTCCGCCTCGAAGCCATGCTCGGTCGGCTCGTAGAAGCGGCGGTCCTCGAGGCCAAGTGGCATCAGCGACTGGCCCGAGACTCCGCCCGGCTCGTCGTGGGCGTAGCGGTAGCCGACGCCGCGTCCCAGCGCCTCGGCGCCCGCGTAGTGGGCATCCCGCAGGTAGTCGGGCGGCGCCGCGGCGCCGTTCTCACGCACCTCTCGCCGTGCGGCGCCAAGCGCCTTGTAGGAGGCGTTCGACTTCGGTGCCAGCGCCAGGTAGACCGTTGCCTGGGCGAGGTTGAGCGCACACTCGGGCAGGCCGACGCGGTCGACGGCGGCGGCCGCAGCGGTGGCGACCAACAGGGCCTGCGGGTCCGCGTTGCCGACGTCCTCGGAGGCGAGGATGACCATGCGGCGGGCGACGAAGCGGGGGTCCTCGCCGCCCTCCAGCATCACCGCCAGGTAGTAGAGGGAGGCGTCGACGTCGGAGCCCCGCGTCGCCTTGATCCAGGCCGAGACAAAGTCGTAGTGACGGTCCCCCTGGCGGTCGTATTCGAGCGCCTTGCGCTGCATCGCGTCCTCGACCGCCGCGACGTCAACCGGCTCACCGCCGGCGCGCTCGACCGCGCGCTCCAGGGCCGAGAGGGCGACACGGGCGTCGCCGCCGGAGCGATGCGCGAGCATCTCCAGCGCCGCGTCCTCGACCGGCGGCGGGTCGGCCATCCCGCGCTCCGGATCCGACAGCGCCCGCCGCAGCAGCTCCTCGACCTGCTCGGGCTCGAGCGGACGCAGCTCGTAGATCTGGCAGCGCGAGAGCAGGGCCGAGTTGACCTCGAAGTAGGGGTTCTCCGTGGTGGCGCCGATCAGCGTCAGCAGGCCCTCCTCGACCGCCGGCAGCAGCGCGTCCTGCTGGGCCTTGTTGAAGCGGTGGATCTCGTCGAGGAAGAGGACCGTGGCGCGGCCACTCGCCTGACGGCGCTCGCGGGCCCGCGCGATCACCGCCCGAATCTCGGCGCGGCCCGCGTTGACCGCCGACTCCTCCTCGAAGGCGCCGTCGGCGCGGCTGGCCGCGATCCGGGCCAGCGTCGTCTTGCCCGTCCCGGGCGGCCCATAGAGGATCGCGCTGTGCGGATGGCCGCTCTCGATCGCCGTCCGCAACGCCGAGCCCTCGCCGAGCACGTGCTCCTGCCCGATCAGCTCGCCGAGGTCGCGCGGCCGCATCCGCACCGCTAGCGGCGCGTCGGCGGCTGCCTCCTCTTGAGGGCGGGACTTTTCTGCGTCAAACAGGCGGTCGGCCACTGAGCGGTGACGCTATGCCGCGAGCGAATGGCCGGCCGAATCCCGCGCCTCGATCCGAGCCCGAGGGGGAAGCTGAATGAGATCCCCACGCTTCCGGCGAAGAAGCTTCGTGAAGAGCGTGACAAAAAGGAGCAGGACAGCAACGACTCCGGCCACCTGTTCGGGGCGAACGAGCAACTCGTGTCCGTCCGGATAGACGATCACGACGGGATCCCCGCTGAACAAGGCACGAGTGGCCATCTCACCATGATTGGGGTCCTCGGCCGAGATGAAGTGAGCCCGATCGGGGTAGCGAGCCGCCAACTCCTCATCGTAGATGCCGGCAAGGACCCTTTCCGTCGCGGGATCGATGTTCGCCTGGCCGTTCACGATCCATGCCATTGTCTCACGATGACTTGAGCGTCGGACTTGGCTTTTGTGATCGCCGTCGCCATTGCGTCGTTTGCGGTATCGAATTCATGGATTTCGGGTGCCTGCTTGCCACCCGTCCGGGTGTACTGATGCTCGTGGTGCTCGTCTAACCCGTCTGCGTTGTCCCAGAGACGCACGGTTGTCCATGCTCCCTCCTCAAGGAACTCGAGAGTGATCGCGTAGGACACGGGCGGCGGCGCCTCACTCCGGCGAAAACGAATCCGAACGTCCGGCGCGACGTCGATGAAGACTTCTCGTTCCCCGGGACTCACTCTTCCTCCAGCTGGACCCTTCTTCAACTTGACCCGGTGAAATATATATGAAAAGTTATTGTCGCGTATTCATGCGAGATATTGCGGAAAAATAGCTATATCAATTTGAAATGAGCGAATTCTGGATAAAGGCGATAGGTGCGGCCCGGTCACCCCTGGAAGACGAATGGCTCGCGAAGGAGAACGTGGTCGATGGCTCGCTCGCTGCTTCGCCGCGTCTGGCCGAGCGCGTGCATTTCCCTCGCAAGAAGCGACCCGTCGGAATAAATGCCGGCGACTACTTCCTCCTGTACGGGGTGACCGACGTCGGCGGCCGGATCATCGGCGCCGGAATCTTCAAGTCGCGTTTCTACGAGGAGGATCGAGCGAAGGAACTTGAACTTCGCAGTCCCGAGGACATCGCGGCCTGGCCGTGGCGAATGGACATCGAGATGCTGCTCTCGGTCTGGCACGCCCACAGAGGACCGACCATCGACTTGATCGGTCTGGAATCAGTGAAGATGCGCCGACGCTCGCATCTCCGCCTGACCGAGGCTCAGTACAGGGCAGGCATCAGTGCTCTCGCTGAGGTCGCTATGCCGTCTTGACAGACCCCTCGAGGAACGGCGATCTCCGTAGAATCGGCGTATGGCCACCACCGCAGGAGCACCCCCCGCCCAGTCCACCCTCGAGAGCTTCAACCCCGCCACCGGCGAGCTGGTCGGCTCGGTCGCGACGATCACGCCGGAGCAGGTCCAGGGCGTCGTCGACGAAGTCGCCCGCGTCCAGCCCGCCTGGGCGGAGCTGACGCCGCAGGACCGTGGCCGCTACCTGCGCCGCGCCGCCGACGCGCTGCTCGACGACATCGACGAGATCGCCGAACTGCTCGTCAACGAGCAGGGCAAGCCGCGGGTCGAGGCCTACACGATGGAGCTGCTGCCGACCGTCGACGCCCTGCACTGGTGCGCCAAGGCCGGGCCGAAGATCCTCGCCGACGAGAAGGTGCGGATGTCGCAGCCCTTCCTGCTCAGCAAGCGCTCCTACATCTCCTTCGAGCCGCTCGGGGTGGTCGGGGTCATCGCGCCCTGGAACTACCCCTGGTCGATCCCCTTCGGCGAGGTGGCGATCGCCCTGATGGCGGGCAACGGCGTCGTCTTGAAGCCGGCGAGCCTGACGCCGCTGCTCGGCGAAGCGATCCGCCGCGTCTTCGAGAAGGGCGGCTTGCCCGAGGGCCTCGTCCGCGTCGTGCACGGCGGCGGTGCGGTCGGCGACGCGCTGGCACGCTCCAGCGCCGGGAAGATCTTCTTCACCGGCTCGGTTGAGGTCGGCCGAAAGGTCGGCGCCGTCTGCGCCGAGCAGCTGAAGGGCTCGGTGCTCGAGCTCGGCGGCAAGGACCCGATGATCGTCTGCGCCGACGCCGACCTCGACAACGCGATCTCCGGCGCGCTGTGGGGCGGCTTCGCCAACGCCGGCCAGACCTGCTCGGGGATCGAGCGCGTCTACGTCGCCCGCGAGGTCGCCGACCGCTTCGTCGAGGGCGTCGCCAAGGGCGCGGAAGCGCTGAAGCTCGGCGATCCGCTGCAATGGGACACCGAGATCGGCCCGATGACCTCTGAGGGTCAGTACGAGATCGTCTCGGAGCTGATCGACGACGCGGTCGCCTCGGGCGCCAACAAGCTCTGCGGCGGCCCGACCGAGGTCCCCGGCTGGGTCGGCAAGTTCGTCGCACCGACCGTCCTGACCGGCGTCACGCACGAGATGCGGATCATGAAGGAGGAGATCTTCGGTCCGGTCCTGCCGATCGTCGTGGTCGACAACGAGCAGGAGGCGATCGACCTCGCCAACGACTCGCAGTTCGGCCTCGGCGCATCGGTCTGGACCAAGGATCGCCAGAAGGGCGCCCGGATCGCCCGCCGCATCGAGTCGGGCATGGTTTGGGTCAACGACCACTCCTTCAGCCACGGCGCCTGCCAGTGCGCCTGGGGCGGCGTCAAGGACTCCGGCGTCGGCCGCTCGCACTCAAAATTCGGCTTCTACGAGTGCGTGAACATCAAGCAGAACGCCTGGGAGCCGGGCCTCACCCGCGACTTCTGGTGGCAGCCCTACGACCGCACGCTCGGCGAAGCGGTCCGCAGCTCGGCCAAGATCCTCTACGGCAAAGGCGCCAAGCGAAGCGAGGCCCTGCGCGAGGCCGCTGGCCCGCTGCTCAAGGTCGGCGCCCGCACGCTACGCAAGCGGCGTTGAGCGGTCCCGCCGTCGCGGTCGCCGGGCTGCGGCGCGACTTCGGCGACAGGACGGCGCTTGCGGCGGTCGGCTTCGAGCTGGCCGCCGGAGAGACGTTGCTGGTTCTGGGTGGCAACGGGTCCGGCAAGACGACGCTGCTGCGCGTCCTCTCGACCCTGCTGCGGCCCAGCGCGGGCGAGGTGCGGGTGCTCGGCGCGTCGCTGCCGGGCGAAGCGTGGAAGGTGCGCGGTCGGATCGGCCTGCTGGGCCACGAGCCGCTGCTCTACCGCGACCTGAGCGGGCGCGAGAACCTGCGCTTCCACGCCCGACTGCATGGGCTCGACGGCGCCGCGGCGGCGGTTCGCATCGCCGCGTTGCTCGCCGCCGTCGGGATGGAGCGGCGAGCCGATCAGCGCGTCGCCGAGCTCTCGGCCGGGATGCGGCAGCGCCTGGCGATTGCCCGCTGCGTGCTGCACGAGCCGGAGCTGCTGCTGCTCGACGAGCCGGACTCGAACCTCGACGCCGACGGGCGTGAGCTTGCCCGCGATCTGATCGGGCCGGGCGAGGGTCGGACCCGCGTCGTCGTCACCCACGACCCGGAGCGCTTCGAAGCCGAGGCGGATCAGGTGCTGAGGCTCGGGGTCGGCGAGAGGGCGGTGGTCTCGTGACGTCGTCCACCATCGCCTTCAGAACCATCCTCGGCAAGGACCTGCGCACCGAGCTGCGAACGCTGCAGTCGCTGCCGGCGATGGCGCTCTTCGCCGTTACCACCTTCGTCATCTTCCGCTTCGCACTCGACCGCACGGCGCTCTCGGGCAGCCTCGCCTCCGGCGTCCTCTGGGCGACGCTGCTCTTCGCGGCGATCCTCGGCATCAACCGCCTCTTCGTCGCCGAGCGCGAGGAGGGCGGCTTCGACGCGATCCGACTCGCGCCGATCGACCGCACCGCGCTCTTCGCCGCCAAGGCGGCGGCGCTGCTCGTCTACCTGCTGGTACTCGAGGCGATCGTCGTGCCGGTCTTCGCAGTCTTCTTCCTCGACTCGGCCGCCGCGCTGCCGCCGCTGCTCCTCGTCCTCCTGCTCGCCGACCTCGGCCTCGCCGCCACCGGCACCCTGATCTCCTCGATGGCGGTCCACTCGCGCGCCCGCGACCTGCTCGCGCCCCTCGTCCTGCTGCCGCTGGTCGTGCCGCTGATGATCGCGGCGACCGGCGCCAGCGAGCCGCTGCTCGACCTGGGCGGTCCCTCCTACGAGCGCTTCGGCACCTGGCTGGCGGTGCTCGGCCTATACGATTTGATCTTCCTCCTGGTCGGATACGCGGTCTTCGACTTCCTGCTGGAGGACTGACCTCCCGCCCCCTCTCGACCGCCCGGAACGCATGTACGGCAAAGGCCTCAGACTCCTCTCGATCGCCACCGTGGCGGCGCTGGCCCTTGCCCTTTCGCTGACCTTCTTCTACGCGCCGCTCGACGCCGACCAGGGCTTCGTCCAGAAGATCTTCTACCTGCACGTGCCGCTGGCGATCGTCGCACTGCTCGGCTTCGTCGCCGGCGGGGTCTTCGCGGTGCTCCACCTGCGCAGCGGCGACTCGCGCTGGGACGCCTACTCCTACGTCTCGATCCACATGTCGGTGATCTTCGGCGTCGCCGTGCTCGTCACCGGCTCGATCTGGGCGAAGGCGTCGTGGGGCCACTGGTGGGTCTGGGACGAGCCGACCCTGGTCAGCTTCCTGATCGTCTTCCTTATGTACGCGACCTACTACCCCTTCCGCTACGCGATCGAGGACCGCGAGCGGCAGGCTCGCTACGCCTCGGTTTTCGCGATCACCGCCGGTGCCTTCGTGCCGCTCAACTTCATGGCGGTGCGGCTGGCCGAGAGCCTCGTCCACCCGCGCGTCTTCGCGACCGCAAACGGCGGTCTTCCGGGCGAGATGATGCTGACTTTCCTCGTCAGCCTCGCCGCGATGGGGCTGCTCTGGACCACCCTGGTCAAGTTCGAGCTGACCGCGAAGAGCGCCTCGGGGCAACTGAAGCGGCTGCGGCGCGCGCTGGACGCGCCGGCGCCGGGCGGGTCCTCGCGCGTCGCCCCGGAGGTGAGCTGATGCTCGACTTCGTCTTCTCCTTACCGATCGGCGCCCCCGCCCTGCCGCTTGACGAGGCGGGCAAGTACGTCGCCGGCGCCTACGTCGTCTTCCTGCTGCTGCTGATCGTCTACGTCGGAATCATGGCCGCGAAAGTGCAGCGGATCGAGCGGGAGCTGCGGGAGCTGGCAACGTTCGCAGAGACCCGTGCTGCCGCCGACCAAGCCACCCCCGGACGCGAGGAGGTCAGCGCTTAATCATGTCTGAGCTCCTGGCCCTCGGCGTCTCGCACAAGACGGCGCCACTCGACCTGCGCGAGCGCCTCGCCCTGACCGAGGGCCGCGCGGTCGGCGCCCTGCACGAGCTGACCGGCGCCGACGGCATCCACGAGGCGGCGGCGATCTCGACCTGCAATCGCACCGAGCTCTACCTGGTCGTCTCCGACCCGGTCGAAGCCGAGTCGACAGCGCTCGGCGTGCTGACCCGCAAGGCGGAGATCCGCCCCACCGAGCTGCTCGGTCACCTCTACTCGCTCCGCGCCGGCGAAGCCGTCCGTCACCTCTTCGAGGTGACCGCGGGACTCGACTCGATGATCGTCGGCGAGGCCGAGATCCAGGGCCAGGTCAAACGCGCCTACGAGCTGGCGCTGGTGGAGGGCGCCACCGGGCCGATCCTCAACCGACTGTTCCGCGGCGCGCTCGCCGCGGGCGGCCGCGTCCGGGACGAGACCGCGGTCGGCGAGAAGGGCGTCTCGATCCCCTCGGTCGCGGTGGAGCTGGCGCGACGGTCGCTCGGCCACCTGGGCGACCGGCGCGTGCTGATAGTCGGCGCCGGCGAGACGGCGGAGCTTGTCGCCAAGGCGCTTGTCGCCAAGGGCGTCGCCACCGTGTTCGTCGCCAACCGCCACTACGACAGGGCGATCGGGCTCGCCCAGCGCTTCGACGGCGCCGCGGTGCGCTTCGAGGAGCTGCCCGAGCAGTTGGTCGCCGCCGACATCGTCGTCTCGGCGACCAACTCGCCCCACCACATCGTCGAGCGCGACGGGCTCGAGCAGGTGATGGAGGACCGCGAGGGCCGGCCGCTGCTGCTCGTCGACATAGCGGTGCCGCGCGACATCGAGCCGGAGTGCCGCGAGGTCCCCGGCGTCACGCTCCACGACATCGACGACGTGCAGCAGATCGCCGAGCGCAACGCCGGCGGGCGCGAAGCGGAGGCGCGGCGGGCGCAGCCGATCATCGCCGCCGAGCTCGACCGCTTCGAGCGCTGGCTCGCCTCGCTCGCGGTGGTGCCGACGATCGCCGCGCTGCGCGGTCGTGCCGCCGAGATCGTCGAGCGGGTGCTGGCCGAGAACGAAGGTCGCTGGGAGAGCGTCGCTGAGGCTGACCGGGAGCGGCTCGAGGCGATGGCCAAGGCGATCGCGTCGCGGCTGTTGCACGAGCCGACGTTGCGGATGAAGCGGGCGGCGGGGAGCGACAGCGCTTATGCGTATGTCAGTGCGTTGCGGGAGTTGTTCGGGCTGGATGCCGAAACGGAGCCCGAAGAGACCGGTGCCGAGGTGACGGACATCTCCGAGCGTAGGGCGGGTCCGGGCAGGGGTTCCACTTAACTTTTTTTGAAGACAGTCACCGGTTGTCCGCCGACGCCGCAGCAAAAAAAGTACAAGACGTTCCACCCCTACCCGGACCCGCTCAATGATTCGAATCGCCACTCGTAACAGCGCGCTTGCTTTGGCACAGGCACGGCTCGTCGCCGACCTGCTGGGTGGGGCGGAGCTGATCGAAGTGTCTTCCAATGGGGAGTTAGGGGACAAGGGGAGGTTCGTGCGGGGGGTTGAGGGGGCGTTGCTGGCGGGGGAGGCGGAGATCGGCGTCCACTCGGCGAAGGACGTGCCGGCCGAGATCCCCGATGGGTTGACGATCGCTGCGGTGCCGGAGCGGGAGGATGCGGCGGATGTCTGGGTCGGCGCCGGGACCTCGCTAGACGAGGTGCCGGAGGGCGCGCGGGTCGGGACGGCCAGCCTGAGGCGAAGAGCTCAGCTACTCGCGGCGCGACCTGATGTTCGCGTCGAGGAGCTGCACGGAAACGTCGATACGCGCCTGCACAAGCTGGCCGAGGGCGATCTCGACGGCATCGTCCTGGCCGCCGCCGGGCTGCGCCGGCTCGGTCGCGACGGCGAGGCAGCCTTCCCGATTCCAGCCGAGGTGATGATCCCGGCGGCCGGCCAGGGGGCGCTGGTGCTGCAGGCACGCGGGGACGACCCGAGCTCGCTGCAGGCAGCCGCCGTGATTGGCGAGGCGACGGCGCTGCGTGAGCTGACCGCGGAGCGAACCGTCGTCGCCCTGCTCGAGGCGACTTGCGCGAGTCCGATCGGCGTCCACGCCTCGGTCGACGGCGGGCGCATCGAGGTCGAGGCCTTCGTCGGGCTGCCGGACGGCAGCGAGTGGGTGCGCGACCGGGTCGAGGGCGACGCCGAGGATCCCGCGGCGGCTGGCGCCCAGCTCGCCGAGCGACTCAGCGCTGCCGGCGCCCGCGACATCCTCGACCGCGCCGAGGCCATGTGAGGCTTCCGGTGCGAGTTATGTCCGTCATACGAATAAAAGTCGCACCGGAATGAGCGCGCGGCCTGGAATTGTCTACCTGGTCGGCGCCGGCCCAGGCGACCCGGGCCTGATGACCGCGCGCTCGCTGGAGCTGATCGCCACCGCCGACGCGATCTTCCACGACCGGCTGATCCCGCCCGGCGCCTTGGAGGGCGCCCGCGCCGACGCCGAGCTCGTCTACGTCGGCAAGGCGCCGGGCCGGCCGTCGGTCGCGCAGGACGAGATAGGCGAGCGGCTGATCGAGGCGGCGCGCGCCGGGAAGAGCGTCGTTCGCCTCAAGGGGGGCGACCCGTTCGTCTTCGGCCGCGGCGGTGAGGAGGGCGAGGCGCTGCGCGCGGCGGGCGTCGAGTTCGAGGTCGTACCCGGGGTCACGGCCGGCGTCGCCGCGAGCGCCTACGCCGGCATCCCCGTGACGCATCGCGACGACGCCTCGGCCGTCGCGTTCATCACCGGCCACGAGGACCCCGAGAAGCCCGAGACGGTGCTCGACTGGGAGGCGCTCGCCCGCTTCCCCGGCACGCTGGTCTTCTACATGGGCGTCAAGCGCCTGGCCGAGAACGCGGCGGCGCTGGTCGCGGCGGGTCGCGATCCTGACGAGCCGGCGGCCGCGGTCGAGCGAGGCACCATGCCCGCGCAGCGCACCGTCGTCGCGACGCTCGGCACGCTTGCCGCGGCGGTCGAACGAGAGGAGATCGGCGCGCCGGCGCTGATCGTCGTCGGCCGGGTTGTGGCGCGCCGCGACTCGCTTGCCTGGCTGGAGCGGCGACCCCTGCACGGCCGGGCCGTCGTCGTCACGCGGGCCCGCGCCCAGGCCAGCGGTCTAGCCGCGACGCTGCGGGCGCTCGGCGCCGAGGCGATCGAGCTGCCGGCGATCCGGATCGAGCCGCGGATCGAAAACGAGGAAGTCCGCCGGGCGGTCGAGCAGATCGGCGACTACTCGCTCGTCTGCCTGACCAGCCCGAACGGCGTACGCCTGCTCTTCGAGGCGCTCGAGGCGGCGGGCCGCGACGCGCGGGCGCTGGCCGGAGCCACCGTGGCGGCGATCGGGCCCGGGACGGCGCGGGCGCTCGCCCAGCACGGCATCGCCGCCGACGTCGTCCCGGAGCGCTTCGTCGCCGAGGCGCTGGTCGAGGCGCTGCAGCGGGTCGAGGTCGCGGGTTCGAGAGCCCTGGTCGCCCGCGCAGCCGAGGCGCGCGACGTGCTGCCCGACGCCCTGCGCGAGCGTAGCGCCGAGGTCGACGTCGTCGCCCTCTACGAGACGGTGCGCGAGGCGCCCGAGCCCGCGGCGGTCGAGGCGGCCCGGAGCGCCGACTACGTCACCTTCACCTCCTCGTCAACCGTGCGCAACCTCGTCGAGGCACTCGGCGACCGCTTCCCCCGCGGCGCCCGCGTCCTTTCGATCGGCCCGATCACCAGCGAGGCGCTCCGCGCCGCCGGGCTCGAGGTCCACGTCGAGGCCGAGCGCCACGACGTCGACGGCCTGGTCGCGGCGCTCCTGGCGGACGCGGCCCGATGACCGGCGCTCCGCTGTTCCTTTGCCTCCATATGTCGGGATAGGGACAGCGGAATGGGATTTGGCTCGCCTCATCGGCACTACCGGCTCACCGACTCGACGAACCAGCGCGCCCGCGACCTGGTCGAGGCGGGCGCGCCGCACGGGACCGTCGTCACCGCCGAGGAGCAGAGCGCCGGCCGCGGTCGCCAGGGCCGGGTCTGGACCGCGCCCGCCGGCAAGGGCCTCCTCTACTCGGCGATCCTGCGACCCCTGGACGAGCGACACCTGCTGCTGCCGCTCATCGTCCCGCTCGCGATCTGCGAGGCGGCTGAGGCCCTGCGGCCAGGGATCACCTGCCAGATCAAGTGGCCCAACGACGTATGGCTGGAAGAACGCAAGCTTGCCGGCATCCTGATCGAGGCCAAGCCCCAGGATGGCTGGGCGGTGATCGGCATCGGCTTGAACCTCACTGTGGCTCCCGACGAATTCCCCGACGACCTCAAGTGGCCCGCCGTCTCGCTGTTCGGGCTCGCCACGGAGGGTCGGGGGGAGCCCCGACGGAGCCTCCCCGCTGTTGCTCCGGCGGGGCTTCCCCCGACCCCCCTCACCGCCCTGAACCGGGCACTCGACCGCTGGATCAGCGCCGACCGCGACGAAGTGCTGGTCGAGTGGCGTAGCCGCGACGCGCTGAAGGGCCGCGATGTCTCCTGGCAGGACGGCAGCGGCGTCGCCGAGGGGATCGACGACTCCGGCGACCTACTCGTCCGCCGCCTCGACGGTGACCTCGCCGTCCTCGGCGCCGGCGAGGTCCACCTGCGGCTCTGACTCGACCTGCGGCTCGGCGCCGTTCGTCGTCGCCTCGGCGCCGCCATCGCCGCGCGGCTTCCTGGTCGCGCGGCGGGAGCGCTTCGCCGCGGGCTTGGTGCCGTTCTCGGCGCCTCCGCCCGCATCGCCCTCTTTGCCTTTTTTCCGTTTGCGGCGCCGCTTGCCGCCTTTCGGGAAGTTGCGCAGCAGTTCGCGCGCCGTCGCCGCCGGTTTACGGGCCATCCGCATCTTCGCGCCGCGCAGCACCTCCTCGCCTTCGGGCGTGTGCGAGACGGCGGCGGCGAGCAGCGCCACCCCAAGGCGGCGGTCCTGTTTGCGCGCCGCGTGGACGAGCCGCCGCGCGTTCCGGCCGTGCGCCCGGCCCGAGGAATTCACCAAGAGGCCGAGCAGCCGCTTCGTCTCTCCCCAGCGCTGCACGGCGTACTCTTCGTGCAGCTCGCGGGTGTAGGAGGCGAGTCGCCAGACCCAGGCCTGCGCCTGGTCGCGGCGGCCGATCCGCTTGTCGACCAGAGCTTGCAGCAGGCACTTGGTGCCGGCCCGCTTGTCCTCGCGGCTCCAGCTGCCGACTATGTCGATCGCGTCGTCGAAGGCATCGGCGTCGCGCAAATCGGCGATCTCCCCCAGCGCTTTCAGCCGCAGCTGCGAGTTGCGGTTGCGTTGCACACAGGTGAGCAGGAAGCGGCGCCGCAGCTCTTTGGTGCGGTCGTTCTGCAGCATCGAGCGGGCGCGTCGCCAGTTCTGCGGGTTAACCCGGGCGCCGGCCAGCGCCGCCCAGGCGTGCTGCTCGGGATAGTCGAGGTTCTCGACGGCGATCCGCCACAGCTCCCGTTCGAGCACCTGGGTGCGGCGTTCGGCGTCGTCGGAGACGGGGACGATCCGGCGCTCGACCCGCACCTTGCGCCCACGCCCGCGCCGCACCGGCCCGACCACGATCGCGCCGCCGCGGTAG
This sequence comes from Solirubrobacterales bacterium, assembly GCA_036276735.1. Classification (GTDB taxonomy): domain Bacteria; phylum Actinomycetota; class Thermoleophilia; order Solirubrobacterales; family 70-9; genus VRUE01. The sequence continues at coordinate 16,409 of DASUOH010000015.1, read as the reverse complement.
ACGTCGCGGTCGAGCAGGCTGTGCAGGGTGACGATCGTCTCGTCGTGGGTGGTCGCCGGGTGGACGAAGTCGATCACCAGGCCGGCCTCCTTGCCGGGGGCGCGCCGGGTCACGCGACCGACCCGCTGCTGGTAGATCCGCCGCGAGGCGGTTGGCGCGAGATGCATGCAGATCGTCGCCCTGGGGCTGTTCCAACCCTCGGCGAGCAGCATCGCGTTGCAGAGGACGTCGACTTTGCCGCGCTCGAAGGCGGCGAGGATCTCAGCCAGCTCGCGCTTCGGCGTCTCGCCAGAGACGGCGCGAGCGTTGATGCCGGCGTTCCGCAGCGCCTTGGCGACGTTCTTGGCGTGCTGGACTCCCGCCGTGTAGAGGACTCCGGGCACTTTGCTGAAGCGCGTCTTGTAGAGGTCGGCGATCGCGACGTTGAAGGGCTCCTGGTCGAGCAGCGCGGCCAGCTCCTCCTGGTCGAAGTCCTGGTCGACCTCGCCTTTGCGCAGCGGCACCTTGGCGATCGTCCGCACTCCGGGGCCGGGCGGGATGCGGAGGCAGCGCAGCGGCGCGATCACGCCGCGCCGCGCCGCCTGGGCGAGGTCGAAGCGCGAGGTCTGGGTCGGGAAGAGGTCGGCGACGTGGCGAGCGATCAGCGCTCCGGTCGCGGTCATGCCGATGAAGACGGGACCCGTCCAAGCGCGGATGCAGGCGCTCGTTTTCTCACCCAGCGCGGTGTGCGCCTCGTCGCAGATGACGATCGAGTAGGCGTCGGAGACCTTCTTGTGGTTGCGGACGAACCACTGGTAGGTCTCGACCGTGACCGGCCCTTCGGCGTCGTCGCGGTCGCCCAGCAGCGGCGGTCGCAGCCGCTCCTTGTAGCCGCGGTCGGAGATCTCGCCGATAAACTGGTCGACCAGGTTGCGGCGGTGGGTGAGGATCAGGACGCCGCCGGTGCGCGAGGCGTCGATGAATCCGACCGCGGCGACCGTCTTGCCGGCCCCGGTCGCGTGCTCGAACCAGAAGCGGCGGTCGGCGCCCGGATCGTCGGCGTCACCCTCGGGGGGCGGCTCCTCCTCGTCCTCCTCGGCGGGCGCTTCCTCCCAGTCCTGCGGCTCCTCCGCCTCGTCCTCATCCTCGTCCAGCTCCTCCTCAGGCTCGTCGTCGCCCTCGTCTAGCTCCTCGGGCTCCTCGCCGTTCTCGGCGGCCGTCTGCTGCTCGGACATCAGCTCGGTCAGGGTGCCCGAGAGGGCGTCGACCTGGTGAGGGTTCAGCTCGGCGCCGTCGCGCAGCTTCGGCGGGTCCTCGGCGAGCAGCCGCTCTAAGCCCAGCAGCAGCGAGAAATCGCGGCGCCACTGGATGGACGGGTGCTCGGCGCCCTCGTCCAGCTCGCGCAGCGCGGCGTCAAGCGCGCGGCGGCGCGCCGTTCCCGGCGCGAGCGCCTCGGGCCCCTCGCCGTCGAGCAGGAAGGGCTCGCGGGCAAACTCCGCCGCCCGCTCGATGTCGGCATCTGAGGGAACGGCCGCGGGTGCGGCGACTTCGCTGGTCTTGGCCATAGAGAGCCCTGTGGTTCTTTCCCGCAGCGGCGCAGCGCGTGCTATCGGGAAGATGAAGAGGATGCCGGGAGTAGTTGCTCCTGCCCCCGACCATCTCGAGCGGCTCGCATACGGCGAACCGAACGTACTTATTGTAGACACCGAAGCCGGATGAACGCACGCATCGCGCTTTTCCTCGCCATTGCCAGCCTGCTCGCCGCCGGCTGCGGCTCCTCTGAGGGCAGTGGCGAGCACCCCGACTACCGGGCGGCCCTGGCCGGAGCGCCGCGACCGCTGGCGTCGCTCTACGCGCAGGGCAACGAGCTGCTCGCCGGCGGCCGGGACGCATACGAGCGGCGGCTGCGGTCGCTGCGCGGCTACCCCGTCGTCGTCAACCTCTGGGCCTCCTGGTGCGGGCCCTGCCGCTTCGAGTTCCCCTACTTCCAGCGGGCCGCGGCGCGCTACGGCAAGCGGGTCGGGTTCCTCGGCGTCGACAAAGAAGACTCCGACGACCTCGCCGAGAAGTTCCTCGGCGAACGGCCGCTTCCCTACCCGAGCTACACCGACCCCGACGAGGAGATCGCCGAGAGCATCGACCCGGACGCGACGCGCGGGCTGCCGACGACGGCCTTCTACGACCGCACGGGCGAGCTGACCTATCTCAAACTCGGCCCCTACGACGAGGACGAGGAGCGGCTGCTGCACGCCGACATCGAGCGCTACGCGCTCGGCGGTGGAGGCGAAAGCGGATAATCGCCCTGTGGACCTCTTCGTAATCGTCGCGCTCCTCGCCATGGGCCTGCTGCTCGCCGAGCTGATGCTGCCCACGGGCGGGGTGCTGGCGGGCCTCGGAGCGCTCGGCCTGGTCGGCGCCGGCGTCTACGCGCTCACTGCGGAATCCGACTCGAGCGCCAGCGACTGGGCCGGGCCGGGCTTGATCACGCTCGGTGTCCTCTGCCTCGCCACGTCCTACGTCGTCGGCCGTAAGGTTCTCGCCGCGCACCGCGACGAGCCGGTGCGGACCGGGCCCGAGGAGCTGATCGGCGCCCGGGCCGAGGTGCGGACGCCGCTCGATCCCGAGGGCCAGGTCTGGATCGAGGGGGCGCTGTGGCGGGCGCGGCTGAGCGGCGGCGACGGAGGCGCGCCGCGGCCGGGAGATAGAGTCGTCGTCGAGGCGGTCGAGGGACTCACCCTGATGGTGCGACCGGAGCCGGCCTCCGTCCCCACCGAGGAAGGAGCGGGTTGATGGAAGCAGCGATCGTCATCTTCTTCGTACTGGCGATCTTCGCCCTGATCGTGGTCGGTCTGTCGGTGCGAGTCCTGCGCGAGTACGAGCGCGGCGTCATCTTCCGGCTCGGTCGGCTGATCGCCCTGAAGGGGCCGGGCCTGATCCTGCTGATCCCGCTGATCGACCGGATGGAACGCGTCGACCTGCGCACCGTGACGCTCAACATCCCGCCGCAGGAGGTGATCACCCGCGACAACGTCCCCTCCAGCGTCAACGCGGTCGCCTACTTCCGTGTCGTCGACGCCAACCGCTCGATCGTCGAGGTCGAGAACTACCTACTCGCCACCTCACAGATCGCCCAGACGGCGCTGCGCTCGGTGCTCGGCAAGGCCGAACTCGATCAGCTGCTGTCCGAGCGCGAGCGGCTCAACGAAGAGCTGCAGAAGATCATCGACGAGTCGACCGAGCCGTGGGGAGTGAAGGTGACGGCGGTCGAGATCAAGGACGTCGAGATCCCCGAACAGATGCAGCGGGCGATGGCGCGTCAGGCCGAGGCCGAGCGCGAGCGCCGCGCCAAGATCATCAACTCCGAGGGCGAGTTCCAGGCGGCGCAGAAGCTCACCGACGCCGCCGACATCATCAGCCAGAACCCGGCCTCGCTGCAGCTGCGCTACCTGCAGACCCTGCTGGAGATCGGCAGCAATCAGAACACGACGATTGTCTTCCCGCTGCCGATGGACGTGCTCGAGCCGTTCCTGGGCGGCGGTGGAGGTGGCGACGGGCGACGGGCGCGGGGCGGCGAGCCGTCGGCGCAGCCACCGGGGCCGCGGCCGGTCCCCGACGCCGACGCGCCCGCGCCAGACGACCTGCCGCCGTCGCGGACCTGATCGCGCCGGACCGCCCTCGCAGCCTTTGAGCGCGCCCGAGATTCGCATCGACCAGCTGACCGGGCTGCGGACGATCCTCGCGCCCGGCCGTGCCGATCGGCCCGGCGGCTTCACGCCGTCGCGCAGCGAGGAGAAAGGCGCCGAGGGCTGTCCCTTCTGCGAGGGGAACGAGGGAAAGACGCCGCCGGAGGTCTACGCGACTCGTCCGCAAGGCGGTGAGGCCGACGGCCCGGGATGGACGACGCGGGTGGTGCCGAACCTCTATCCGGCGCTTGGCGAGGGAGACGACGAGCCGCGCGCCGACAGCGCGCCCGAGCTGTTCGCCTCGCGGCCGGCCGTCGGCGGGCACGAGGTGATCGTCAACGCGCCGCAGCACGCGACCGCGATGGCGGAGCTGAGCGAGGAGCAGCTCGCCGCGGCGATCGCCACCTGGCGCGAGCGGATGCGCGCCCATTCGGATGCCTCATACGTGCAGCTGGTGGTCAACGAGGGTGCGGGGGCCGGCGCCTCGCTGCCCCACACCCACGCGCAGCTCTACGCGCTGCCCTTCGTCCCCGCGGCGGTGGCCCGCGAGCGCGAGCGGGTCGGCTCCTACGCCGAACGGACGACCGGCAGCGAACTGCTCGCCGACGTCCTGGTCGAGGAGGTGCGGCGCAAGGACCGGCTCGTGGCGATCGACGACGACGCGGCGCTGATCTGCCCCTGGGCATCGCGCTCGCCGTACGAGCTGCGGATAGTGCCGCGAAGCCCGGCGCCGAGCTTCGCCGAGGACACTGCGGGGGTCGCGATGCTTCACACGGCGCTGCAGCTGCTCGCCAAGCGCTTCGACGGGCCGCCCGAGCTGAACCTCTGGGTGCGGACCGGGCCGCGCGGCGCCGAGCAATTCCACTGGCATGTCGACATCGCGCCGCGCCTTACGACCAAGGCCGGCTTCGAGTTCGGCACCGGCGTCGACATCGTCGTCTACCCGCCCGAGCGGGCAGCCAGCGACCTGCGCGAGTGCCTCTGATGGCACCGAACCCGCGACCGATCCCGCGCTTTATCGCCGACTCGACGCAGGAGGGCATCCCGCACGGCCGGTTCGCCGAGCGCCTCGCGGCGGAGTTCCGGTCCGCCTGCGAGCGGCTGGACGAGCTGCCGTCCGGAACCGTCATTCCCGCGCAGTTCGAGTGGTTTCCTGAGCGGGCCTGGGGCGGCCGCGTCTGGGTGCCGTGCACCGCCCGGGCACAGGCCGCTGATCCGGCTTCCGGTGCGACTTATCCAGACCTAGAAGGGAAAACTCGCACCGGAACGACTCTCGAGCTGTTCGGCCACGTCTCCTACCTGCTGCAGGAAGGCGGCGATCCGACCGACTTCGAGGCGACGGCCGACTTCACCGACGTCCTCGCCGAGGATAACCCGGACTGGCGAATCGACCTCAACGACGAGGTGATCGGGCGCTGGCGGGGGGAGAACGGGCGCGCCGGCAAGGTGACGCTGGTCTGGGGCCGACCGCTGGTGCGCGGCGCGGTCGCCGCCACGGCCGAGTTGGACGAGGAGACCGTCGATCAGGAAGCGATCTCGGACGGCCGCTTCACGCTGGTCGCGCTCGATGCCTTGGAGAACTTCGGCGACGATTTCTTCATGAACGTGAAGCTGTGGAGCCGGCGGGCCGACGAGCTCGCCAGCGAGAGCCTCTACGCGTAGTCAGTCGCCGAGCGCCTCGCGCAACTGCCTAACCTCGGCGCGAAGCTCTCCGAGCTCGCGTTCGAGGCGCTCGAGGCGACTCTCGGCAGCGCCGGCGTCCATGTCCTCCGGCGCCACTTCAAAGCTCGGCGAGACCTCCACGGGCTCTGCGGTAACTGATTCCTCGTCGCTCCCCAGAAGGTGGCGGTAGCGCTCCTCCTTCTGCCCGGGGCGCCGCGGCAGCCGTTCGACCTGGCCTTTCTCGATCAGGCCCTCGAGCGTCTCGTGGACCGCCGCCAGGCTGGGGAAGCCGTGCAGGCGCTCGGTCCGCTGCTTCAACTCGCCGGGCGTCTGGGCGCCGCGCAGCATCAGCACCGCGAGCAGTGACAGCTCGGCGTCGTCGAGCCCGAGCGCCTCGTTCAGCAGGTGGCGGTACTTGCGAGCGCGGCTGCCGGCGCCGCTGGCCAGCCGCGTCCAGCCGCGCAGCGCGAGGCGCCGCAGCGCCTCGACCACAGTCGCCTCGTCGTACTCGACAACCGGGTCGCGGTTCGTCGCCTGGTTGCAGGCAACTCGGAGCGCATTGAGCGAGAGTGGGTAGGCGTCGGGGGTCGTCCGCTGCTTCTCCAGCAGGCAGCCGACCACCCTGATCTCGACGGCATCTGGCTCCATGACCGGCGCAATGCTACGCGCCTTCCGCGGCCACCCGCCGCGCCTCGGCCACGCCGAGGAAGGGTGTGAGCACGAACTCGATCATTTCGCCGGCCGCATCGGGAAGCTCGCCCTCCCTGCCTTCGGTGAGGCGCTGCGCGATCAGCATGACCAGACCACCGACCAAGGCGCGCTCGATGATCTCGGGCAGCTCAGAGCTCTCGGGGTAAAGCGCGCGGCCGGTCGCCAGCCGGCCGGCGGCGTAGCCGATCAAGCGATCGTGGCGGGCGAGCCCGTCCGGGCCAGAGGAGAGCGCCTCGTTAGTCAGGATCTGCGCGACCTTGGGGTTTGCGGCGGCGAACTCGAGGGCGGCGCTCACCGCCGCCGCGGCTTTCGCGGGCCACTCCCGCTGCTGCGCGGAGGCCTGCTCGACCGCCACCTGCATGCGCGCGAAGGCTGTCTCGAAGGACTTCGCGAACTCGTCTGGGGGCGGCGTGGCGATGAGGGCCTCGATCTCTCTTCTCCGGAAGGAGCAACCGAGCGAGGGCGCAACCCCCGAGCGCTTGACTCCCTCTGAGCGCTTCATAATAAACATCGGCGTCTGACGGGAACGTGTGGCTTCTGCGAGGCCGCCGATTCGCGCCGCGGGATCGGGGCGTGGATAGGCGAAGGTCGCCTCGGAGCGCCTCCAATTGGGTCCGAGCCCCGATAGCTCAGCTGGATAGAGCGACTCCCTCTAAGCAACCGGGAGGAGTCGCGTCTTCCGCCATTGCAGAGCGGAATGCTCATGCTCCCGCTCGCTACGGATCGATTCCGATGAAGTCGTCACCCTCCGCTACCGTGTTGACCATGGAGTCGATTCAGCCGGTGAGCAAGCGGTCGAACGAAGCGGCCGCCAAGGCCGAGGCTGTTCGCGTAAACCGGCTGCGCGAGGATGCGCGGCGTCCCATAAGCGTGAACCTCGCCGAGACGATCGCGTTAAGTCACGCGCTGCTGAAGATGGCCGATGCCACGCGGCGGCGATGACTTCAGTCGCCTTCGACGAGATCCTACGGAGATTGGTGGCTGCAGGGGCCGAGTTCGTCGTGATCGGCGGCCTCGCGCTGGGGGCGAGAGGCGTCGTTCGCGCCACCAAGGACATCGACATCGTCGTTTCGCCCGACGCCGAGAACCTGAAAGTGGTGGCGGAGGTGGCAGTGGCCGCAGGAGGGCACGTTCAGAGGGGCGAAGCGCTGCTCGGAACTCCTATTTCGATTGCCGCGGAGCTGGCCGGGGGAGAACAGATGGCGATCGAGACCGACCTGGGCCGGCTCGACATCGTGCAGGGCCTAGACGGCGTTCCGAGTTTCGACGAGCTTCGCTCTCGTGCGAGCCACGCCGAGGTGCTCGGAGTCGACGTGGCGGTCTGTTCGGTGGAAGACCTGCGAGCGATGAAGCGTGCCGCCGGGCGAGGTCAAGATCTCGTTGACCTGGAGAATCTCGCCGCCGCCGAAGGCTGAAGCGGCAAGCAGGTCCTACCCTGTGCAGACGGTGTCGGCAGGCTGCTCCGCTACCGTGTCGCCATGGCATCTCGCGACCTGATCGAACAGGCTGGCAAGATCCTCGCTGAGACTGCGGGCACCGGCTCCAAGGTGATCCTCTTCGGTTCCCATGCTCGCGGTGACGAGAGCCGGACAGCGATGTTGATTTCCTCGTAATCGAGCCTGTCGTGAAAGACCGCCTCGAGGAGTGGGTGCGACTGCGGCGCACTCTCAGAGACTTCCCAGTGCCGGTGGACATCGTCGTCATAGACGAGAGGCGCGCAGCTCAGCGCGCAAAGGTGCCGGGGACGATGGTCCATCATGCGCTGCGCGACGGTCGCTGGCTTTCACGCGCAGCAGGCTGTCGAGAAGGCGATGAAGGTCGTGCTGATGTTGGAGGGAATCGACTTTCCAAAGACGCACGACCTCGAATTTATGATCGTTCTGGCCGAGAAGCATTCGGTCACCATTGAGCCGGAGGTCAAGTCAGCGTCCTGGCTGACCCCGTGGGCCGCCGAGTTCCGCTGCGACGACGCTCCCATCGAGACATTGGATCGCAACCGAGCGCTTGCAGTTGCCAACGCTGCGGTCGGCTGGTGCCAGGACCTGCTGGGGGAGTGAGACAATCTGCAGTCAAGCCCGATAACTCAGCTGGATAGAGCGACTCCCTCCTAAGCGACCGGGAGCAGTCGAGGTTCTTGTCTCCGCAGAGCGGAACGCGCCACATGGTCCATGGTCTCGAGCCCGCTTGGATTACGCACGATTGGTGTCGATTTGGGCAGCGAAGAACCGCTCGCTGCCCAAAGGAATGTTCCGTCCGACGTTCCCGGTTGCATCGCTATGGTGATTGGAGGAACATGGCGAAGTCGCCGGAAATGAGGAACTGATGGCGGTCCAAGATCAAGACAGCTTTCGCCGAGCCCAAGCCGAGCTTGAACCGAAAGAGGACCTAGCGCCCTACATGGGCAAATGGGTCGCGCTCCGCAACGGCAAGGTCGTCGCCAGCGATCTCAGCGCAAAGGGGTTGCGAAGTCAACCCGAGATCAGACCCACGGACGCGATCGTTCCCGTTCCTCGTTCCCGCCCCGGCTACTTCATCGCCTGAGTCCCGTGGAGCGTCCGAGGAGCTTCACCGCTCCGTACAGGCCAGGCCCCGATGGGCAGCTGCGGCCGTATCTCTTGCTCACGCTGATTGGGTTTAAGCCCGGTCAAGAGATCATGGTCTCCGGCCTCGTTGACACAGGCGCCGACAGGTCTGTGCTTCCGATCGACTACGCAGAGGAACTTGGCTATACGGTCGATGACCTCGCCCCTGTGGAGGTCGGCCAAGTGGAGGGCTCGGCATCGGCTTGGCTGGCAAAGAAACCCTGTGGAGCGTTCGTTGACGGCATCCAAAGCATCACGTTCGAGATCGAGCCGTTATTTGTCGCCAGCCTTAACGCCCTCTGGGGTAGAGCCGACTTGATGATGACCTTCACCGTAGGCGTGTCAGAGAGGAACCAGGAGCTGACCCTGCAACCGAGCTGATCGTGATTTCGCTCTACGATTGGCTATCGGCCCCGATAGCTCAGCTGGATAGAGCGACTCCCTCCTAAGCGAAACCGAGGAATCGCTTCTTTCGCAGCCACAGAGCCGAATCGGCTAAGTGACCCACAACCTTTAATTCGATTCGATTGCGCGATATCTACGCGGATTTGGGCAGCCGCTGCCCAATCAATTGCGGTGTCAGCAGGCTGCTCCGCTACCGTGTCGGCATGGCATCTCGCGACCTGATCGACAAAGCCGGAATGGCGCTGATGGAGGCTGCCGGAGCCAACGCAAAGGTCATCCTGTTTGGCTCTTATGCACGTGGTGAGGAGAAGTCCGATAGCGACTTCGATTTCTTGGTGATCGAGCCGGAGGTGGACGATCACTTTGGCGAGTCGGTGCGGCTCGCGAAGCTCGTCGGTGAGCTTGGTGTACCCGCAGACGTTGTGGTCGCCAGCCAAGATCATGTACGCGAATGGGGGGGGCTCCCGGGCACGATGCTCCACGATGCGCTTTCCGAGGGGAAGATCATTGGCAGCAGAGCCGCGTAGCGGCGACGATCTCGCGGAGCTGCTGATGGAGAAGGCGGCAGGCGACGAAAAGATCCTCTTCCGACTTATCGACGAAGAGGACATTCCTGACGACGGCCTTGGATTTCACGCCCAGCAAGCCGTCGAGAAGATGATCAAGGCGGTTCTCGCGCACAACGAGGTTTCATACGAGCGCACGCACAACATCGCGTACCTGCTCACGCTGTTGGACGGAGCAAGCATTCCCAAGCCGGACAACGCAGTCGACCTTCCCAATCTGAGCCCGTGGGCAGCAGAGCTTCGCTATGCGCGTCAGCCGGAAGCCGTGCCTGACCGAGTGGCTATGCGCTCGTCAGTCGAACAGACCAAAGCGTGGCGGAAGCTCAGCTGGCTGGCCTTTACGATGAACCATCCGGCCCCGATAGCTCAGCTGGATAGAGCGACTCCCTCCTAAGCGATTGAGAGAAGCGGCGTTTTCGGCTCTGGAGCGCCAATGTCAGGCATTGGCTTCCGCCGTCTTTCGCCCTCCCTTACGCACGATCTCGCGCCATTTGGGCAGCACGACGCCTTTGCTGCCCAATGGCAGTTCGTCACTTATTATGCCCAGGAACTGGCAAGTCCGAAATCTCCCGGACCCAAAGTGGCGCCCCAACAATGACACGGTCGTAGCTGAGCTCAAGACCGGTGATATACCGCTGGGAAAAGTCCTCTACATGACATAAGGCCTCATTAATAAGTCGAAGCTTCCTTCGATTTCTGCTTTCCCGCCACCCTTCAGTCCATTAGTGATCCAAGCGGAGTCGCTTGCCATTTCCCGCTGTTGGGATTCGCTGGCCTCGTAGCCGATTAAAGTTTTGGGGTCCTTCCGACGAAGAGCAGCGACAGCCTCGCGCAAGCCGTCCGCGGAACTGGGACGCCACCCCGAATATTGACGGGGAGCTTCATAGCCCATGACGTTTCGGGCACTACCGCATGCCACCAGAAGATTCTGATCAAACTCAGCTACGAGCCAAACTACTGGCGTCCTCTCCGCTTCGAAAGAGAAAAGCCAACCCGAGAGATCAAGACGGGCACCGATGTACTGGCCGGGCCACTCTGGCGTTCCAGTCTCGTCACTGACAGCCTCGGTCACCTGCTCGGCGAGGCGGTGGTAGTTGCCCTCGATGCTTCGGCGTCCCACCGTAGCTCCTCCAAACGGCGGCCGTAACTGAAGGTTCTGTATCTCCTTCCCAGCTCTTGCGGCTCGGTCAACCAGCTCTTGAACGAGCCGCTCGGAAATAACGAGATACTCAGGACCCACAATGGCCAGGCTAGCGACAGTAGCCGGCGAGTATCTCTTACGAGGCTACTCCGAGGACATCAGCCGCGCGTGCACCGAGCTCATCGGCCTTCTCAGGAGAGACCTGACTAACGCCGACCTCCTCAAAAGCCGCCTGGGCCTCCTCATACGCTGGAGAAGCCTGCTCTGGTAACGGCGGGATTACGACGGAGTAAATATCGAGATCCTTCGGAATTTCTAAAGCGGAGCCATCCACTAGAACTTCCCCACCACTCTTTCGCAACTCGTGAACAACCCAACTCCAAGACTTCACCTGCTCTGCTAAATCAGCTTGGTTCGGAAGTTGGAACGACCAGCATTGTGCTAGCTGAACCGCGCGACCGTTATGAACAGCGAAATCAAAGGTCCCGTCAAAGACACCACTTCTGATGGGAGCGCGCTCTCGAACTGCCTTTGACACACAGTGCTCCTTGTATGCCTTCCGGGCGGCGCCAAGAGCGCGATGTTTCTTCTCGAATGAAAAAGTTAGCGGCGACTCGTCGAGTACGAGTTGCTTGAAGACCATTTCTAGGGCAATGTCCGCTGAGTCTGCCGCTATAGGAGCTGGAGGGGTTATCTGGACAATATTTTGTAGCTCGCTTGAACAGCGCTTCAGTAGCGCAGTCGAAATCTGCTCAGTAGCTGGCGCGAGCTCTTCAAGGGCAGCAATGTGGTCCTGTAAGCCGGCGGCAAATGCAGCCGCATCTGACAGAACTCCTTGCTGGTCCAATGCCTTGGCGCGTTTAAGGCTTGAGACCAGCCTTAGCTCCCAATCGCCGGTTGCGTCGTCTCCAGCTATGGCACCGATATTGACGAACTCGCCTTTAGCCGGATCAGGAACAAAGCGGATGAGAGAGAAGGAGAGAGCCATAGGTCAATACATGCTAAGGCACGAGGGCGCGGAGCCGAGAGGCAGCGGCAGACTTGCGCATATCCGCGAACTGCGCAACTGCTGCAAGCTCTTCGTCACTGACTGGCCAGGACGTGGGCAAGCCGGAGATCGCGTCCTCGATGTCCGCACGAGACAGCGCCTCAAGTGCGTCTCCTAGCCGATTGAGCTCCGCTGCATCAAGCTGACTGGAGTCGAGAGTGATCGGACCTTGATCAGCCCCGCAAGCGGCTAGCGAGTCCTTGGTCCAATCGAGTCCGGTGAGGAAGAAACCGTGATCATGGCTGTAATAGGCATTGTCCTCGTCCGTGGCCCGGAGCCACTGGAGATCTCCGCAGTAGAGCCAATCGCTCAAGGCATACAGACCGCAATGCCGACGACGGTTGTCATCGTCTGATCGAAACTTCAACTCACGCGTCTCAAGAGTCGGTTCTATGGCCCGCGATCCGTGCGCATAGCCTGGTTCGACCAACCGGTTGGTGCCTGGGCGAACCTCCCAACCCGCAATCTCGTCAAGTGAGATCAACTTGCACTCACACACGGGTGCCTCAATTAGCTTTCCCAGGCGACCGACGATTTGCTCCGTAACTGGCAACCGCGGACTCTGAAAATTGTTGAGCGACTTGCACCAGTACCGGACTTCATCGTCGCCTAGAACCATGAAGCTTCCTGAGCTACCTGCGGTGCTAGGCCGCAACGGCATCACAGCCTTAACAGCGTCTGGCGAATCGGTACGGTCAATTCCCATTTAGGTCGATCCTATTCGCCAAACGAAAATCACTACCTCCTAGAGAGAGCTAGCCGACCCGTCAAATCGAGCAGATACTTCGGCGACCTTCGCTAGCGAAGTATCTAACGCCCCGGCGATCGCCTTTACCGTGCTCCAGGTCGGGTTGGCATGGCCGCGCTCGATCAGCGAGAGGGTGCCCGTCGTGATGCCGGCAGCGTGGGCGACGTCTTCCTGGGTTAAATCGCGTTTGCGGCGAAGCTGGCGGATCGCTTCGCCGAGGGCGGGTTGTGGCTGGTCGGAGCGGCGCATGGGCGGGACGCTCTCAAACGCGGGGCACATGATCTAGACGATAAAGCAGTAGCGATATGTGCTCAGGTCGTGCTATAGTCGGCGAATCAAACAAAAGTGCCCCCGCGCTGGTGGAACAGCCGGGGGCGTGGCACAGGAGGTATTAGCTCCCATGCAAGACGACCATAGCCAGCTGGCCGAGCTTTCGCCCCTCAAGGCCGACGAGATCATGGAGCACGCGGTGCTCACCGAGATCCTCGTCCTTCATCCGACGCAACTGACGATCCTGGAGCTTGCCGCGCGGATGGATCGCGGCGAGGACTTCATCGGCCAAGACGCGGTGGAGCGAGCGGTCCGAGAACTGGCCAGGGACGGGCTGGTGCGCTGCGACTGCCGACGCATCTGGCCAAGCCGAGCGGCGCTTCGCTTCGATGAGCTGCTCGGCGGCGTCCTCTAAGCGAGGCGAGGGTGGACATAGCTGCCCGGTTCGGGCAGAACCTCCTGCGCTGTCGCAAGCGCGTGGGCGTATCCCAGGAAGAGCTTGCCGTTCGTGCCTCTCTGCACCGCACGCAGATCGGGCTCCTTGAGCGGGGCGGTCGCCTGCCTCGCATCGACACGCTGGTCAAGGTCGCCGGCGCACTCGACGTGCCGGCCGGCGAGCTGCTCGACGGGATCGCATGGCGACCGGGCTACGCGCGGCGCGGGGGATGGGAGGAGGGCAGACAGGCCGCCTCAGAGCAACCGACCACACCAAAGAGCACCGATGCTCCCTGAGGCAGCGCGAACGGCAACGCCTATGGCCGCCAGGCCAGGCACCGCCAGACGCCACGACTCGGAGCCGTTCTGCCGACCCGAGCCCTTGCCCCAGCATCAACCGCTGACAGCCCGACACATTATGAACCCGAACCGGTGTTCGTTTTTCGCGTCCTCTGGTCGGGGCGTCAGCAGCGGTCGTCGGACGTTGAATCCGATGGCATCCGCACGAATCAGGCTCGACCCGGAGACCGTGGAGCGGATCGCCCGCCGCGTGGTCGAGCTGCTCGAACAACGCGGGCTCCAGGACCGCGAGCTGGTCGATGCCACCGAGCTGGCGCGGCGCTTCGGGATCGAGCGCTCCTGGGTCTACTCGCACGCCATCGAGCTGGGCGCGGTCAAGTTGGGCAGCGGCCCTAAGCCGCGGCTGCGGTTCGACCCGGAGATCGCGGCGCGGGTGCTGCGGAAGGTGGGCGAGGTGCCGGCGGCTGACCCGCCCGCCCGCTCAGGTGAGCGGGCGGGCCAGCCGCAGGTCCGTGGAAGGTCCGAGGTGCGGCTGCTGCCCATTCACGGGCAGGGGGAGAACAAGCCGCCGTCCGCCGCTTGAGAGTCGATGGCACGAAAAGCGACGGGACAGATCATCGAGCCGAAGGAAGGGCGCGCATGGGCGATCCGCTTCCGCGCCTACGGCAAGCGCCGCTACATCACGCTCGGCACCGCCGAGGAAGGGTGGAGCCGTCAGCGCGCCGAGGCGGAGCTGCGGCACGTTCTCGCAGACGTCGAGCGCGGCATCTGGCGACCCTACGAGCCGCCGCCCGCGCCGGAGATCGCCGAAGCGCCGACCTTCCACGAGTTCGCGTCTGAGTGGATGCAGAACCGCGAGCCGGAGCTGCGGCCGAAGACGGTGAATAGCTACCGCTGGATGCTCAGCGGCCATCTGCTCCCCCACTTTGCCGCAATGAGGGTGGACCGGATCGGCCCCGAGGACGTAGACCGCTACAAGGCGGCGAAGCTGCGCGAGGGAGCGCTCGGCGCGAACCAGATCAACAAGTCGATCGGCCTGCTGGCGATGATCCTCGACGCCGCCGGCGACTACGGCCACACCGACCCGGCCCGGAACCCGGCACGCGGTCGCAGGAGGCGCGTCAAGCGCACGACGCCCAGTCGCCCGACCGTCGAGCCCGAGCAGCTGCCCACGCTCCTCGAGGCGGCGCGCAAGCTGCGGCCGATCGTCGCGACGATGGCCGGTGCTGGCCTGCGCTGCGGCGAGGTCTGCGCGCTCGACTGGCCCGACTTCGACGCCTCCAGTGGCACCTTGACCGTCGCCGCGTCCAAGACCGAGGCCGGCGTCCGCCAGGTCGATCTCCCCGCCGCGCTGCGCCGCGAACTGGCCGAACACAAGCTGCGCTCGCCTCGCAGCAGTGAGGGACCGATGTTCCCGAACCGCAGAGGGCAGCGGCAAAGTGTCAGCAATGTCGAGCGGCGACTGAAGACCGCGATCCGTCGCGCGAACCTGCGGCTAGAGGAGCTGGACATCCGGCCCATCGATGAGGCGGTGACGCCGCACTCGTTGCGCCGCCTCTACGCCAGCCTGCGCTTCGCCCTGGGCGACGACCCGGTGTACGTGGCGGCTCAGCTCGGCCACACCGAGCCGGGCTTCTCGATGAAGGTCTACGCTAGTGCTGTGTGTCGCCGCGAGAGGCTGGTCGGCGCGGCACTCCGCGAGTTCGATGCAGCGCTCAAATGGGCAGCAATGGGCAGCGGAGAGCCGGCTTCAGCCGAATCCGAGCCGGTCGCGAGCGACGGACAAACGCCGGAAACGGCTCAGCAGAGCCTTTTCACGGCATAGGCCCCGATAGCTCAGCTGGATAGAGCGACTCCCTCCTAAGGAGTAGGCCGCAGGTTCGAATCCTGCTCGGGGCATCGCATGCAGGACGAGCTGAAAAGACTTCCCGGAGCCGAGATCGTGCTGCCTGGGATCGCCGACATCGAAGCCGGGCGCCAGAGTGTCAATGCGAGTGCGGTGCAGTGTGCGGCAAGCCGCCTGCAACGGCTCGGGCTGGACGCTCGTAAAGCCCCGGGCGACGTTCCGGCGGCTCACGAGCTGTACCGCCAGCTGCATGCCGTGCTCGGCGAGGGGGCCCATTCCCGCTACAACGCGATTCTCTCGCGCGTAGCTAGCTTCGCCGGAGCCGCAGAGCGTGCGCAGGGCCGCTGATCCACAGCGAATCAGGGACCTCGCTCGCGAGCTGGGCAAGGCAGTCGCGCCGGGGACCAAGATGTACCTGACCGGCGGTGCGACCGCCGTGCTCGAAGGATGGCGCGAGTCAACCGTAGACGTCGACGTCCGCTTCGAGCCCGATTCAGACGCCGCCCTGGCCCGAATCAGCGAACTCAAGGAGAAGCTGTCGGTCAATGTCGAGCTGGCTTCACCGTTGGACTTTCTGCCGGCCCTCGATGGTTGGCAGGACCGGTCGCGCTTTCGCTTTCGGGAGGGAAACGTGGAGGTCTTCGACTTCG
The DNA here is from genome assembly GCA_036276735.1 of Solirubrobacterales bacterium. GTDB lineage: Bacteria > Actinomycetota > Thermoleophilia > Solirubrobacterales > 70-9 > VRUE01. Next base: position 383 of record DASUOH010000015.1, on the reverse strand, counting down.
ATCCTTACTCACAAGCCCTGTCGAAGCTGGAGCGGGGCTTTGAGCTCGACCTCGAAGACGTGGCGAACATGGTCAGCTCAGGACAGGTCGAGCCCCGAAAGCTGCTCGAGCTGTTCGAGGGCATCGACTCAGAGCTCTTCCGATTTCCTGCAGTCGATCCACCCCGTCTACGCGCCGCGGTCGAATCGCTTACTCGCGAGTAAGGAGTAGGCCGCAGGTTCGAATCCTGCTCGGGGCATGCAGTGTGATGTGTCGCGACATCGGAGACAGATGTCGCGGGACATCGTAGACATCTCAATCTCCTCCGATCGGCTGGTAGTCGCGGCTGGGATCGAGAGTCAGACGACGGATCAGCTCGCCTGTCCGGGCGTCGAGGACACGGA
>DASUOH010000014.1:0-44106 GCA_036276735.1 Solirubrobacterales bacterium | reverse complement strand
GAGCAGCAGGTCGAGGTCGGCGAGCATCGTGGCCCCCTTCGGGTCGGCGGTGAGGACTGAGCACCGCCGACTTCGACCCCGCTGCCTATCTCCCCTTCGGCGCGGTTCGACCAGGGCACGCCGTGGAACTACTCATCTAGGCGTGATCTTTCGTCCAGCCCCGTGTTCCAGGACAACCGATGGGTAAAAAACCTCTCGTGCCACGACCAGGAGGGAAAGCAATGTCCAGGCGAATCACCCCAACGCGGGCCGTCTCACCTGCGGCGCGTGTGTTCTCAAGTCTCCAGGCAGACGATGCCCTGCTTCCGGGAGAGGCGTCGGCGCTGCGCCGGTCGAGTGCCCTCTTCCTCGCGCTGCTCGTCTTCGGCGCGGTTCCGCTCTTCTGGGCGGCGAACGCGGCAGGCGTGATCGGTGACGTGCCCGTCGCCGTCGCGAGCGGCAGCAACAGCGGCCCCGGCGGTGGCGACGACGACAGCAGCGGGCCCGGCAGCGGCGATGACGACGATGACGATCGCGACCTGCTGGCGACCGACGACACGAGCGGTGCCAACTCGACCCGCGGCACCACCGACGACAACGACACCCACACGCGCATGGGGACCGACGACACCAGCGCCAACGGCACCTCGACGCGCGGCACGACCAAGGACAACGACACCCACACGCGCCTCGGCACCAACGACACCAGCGGCGCCAACTCGACCAACGGCACCACCAATGACAACGACACCCGCACCCGGACCGGCACCGACACCGGCACGCGGACGGGCGCCGCAAGCAACACCGGCACCCACACGGGCACGGGCAGCTGAGCCCACCAGGCGCAAGACGTGAAAGGGCCGCTCCGGAGTAGCGGCCCTTTCTTTTCACGCACACAAGGAGATAGCCTCTGCTGACAGACGCTTGGGCGCGATAGCTTCAGTAGTTCCGTCCGATGACTGCTCCACGATCAAACTGATGACTGAGCCAGCCACCGAGTCAGAGCCGCTGAGGGCTCAGCTTGCCGAGAAGGTCGTGGAGGCCGAGACTGCCATCCGCGCCTACGTCGAGTCCCACCCCAATCAGACCCCGGGTGCAGTTCAGGAGGGCGCTCGAAACGGTTGGTCCCCCTCTGTGATGGCTATCGCGTTTTGGAGCCTCGTCAATCAGCGAGTTCTTCGGGTTGACGAGGCCCTTCGAGTGCACGTCGGGGACTGACCCAGCGGTCGAATGCGCAACAGACTGACGCCTCCACCGGGCGACAGCGAGTTCCTCGACGAACGCCTGACCACAGAGAAGAAGCCGGAGGCTCGCACCGAGGCGCAGAGGGACCGCGATCGGGTTCTCTACTCCTCGGCGTTCCAGAGGCTTGGCGGGATCACGCAGGTAAGCCCGCCCGAGAGCGGCTACGCCTTTCACACCCGACTGACCCATTCGCTCAAGGTCGCCCAGGTTGGACAGCGAATAGCGCAACGCCTCAAGCGAGACGCGCCGCGAGAACCTCGAAGCCTCCGGGACGCGATCTTGACGGCCCTCGACGTCGATGCGGTCGAGGCGGCGGGGTTGGCGCACGACCTTGGACACCCACCCTTCGGCCATATCGCGGAGCAGGAGCTGAAGCGACTGGCGGTAAAAGCTGAACTCGACGGCTTCGAGGGCAACGCCCAGTCGTTTCGCATCCTTACCCGACTGAGCACCGCCGGACGACTGATGGCCAGCGGTCTGAATCTGACTCGCCGCACCCTCAACGGGACGATGAAGTATCCGTGGCTTCGCGACGCGGAGAGGGCGGGACGCGAGACGAAGTGGGGCGCATACCCACCCGACAGCGACTATCTGAGCTGGGTTCGCCGGGACTGGCCGGCGGAGACTGAGACGGCGCGCTCGCTGGAGGCCGAGATCATGGACTGGGCCGACGACGTTACCTATGCCGTCCATGACGTTGACGATTTCTACCGGGCAGGCCTCATTCCACTCGATCGATTGCGCGGCGACCAGGAAGAGCTACAGCGCTTTACGGCATACATGACCCGCAAGCAACTCGCCGCATCGGTGCTCGAGGCCGCGGGCAAGCTCGAGGAAGATCAATTAGGGCTGGGCGTCGGGGATCCGTACGAGGGCCGGCTCGAGCAGCGAGCCGGGATGCGCGCCGCCGGCGGTGGCCTCATCGGCCGTTACGTGCAGTCCGTGGAGGTGCGCGAAGAGGAAGGTGCTCTCTGGTTTGCGATCCCAGAGGCCCTGGTGGCCGAGGTTGCGATGCTGAAGGAGTTGACCTGGTACTACGTGATCGACCGGCCATCTCTGGCGATTCTGCAAGAGGGACAGCGAGAAGTGATCCGTACCCTGTTCGATAGCTACCACGAGGGCGTGGAGGAACGTGAGTTCCGCCTCTTTCCGCCTGGATACATCGAGCGCCTAGACGCGGCCGAGACCAATCCGGCTCGGGTCCGTGCGGTCATCGACCTGATTGCGGGCCTAACCGAGCCCGCGGCGGTGCAGATCTATCAACGGCTTCGTGGCTTTGCCTCGGGGCCCCTGCTGGAGGCACCCGGAAAGCTGGCGTGACTGGAGTGGGCGACGCGCAGCGGCCCGCACCTCGGCCTAGATCTTGTGCCGCTGCAGCAACTTCTTGCCGATAACCATGCGCTGGATCTCCGACGTCCCCTCGCCGATCAGCAGCAGCGGCGCGTCGCGGTAGAGGCGCTCGATCTCGTACTCCTTCGAGTAGCCGTAGCCGCCGTGGATGCGGAACGCCTCCTCGACGCACTCCTTGCCGGTCTCGGAGGCCAGGAGCTTCGCCATCCCCGCCTCCAGGTCGGAGCGCTCGCCCGCGTCCTTCATCCGCGCCGCTTTGCGGGTGACCAGTCGCGCGGCCTCGATCTTGGTCGCCATGTCGGCGAGCTTGAACTGAATCGCCTGGTGCTTGGCGATCTCCTTGCCGAAGGTCTTGCGTTCCTGGCTGTAGCGCAGGGCCAGCTCCAGCGCCCGCTGGGCGATGCCGACGCCGCGGGCGGCGACGTTGACGCGGCCGACCTCGAGCGCGTCCATCATCTGGACGAAGCCGTGGCCGACGCCGTTCTCCTCGCCCCCCAGCACACGCTCGGGTGGGCACTTGTAGCCGTCGTAGACGAGCTCGGTCGACTCGACGCCCTTGTAGCCCATCTTCTTGATCTTCGGCGGGACCGTCAGCCCGGCGTAATCGCCCTCGTTGACTTCCGCCCACGGCTCCTTCTCGGTGATGAAGCAGGTCATCCCCTTGTAGGGCGGATCGGCCTTGGGATCGGTCTTCATCAAGACGAAGACGACACCCGAGCCGAGCCCGTTGGTGACCCACATCTTCTGACCGTTCAGCTCCCAATTGTCGTCGTCGCCCTTCTTGGCGGTCGACTTGATGCCCTGCACGTCGGAGCCGACCTCGGGCTCTGAGAGCGAGAAGGCGGCGCGGATCTCACCGGTCGCCATCTTCGGCAGGAAGTAGTCCTTCTGCTCGTCGGTGCCGAACTTCATCAACAGGTAGGAGCCGATGAAGTGGGTGTTGACGACGCCGGAGATCGAGATCCAGCCGCGCGAGAGCTCTTCGACGATCATCGCGTAGGTCGTCAGGTCGAGCCCCATGCCGCCGTACTCCTCGGGGATCGTCACCCCGAACAGGCCGAGCTCCTTCATCTGCTCGACGATCGGCTCCGGGAAGGAGTCCTCGTGGTCGTAGTGCTCGGCGTTGGGGATGATCTGCTCGTCGGCGAACTGGCGCACCATCTCGGTGATGTCGCGCTGGATGTCGGTCTGCTCGCTGTAGGCGGCGGTATCTACGGCCATGGCTCCTGGTCTGGTCGGGAAACGGGGCGGCCGCCAAGGATATAGGCGCGCTGCTCAGCCGGCCAGCGCGCGAAGGCGCTCGGCGACGCGGTCGGCGCGCGTCGCGAAGTCGCGCAGCTGGTCGTCGCCGGTGACCAGCCGCATCGGCCGACCGTCGGCGCCGGCGGAGATCGAGGCACTCGCGCGCTCAGCCAGGTCGGCGGCGCGCCGCGCCTGCTCAGCGGCGTCGAGCGCCGCGGCGCCCACCGTGATCACCGCAGCTTCAGAAGCGCGGGCGATAGCCACGGCCTCGTCGATCCGTTCGACCAACTCACCCATCAGCGGCGGCTTTTCCGCCTCCGGCACGCTCCACTGGTGCGTCGCGTCACTCATCCCGTACGTCTACGGCGGCGGTGCTCGAATCCCTGCGATCTTCGACGGACATAGGATCGCCGCCCATGAAGGCCTTGGTCACCGGCGGCGCCGGCTTCATCGGATCGAACCTGGTCGACGCCCTGATCGCCCGCGGCGACACGGTGACCGTCGTCGACGATCTCTCGACCGGGCGGCGGCAGAACCTGGACGGCGCCCTCGCCGCCGGCGCCGAGCTGATCGAGCTCGACGTTCGCAACGCCTCCGCGCTCGCCGGCTTTGCTAAGCAGCTCGAGCCCGACGTCGTCTTTCACCTCGCCGCGCAGATCGACGTGCGTAGGTCGGTCCTCGACCCCGCCTTCGACGCGGCGATCAACGTCGGCGGAACCGCCAACATGCTCGAGGCGGCACGGCAGGCCGGCTGCTCGCGCGTCGTCTTCGTCTCGACCGGCGGCGCCATTTACGGCGAGGGCGCCGGGCAGCAGTTGCCGCTCGGCGAGGAAACGCCGGTGGCCCCCCTCGCCCCCTACGGACAGAGCAAGTTCGCCGGCGAGGGATACCTGGCCCTCTACGAGCGGCTCTACGGAATCTCCGGCATCAGCCTGCGGCTCGGCAACGTCTACGGCCCCCGCCAGGACCCGCTCGGCGAGGCCGGGGTGATCGCGATCTTCTGCGGCCGCCTCCTGGCGGGCAAAAGGCCAATCGTCTACGGCGACGGCCGCCAGACCCGCGACTACCTCTACGTCGGCGACGTCGTGGCCGCGATCCTCGCCGCATCCGGCAGCGACGTGAGCGGGCCGCTCAACATCGGCACCGGCGTCGAGACCGACGTGCTCGAGCTCGCCCGCCAGTTGCGTGAGCTGGGCGACGGCGCCGACTTCGAGCCCGAGCTGGCCCCGCCCCGCCCCGGGGAGGTGGAGCGCATCGCGCTCGACGCCAGCCGCGCCGAACGAGAGCTGGGCTGGCGGGTGGAGGTCAGCCTGTCGGAGGGTTTGAAGCTCACGCTGGACTCGCTGCGCACCTGATTAGATCTCCGCCCGCACGGCGAAATCGAACCGAGGAGCAGCTTGAGAAACCCCAGAGACTTCTTCCAGCCGCAGGCGATGGGCGCGCCCGAGCCGCTGCGCGATATCCCCGTCAAGCCGTCGCGGATGATCCACTTCCTCGACTTCTCGAACGAGAAGATGGTCGCCAAGGCCGCGGCGATCGCCGAAAAGACCGACATCCTGCTCGGCAACCTCGAGGACGCGATCCCCGCCGACCGCAAGGACGCCGCGCGTGAGGGGCTGATCAAGGCGGCCAAAGAGTCCGACTTCGGCCAGACCTCACTCTGGACCCGGGTCAACTCGCTGGAGAGTCCCTGGGTGCTCGACGACCTGACCCAGATCGTCACCGAGATCGGCGACAAGCTCGAGGTCGTGATGGTCCCCAAGGTCGAGGGCGCTTGGGACATCCACTACGTCGACCGGCTGCTCGCCCAGCTCGAGGCCAAGGCCGGACTCGACCGGCCGATCCTGGTCCACGCGATCCTCGAGACCGCGCAGGGCGTCGTCAACGTCGAGGAGATCGCCGCGGCCAGCCCCCGCATGCAGGGGATGAGCTTCGGCCCGGCCGACCTCGCCGCCTCGCGGCGGATGAAGACGACCCGGGTCGGCGGCGGGCACCCCGGCTACCGCTCGATGGAGGACCCGGCCGACCCCGAGAACCCCGAGGGCGACCGGGTCACCGCCCAGCAGGACCCGTGGCACTACTCGATCGCCCGCATGGTCGACGCCTGCGCCTCGACCGGCATCCTGCCCTTCTACGGACCGTTTGGCGACATCAAGGACACGGCCGGCTGCGAGACCCAGTTCCGCGCCGCCTTCCTGCTCGGCTGCGTCGGCGCCTGGTCACTGCACCCGGTTCAGATCGGCATCGCGAAGAAGGTCTTCAGCCCACCGCCCGACGAGGTCAAGTTCGCCAAGAAGGTGCTGGAGGCGATCCCCGACGGGCGCGGCGTCCACATGATCGACGGCAAGATGCAGGACGACGCCACCTGGAAGCAGTGCAAGGTGATGGTCGACCTGGCCAGGATGCTGGCCCAGAAGGACCCCGAGCTGGCCGAGGCCTACGAGCTGTAGGAGGCGGCGCTAGCCGAGGCGCTCTTCGAGCGCTTCGAGCTGGGCGTGCACCTCGCTCGGTAGCCGATCGCCGAACTGGGCGAGGTGCTCCTTGACCTGCGGCAGCTGGTCGCGCACCAGGTCCTCGTCAACGGAGAGCAGCTCCCGCAACTGCTCCGCCGAAACGTCGAGACCTTCAGTGTCGATCGCGCCCTCCGCGGGCAACAGCCCGATCGGCGACTCGACCGCGTCCGCCTGGCCCTGACAGCGGCGGAACACCCAGGCGAGGACGCGGCTGTTCTCGCCGAAGCCCGGCCAGAGGAAGTTGCCGTCGTCGTCTTTACGGAACCAGTTGACGTAGAAGAGGCGCGGCAGCTGGGCACCCTCGCGCTTACCCATCTTCAGCCAGTGGCCGAGGTAGTCGGCCATGTTGTAGCCGCAGAAGGGGAGCATCGCCATCGGGTCGAAGCGCAGCTCACCTACGTTGCCGGCCGCGGCCGCGGTCTTCTCCGAGGACATCGTGGCGCCGAGGAAGACGCCGTGCTCCCAATCGAAGGCCTCGTGGACGAGCGGCACCGTGGTCGCGCGGCGACCGCCGAAGAGGAAGGCATCGATCGGCACGCCGGCGGGGTCTTCCCACTCCGGCGCGATCGTCGGGCACTGCGCGGCCGGCGTCGTGAAGCGGGCATTCGGGTGCGCCGAGGGACGGTCTGTCTCGGGCGTCCAATCGTTGCCGTGCCAGTCGATCAGGTGCTCGGGCGGCTCGGAGGTCATCCCCTCCCACCAGACGTCGCCGTCGTCGGTCTTGGCGCAGTTGGTGAAGATCGAGTTGCGCTCGATCGTCCGCATCGCGTTCAGGTTCGTCTTCTCGCCGGTGCCCGGCGCGACCCCGAAGAAGCCGGCCTCCGGGTTGACCGCGTAGAGGCGGCCGTCCTCGCCGAACTTCATCCAGGCGATGTCGTCGCCGACCGTCTCGACCTTCCAGCCGGGCAGGGTCGGGATCAGCATCGCCAGGTTGGTCTTGCCGCAGGCCGAGGGGAAGGCGCCGGTGATGAACTTGACCTCGCCCTCGGGCGAGGTCAGCTTGAGGATCAGCATGTGCTCGGCGAGCCAGCCCTCGTCGCGGGCCATAGCCGAGGCGATCCGCAGCGCGAAGCACTTCTTGCCGAGCAGCGCGTTGCCGCCGTAGCCCGAGCCGAAGGACCAGATCTCCCGCGTCTCGGGGTAATGGACGATGTACTTGTTGTCCTCGTTGCAGGGCCACGAGACCTCCTCCTGACCCTGCTCGAGCGGCATCCCGACCGAGTGAACGCAGGGGACGAACGCGCCCTCGGAGCCGAGCACGTCGAGCGCGCCTTTGCCCATCCGGGTCATGATCCGCATCGAGACGGCGACGTAGGGCGAGTCCGTCAGCTGGACGCCGATGTGGGCAATCGGCGAGCCGAGCGGGCCCATCGAAAAGGGCACGACGTACATCGTCCGGCCCCGCATGCAGCCCTCGAACAGGACGCGGAGCGTCTCGCGCATCTCGCCGGGCTCGCGCCAGTTGTTGGTCGGGCCCGCGTCCTCCTCGCGCTCGCTGCAGATGAAGGTGCGGTCTTCGACCCGGGCGACGTCACCGGGATCGGACAGCGCAAGGTAGGAGTTCGGCCGCTTGGCGTCAGAGAGGCGCTCGAAGGTGCCCGCCTCGACCAGCGAATGGGCCAGCGAGTCGTACTCCTCGGCGGAGCCGTCGCACCAGTGAATGGCGTCCGGCTGGGTCAGCTCTGCGACCTCCTCGACCCAGTCGAGGAGCTTTACGTTGGTGGTCGGCGCGTCGGCCGTGCTGGTCTGGCTCATTTTTCGCACTCTACTTGGCCGGCTGGAGCCGGGAAAGCTCGATGTCGGCGTCCTCGTTGAGGATCTTCATCGTCGCGATTTCCTCTTTCCCGCCGGCCAGAGTCAGCGTGCACTCGAAGCTCTTGCCTTTCTCGACCTCGACCCCCGAGGGGCACTCCACAGCGTCGACTTTCTTGCCCACTGAGTCCTCGACGTTCTTTTCGATCGCCGCCTCGGTCTTGGTGTCGTCGATCACAGTCTCCCCGCAGGCGGCGATCGAAGCCGCTGCCAGAACCAGGGCGGCGATCGCGACGCAGCGGCCCATGAAGCTCATCTGTCTCCCTTCGAATACGTGGTGGCCGCAGTATCCCAATCGGGCAGGAGGCTCAGCGCGCGAACAGCGAGGAGCGCGGATTGAGCGATCGAGCCCGGCGGTACGCATCTACGGCGGCGGCGGCCGCGCCGCGCTTCGCCTCTATCCGCGAGAGCACCAGCAAGGGCCGCCAATTGGTCGACTCGCGCTCAGCCGCCGCCGATGCCGCGTCCGCGGCGGCGTCCAGATCGCCGATCTCCTCCAGCACGAGGGCCTGCTGGAGCCGCGGCGTGGCCGCGCCTCGTTGCACGTTCTCGGCGCTCTTGGCGGCCTCCAGCGCGCCGAGCAGGTCGCCGGCGCGGGCATCGGATTCGCTCTGGCGGACCAGGCTCGTCGCGGCCAGCGGGATCGCGATCGCGACGATCGCCACGAGGGCGGCGAAGACAAAGGCGGCGCGCAGCGGCAGGGCCAGGGCCTCGGGCTCCCGCCCGCCCTCTGGTGGCGGCGGCTCGACCAAGACCGCGGCGAGCAGCAGCAGGGCAGCCGGGATGACCGGGATCTGCCAGGTCCAGTCGAAGCCGGCAGTCAGGCAGAAGGCCGCGCAGCCGGCCAGGGCGGCGGCACGCAGAGAGCGCTCGGCAGCGTCGGCGCGCAGCGCGATCGCTGCGCCCCCAACCACCACGGTGAGCAGGAAGGCAATCAGCAGAGCGAGCCCGACGACGCCGAGCTCACCGAGCGTCTGCAGGTAAAGCGAATGGGTGTCGCGGATGATCTCGGCGACGTCGCCGTCCCTGTTCCACCAGAACTCAAACGTCCCGGAGCCGGTTCCGGTCAGCGGGTCGCTGGCGCTCTGCCGCGCTGCCGAGCTCCAGAACTGGTAGCGGCTCTGACCGGCGGCGCTGCCCAGCCGGCCGGTTCCGTCGCCTGGGCCGCTGGGCTCCTTGAATTCGCTCCAGGCGTCGGCGGCGCGCCCGGGCGCCCCGACCGCCAGCAGGCCCACGGCCGCGACCGCGGCGGCAGCCAGCGTGGCCACGGCGGCGGGCCGGTCCGGCAGCTGAGACCAGCGTGGCCGTCGCTCTCCCCCCAGGCCGGCCGCAAGCGCCGCCTGCAGCAAGCCGACGAGGACGCAGGCGACGAGCGCGATGACCAGCATCTCGTCGCCCTGGTCGCGAGCGGTGGCATCGAGCAGACCGTCCTGGAGGCTCTCGCGCCGGTCGGCGGCGAGAACCAGCACGGCGCCGGCCCCTCCCCCGAGCGCCAGGCTGAGCAGCTTCGGCAGCCGGTCGGCCGCCAGCAGCAGGTAGATCGCGACGGCGGCCGCGCAGGCTGCGATTCCGGCGCGCGAGAGAGTGAAGAAGACGGTCAGGACGAGCAGCGGCAGCGCCGCGGCCGCCAGCCCGCGCGCGAGCAGCAGGCGGGCGGAGGCCGCCAGGTGCAGCACCAGGGGCAGGCCGATCGCGATCAGCGCCGCCAATCCGTTCCAGTAGTGGATCGGATAGGAGAGGCGTTCACGGCCGGGGCTGAGGAAGGCGGCCGTCTGGGTTGCAGTCGGGAACCAGTCGGGATGGAGGCGGGACAGCAGCGCGACGCCGGCGACGAGGACGACCCCGGCGGCGACCCCGCCCAACAGCCAACGACCGCCGCCCCGGCCGCGACAGAAGAGGGCGAGGACGAAGATGCCGAGGTAGACGGCGAGGCGAGCCAGGTCGGCCCAGGTGCGCTCGCCGCTCTCCGTCCAGCTCAAGCTGAGGGCGGTCCAAGCGACGAATGCGGCGAACAGGCCGAGGGCGGCCAGGCTTAGGCGCCCCGGGAGCAGGCGCGGCAGCGCGCCAACCGCGACGAAGGCGAGCAGCCCCCACCAGACGGCGATGCCGACCTGGTCGTGCACCAGCGGGTCGTAGCCGCCGCCTTCGAGCCCGAGGTAGGCGACGAGGGCGAAGCCGAGCAGGCCGACGAGGGCGCCGGGCCGGTCGATCGCGCCGGCGTCGCGCGGAAAGGCACCGGGTCGCCGCATCGATTTCGTCTCCATCCGGTTAAATCTATGAGGCCTGACCGGATGGACCGTCCCTGAACGCCGGCTCTGGGCTGAAAAACGATGACGCGATCCAGAACCGCCCTGATGTTCGCCGCAACCCTGGCGCTGGCGACCACGCCTGCCCTTGCCGCGGCGGAGGAGCCGCTGATCCCGCCCGGCAACTCGGCGGTCAACCAGTACACCGAGAGCATCCCGACCTCGCGTGGCGGCAAGGACGCGGAGCAGCGACGCGAGCGCTCGCCCAAGCAGGTGCTCGGGTCGAAGAACGCGAAGCGGCTCGAGAGCCACGGAGCGGACGGCCGCGAGGCGGCCGAGGTTGCCGCCGAAACCGCGCCCGTCGCCGGAGCAGAGCAAGAGGTCGACGTCGAGGCGGAAGCCGACGAGGAGGAAGCGAGCCCCGGTGGAACGGGTGACGGCGCCGGCGGCCGCGGCGGCGAGACGCCGCCGCGCAACCCGCGCCCGACGACCGCGCAGACCGTGAATGTGGAGGAGCCCGAGGGCTCCTCGGGCCTTGGCGAGGTGCTCGCCGGGGCCACCGGCTCGACCGACTCTGGCGAGACCGGGCCGCTGCTTCCGCTGCTGATCCTCTTGGCCCTCGCGGGCTCGATCGCCTACGCGCTACGACAGCGACGAGCAGTCGGCCGATGAGGACCCTTCGACCGGCCGCCGGGCGGCTGGCCCTGGCGATCGCCTGCTGCGCCACTCTCTTGACCGCCTTTGCCGCCTCGGCCGAGGCGGCGCGGCCGATGAAAACGGGCGTCTCCTACGTCTACGAGAACGACCCGGCTGCCTTCGAGCACGTGCGGATGACTGGCTCCACGGTCGCTCTTACGCCGCTGCGTTGGGGCCGGATCGCGCCGAAAAACGAGCCGGGCGCCTGGGACCCCACCAACCCAGCCGAGTCGCATTACGACTGGGAGGAATTTGACACCTGGGCCGTCAACGCCGTCAACGCGGGCCTGACGCCAGTATTCCAGGTGCGCGGCGCACCGCTGTGGGCGCAGCGCTGCTCCGGCGCCAGCGAGACCGACCAGCCCTGCAACCTCGACCCGGGCAAGCTGCAGGCCTTTGCGACCGCCGCGGCGCGCCGCTACAGCGGTCAGTTCGGTGGACTCCCCCGCGTCCGCTACTGGCAGGGCCTCAACGAGCCGAACCTCAGCCTCTACTTCATGCCGCAGTACGAAGGCGACCGCGCCGTCTCGCCGCACCTCTACCGCGACCTGATCAACGCCTTCTATGCGGGGATCAAGTCGGTCGACCCCTCGAACCTCGTGATCGCCGGCGGCCTCGGGCCGATCGCCGTGCCGAAATTCACGATCGGCCCCATGCGCTTCACCCGCGACCTGCTCTGCATGCACGGCCATAAAAGGCCGAAGCCCAAGCCGGGCGATTGCGGCGGCGGCGTCAACTTCGACATCTACGACATCCACCCCTACACGACCGGCAGCCCCGCCCACGAGGGCGGCATCAACGACGTCCAGCTTGGCGACCTGCACAAGCTGAAGACGCTGCTGCGCGCAGCCGACAGGGCCGGGCGCATCAACAGCTCCTTCGAGCAGACGCCCCTGTGGATCAGCGAGCTCTCCTGGGACTCCAACCCGCCCGACCCAGGCGGGTTGGCGATGCCGATCCTGCAACGCTGGGCCGCCGAGGCGCTCTTCGTCGCCTGGCGCAACGGGATCGACACGTTCATGTGGTACAGCCTGCGCGACGGCCCGGACTTCCCCGACACGCCCTCATACCTCGAGCCCGAATCGGGGCTGTTCTTCCGCGGCGCCACGGTCGCCGAGGACCAGCCGAAGCCGGTCATGTACTCCTATCGCTTCCCGTTCGTCGCCTACCCGCGCGAGAAGGGCTTGCGGTTCTGGGGCCTCACACCCAACGGCAAGGGCGGCAAGGTGACGATCCAGGCGCTGCGGAAAGGCGGCTGGCGCAGTGTCGGCAGGGTGCGGGCGGACAAGTTCGGGATCTTCCACGGATTGCTGCGCGGGGTTCGCTACGGCCGCGGCAAGCGGGGCTCGGTCAGGGCGCACTACTTCAAAGAGAGCTCCGTGCCGTTCTCGATGCGGCCGATGCCGGACTTCCGACAACCGCCCTTCGGCGCCGAAAACGCCGCCGGCTAGCGCCCGAGCGGATATCTAGACTGCGCGCGATGAAGATCGGGATCGTCGGCCTCGGCTACGTGGGGCTCCCCCTCGCCGTTGCCTTCGCTGAGGCAGGGCACGAGATCGTCGGCCTCGACACCGACCCGCGCAAGATCGAGGCGCTGAACGAGGGACGGAGCTACGTCGAGGACGTCCCCGACGAGGCGCTGGCGCCGCTGCGCGAGCGGTTGACGGCAACCTCGCGCCACGGCGACCTGGCCGAGTGCGACGCGGTGATCATCTGCGTGCCGACGCCGCTGACCAGCTCGCGCGAACCCGACCTCACCTACCTGCTCGACTCGGCGACCGCGCTCTCGCGCGAGCTGCGTGCCGGACAGCTGGTCGTGCTGGAGTCGACCACCTACCCTGGCACGACCCGGGAGCGGCTGCTGCCGATCCTCGAGGAGTCGGGCCTGGCCGCCGGTCGCGATTTCCACCTTGCCTTCTCACCGGAGCGGATCGACCCGGGGCGAACCGACTACACGGTGCGCACGACGCCGAAGCTGGTCGGCGGCCTCACCGAGACCTGCACGGAACGCGCCCGGGACCTCTATGCGGAGATCTGCGACACGGTCGTCGTCCTCAGCAGCCCGGAGACGGCGGAGCTCTCGAAGCTGCTGGAGAACATCTTCCGCTCGGTCAACATCGCGCTGGTCAACGAACTGGCACAGCTCTGCGACCGGCTCGGGATCGACGTCTGGGAGGTGGTCGACGCGGCCGCGACGAAGCCGTTCGGCTTCATGCGCTTCGACCCGGGCCCCGGCATGGGCGGCCACTGCCTCCCCGTCGACCCCTTCTACCTCGCCTTCAAGGCGCGAGAGCAGGACTTCTACCCGGAGTTCATCGAGCTGGCCGGCAAGGTGAACCAGGCCCAGCCGGCCTTCTGCGCCGAACGAATCCAGCGCGCCCTCAACGACGTCGGCAAGCCAGTGCGCGATTCGAAGATCCTCCTGCTGGGGGTCAGCTACAAGGCCGGCATCGGCGACACGCGCGAGTCGCCCGCGCTGAAGCTGATCGATCTGCTTCGCAACCTCGGCGGAGACGTCTCTTACCACGACCCTCACGTGCCCGAGCTGACCAGCCGCGAGCTGCGTTCGGTCGAGCTCGACGAGGCCGTGGCGGCCGCCGACGCGGTGGCGATCGTAACCGCCCACCCGGAGGTCGACCACGCCCAGGTGGCAAGCGCCGCCTCCCTGGTCGTCGACTTCCGCGGCGTCACCCGTGGCCTCGACGCCGCGAACCTCGTGCGGCTGTAGTGAGCGGCGTATGTCTGGGCGTCATTTCGCCTAGCAGGATCATGCCTTTTCAGGCATAATTCGTCTATCGACGGAGCTACGCTCATCAAGTCGGCGCGGAAACGCCGCCACCTCAGCCAACAGGGCCTCGCCGTCCGGGCGGGTACGGACCAGGCGGCGATCAGCCGTATCGAGCGTGGGGAGATCTCGCCGACCGTTGAGACGGTCGAACGGCTGCTTGCCGCGATGGGTGAGCGATTGGTCGTGGATTCGGAGCCGGTGGAGCGGCAACACGACCCACTGCATGTGCGCGCATCGCTGCGCCGCACTCCCGAGGAAAGGCTGGCACTGGCAATCTCGTGGAACCGCCTGGCGGCGCGGCTAGCCGAGGCCGGACGCCAGGCCCATGGCGCCTGACCGCTCCCCCACCGAACCCGATCCACAGCGGATCTTCGAGGAGCTCGCCGCGCATGACGTCGATTTCGTACTCGTCGGCGGGCTCGCCGCCCAAACGCACGGCAGTCCCCGGATGACCAATGACGTCGACGTGATCCCGCGCCCTGAGCCGGCGAACCTCGCACGCCTTGCCGACGCCCTTCGTGCGCTCGAAGCCCAGGTCCTCAATCCCGGCCAAGAGGGCGTGGAGATCGACGCGGCGATGCTTCCGAGGGCGACGATCTGGCAATTCGCGACGCGACACGGCGACGTGGATGTGCTGCACGAAGCACCCGGTGCGGCGCCGTACGAGCAGCTGCGGAAGCGGGCGCTGGTCGTCTCGATCGGCAAGGTTCGACTGCCGGTCGCCGGCCGCGACGACCTGATCAGGATGAAGCTCGCACGGGGGCGGTCGGTGGACAGGGCGGACGTCGCCGCTCTGACCGATCCCGAGGTCGAGCCGTGACCGCACCGGCGTTTGGATAGGGTTCCGCGCCGCGTATGCGCTTCTACGAGTACGAGGCACGGAAGATCGTCGAGCTGGCGGGGATTCCCGTCACCAAGTACGGCTTCTGCACGAGCGCCGAGGAGGCGCGGAGGGTCGCCGAGGAGATCGGCGGACCGGTCGTGATCAAGTCGCAGGTGCTGACCGGCGGTCGGATGAAGGCGGGCGGCGTCAAGTTCGCCGACACGCCGGAGGAGGCGGCCGAGCACGCCGAGGCGATCCTGAAGCTGGAGATCAACGGCCACATGCCGCGCGGCGTCCTCGTCGACCCCAAAGCCGAGGTCAAGCAGGAGTACTACGCCAGCGTCGTCTGGGACGGCACCGCGAAGCGGCCGCTGATGCTGTTCAGCGACATGGGCGGCATCGACATCGAGGAGGTCGCCGAGCAGCACCCCGACCACGTCGGCCGCGGCCACCTCTCCAACCTGCTGCCGATCGCCGACTTCGAGGCCAAGCAGGTCGTCGCCGCGAGCGGCGTCACCGGGCGGCAGCTGACGCGCGCCACGCCGATCCTTGCCCGCCTCGCCCGCCTCTTCCGCGACAACGACATGACGCTGGCCGAGATCAATCCGCTGGCCGAGCTGACCGACGGCAGCTTCGTCGCCCTCGACGCCCACATGGAGATGGAGAACGAGGCGGTGGGGCGACAGAAAGCGCTCCTCCGCAAGCACCTGGAGATCGCCGAGGAGGATACGCGCGAGACCTACGAGCCCTCCGACTTCGAGCGCAACGTCGCCGCGATCGACGCCGCCGACCACCGCGGCGTCATCCAGGGCAAGGACCACGGCTTCACCGGCAACCTCGGCCTGGTGATCGGCGCCGGCGGCGGCTCGCTGACCCTCACCGACGCCGTCCGCAGCCAGGGCGGCAAGCCGGCCAACTACTCGGAGATCGGCGGCAACCCGTCGGTCGCCAAGGCCTGCGGCCTCGCCAAGCAGGTGCTCGAAAAGGATGGCGTCGAGAAGATCGCCGTAATGATGTCGATCGTCTCCAACACCCGGGTCGACATCGTCGCCCGCGGCGTGATCAAGGCGTGCCTAGACCTGGGCAAGGACCCGGCCGAGACGATCGCGATCTTCCGCATCCCCGGCGCCTGGGAGGACGAGGGCTTCAAGATCCTCGACAGCTACGGGGTCGAGTACTGCGACCGCTCGGTCTCGATGTGGGAGGCGGCGGGCCGCGCCGTCGCCAAGATCCAGGGTGAGGCGGCGGCCGCGTGAGCCCCAGATCAATCCCGGCAGATGCTCCGCTGTCGCGTCCGCTCTGCCGGGGAGGCATTCGCTGACATGTCGATTCTCCTAACCCAAGAGACCACTTTCATCGTCCAGGGCATCACCGGGCGCGAGGCGGTCAACCTGACCAAGGAGTGCCTCGACTACGGCTCCAAGGTGGTCGGCGGCGTCACGCCGGGCCGCAAGGGCCGCGAGGTGCACGGCGTGCCGGTCTTCGACACGGTCGCCCAGACGGTCGAGAACTACGGCGCCCCGATCGACGGTTCGGTCGTCACCGTCCCGCCCGCCTTCACCAAGGACGCGGTGCTGGAGGCGATCGAGAACGGGATCAAGCTGATCGTCATCGTGACCGAGCGCGTGCCACGGCGCGACGTCGCCCAGATGGTCGAGCTGGCGGAGATGCGCGGGGCACGGATCATCGGTCCCAACTGCCTCGGCCTGATCGTCCCCGAGGTCTGCAAGATGGGCGGCATCGGCGGCCCCGCCAAAGACGCGGCCAAGGCCTACGCGCCCGGGCCGGTCGGCGTGATGAGCCGCTCGGGCGGGATGACGACCGAGATCTCCTCCTCGCTGACCCAGGCCGGGCTCGGCGTCTCGACCGCGATCTCGATCGGCGGCGACGCAATCATCGGCTCCGCCTACGCCGAGCTGATGCCCTACTTCGAGGCCGACGAGCAGACGCAGGCGATCGTCATCTACACCGAGCCGGGCGGCCGCATGGAGGCGCAGCTGTCGGCGTGGGTCAAGGAGAACGACTCGCGGCTGCCGATCGTCGCCTTCATGGCCGGCAAGTTCATGGACGACGAGGAGATGAAGGGCATGAGCTTTGGCCACGCCGGGACGATCGTCGAGGGCAAGGAGGACACCGCAACCGAGAAGATCGCCCGCCTCGAAGCGGCCGGCATCCGGGTCGTCGAGCGGATCGACGAGATCCCCGACGCGGTCAAGGAGAAGCTGGGGGTGGCAGCCTGATGGCCGAGCAGCACAAGCTCTTCATCGACATCGAGGTCGATGAGTCGGTCGCCAACGACGCGGCGCTGGCCGCGAAGCTCGAGGAAGTCTGCCCCGTCGACATCTACAAGGACGCCGGCGGGCGGGTCGAGATCGTCGATCCCAACGTCGACGAGTGCGTGCTCTGCCGCCTCTGCATCGAGGCCTCGCCGCCGGGCACCGTGCACGTCAAGAAGCTCTACGACGGCACCGAGCTGGCCTAGATACGCGAAACGCCGAGGCGGCTCCAAGCGGCCGCCCCGAGACGGCGCGAGGAGTGGTATATCCGTCCAAAGCTCGGGTATTTCTTAAGGATCGAGACTCTTAGGCGGAAGCCCGGCACCATCCCATTGCAAAAGTGGTGCTGCGGAATTTTCGTCTGCGCATCGCTGGTGAGCCTGGCTTCAGCCCTGCCCTTCCCTTCCGCCTCGCTGACGAGAAGCGTGGCGAGCCCCCTCGAGGACGCCGAGGACTCCGTCAGGTCGGCCGCGCCCGCGCAATCAGTCGTGCCTCCTCTGCCGAGCTCCCCGCCCGCTGCCGAGCCGCCGCCCCCCGTCGCCAAGCCGCCTGCGCCTGCCACGGCTCAGCCTGGAGCCCAGGAACCGAAGCTGCCTACCGGCGCAACGCCAACGCCGCCATCGTCTACGGGTGGCCCTGTCGCCAACCGCCCTTCTGCCGGCGGGAGGGCCTCTTCCGCTACCGGGAAGGCCGCCAAGCCAGGGAGTACTGCTGGCTCAGCGCCCGTTGACGGCAAGCGGACGAAGGCTGCCGATTCTGCTCGAGTCGGCGGCGGCGCGCCCCCGCCCGCTGCCCGGGAAGCGCCAGGGCCGACCGATGGCACGAGCGGCAGCGTGCGCGGCGATCCGCTTTCGGTCATGCCAGCTGACATCGCGGCGGCGGAACGATGGCTGGCGCGCGTCTGGCCCGCGATCGCGCTCGGCGGCGTCGTCAGTGGAGGCCTGCCGACCGACGGAGCAGCCGCAGCTCTTCTTCGCCCGGCAATCGTGGTGGTCGCCCAGCTCATTTCCCTCCCGTCGTCGAGAGCCTCGTTGGCCAGCAACCCGGCCGGCGATCTTTCGTCACCTCGGACGTCGGTCCCAGCGAGCGGCGCAAAGCCGACCGTCCCCGACCCCTCCACCGCTGCCGACTGGAAGAAAACCCTCTACACCGTCGTCCTCGTCGCGCTGCTGGCCTTGCTGGCATTAACTATCTGGAAAGAGATGTGGCCGGTCCTCCGGGCCAACCTACGCTGAGGACCGCTCGGTCGTTGCGAGAGCTCAGGCTGGGCTGACGGCTACCCCAACAACGCGGGCCAGCGCTTCCGCCCGCAGGGGAGCGGGGAGGTCGACCATCTCGCGCAGCTGCGTGAGCGCTTCGTGGCTACCCTCGATCTCGATTGCGTCCTCGTCTGCGTCGCCGACCACCAGCGCCGCGAGCACCTCGCGGGGACGTCCCGAGAGGACCAGTTCGGGGTCCGCCGCCTCACCCCGCTCGGCCGCGATCGCACCGCCCTCGATCCTGAGGAAGGCCATGTGCCCTTCGCTGTGGAGCTGCACGACGAGCGTCGCCTCGGGCGGCGGGCGCAGGATGATTCGCAGCGCGTTCGGCAACCACGACGGCTCGACGCCGTCCGCGTCCTCGGGCCGGTAGAAGTTGAGCCCCCAGCGGCCGAGTTCGAGCAGCGGCTGCTCCAGCTCGCGCCCGACGTCGGTCAGCTCGTAGACCCTCGCCGCCATCGGAGGGCCGAGCTTGCGACGTCGCACGACGCCGTCGTTTTCGAGATCGCGCAACCGGCGGGTGAGGACGTCGGTGGGCGCGCCACCCACCGAACGAGCGAGATCGGAGAAGCGCAGCGGGCCGAGCAGCAGCTCGCGCACGATCAGCAGCGACCAGCGCTCGCCGATCGTGTCGAGGGCCGAGGCGAGGCTGCAGGCCTGTCCGTACTCGCGCCGTGACATAGGTCACAGCCTAACAAGTTGCTTTGGAATACAAAGCTCTTGCTTTGACTTCTGGTACTGTCGCCGCTGTCTCACACCCAGACCCGCCCAAGCGTTGGAGGTACAGATGAACCGGATCGCCGACCTCACCTGGAAGCACCCGAAGGCGGTCCTGGCCGCGGTCGCGGTCTTCGTCCTCCTCGCCGGCGCCATCGGCAAAGACGTCGAGAGTCACCTCAAGGCGGCGGGGTTCACCGATCCGGCCTCCGAGAGCGAGCGCACCAACAAGGTGCTGCGCGACGCGCTCGGCTACAACCCCAATCCGGCGCTTGTTCTCGTCGTCCGCTCACCCGGAGGCGACCGGCTCGACATCTCGAGCCCCGCCGTGCGGCGCGAGGTCGACCAGATCAGCCGCGGGGTGGCCGATATCGAGCATGTCGGCCGGGTCGTCAACCCGCTGCGGGACCGCCGCGCCGGCGCCACCCTGATCGCTCGCGACGGGGAGTCGCTCGCGATCGCCGTCTACCTGTCGACGCTCGACGTCCAGGACACCGGCGGCGTGGTGGCCGAGGCGGTGGCGCCATTGGCGGCTGCGAGCTCGCTCGACGTCGCCATGGGCGGCTTCGCCGCCGGCTTCAACGAGACCAACGACCAGACGCGTGAGGATCTGACCAAGTCGGAGCTGATCGCCTTCCCGATCCTGGCCCTGCTGCTGCTGTTCGTCTTCCGTGGGGTCGTTGCCGCTGCGATCCCCCTCCTGCTGGGAGTGCTCTCGATCGTCGGCACGCTGCTCATCCTGCGCGCGATGGCCGGCGTCACCGACACCTCGCTGTTCGCGCTCAACATCGCCACCGGGCTCAGCCTTGGACTCGCCGTCGACTACGCGCTGCTGATGGTCTCGCGCTACCGCGAGGAGATCGGCCGCGAGGGCCCCACCCGGGAGGCGCACCGCCGCACCGTCGTCACCGCCGGGCGCACGGCGGTCTTCTCCGGCCTCACGGTCGCCGCCGCGATGGCGGCCCTGATCGTGATGCCGCAGCGCTTCCTCTACTCGATGGCGGTTGCGGGCGCGTCGGTAGCGGTGCTGTCGGCACTGATGGCGATCCTCGTCGTCCCCTCGCTGCTGGCGCTGCTCGGGACCAGGATCGACGCCCTCTCGGTCCGTCGCGGCCCTGCCGTGTCCGACGCCTCAGACGGCTGGTACCGCCTGGCGCGCGGCGT
This sequence comes from Solirubrobacterales bacterium, assembly GCA_036276735.1. Taxonomy (GTDB): domain Bacteria; phylum Actinomycetota; class Thermoleophilia; order Solirubrobacterales; family 70-9; genus VRUE01. The sequence goes on along the minus strand of DASUOH010000014.1, from coordinate 23,996 downwards.
GATGCGGCGCCCGATCGCGGTTGCCCTGGCCAGCTCGGCCCTGCTCCTCGCGGCTTCGGCTCCGTTCCTTTGGACGACGCTGACCGGCCCCAGCGCCGAGGCGGTCCCGCCGGGCCAGCCGTCCTACGACGCCTACCGCTACCTCGAGGCGCACTACCCCCGTGACGTAACCGAGGCGGTTACGGTCGCGGTCGACGGGGAGGCCGGCCAGGCCCAGCTGGCGGCGTTCCGGCAGCGGATCGGCGGCGTCGAAGAGGTCGTCCGCGGCACCCCCTTCCTGGCCGCCCCCGACGGGGTCGCCTACGCCAACTTCGCACTCGCCGGGCCGGCCCTCAGCGGCGAGTCCCAGGACGCCGTCCAGGCGATCAGAGGCCTCAGCCCACCGGTCGGAACCGAGGCGCTCGTGTCCGGCAACACCGCCGGCTTCATCGACCAGAAGGAGAGCCTGATCGCACATGCGCCGCTGGTCGTGGCGATCGTCGCGCTCACCACCCTTGTTCTCCTCTTCCTCCTCACCGGCTCGGTGCTGCTGCCGCTGAAGACGCTGCTGATGAACACGCTGACCCTGGGCGCGACGCTCGGCATCCTCGTGCTCGCCTTCCAGGAGGGATGGCTCAAGTCACCCCTCGACTACACGGGGCCGGCGGCGATCGAGGTGACCAGCCTCGTCTTCCTCTTCGCCGTGATCTTCGGCCTTGCCACCGATTACGCGGTCCTCGTCATGGCGCGGATAAAGGAGCGCTACGACCTCGGTGACTCCAACGAGGAGGCGGTGGCGATCGGGATCGGCCGCACCGGCCGCGTGATCACCGCAGCGGCTCTGGCGATCGCCGTCGTCTTCCTCGCTTTCGCGGTCAGCTCTGTCTTCTTCGTCAAGCAGATCGCGATCGGGATGGCGGTCGGCGTGATGATCGACGCGACCATCGTCCGGGCCCTTCTCGTCCCCTCCCTGATGCGCCTCTTCGGCGAGTGGAACTGGTGGGCGCCGCAGCCGCTGCGCCGCCTGCAGGAGCGGCTCGGCTTCTCGGAGGGAGAGCCGGAGCCGCGCGAGGCAGCGCCGGCGAAATCGCCTGCCTGAGCGCAATGTGGGAACGGTCACACTGACCTAGACATCGATCGATGTCTCAGTTATCTTCACACGGATCTCTGTAGCGGCGGGAGGTGCTGCGGCGCCCTTGCACGCGACTCCACGGTCTCCCCAGAACCCGAAAGGTGATCGACGTTGATCGATAGCCCGCGCCGCGTCGCCGTGGTCGGCGGCAACCGGATTCCCTTCGCGCGCTCCAACTCCGTCTACTCGCGCGCGTCCAACCAGGACATGCTCACCGCGGCTCTCGACGGGCTGGTCGACCGCTTCGACCTCGAAGGCGAGCGGCTCGGTGAGGTGGCCGGCGGCGCGGTGCTCAAGCACTCCCGCGATCGAGACCTGACGCGCGAGAGCCTGCTGGGCACGCGGATCGCCCCAGAGACCCCCGCCTACGACGTGCAGCAGGCCTGCGGCACCGGGCTGGAGACGACGATCCTGATCGCCAACAAGATCGCCCTCGGCCAAGTCGACTCCGGTATCGCCTGCGGCGTCGACACCACGTCCGACGCGCCGATCGGCGTCAACGAAGACCTACGAGAGATCCTGCTCGACGCTAACCGGGAGCGCTCGACGGTCGGCCGTCTCAAGCAGCTGACTCGGGTCCGCCCCACCCACGTCGTGCCGTCGATACCGCGCAACGAGGAGCCGCGCACCGGCCTCTCGATGGGGGAGCACTGTGCCGTGATGGCAACCGAGTGGGGCGTCAGCCGCGAGGAGCAGGACGAGCTGACCGTCCGCAGTCACGAGCGGCTCGCCGCCGCCTACGAGCGCGGCTTCATGGACGACCTGGTCAATCCCTACCTCGGCCTCGAGCGCGACCAGAACCTGCGCCCGGACTCGAGCGCCGCGAAGCTGGCCAAGCTGCGCCCGGTTTTCGGCGGCGAGAGCGGGACGATGACCGCCGCCAACTCAACCCCGCTCTCAGACGGCGCCTCGGCGGTCCTGCTCGCCAGCGAGGACTGGGCCAAGGAGCGCGGCCTACCGATCCTCGCCTACTTCGCCGACGGCGAGACCGCGGCGATCGACCACGTCCACAAGCGCGAGGGTCTGCTTATGGCACCCGCCTACGCGATGCCCCGCATGCTCGACCGCAACGGCTTGAAGCTGCAGGACTTCGACCTCTACGAGATCCACGAGGCCTTCGCCGCCCAGGTGCTCTGCACCCTGCGCGCCTGGGAAGACGCCGACTTCTGCAAGGAGCGGCTGGGCCGCAAAGCGCCGCTGGGCTCGATCGACCGCGACAAGCTCAACGTCAACGGCGGCTCGCTCGCCGCCGGGCACCCGTTCGCGGCGACCGGCGGGCGGATCGTCGCCAGCCTCGCCAAGGCCCTCGACGAGCGCGGCTCGGGCAAGGGCGTGATCAGCATCTGCGCGGCCGGTGGCCAGGGCGTCGTCGCCGTGCTCGAAAGCGCTGCCGGGTCCAACGGCGCAGGAGGAAAAGGCAAGAAATGAGCACCGATCTCTACTCGCAGGTGGTCAACTCGCCCCCGGGCCGCCTGATCGCGCCCCGGCTGGGCCTGCCCCAGCCGCCGAGGCTCGAGCGCTGGGAGCCGGGCGCGCCGCTCGTCTCCGGCGCGATCCTGACGGGGGCGGCGCCCGGCGGCCGGCTCGGCAAACAGGTCGAACGGCTGGTCGGCGAGATCGGGGCCGAGACCGCCAACGGCGACGGCAAGGCCAAGGCGCTCGTCTTCGACGCCACCGGCATCAAGGACTCGACCGAGCTGGTCGAGCTGCAGCGCTTCTTCCACTCCAACGTGCGCCGGGTCGAGCGCTCCGGCCGCGTCGTCGTGCTCGGCACGCCGCCTCGGGGCCTGCCGGCGCGCGAGGCGACCGCGCAGCGGGCGCTCGAGGGCTTCACCCGCTCGCTCGCCAAGGAGATCGGCCGCGGCGTCGCCGTACAGCTCGTCTACGTCACCGAGGGCGCCGAGAAAGAGGTCGACTCGACCCTGCGCTTCCTCCTCTCCCCGAAATCGGCCTACGTCTCCGGCCAGGTCGTCCGCATCGACAAAGCGGTCGCCAAAGCCGCCAAGGTCGACTGGGAGCGGCCGCTCGCCGGCCGCAAGGCGCTGGTCACCGGAGCCTCGCGCGGCATCGGCCGGGCGATCGCCGAGACGCTGCACCGCGACGGCGCCGACCTGGTGCTGCTCGACGTGCCGGCGCTCTCCGAGGACCTGCAGGAGGTCGCAGGACTGCTGAACGCGCAGACGATCGAGCTCGACATCACCGAGGACGACGCGCCGCAACGGATCGCCGAAGCGCTCGGCGACGGCGTCGACGTCGTCGTCCACAACGCCGGCGTGACCAAAGACCGCACGATCGCCAAGATGCCGGAGGAGCGCTGGAGCGTCCTGATGGAGATCAACCTCTCCAGCGAGGAGCGGATCAACGAAGAGCTGCTCGAGAGCGACCTGCTGAAGCCGAACGGCCGCATCGTCTGCGTCTCCTCGATGAGCGGGATCGCCGGCAACTCCGGCCAGACCAACTACGCGACCTCGAAGGCCGGCGTGATCGGCATGGTCGAAGCGATGGCGCCGGAACTGGCGGAGCGCGGGGCGACGATCAACGCGGTCGCGCCCGGCTTCATCGAGACCCAGATGACCGACGCAATGCCAATCGCGATCCGCGAAGCGGGGCGCCGCATGAACTCGATGTCGCAAGGCGGCAGGCCGGTCGACGTCGCCGAGACGATCGCCTGGTTCGCCAGCCCCGCCTCGGCCAGCGTGAACGGCAATACGGTGCGGGTCTGCGGCCAGAGCCTGTTAGGGGCCTGATGGCGATGGCGACGAAGGCGCTCGACAGCTCGCCCAGCGTCCTGCCGCTCTACGCCAAGGCGGCGGCACCGATGATCCCGGGCGCCTCGCTGCTGCCCTTCGTGCCCGGCCGCGGCAAGGAGATCCCGGACGTCGAGCTGACCCTCGACGGCGTCGTCGCGGACGCCGAGCAGGTTGCCGCGTATTCGAAGGTCTGCGGCTTCACGCTGCGCGACCACCTTCCGCCGACCTACCCTCACATGCTGGCGTTCCCGCTGCACATGGCGGTGATGGCCGACGGCAGCTTCCCATTCGGGGCCGTCGGCCTCGTCCACGTCGAGAACACGATCGTCCAGCACCGGCCGATCAAGATCGGCGAGGAGCTGAAGCTCCGCGTCAAGCCGACCAAGCTGCAGCCGCACCCGAAGGGCCGCAGCTTCAGCCTCCTCACCGAGGCGCGGATCGGCCGCCAGAAGGTCTGGGAGAGCACCAGCACGATGCTGCGCCGCGGAAGCGGCTCCGCAAAAAGCGCCGACGGGACCAAAGCGGACGTTGAGCGACCGGATTCGGCCCGTCGACCCTCAGGTGACGGCATGACGCCGAGCGCCGAGTGGCGGCTCGGCGGCGACCTCGGGCGCCGCTACGGCGGCGTCTCCGGCGACCGTAACCCGATCCACATGCATTCGCTGACCGCGCGCCCGCTCGGCTTCAAGGCGGCGATCGCGCACGGGATGTGGACCAAGGCGCGCTGCCTAGCGGCGATCGAGAACCGCCTCCCCGACGCTTTCGAGCTCGAGGTGAGCTTCCGCAAGCCGATCTTCCTGCCCGCCCGCGTCGAGCTGCTCACCGCCGAACGCGGCGAGGAAATCGGCTTCGCGGTCCGGGACTCCAAGCGACAGACCCCCCACCTCGACGGTCGCGCACGGCCGGTGGAGCAGAAATCCAAGACCGGGATGAGATCCAAGTGAACGGCAACGACAAGGGCGGCGGGATCGCCGAGTGGAGCATGGGCTTCGGCCTGCGGACGCTGAACCGCCTCGCCGGCTCGGACCTGCTCGACCGGATCCGCGTCCGCAAGCAGGTCGAGCGGGCGCTCTTCCAGGGCACCAAGCAGGGCTTCCGCTCCGCGGCGGCGGCCGGACGCAGCTTCAAGGCGGCCCAAAAGCTGGGCAAACCGGCGCGCCAGAAGACCGCGAAGCCGAAGACCCTCTTCGACCTCACCCCGGACGACGAGCAGCAGATGTTTCAGGAGGCGGTGCGCGAATACGCCGCCGAGAAGGTGCGCCCGGCGGCCCAAACCGCCGACGCTGACGCCTCCACCCCGCCCGAGCTGCTGGCGGCGACCAACGAGCTCGGCATCAACACGCTCGGCATCCCCGAGGAGCTTGGCGGCGTCATGCACGAGCAGGCGGCGGTCTCGAGCGTCTTGATCGCCGAGGCGCTCGCCCACGGCGACATGGGCATCGCCTACGCGGCGCTCGCCCCCGGCGCGGTGGCCACGGCGATAGCTCACTGGGGCACGGCCGAGCAGGAGGCCACCTACCTGCCCGCCTTCGCCGGCGACGACGTGCCCGCGGCGGCGCTGGCGATCCTCGAGTCAAAGCCGCTCTTCGACCCATTGAAGCTGGACACGGTGGCCCGGCGCAAAGGCGGCGAGTGGGTGCTCGATGGCACCAAGGCGCTCGTCGCGCGCGCCGCTGACTGCGAGCTCTTCGTGGTCGCTGCGGAGGCGGAGGACCTCGGCCCCGCTCTCTTCGTGATCGAGTCGAAGACCAAAGGGCTCTCGGTCGAAGCCGAGCCGGCGATGGGCCTGCGGCCCGCCGCCACCGGCAAGCTGATCCTCGAGAAGGTGCGCGTTCCCGAGGGCGCCCTGATGTGCGAGGGCAAGATCGAGGCCTACCTGGAGTGCATCCACCGCGCGCGGGTCGCCTGGTGCGCGCTGGCGGTCGGCACTGCGCAGGCGGTCCTCGACTACGTCATTCCGTACGTCAACGACCGCCAGGCCTTCGGCGAACCGATCTCCAACCGCCAGGGCGTCGCCTTCACCGTCTCCGACATCGGCATCGAGACCGAGGGCATGCGGCTGGCGACCTACCGGGCGGCAAGCCTGGCCGACCAGGGCAAGAAGTTCGCCCACGAGGCGGCGCTGGCGCGGCGGCTCTGCGCCGCCAAGGGGATGGCAATCGGGTCCGACGGCGTGCAGCTGCTCGGCGGCCACGGGTTCGTCAAGGAGCACCCGGTCGAGCGCTGGTACCGCGACCTCCGTGCTGCGGGCGTGATGGAGGGCGCCCTGCTCGTCTGAGGCCGCCGGCCCCAGGAGCGAAAGGAAGAACATGATCAACCTCGAGATACCGAAGAAGTTCAAACCGCTGGTCAGCCAGGCCAACCAGGTGGCGACCGAGGTCTTCCGGCCGATCTCGCGCAAGTACGACGAGGCCGAGCACGAGTACCCCAAAGAGCTCGACATGCTGGCGTCGCTGATCGATGGCATGAACGAAGGCTCCGACATCGGCGGCGCGGGCGCCGCCGGCGTGCGCCGCGAGTCGAGCTCGAACGGCGACGGCGGCAACCGCAACGGCTCCAACCTCTCCACCGTGCTCGGCATCATCGAGCTCTGCTGGGGCGACGTCGGCCTGCTGCTCTCGATGCCGCGCCAGGGGCTCGGCAACTCGGCGATCGCCTCGGTGGCGACCGAGGAGCAGCTGGAGCGTTACGGCGGCAAGTGGGCGGCGATGGCGATCACCGAGCCGGAGGCCGGCTCGGACTCGGCCTCGATCCGCACCACGGCGGAGCTGGACGGCGACGAGTACGTCCTCAACGGCGAGAAGATCTTCGTCACCTCGGGCGACCGGGCCGACCTGATCGTCGTCTGGGCCTCGCTCGACCGCGACAAGGGCCGGGCGGCAATCAAGTCGTTCATCGTCGAGCGCGACAACCCGGGCCTGAAGCTCGACCGGCTCGAGCACAAGCTCGGGATCCGGGCCTCCGACACCGCAAACTTCACCCTGCAGGACTGCCGGGTGCCGAAAGAGGCGCTGCTGGGCAGCCCCGAGATCGACATGAAGGCGGGCTTCGGCGGCGCGATGCAGACGTTCGACAACACGCGGCCTTTGGTGGCGGCGATGGCGATCGGCGTCACCCGGGCGGCGCTCGAGGAGACCCGCAAGTGCCTGAAGAAAGCGGGGGTTTCGGTTGACGACGCGGTGCCGGCCTTCTCGCAGCACGCCGCCGCGGCGCGGCTGCTCGAGATGGAAGCCGACTACGAGGCGGCTCGCCTGCTCACCATGCAGGCCGCCTGGATGGCCGACAACTCGAAGCCAAACTCGCTGCAGGCCTCGATGGCCAAGGCGAAGGCGGGACGCACCTGCGTCGACGTCACCCTCGGCTGCGTCGAGCTCTGCGGCAGCGTCGGCTACGACGAGAACGGCCTACTCGAGAAGTGGGCCCGCGATGCCAAGATCCTCGACATCTTCGAGGGGACGCAGCAGATCCAGCTGCTGATCGTCGCGCGGCAGCTGCTGGGGAAGAGCAGCTCGGAACTGAGGTAACTGGGTAGGTAGGGCGTCCCTCCGCCGGAGACCGTTGCGCAGCTGATCCGGGGAGAAGGGCTCGGGCGTGTTCCCCTGAGCCTCCGTCAGAGGGACGCCCTACCTACGGCCGTACCTGCGCAACCACTCGTCCAGGAAGGGCTGGACGATGTGGTAGGCGCCGCGGTTGCCGGCGACGATTTCGCGCTGGGTGAGGGCCCGGAGGGCCTTCTGGACGCTGGCCGCGCTCGGGAGGTCGTGATCGCGGCGATAGCCCTGGGACTGAGGGTGACCAGGCTCCCGGGCCAACGCCTGGAGGACGAGGCGCTGCACCGTCGAGGCGTCCTCCCAGAGCAAGGTGAAGTGCGAGTGCTCCGCGCGCAGAACGGCGTCATAGGCGGCCGATAGGCGTTCCTCCGTTGCGTCTTCCCCCTTCGGAGTCTCTTCCCAGAGGAAGTAAGCAAGCTGCTGGGTCGCGTAGGGATGTCCGCCGGTGAGTGCGAGGAGTCGGTCGATCGCCGCGGGATCGACACCTCTCCCGGTCGCCTCGAATTGCGCCACGAGGAAATGGGCGAACTCATCAATCGGTATCAGGTGAAGTTCCATTGCCTTGGCGCTGCGCCAAAACGGCTCGTTGCGGTCGTTGAAGATCCGCTCCATCACGTGGCGCTTGCTGCCCAGATAGACGTGGGCGACTTCGCGCTGCTGCTGGAACACCGCTCGCATGAGGCGCGGGAGATGAGGATCGATCTCGACCACCTCTTGGAACTCGTCGAAGACCAGTGCAACCCGGCGGCCGCGATCAGCGGCAAGCTCGGCCGGAAGCTCGAGAAGTTGCTGGATCGTCGCGTCGATATCGGCCGGCTCGCGAGCCGCCGCGAACGAAAAACCGACGGCCCCCGTCTGTGGATCGAGGCTCATGGCAGGTTGCACCCGCAAGCGGCGGAACGGCGCGCTCGCCTTCTCCCAGACCCGATCCAAGGGGGAGGCCATGTATTCATAGATCGCGCTCGCCAAGGCCGCGGCCAGCCGCTCCTTGGTTGGGGTGGTCATCAGGTCGACGTGAGCCACGAGCACCACGTCCTGAGCCAGAGTGCGCATCGTCGCCCAGATCAGCGACGACTTGCCGTAGCGTCTGGGCGCAAAGATGACCACATCTTGGCCGTTGCGTATGTCGCGGGAAAGCTCTTTTCGCTCTTCGTTGCGGTCGGTGAACGCCTCGTCGAGAGCGAGCGTCCCGAAAAGAAATGGATTTCCCTCTTCCTTTTTCATACCGGACAGCATAATACCGAATGGGATAGAAATAATAATGCTTGATGGAATAATGCTTAATGGGATGATACTGTGAACTTAATCGAGGACGTCGTCGAAGCTTTTCCCGCGGCGCGACCGGCGCTGATCGAGGTGACGGCGCAGGGGGAACGGCGGGTGCATCATTTCGGGGAGCTGTTCGCCCGCTCGGCGGGCCTGTCAGGGGCATTTGCGGCGCACGGGGTCGGGCGCGGTGACGTGGTGATGACCCTGACCGGCAGCCGGGTCGAGTGGGTGCTGGCGCTGCTGGCCTGCTGGCGGATGGGTGCCGTGGCGCTGCCCTGCAACCCGCAGCTGCGGCGCAAGGACCTGGCGCTGCGAGCGGCGGCGGCGAACCCGAAGCTCGTGGTCGGCGAGGAGCGCTACCTCGGTGAGCTGCCCGACGGGGTGCCCTACATGGACCTGGAGGACGTCGCCCGCATCCTCGACGAGGACCGCGCCCAGGAGACGCCGGCCGAGATCGAGCGGCTCGATCCGGACGACCCAGCGGCAGTCGTCTTCACCTCGGGCACGACCGGCGAGCCGCGCGGCGTCCTCTATCCGCAGCGCTACCTCGGCGGCCAGGAGCTGCAGGCCGAGCACTGGTTCGGCGCCCGCGAGGGAGAGGTGGCCTGGTGCACCGCCGCGCCCGGCTGGTCGAAGTCGACCCGCAACGCCTTCATCGCTCCCTGGCTGCGCGGCGCCGTGGCCGTCCTTCACGACGGCCGTTTCGAGCCCGACGAGCGGCTGCGCCTGATCGAGGAGCTCGGCGTCAACGTCCTCTGCCAGGCCCCGACTGAGTACCGGATGGTGGCCAGCCGGACCGAGCTGCTGCCAATCCCGTCACTGCGCCGCCTGGTCTCGGCCGGAGAGCCGATCGAGCCGGAGACGGTTCGCCTCTTTCGTGAGCGTCTCGGCCTGCCGATCGGCGACGGCTACGGCCAGACCGAGACCGGCCAGGTGACCGGGATACGGCCGGGAGAGGACGACCCGGCCTACGACGGTTCGATGGGCAAGCCGCTGCCGGGCATCGAGGTGAGGGTGGCCGGCGGCGACACGGCTGGGGTCGGCGAACTGCAGCTGCGCGCCGCCACCTCCCCCACGTTCTTCCTCCGCTACCTCGACGGCGAGCCCTTCGGCGAGGAGTGGTGGCCGACCGGCGACCGCGTCCGCCAGGACGCCGACGGCTATCTGTGGTTCGAGGGCCGCGCCGACGACCTGATCCTCTCCTCTGGCTACCGGATCGGCCCCTTCGAGGTCGAGTCCGCCCTTCTCACCCACGTGGCCGTCGCCGAGGCGGCCGCGGTGGCCGCCCCCGACCCCGAGCGCGGCGCGGTGGTCCGTGCCGTCGTCGTCCTCGAGCCCGACGCCGAGCCGTCAGACGAGCTGGCGCGCGAGCTGCAGCAGCACGTTCGCGCCCAGACCGCGCCGTACAAGTACCCGCGGATCGTCGAGTTCGCCGACTCGCTGCCGAAGACCCACAGCGGCAAGGTAAAGCGCGCCGAGCTACGCGCCGGCGCCTAAGCCGCCAGCGCCTCCTCGAGGTCCACCGGGCGACCGAGGTGGTAGCCCTGCGCCATGTCAACCCCGTAGTCGCGCAGCATCTGGGCCGTCGTGTCGTCCTGGACAAACTCGGCAATCGTCGCCTTGCCGAGGCCGCGGGCTATTTGGACGATCGCCTGCACGGTCAGCTGGTCGGCGTCGCTGCGTGGCATGTCGCGGACGAAGGCACCGTCGATCTTGATCAGGTCGAACGGGATCCGCTTCAGGTAGTGGAATGGGCCGAAGCCGGCACCGTAGTCGTCGATCGCCACCTGGCAGCCGACGTCGGTGAGCCGGTCGGCGAAGCCGGCCGCTGTCTCGTAGTCGTAGACGTTCGCCGTCTCGGTGATCTCGAAGGTGCAATGCCTGGGGTCAGCCCCCGCTTCGTCGAGCCGCCGTTCGATGAACTCGAGGACCGAGACGTCGGTGAGCGAGGCCCCCGAGAGATTTACGTGCAGCGAGAGGGGGCGTCCCTGCTTCTCCCGCTCGGCGAGCAGCTCCAAGGCGCGCGAGACGACCCAGCGATCGAGCTCCTGGACCATGCCGGAGCGCTCCGCTGCCTCGATGAAGCTTGCGGCAGGGAGCAGCTCCCCCTCCTCGCTGGTCATCCGCAGCAGCAGCTCGTAGCGCTCGATCCCTCCCGAAGCAAGGTCGCGGATCGGCTGACTGTGGAGGCTGAGCCGGTCCTGCGTAAGGGCGTCGCGGATCCGCGCCGCCGCAGTCTGGCGCCGCCCCGGCTTGCGCTGCGGCTCGGTCGGATCACGGAAGAGGGCGATCTGGTTGCGCCCGTCCTCCTTGGCCCGGTACATCGCCTGGTCGGCGGCGACCAGGACCGCCTCGGCGGCGACGTCGCCGGCGCCGCCGAACATCGTGATCCCGACGCTGATCGTCACCGGCTCGGCCTCCGGCGTCGGTCGCGCCGTCTCGGCCACCTGCGCCCGCAGGTCTTCCCCGAGCTGCAAGGCACCATCGGTGTCGCTCTGCGGCATCAGGATCGCGAACTCATCGCCCGAGAGGCGGGCGATGATGTCGGTGCCACGCACCCGTTCGCGCATCGTCCCGGCGACCTGGCGGATCAGGCTGTCGCCGGCATGGTGGCCGTAGGTGTCGTTGACGGCCTTGAGCCCATCGATGTCGATGATCATCACTGCACCCTGGCCGCCGTAGCGGGCCGTGAAGGAGACGTGCTGGTCGAGCTCGGCGCGAAAGCGACGACGGTCGAGCAGGCCGGTCAGCGAGTCGTGCTCAGCCAGGTAACGAAGCTCGGCCTCGGTCCGTTCTGCTCGCTCCAGAGCCGCCAGCACGACCTCGCGGTCGCCTGGCCCCAGCTTCTCGAGGACGGCGTGTATCGCAGGCCCACCCTCGGCTAGGAGTCGCTCGTCAGCCACTTACGGAATGTAGAGCTCCCTTTCTCCGGTGAATCCCGCACAGTGAGGGTTTTCGCGACTGCGACCCATTTTTCGGCGACCGTCGGTCGTCAATAGTTGGCTTCCTTGCCTCGCGGGTACTCTCGGCGTATGGCGAACCGCCTGGCGCAGGAGACCAGTCCCTACCTGCTCCAACATCAGGACAATCCGGTCGACTGGTATCCGTGGGGGCCAGAGGCGCTGGCGCGCGCCCGTGAGCTCGACCGCCCGATATTGCTCTCGGTCGGCTACTCGGCGTGTCACTGGTGCCACGTGATGGAGCGCGAGTCCTTCGAGGACCCCGAAACCGCGGCCTATATGAACGAGCGCTTCGTCAATGTCAAGGTCGACCGCGAGGAGCGTCCCGACGTCGACTCCCTCTACATGGAGGCGGTGCAGGCGATGACCGGCCACGGCGGCTGGCCGATGACCGTCTTCTGCGACCCCGACGGCGTGCCGTTCTACGGCGGCACCTACTTCCCCCCGGACGAGAGCCGCGGCATGCCGAGCTTCCGCATGGTGATGGAAGCGGTAGTCGAGGCCTTCCACAACCGGCGCGAGGAGCTGCGGGCGCGCGCGCCCGGGACCAAGTCCCGACTGGGGGCGATCGGCCGAATCGAACCCTCCGAGGAGACGCCCGACGCGCGACTGCTCGACGCCGCGGTGGCGACCCTGCGCGAGGCCGCGGATACGCAACACGGCGGCTTCGGCGGCGCGCCGAAGTTCCCGCCCGCCTCCTCGCTGGAGCTGCTCCTGGCGCGCGGCGAGACCGAGATCGTCGAGCGCACCCTCGACGCGATGATGGCAGGCGGCATCTACGACCAGCTCGGCGGCGGCTTCTCCCGCTACGCGGTCGATGCCGCCTGGGTCGTCCCCCACTTCGAGAAGATGCTTTACGACAACGCGCTGCTGGCGGGCGCCTACCTGCACGGCTGGCAGGTGCTCGGCCACCAGCGCTACCGGCGGGTCTGCGAAGAAACCCTCGACTGGATGCTGCGCGAGATGCGGGGACCGGAGGGCGGCTTCTACTCGGCCCTCGACGCCGATTCCGAGGGCGAGGAGGGCCGCTTCTACGTTTGGACGCCGGCTGAGATCCGCGAGGTGCTCGGCGACCGCGCCGATGCCGCGATTGAGTTCTACGGCGTCACCGAGGCGGGCAACTTCGAGGGCCGCAACGTCCTCCATCGCGCACGAGGTGCCGCCGCGATCGAGCCCGAGGGCGTCGCGGAGGCGCGAACGGCGCTGCTGGAGGCGCGCTCGAGGCGGGTCCGCCCCGGCCTTGACGACAAGCGCCTCGCCTCGTGGAACGCCTTGGCGGTCACCGCCCTCGCCGAGGCGGGCGCCGTCCTCGGCCGCTCCGACTACCTCGACGCGGCTCGCGAGTGCGCCGACTTCGTGCTCGGCATGCTGTGTGACAAGGAAGGGCGGCTGCTGCGCACCTTCAAGGACGGCGAGGCCCGCCTCAACGCCTACCTCGAGGACCACGCCTTCCTGCTCGAGGCGCTCCTGACCCTGCACGAAGCCAGCTTCGAGCAGCGCTGGTTCGAGCGGGGGCAGATGCTGGCTGACACGATGATCGCCCGCTTCGGCGATCCCGAGCGCGGCGGCTTCTTCTCCACCTCGAGCGACCACGAGGCGCTGATCGCGCGGCGCAAGGAGATCGGCGACCACCCGATCCCTTCGGGCAATTCGGCCGCCGCCCTGGGGCTACTGCGGCTGGCGGCATTGACCGGTGACCGCTCCTACGAAGGGCAGGCGATCGGCGTGCTGCGCCTCTTCGCCAAGGCGGCGCCGCGCCAGCCCGACGCCTTCGCATACCTGCTGCGCGCGCTCGACTTCCATGTCTCGGCCGCCAAGGAGGTCGCGCTGGTCGCCCCGCGCGACAACGGCGATCCGGTTGCGGCGCTGACCGCGCTGGCCGGCGTGGTGCGGAGCAAGTATCGCCCCCACCTCGTCCTCGCCGGCGGCCCAGAGGGCTGCGAGGTTCCTCCCCTGCTCCGTGACCGTCCGGCCGCGGACGGCCGCCCCGCCGCCTACGTCTGCGAGGGCTTCGCCTGCAAGGCTCCGGTGACCGGGCCGGAGGAGCTCGCAGCCCTGCTCCGGTAGCGGCGAAGACTGATGCTCAGAGGACGGGCAGGAAGTTCTCGATCTCGTACGGGGTCACCTGCACCCTGTAGTCGTCCCATTCCTGTCGCTTGATCTCGACGAAGCGACGGAAGGTGTGCTCGCCGAGCGTGCGCAGGACGAGCTCGGAGTCGGCGGCGACCTCGATCGCCTCGCCGAGCGTCGCCGGCAGCTGCTCGATGCCCCGCTGCGCCCGATCGTCGGGCGAGAGGTGGTAAAGGTTCTGCTCCATCGGCTCGGGCAGCTCGTAGCCCTTCTCGATCCCCTCGAGGCCCGCATGCAGCATGCCGGCGAAGCACAGATACGGATTGCAGGCCGGGTCGGGGCAGCGCAGCTCGGCCCGCGTCGCCCCCTCCTTGCCGGGGTGGTAGAGCGGCACGCGGATCAGCGCCGAGCGGTTGCGCCGCGACCAGGCGAGGTAGACCGGCGCCTCGTAGCCGGGGACGAGGCGCTTGTAGGAGTTGACCCACTGCGCGAAGAGCGGCGCGATCTCACGCGCGTGGCGCAGCTGGCCGGCGATGAACGCCTTCGCGGTCGGCGAGAGGAAGTACTGGTCGTCGGGGTCGAAGAAGGCATTGCGCCCGTCCTTTGAGAGCGACTGGTGGACGTGCATTCCGGAGCCGTTCTCCCCGAACAGCGGCTTCGGCATGAAGGTGGCATGCCAGCCGTACTTCATCGCGTACTCCTTGACGACGATCCGATAGGTCATGCAGTCGTCGGCCATCGCCAGCGCGTCCTTGTAGCGCATGTCGACCTCGTGCTGGGATGGCCCGACCTCGTGGTGGGCGTACTCGACGTGGATGCCCATCTTCTCCAGCGCGAGAATCGTCTCGCGGCGCACGTCTGAGCCGGCGTCGAGGGTGGTCAGGTCGAAGTAGCCGCCCTCGTCGAGCACCTCCGGCACCCCGCCCTCCGGCTTAGCGGAGCGAAAGTAGAAGTACTCGAGCTCGGGGCCGATGTTGTAGGCGTCAAAGCCGAGTTCCTTCGCGCGCTCGAGGGCCCGGCGCATGATCCAGCGCGGGTCGCCCTCGTAAGGCTCGCCACCCGGCACCTGCACGTCGCAGAACATGCGCGCGACCGCATTCTCGCCCTCCGGCCGCCAAGGGATCAGGGCAAAGGTCGAGGGATCGGGCATCGCGATCATGTCGGACTCCTCGATCGGGTTGAAACCGGTGATCGAGGAGCCGTCGAAGCCCATGCCGCCCTCGAAGGCGTCTTCGAGCTCGGAGGCATTGATCGAGAAGCTCTTCAGCTGGCCGAGGACATCGGTGAACCAGAGGCGGACGAAGCGGACGTCGCTCTCCTTGACGGCCGCCAGCACATCGGCGGCGCTCCCCGGGCTCTCTGCCATGGCGGCAACGATAGGCGAAGCCGCCGCAATGGGTGCGCTCTGCGCGTGTTGCGGGTAAATGAAGCCGACGCCGGGCGCTTGCGGAGGCGTCCGAAACGCGGTATAACTTACTTCACGTAAGTAAGTGGCTAAAAGTAAAGTAAAGGCCAATTAAAGGCTCTGTAAAGCCGAAAGAGCCAGAAGGCAGGAAGTAAGTTGACGGTAAAAACCGCAGTCAGCAGATTCCAGATCCACGACGAGTTGACGGCTCCCGAGGAGAGCGCTCCCCTGATCAAGAGCATCCAGGCGGCCGGCGGCGCGGTGACCAAGTTCGTCGGGGTGCTCGCGGGGGCCCCTGCCGTGCTGCGCGCCTACACCCGGATGCGTTCAGAGCTGCGCGGTGGCGTGCTTCCAAGGGCGACCCGCGAGCGGATCGCCCTTGCGGTGGCCGAGTACCGGCAGGACTCCTACAGCATCGCCCAGCACGCCAAGTCGGCGCGGCATGCCGGCCTCGGGCTGGACGAGGTATCGCGAGCCCGCAGCTTCACCTCGGGCGACCCGCGCGAGGCAGCCCTGCTCGCCTACCTGAAGGCAACCCTGGAGGCGGATGGATACCCACCGCACCACCTCCACGAGGAGGCACGCGAGATCGGCTGGAGCGACGAGGAGCTGCTCGAGGCGGTCGCGCACCTGGCGCTAAACGAGTTCCAGAGCCTGATCGCGGCGGCGGCGGCGCTGCCCAAAGACCAGGCGACGCCGAAGGTGCTGCCCTCGGTCGCTTAAGCGGTTGAGGGCCGGGCATCCCTCCTCTCTCAACTTTTTGCGAAGACAGAAGAAGGCCGTCCGAGGGCGGTGTCGCGCAAAAAGTACAAGCCGTTCGGAGGGAAACCCGGCCCTCTTTCCCTACGTGCCAGCCCGGCGACAGACGTTCAGTGGCCAAGCGGGGTCGGGTGCCCCTGTCGGCGGCTTGTACTTTTTCCGAGCCGCCAATTGCGGTCAGTTGCGTCCTGTCTTCGGAAAAAGTTGAGCCGGCAGGGGTACCCGAGCGCGCTCCCCTCAGTCCAGCACTACCGTCGCCGTATAGAGCAGGCGGGCGGTGGAGTAGCGGCAGCCGTAGGTGGCGCGGGAGTTGAGGCGCTCGTGGGCTTCGCCCTGGCGGACGTCGGTCGTATCGGTGCATTGGCCCGCTTCGCGACTGGCGCGCCAGACGTTCTTGGCCGAGAGCCCCTGCGCGAAGGCCGGTGCCCAGGTCGGGATCGTCAGGCCGATGAGGTCGTCCTTGCGGACCCGCAGCGAGGTGCCAAAGCGGACCGTCTCGCCGAGATATGGCGTCAGCACCTGGATCGAGCTCTTCCCTCGCAGGTTGTAGCGCGGCGGCTGCGTCCCGGGGGCCCGACGGAGAATCGCCAGCTGGGCCTGAGGCGGCATCCCGAAGAAGCCGTTGAAGAAGGAGCGCTGCTGGTTGGTCGGCTGGGCCAGGGTAAGCGTCCAGGACTTGACCACCCCGTCGTCGGGGACGAGAAACGGCAGGTTGGACTGGCCGTTGCTGACCTGGAACCCGGTCGTGCTGCCGACCGCCTGACAGGGCGAGTCGGGACAGGACGGATCGGGCAGGCTCGCCGTCTCGCCGAGGACGACCGTCGTGCGGGGCTTGGCGGCGATCGCGGAGCCGGCGGTGAGCGCGACGATCAGAGCGAGGCCGGCCGCAACAGCCCTGCGCGAATAAGTCGACATCAGACTTCTGCTCCTCTCGTGGAATTCCGTGAACGCGGGCGGGAAGACTAGCCGCAGGGACGGCGGCCGCTAGCGACGGGCGTAACGGAGCTCCACCGCGTAGCCAACCCGGCCGGAGCCTTCGAAGGAGAGCGCTTCGCGGGCGCCGTTGGTCAGGTCCCAGGCGTGACCGGGGCTGTACGGGCCCCGGTCGATCACGCGCGTCACGATCAGACGGCCGCGATGGACGAATTTGACCCTCGTGCCACAGGGCAGGCTGCGGTGCGCGACGCCGACCGTGCCTGGGCGCAATACCTGGCCGCAGGCGGTCGTATTGCCGTAGAGCCCCGGTCCGTACCAGGTGGCCCCCGCCCAGCGCATCGGCGTAAAGGCGATCCCGGCGTCCGCCTGCGCCGCTGCGGCGGTGACGCGACTGTCGGCCGTCGTCAGTCCGCCGGTCGCGGCCTGGGCGCTGGCCGCGCCGAGCCCGAAGGCCAAGAGGGCGAGCACGGCGATCGCCGAGGCATGGCTCCGCAAGCGCCGCCCGTAGGCACGCTCGTCTCGCAGTTCTATCCGCCCAGGGCGGTTCGCAGCTTCGTTCATTGCTCTTCGGCGACGCTTACGGGGTTAGCTGACGGGCTCGCGCTGAAAGAGCTGCGCTACGCGGCAGATGCCGGCGATTCGCCCCAACTGTTTGGGTCCCCCGCTCTCCGCGGTATGTGGACGGAGATTCAGCGGAAGTTGGCGGCAGGTTAGCAAACGCTAAGACGAGAAAATCTGCAACGTAGAAAGAGCCCCGAACGGGGCTCTTTCCTTAGCGGGCCTGTAAGCCGGATCCTGTCTCGAGCGGCCATCTATCTCGCCGGAACGAGTTCCGACGGGGCCTTGCGGCCCTGCGGCCTACCTGGATCTCGCCGGGCCGGGTCGACGATCCTGCTTGGCCTTGCACCTGGCGGGGTTTGCCTGGCCGCCGCGTCGCCGCGACGCCGGTGCGCTCTTACCGCACCATTTCACCTTTGCCTGTACGCGACTCACGTGTGGCCGCGCCATCGGCCGTGTGTTTCTGTGGCACTTTCCCGCGGGTTTCCCCGGGTGGGCGTTACCCACCGCCATGCCCTGTGGTGTCCGGACTTTCCTCGAAGGGTTTTCTCTCCCTCCGCGGTCCGCTCGGCCCGCCCATCGATGGTAGCGCTCGTCGCCCCACCTGCAGCTGATCGTTGGACAACGGGAATGGTTCGATTATTCTGTCCAACAATGCCGATCGCCGTCGTCACCGGCGCAGGAAGCGGTCTTGGACGAGCGATTGCCATCGACCTCGCCAACCGCGGCTTCCTCGTCCACGCCACCGACCTGAATCCCGCAACCGCGGCGCGCACGGCCGCCGAGATCGGGGCCGGTGCGTCCGCCGCCGAGCTCGACGTCCGCGACGAGGCAGCGTGCCGGGCGGTGGCGGCGGAAGCCGCGACCCGCAGCGGCTCGCTCGACCTCTGGGTGAACAACGCCGGCGTGCTGATTACGGGCCCCGCCTGGGAGCAGGACGAAGCGGCACGGAGGACGATGCTCGACGTCAACGCGCTCGGCACGATGAATGGAACGGTCGCGGCGCTAGAGCGGATGCTGCCGCTGGAGCGCGGCCACATCATCAACGTGATCTCCCTGGCCGGCCTGGTTGCCGCACCGGGCGAGGCCGTCTACTCGGCGGGCAAGCATGCGGCCCTGGCCTTCACGCTGGGGACGCTCTTCGACCTGCGCCGCTCGGGCCTCGACGGGATCGAGATCTCCGCGGTCTGCCCAGATGGCATCTGGACGCCGATGCTCGAGGACCGCCTCGACGATCCGGGCGCGGCCAGCTCCTTCTCAGGCCACCTACTGACCACGGAAGAGGTCGCGCTCGCGGTTGGGCGGCTCGTCGACCGACCGCGGCCTTTGGTCGTGCTGCCTCCCTGGCGGGGAGTGCTGCTGCGGATCTTCGATCTTTTCCCCCGCTTCGCCCTACGGGTGCTGCCGCTGGTCATGGGCGACGCGCGCCGGCGCCAGCAGCGCTACAAGAAGTTGATCGAATCGGGCAAGTGGCCCTGATTGACGGTCCCTCGTCAAACTCGTCTCAAGAGGCCGACGACCTTGCCGAGGATCTTCACGTCGGCGGTCCTGATCGGCTCCATCGTCTCGTTCTCCGGCTGCAACCGGACATGGTCGGACTCGCGGAAGTAGCGCTTCACAGTGGCCTCGTCGCCGATCAGGGCGACGACGATCTCCCCGTCGTCGGCCGCGTCGGAGGGTCGCACGATCACGTAGTCGTCCTCGAAGATGCCCGCCTCGATCATGCTCTCCCCGCGGACGCGGAGGACGTAGTCGCCGTCCTCGCCGCCGATCACGTCGGGGACCTCGATGTACTCCTCGATGTTCTCCTCGGCGAGGATCGGCGCGCCGGCGGCGACCTGACCGACGAGCGGCAGGCCGCTCCCTGACCTGATCGTCTTTTTGGCCCGGTCGAAGAGCAGCTCGATCGCCCGCGGCTTGGTTGGATCGCGCCGCAGCAGACCGATTTTCTCCAGGTTGGCGAGGTGCGCGTGCACCGTCGAGGACGAATGCAGTCCGACCGCCTTGCCGATCTCGCGCACCGTAGGCGGGTAGCCCGTCTTGGCCGCATAGCGGCGGATGTAGTCGAAGATCTCCTTCTGCCTCTTGGTCAGATCAAGTTCCACCGCTACCCCCTCGTACCGGCCGGACGGAATCCGGACGCTCGAACACTTGTTCGCAGGCTACTGCCTGCCACGGACGCTGGCAAGGGCTGCGACCGCAGTCGCGCCCACCCGACGACGGCCAGTGTCCGCCAGCAACTAGAATCGGACGCCCTCGAGCGGCTGTGGCGGAACTGGTAGACGCGCAAGGTTGAGGGCCTTGTGTCCCTAACGGGACGTGATGGTTCGACTCCATTCAGCCGCATCGAAAACCCCCGCAAATCGGGGGTTTTCGCGTTCGGGTTCTCGCCGGCCGACGTCACCGCACGTCGCGCCTGGTGGCCAATTTAGCTGCAAATTGCAGCCTTTTGCGGCGCGCGAAAAGGCTTCCGCGCATGTATTGCTCGACGCCAAAGTACGTAGCGGCAGGCCGCTAAGACGGGTCGCCGCCGGAGCCCGCAGCACCCAAGCCAACTTCTTCCGTCGCCCGCGCAAGATCGCGGTCCCAGGTCACCACGACAACTTCGTCATCCCCCAGTTCGAGCGCGGTCGCCAAGTGGACCGAGTCGTAACCACGCAGTCCTAGATCTTCGGCGTACCTGCCAGCCCGAACCGCGAGCTCCTGATCGACGCCGACCGTAGCCAGATCCGCGTACAGCTCCTCAAAGTCCGCGAGCGCCCTGCGGTGCTCATCCGCCCCGAGCCGATCCAGTCGGCGGGCGGCCGCGAGAGCCGCTCGGCCCTCCGGATAGGCAAGGATGCTCGACACCGCCGGAAAAGCGCTCCCCCAGAGCTCGGCTGCCAGCTCGGAGCCGTCCTCGACGACGACAAGCTTGACCAGCGCCGAGGTGTCGAAGTAGAGGATCAGGCCCGTTGCTCGGAAACGAGATCGGAGACGGAACCGGCGCCCGCCACCCGCGCCGACCGAGGTGAGCGCTCGCTTTGCGGCATTCGCACCAGACCTCGGCGCGCAAGGGCATCAAGCGGCCGCTCCCCGAGCGCGCTCAGTCGGGCCACGGGCCGCCCGCGGCGGGTGACGACTACCTCGCCTCCCCCCTCCACTCGCTCCAAGTACTCGCTGAGGCGGTCATGAAGCTCACGAACTCCGACTTCGCTCTCCGGCTGATGTAGCGTCATATGTGCAGTTTAGCAGCTACATTGCGGTTTCTACTTCACTGGGCCACTCCCGATTCAAATGGTGGCGACTGGATGAAGCGGAGCCGCTAGACCAACTCGAGGTGAAAGCTCCATACCTAACAACGCCTCGGATGAATTCCATTGGACCGACCGCGCTAGCGTTGGG
Organism: Solirubrobacterales bacterium; assembly: GCA_036276735.1. Taxonomy (GTDB): domain Bacteria; phylum Actinomycetota; class Thermoleophilia; order Solirubrobacterales; family 70-9; genus VRUE01. The sequence continues at coordinate 3,243 of DASUOH010000014.1, read as the reverse complement.
GCCGAATGGCGCGACTCCCACTACCAAAGGCAAAGCCAGAGGCTCCGGGAAGTCCGGAGGAACTGTTCGGACGTCTTCATGTAACCGACGAGCGGCTGGACAATCTCTGGTCAGAGCAGGCTGACGTACTGCGGATCTACGCAGAGGCACACGTCGATGATCGTGACGTGGCCCTCGAGCTCCCTACCGGTTCAGGAAAGACCCTTGTGGGCCTCCTGATCGCGGAGTGGCGCCGGCTGAAGCTAGGTGAGCGAACGGCGTTCGTCTGTCCAACTAATCAGCTGGCCCGCCAGGTTCATGCCAAGTCGCTCGGCTATGGAATCGAGCCGGTGCTCCTGGTCGAATCCTCCGAGAACTGGGACCCCGCCCAGCAGACCACGTTCGATCGCGGCGAGGCCATCGCGATCACGAACTACAACCACGTCTTCAACCGCACGCCGAGGATCGAGGCTCAGACGCTAGTACTCGACGATGCCCACACGGCCGAAGGCCCAGTGACCAACCGGTGGTCGCTGAAAATCAAGCGGGAATCGATGCGTGACACCTACATGTCCGTTGTCGACATCCTTGCTGAGGAGCTTCCCAAAGCGCACTTGCAGGGACTGCGAAATGACGAGCTCGACCAAAGCCGGCGCCGTTTCGTTGAGGTGGTACTTCCGGACGGAACGCATCGAGCCAGCGAGCAGCTGGCGGAGGTGATCGGCCCTGCAGTCGATGACAGCAGGGAGTGGTTCGCCTGGGACGCGATCGGCACCCAACTTGAGACCTGCCTGATCTACGTGAGTTGGACCGAGATACTGATTAGACCCTTCATTGCCCCAACTTTCACCCAGGACGCCTTCTCGAACGCCAACCAGCGGATCTACCTCTCCGCGACCATCGGCGCTGGCGGCGAGCTTGAGCGATCCTTCGGCCATGAGCCGATCGAGCGAATCCCAAAGCCGCTCACCTGGGACCGGGAGGGATCCGGCCGCCGCTACATGATCGCCCCTGGGGCGGGGCGGGGCGGAGACGCGACCAACCATCTGATCCAGGACATCGTCGATCAGGTCGGACGCGCCCTCCTGCTCGCTCCGAGCAGCTGGCGCCTGGGGCGCGCCGCCGAGCGCGTCATCCCAGACTGGACGCCCACGCTAGGCGCGGAGGACATTGAACAGGGCCTCGAGAGCTTCACCGAGACGGACCGCGCAGTCCTGCAACTCGCCAACCGCTACGACGGCATCGACCTGCCGGGAGAAGCTTGCAGCCTGATTGTCATGACCGGATTGCCCACTGGCACCCACCTCCAGGAGCATTTCCTCAACAACCGCCTGGGGGCACGGCATGCCCTGGCCGAGCGGATCAGGACGCGGATCACCCAGGGAGTCGGCCGCGCCACCCGCTCTCGGCGGGATACGGCGGTCGTCGTGCTCCATGGGGACGACCTGATCGGATTCCTAGCGCCGAAGGAGGATCGCGCGATGCTCCGCAGTGAGATCCAGGCCGAGCTGGAAATCGCCTTCACGACCGCCGAGCTCTCCCGGGAGGAGATTTTCGAGAGCATTGATTCGTTTCTCGCCCAGGACGACGATTGGCAACCGACTGAGGAATACCTACGCGAGTACGCAGAAGAGCACCCCCAGCAGAATCCCCCGGGCGCCAAACAGCTCACCTCAGCCGCGCCCCATGAGGTCGCCGCCTGGCGAGAAGCTTGGCGCGGCAACTATGACGAGGCGGCCTCCGCCGCGCAGCGGGCTGCGGCCGCACTGAACCATCCAACGATGAGTCCGTACCGAGCGTGGTGGCTGGCCCTGGCGGCTAGCTGGTCTGTCATCGCAGATGGGCCTGAGGCCGGACGATCTGTCGCGCTGAGCCGCGATGCGGATCTGGCGACCCGTCGCCTGCCGTGGCGTCCCCCGCTCAACGCCTTGCAGGACAATCCGAAGCAAACGAAGGACGACGCGCTGGCGCTGAGGGCAGATAAGGCAACGCAATGGCTCCGCCGCCGCTCCCAAAGCCCAAAGCTCGAGCGGGACCTGACTGCCCTCGAGGCGGGCATCGAGGATCCGGACGCAAAGAAGTTCGAGGTCGCGCTGCAGACTCTCGGTCAGCTGCTTGGGTTCGACGCGGAGCGACCCGCCAAGGAGGAGGCCGCCCCTGATGGAGCCTGGCAGGACGGCTCGCGCGCGTGGATCCTCTGGGAGGCAAAGACGGAAGAGGGGCCCAAAGGAAAAGTCTCAGCCGAGGAGACCCGCCAGGCAAATTCACATGCGGACTGGGTGCGGCACAACTACTCATGGACCGAGCCCGAAAGCGCGATCACTGTCATGGTCACCCCGAAGCAGGCCCTACACCAGAGCGTGAGCGGCGTCGCCGCCTCTCACCTGTACATGGTCTCACCCACGACCATCGCTGAGGTCTCCCGCGCGACGGTGGAGATACATCGCCAATTGGCAGGACAAATCATCGGCCTTCAAGACGACGAGGCCACTGACCGAATGGCCACCGCCCTAAAGGCCAAGACGCTCGACACCTCAAACCTGATCGACCGCCTCAGCACAACCCCCCTCCGTGGGGAAGACCCCTGACCCAGCGGCTCATATTTCTTGTTGGCCAAACTGGTGGCCAATTTCCCGCAACCTTCCGTAACGAGCTCGTCTTCCTCTGAGTTCAACCGAGCGGCCGGTTCGCTTCTTGGGAGTCTTGCCGGGACGGGCGGCTCGAATCCGAGCTTGATCAGCGCCGAGGTGTCGAAGTAAAGAATCAGGGCCGTTGCTCGGAGCTGTCTCTACCCGATGCAGCGTCGTGCCCGCGATTAGGAGCCACATCTTCTTCCTCACTCGGTCGGCTCGTCCTCGAGGTAGCCCATCTCGGCGTCGCGGCGGAGGAAGACCTTGAGGCCGCCCTGGTCGCCCTTGCCGGGTGGCGCCCCCACCATCAGACCGACCTTCCCGCTGTCGGGGTACTCGAGCACCTCTGGGTGGATCATCGTCGAGACCATCAGGAAGCGAGCCGGCCGCTCGGAGCGGTTGACGAGTTGGTGGGCACCCTTCGGACCGGCAGGGAAGAGCGCCGCGTCACCGACGCCAAGCACCTCCTCCCCGTCGCCGCGTCGCAGCGTAACTGAGCCGGACCGGGTTTGACGGAGACCGTTTTAGTTGGTTTCCAATTTAAGAGAGATTGCTCAGTTGGACCTCCTGTCCAACGTATAGGGACTCGAACTCAACGGGAGAGACGTCGCCCAGGGATTCGTGCAAGCGGTCG
>DASUOH010000013.1:0-77190 GCA_036276735.1 Solirubrobacterales bacterium | reverse complement strand
ATGCCGTTTCCCGCCACACGCCTGCGCCGCCTGCGCCGCACTCCGGCCCTGCGCGACCTCGTCCGCGAGACCTCGCTCTCACCGCGCCAGCTGATCCAGCCCGCCTTCGTCGTCGCCGGCGAGGGCGTCCGCGAGGAGGTCGAGTCGATGCCGGGGATCGAGCGCTTCTCGATCTCGGAGCTGGTCGCCGAGGCGACCGAGATCGCGACCCTCGGGGTCGGGGCGCTGCTCCTCTTCGGCATCCCCTCGGCGAAGGACGAGAGCGGCAGCGGCGCCTACGACGACGAGGGCGTCGTGCAGATGGCGGTGCGGGCGCTGAAGGAGGCGCACCCGGACCTGGTCGTGATCACCGACGTCTGCCTATGCGAGTACACCTCGCACGGCCACTGCGGCCTGCTGCGGGAGGGCGAGGTTGACAACGACATCACGGTCGAGCTGCTCGCCAAAACCGCGATCTCCCATGCCGAGGCGGGCGCCGACGCCGTCGCGCCGAGCGACATGATGGACGGGCGGATCGGCGCGATCCGCCACCAGCTCGACGAGGAGGGCCACTCCGGCGTCCCGATCGTCGCCTACAGCGCAAAGTACGCGTCGGCCTTCTACGGACCCTTCCGGGATGCCGCCGAGTCGACTCCGGCCGACGGCGACCGGCGCGGCTACCAGCTCGACCCGGCGAACGTGGAGGAGGGTGTGCGCGAGGCGAAGCTCGACCTCGAGGAGGGCGCCGACATGCTGATGGTCAAGCCCGCCACCCCGTACCTCGACGTCGTGCGCCGGGTCAAGGAGGAGACCGGGGCGCCGGTCGCCGCCTACCATGTCTCCGGCGAGTACTCGATGCTGAAGGCGGCCGCCGCCAACGGCTGGATCGAAGAGCGCGCCGCGGTGCTCGAGACCCTGACCTCGATCCGCCGTGCCGGCGCCGACGCGATCGTCACCTATTACGCGAAGGAGGCAGCCGGATGGCTCCGGTGAAGGTTCCCCAGTCGAAGGCGCGATCCCGCAAGGGCGGCTCGGCGATCCCGCTCGACGAGACCGACAAGCGGCTGATGAACCTCCTGCAGTCGAGCTTCCCGCTCGACCCCGAGCCCTTCGCGCTGGTCGCGTCGGAGGCCGAGCTCCAGCTCGACGACGTCCTGACCAGGACCCAGCGCCTGCTCGACGGGCGGATCATCCGCGAGATCACGCCGATCTTCGACACGCGGGCGCTCGGCTACGAGTCGATGCTGGTCGCGGCGAAAGTCGACGCCGAGAACCCGCAGCGCGCCGCCGCGGCGGTCAACGCCCACCCCGGCGTCTCGCACAACTACCTGCGGACGCACGACTTCAACCTCTGGTTCACGATCGCCGTGCCGCCCGACTCCGAGCTCGGTATGGAAGGGACGCTGGAGGCGCTGATGCGTGAGACCGGCGCCGAGTCGATGCGGCAGCTGCCGACCCTGACCCTGTTCAAGATCAACATGAACCTCGAGATGGAGAAGGGCACCGACGCGCTCGCCGCCGCGGTCGAGGCGGCGCCGCCGCGCGAGCTGGAGCCGCAGCCCTACGACGAGCGCGACGTCGCCGTGATCCGCGCCCTGCAGGGGCCGATGGCGGCGGTCGAGCGGCCCTACGACGAGGCCGCGGCCGAGCTCGGCATCTCCACCGAAGACCTCCTCGACCACCTGCGCCAGATGGTCGATCGCAAGCTGCTGCGCCGCGTCGCGGCGATCCTCTTCCACCGCCGCGCCGGCTTCTCGGCCAACGGGATGGGAGTCTGGAAGGTGCCGGGGGAGGAGATCCTCGCGACCGGCCGACGCATGGCCGCCTTCCGCGGCATCTCCCACTGCTACCAGCGCCCGACCTACGAGGACTGGCCATACAGCGTCTTCACGATGGCCCACGGCCGCTCGAAGGAGGAGTGCGATGCGATCCTCGACTCGATCGCCGAGGAGTGCGGCATGGGCCCGGACGACCGCGCCACCCTCTACTCCTCGACCGAGTACAAGAAGATCCGCCTCCATTACTTCACCGAGGACTACGCGGCTTGGGAAGCGGAGCATTCGTAGTGCCGGTCCCGGTAGGGGTTCCACTTAACTTTTTTCGAAGGAACCGCGGAGGGCTGGCGCCCGGTCCGGAGCGCGAAAAAAGTACAAGACGTTCCACCCCTACCGGGACCGACATTTAGGCGCTCGATGTCCTCTGAGCTGTACCAGCGGGCGCTGAAGGTGCTTCCGGGCGGGGTGAACAGTCCGGTGCGGGCGATGCGGCAGATCGGGCGGGAGCCGATCTTCATAGAGAGGGGGGAGAGGTGCGAGCTGATCGACGTCGACGGCAACCGCTATCTCGACTGGGTCGGCTCCTGGGGACCGCTGATCCTCGGTCATGCCCACCCCGCCGTGGTCGCCGCGGTGTCAGTGGCCGCCGCGCGAGGGACCAGCTACGGCGCCGCGACCGCGGCGGAGGTCGAGCTGGCCGAGGAGGTCGTCGCGCGCATCCCCTCGGTCGAGATGGTGCGCATGACCAGCTCCGGAACCGAGGCCGCGATGGGCGCGGTGCGGCTCGCCCGCGCCCTGACCGGCCGCGAGACCGTCGTCAAGTTCGCCGGCGCCTACCACGGCCACTCCGACGGCCTGCTCGCCGATGCCGGATCGGGCCTGGCCACGCTCGCCGTCCCAGCCAGCCCCGGCGTCACCGCCGCGCAGGCGGCTGGCACGGTCGTCGTGCCGTGGAACGACCGCGCGGCGGTCGCGCGAGCACTCGAGGAACACGACGTCGCGGCGCTGATCGCCGAGCCGGTCGCGGCCAACATGGGTGTCGTCCCACCAGAGGACGGCTTCCTCGACTTCCTGCGTGAGAGGACCCGTGAGGCCGGGGTGCTGCTGATCCTCGACGAGGTGATCACCGGCTTTCGGGTGGCCCGCGGCGGCGCCCAGGAACGGTACGGAGTCGAGCCCGACCTGACCGTGATGGGCAAGGTGCTCGGCGGCGGTCTCCCTGCCGCTGCCTTCGGCGGCCCGCGCTCGGCGATGGAACGGGTCGCGCCGGCCGGCGACGTCTACCAGGCCGGCACGCTCTCCGGCAACCCACTCGCGGTCGCCGCCGGCCTGGCGACCCTGCGGGAGTTGGACGGGGCGGCTTACGGACGGCTCGAGGCGCTCACCGACCGGCTCGCCGTCGGGTTCGGCCAGCTCGCCGCGGACCGACCGCTGCAGGTTGCCGCCGTCCCCGGTCTCCTCACCCTCTTCTTCAGCGCCGAACCGGTCCGCGACTTCGCCGCCGCCTCGGCCTGCGATCTTGAGGCGCATGCTCGCTTCTGCCGCGCGATGCTGGAACGCGGCGTCTACCCGCCCCCCTCGCAGTTCGAGGCATGGTTCGTCTCGCTTGCGCACGATGAGACGACGATCGACCGGACGCTCGAAGTGGCCGATGCTGCGATGGACGAGGCGCTCTAACCGGTCCCGCCGACTGCCTCGACCGCCTTCCGCCACAGCTCCGGCACCTCGTCCTCGCGACCCTCGGTGTGGAGCTGGGCGCAGCGGCCGATCAGCTCGGCGAGGACGCCGACGGCATTGGCGTCGCCGAGCGCCGCCAGCCGTTCGATGCCGAGCGCGTAGAGGTAGTCGCCGGCGAGCAGCGAAAGATCGGCATCCTGCCCGGACAGAAGCCTCGACTCCCCGTAGTGGAGGAGGTAACCCTCTCGGACTGCCTCGACCACCAGCGAGCTGCCGCCGGCCTCGGCCCGGTCGACGACGTGGGACGAGATCGGAGTCTCCTCCTCGCGTAGCTGCCCAGCGAGGACGCGCAGCGGCTCCATCAACGGACCTTGCAGTCGCGGATCAGCGTTGAGTCGATGCGCCGCCCGCCGGCGAACTCGAAGGTGCCGCGGGCGAACGGGTAGACGGCGCCGGGGAATCCCGCGGGCGCCGGGCAGCCCGCACTGACGAAGCTGCGGCGCTTGCCCCGATACGAATATGTCCGCCGCAGCCGCATGTCGAAGTGGGTGACGTAAGCCCACTTGCGAGCCGACTGCGGCAGCACCGTGCGGATGATCGTGCCGAAGGTTCCGGGACGACGCAGGATCGAGAAGCTGAGCACGAAGGCGGAAGGCGGACGCGTGCCGTAGACCTGGGCGAGCAATCGTCGCTTGCCGCCCACGGGCTTCGCGTTGAAGACGAGCAGCGGCCCTTTGAAGCTGAACGGGGGCTGGTTGGCGAGGTGGACGCGGACGCCGACGTGTCCGCTGCCGACGATCGCGCCGCCGCAGATCCGCCGCGCCGCCGCGATCGTCGTCGGCTGGATCCGACGAACCCGACAGGTGGGGAGGCCGCGGTCGAAGACCTTCCCCTCGCGGTTGATCGCGATCGTTATGGCCTGGAGCTGCGGCGGAGGATCGGCGCCGTCGCTGGCGCGGATCGAGGTCTCGACGCTGACACGCACCGGCGCGGTGCCCTCTCGCGGCAGCGAGCGCGGCGAGATCCCGCCGTCGAAGGCGACCACCAGGTTGCCCTCCTGTTCGACCTCGGCGCCCGCGGCGGCCGCCCCGACGAGCGCCGCTGCCAGGGCGACCGCGATCAGCCCGCGAGTCCTCACCTAGAGGAACTTGGACGAGTCGATCCGGCAGTGCTTGAAGCCGAAGCTGATCACCGTGTTGTTTGCCTTGTTGTTGTTGCGGTTGAGCTGCACCGCGTACTTCTGCGCCTGGAACTTGTTGCCGGCCTTGAGCGCCTTGCCGATCTTCTGCAGGTAAGTCTTCTCCTGCTTGAGGTAGCCGATCCATTTTTCGAGCTTCGTCGCGTCAGCGCTTGGCTTTGGCACCGCGGCGATCTGGCGGACCGATTTGCCGAGTGCGCCAGCGGCTCGGATGAACCGCTGGCCGGCCGGGACCAGCTTGCCCTGTTTGACCTGCTCTTTGACCCCCGCGAGGATGCGCGAGTTCGCTTCGGTGTTGGCCTTGCACACCGGCTCGACCTCGGCGACGTATTCGTCGCGCGTGGGATCCGGTTCAATCGCGCCCGCGATCGGTACCGCGAATACGAGCGCCAGGACCACGACGGCGCTCAGCTTGATCGAAGACCTCTTCCCGTTCCGGCTTCCCACGTTCCTACCCCTCCTGTCGGTTCCTGCCTTGACCCGCAGCAAAAAATACACACGTCCAGATGAAGCTCAGATGTATTAACCCGCCCGAGCGCCGTGAAGATCGATCTTCGGCAGGCTTCTCTCCAGCCAGGCCGGGAGCCACCAGACCCGGTCGCCGAAGAGCAGCATCAGCGCCGGCAGCAGCACGATGCGGATCACCGTGGCGTCGAGCAGCACCGCGACCGTCAGACCGATGCCGAGCTGGCTCACCGTGGCGATCGGCGCCGCCGCGAAGGCTGCGAAGACGGCGGTCATGATCGCCGCCGCGCCGGTCACGACCTTCGCGGTACGGTCGAGGCCGAAGGCGATCGACTCCCGGTTGGAGGCGCCGTTCTCGTAGTGCTCGCGCATCCGCATCAAGAGGAAGACGGCGTAGTCGATCGAGAGCCCGAAGATGATCCCGAAGATTCCGGCAGCGCCGATCGCGTCGACGTAGTCGCGGCCGCCGAGCGGCCAGCCCTCCGGAACCTCGAAGAGGAGGGTGAGAACCCCGAAGGCGACCGCGACCGTGACGAGGTTGAGCGCGACGGCGATCGCGGCGAGCGGGATCGCCCGCAGGATCACCACCATCATCAGGAAGGTCGCGATCGCGATCACGGCGATCACGATCGGGATCCGCTTGGAGATCGTGTCGGTGTAATCGATCAGTTCGGCGGCGCCTCCGGTGACGCCCGTCGTCGCAGCCGCCTCGGCTTCGAGCGCGTCGGCGTTCTCCTTGAGCCGGTCGTTGAGCGCGATCGAGCCCGGCGTGTTGAAGGTGTACCGGGGGATGACGACCATCTGTGCCGCTTGGCCGCCGTCAGGCAGGTCGACGATCTCCGAGACCTTCTTGCGTTGCCCTTCCGGCGCGCCCTCGAGGGCCGAGAGGACGAAGTAGCCGGAGTCGAAGATCCCCGGCGAGGAGCGCCGCAGCCGGCCAACCCGCCGCTTGAAGCGCTTGGCGCTGACCGAGACGCGCACGTTCGCCTCGCGCAGACCGGTTTGCAGTGGGAGCGAGCGCTGGAAGCCTTCGGCGAGCCGCTCTTCCAGCGTGCCTGCCCCGCCGCGAAGCTGCTCCAAGCCCTCGACGAGGCGGGCGGTGCCGCCGCGCAGGCGCTCCAGCCCGCCTGGCAGGTCCCCCGCCGCGTCGGCGAGGCGCTCCGCGCCCTTGTGCAGCTTGGCGCCGCCATCGGCCAGGCGCGCCTGGCCTTTGCGCAGCTGCGAGGAGAGGTTGCGGACGCGCTGGGCGTCGTTGCGGGCGATCGCCAGGCTTTCGACCAGGCGTTCCGCTTCGCGCGCCTGCTCGGCGAGGGTCGGATCGGCAGCCGCCCGCTGCTTCAGCTCGGCGCGCAGGTCGCGAGCCTGCTCGAGCGCCCGGTCTCGCACCCGGCTGAGCAGGTCGCTGGCGTTGCCTTCGACCGAGAGGGCACCGAGCTGCGCCTGCCGCTGCCCCTCCGCCAACCTGCCCGACCCCTCGGCGAGACGGCCGAGCGCCCCGGTCGCCCGTTCTGCGCCCGAGGCGGCCCGCGTCAGGCCGCCTTCAATCTGTTCGGCTCCGGCTCCGGCGCGCCCGGAGCCGGTCGCCAGCAGTCCGGCGCCGTAGCTGGCCTTCTCGATTCCGCTGCGCAACTGCTTGACGCCCTCGGCGGCGCCGCCCAGCCGCTCGCCGAGCCGCTCGAACCGCTCCGGGTCGGCTTCGCCACGCCCGGCGAGCAGGTCGCGACCGCCTTCCTGTAGCGGCTTCACCCGCCGCTTGATCTGGCCCGGCCCGACCACCGCCTGCACGCCGGGGTCCTCGGCGATGCGGCGCTGCCAGCGGGTAAGCGCAGTGAGCCGCTTTTCGTCGGTGATCTGCCCGCCCTTGGCGACCGCGACCAGGACGAACGGCGCGTCCCAGCCCGGACCCGCGACCCGCGCGATCCGCTCCGCGTCCTCGCGGGCCGGATTGTCGGGGGGTAGCTGCTCGGCGCTCGGCGGCCCGGTCTTCAGCGCCAGGACGGGGGCCGCGAGCAGCAGGGACAGCCCCCCGATCAGGGCCACGGCCAGCACGGGACGCTTCAGCGCCGCGCCGACCATCGCCATCAACCGACCGCGGTCGCCGGCGCCGCCGAGCCGCCAGCGGTTGACGTTGTGGCCGACGAGGAGCAGCAGCGCCGGGCCGAGCAGGGCGGCGACGATGACGCTGATCCCGGTCACGACGATCGCCGTGCCGGCCAGCGAGATCAACAGCTTCCCGGGCATCACCGCCAGGGTCACCAGCATCGCCAGGAAGAGCGTCGAGCCGGCAAAGGCGGTCGTCCGCCCGGCCGTGTGGCGGGTCATCCGTGCCGCCTCCAACGGGTCGGCCCCGGCCTCGAGCTCCTCGCGGAAGCGGGAGACCATCAGCAGGGAGTAGTCGACCCCGAGCGCCAGCCCCATCATCGCGCAGACGGTCAGCGCGAAAGCGTCGATCGCGATCCAGTCGGCTGCCAGCGAGAGGACGCCTCGCGAGGCGATCACGGTCACCGCGCCGAAGGCGAGCGGGATCGCGGCCGCCACCGGGGAGCGGAAGACGAGCAGGAGGACCACGAGCAGGATCGGGATCGCGATCAGCTCGGCGCGCTCGGTCGAGTGGATCGACTCCTCCTGGATCGCCCGCGAGAGGCTGGCGAAGCCGGTCTGGGTCGCCTTGACCGGTGGCGTGATCCGCTCCTCGAGCACTCCCTTCAGGTAGGGGACCTTGTCCTGAACCGCATCCTCGGCGCTGACGTGGAAGTCGACGACGATCAGTGCCTTGCGCGGGCCCGGCCGCAGCCGCTCGACGCTGCCGCGATCCCAGGGCGAGAGCGTCGAGACGGCCGGCTCGGAGCGAAGCTCGCGGATCAGCGCCGGGCCCTGCCGGTCGAGCTCGCCGGGGGGACCCTGGAGGAGGACGACGAACGGCGCGGTGTCGCCGAAGTGCTCATGCAGGAGCGCGTTGGCGCGGGACGACTCCGTGCCGGCGATGCTCAGGGAGCTTGGCCGCAGCTCATCCTCGACGCCCTGGCCGAGGATGCCGAGCCCGACGATCGCCAGCAGCGCAAGCGCCAGCACCGCGCGCGGACGACGAAGCGACAGGGGCAGGTTGCTCCCCTTTTCCTCCCCACCCGAAGCGGCGGCCATGAACACGGGGGTCTCTGTATACCAGCCGAGAGAGGTCCGGACGACTGGTTAACCGGCCCTACATAAAGCGGGCCACGAGGCAGCCGCCGCGGCTGAGGGAATAAACTCCAGGAAGCAGCATCTCCTCCCGCACCGTGGCTGACAACGTCGAGAAAGCGAACGGGGTCGAGGCGACCCCCCCTGAGCGGGCCAAGCCCGACCCCCCCGGATACTTCGAGGGCGAGTCGATGACCCGCCGTCGCGTCTTTACCGTCGCGGCGCAGGGCCTCGGCGGGATCGCCGGCGCCGCGATCGTGCTGCCGGCGGTCGGCTTCGCGGTCGCGCCGATCTTCCACCGGGGCAAGGAGCGCTGGGAGGCCGTCGGACCGCTCGACGACTTCGTCGCGGACACCTACCGCCAGGTCGTCTTCACCGAGACCGAGGGCATCGCCGACGCCGGCAAGACGCTCGCCTACGTGCGCAAAGGCTCAGAGCAGCTCGGCGAGGATCCCAAGGAGATCATCGCCGTCTCAAATCGCTGCGCGCACCTCGGCTGCCCGGTTCGCTTCGTCGAGGCCGCGGGCAACTTCATCTGCCCCTGCCACGGCGGCGTCTACGACTTCGTCGGCAAAGTTCTGGGCGGGCCGCCGGTGCGGCCGCTCGACCGCTTCCAGACGCGAATCCGCGGCGGCCAGGTCGAAGTCGGACCGCGCTACAGCGTCACCTCTCAGCTCGAGGCGGTCCGCGCCCGCGACCCCGGTGAGTTCACCGGCGGGGTCTGGGAGTACCTCTACCCACCGCGTCCCTCTACCTTCCCGCCGCCATGAAGCTCGACTCGCTGATTCCCGCCCCGCTGCGAAAACCGGCCAAGCCCGGCTCCGGCAACGGCGCCGCCAAGCCGGCCCCGGCCGACCTCAAGACCTCGCCGCCCGAGCGACCCTCGGAGGGGCAGCAGATGGTCGACCGCGCCAAAGAGGCGCCCGCCGACGTCCTGGCCTGGGTCGACCAGCGCACCGCGGCAACCGGCTTCCTGACCGGGATGCTCTACCGCAAGGTGCCGAAGGGGACCAACTGGTTCTACACGCTCGGCTCGGCGACCCTCTTCGCCTTCATCGTCCAGGCGGTAACCGGCGTCTTCCTGGCGATGTTCTACGTGCCCTCGGCAACCGAGGCCTATTCCTCGATCTCCCACATCAACAACGAGGTCTTCCTCGGTCAGTTCGTGCACGGCATGCACAAGTGGGGATCGAGTCTGATGGTGATCCTGATCTTCCTCCACATGGGCCGCACCTTCTTCTTCGGCGCCTACAAGTACCCGCGCGAGCTGAACTGGGTGATCGGCGTCGTGCTGCTGATCCTGACGATGACGATGGCCTTCACCGGCTACCTGCTGCCTTTCGACCAGCGCTCCTTCTGGGCCTCGGTCGTCGGCATCAACATCAACGGCACCGGTCCAGTCGTCGGCCCCTACCTGAGCGACTTTCTCCGCGCGGGCCCTGAGCTCGGCGCGACGACCCTCTCGCGCTTCTACGCGATCCACATGCTGCTCATCCCCGGCGCGCTGATCGCCCTGATCGGCGCCCACCTCTACCTCGTCGTCAAGCTCGGCACCACCGCGCCGCCGTGGGTGCGGGCGGAGCGGCCCAAGGTCGCGGCGCCCGTCTCGCAGCTCGACGCCGGCGCCAACGGCGGCGGAAACGGGCGGGCGCGATGAAGGCGACCGACAAGCAGGCATACCTGGAGGAGTACGAGCTGCTGAAGAAGAAGGGCAAGCCCTTCTTCCCCTACGCGGTGCTCAAAGACTCGGCGATGGCGGTGATCGTCGTCGGCGTGATCATCGTGATGTCGATCGTGCTGGGCGCCGAGCAGGGCCCCAAGGCCGACCCGACCTCGACCAGCTACGTGCCGCGCCCCGAGTGGTACTTCTTCTTCCTGTTCGAGCTCCTGCGTGTGATCAAGCCGCCGGAGCTGGTCCCGATCGCGACGATCGGGATCCCGACCATCTGCATGGTGCTGCTCCTGTTGCTGCCGTTCTACGACCGTGGCCCGGAGCGCCATCCCGGTCGGCGTCCGATCGCGACCACCGCCGGTGTCCTGACGATCGTCGCGATGGCCTACCTGACCTTCCTCGGCGCGACCGGCGGCTCGCCGACCGAGATCGAGATGGAGGTCGCCCCGGAGTACGAGGCCGGCAAGGAGGTCGTCGCCGGCTCGGGTTGCCTGGCCTGCCACAAAATCGGTGAGAACGGCAACGGCGCCCTCGGCCCTGACCTGACCCACATCGGCCGCACCGTGCCGCGGGCGGCGATCCTGCGCTCGGTCGAAATCGGGCCAGGCATCATGCCGTCCTTCCGCGACCTGCCGCCGAAAAAACTCGACGAGCTGGCCGACTTCCTCGCCTCGCTCGATTGAGGCCTCCCCATGACGGGGGCCAGCAGATGACGGGGACGACCAGGCCCTCCCGCGACTCGACTCAGTTCGCGGGTCAGGTCAACCGCATGTTCGACCGGATTGCCGGTCGCTACGACCTGCTCAACTCGCTGATGACGGCGGGGCTCCACCACCGTTGGCGCGGGCGGGCGGCTGACCTCGCCGGCCTGCAACCCGGCGAGGCGGCCCTCGACGTCTGCTGCGGCACCGGTGACCTCGCCCTGGAGCTGGCGTCGCGGGTCGCGCCGGAAGGCCACGTCGTCGGTTGCGACTTCTCCGAGCCGATGCTCGATCTGGCGCGGGAGAAGGCGGCGGGCGTCGAGGAGGTCCGCTTCGAGTGGGCCGACGCGCTCAGCCTCCCCTACGACGCCGAACGCTTCGACGCCGTAACGGTCGGCTTCGGCGTGCGCAACCTCTTGGACCTCGACCGCGGCCTGGCCGAGATGGGTCGGGTTCTCCGGCCGGGAGGGCGTCTCGTCATCCTCGAGATCACCAAACCGACCCGACCGCCCCTCTCGACTTTCTACTCGCTTTGGTTCGACCGGATCGTCCCCGTGCTCGGGCGCCTCACCTCCGACCCGGAGGCCTACAGCTACCTGCCGGAATCGGTGCGCAGCTTCCCGGCACCGCCCCGGCTGGCCGAGAAGCTCGCCGCGGCCGGCCTGGTGCAGATCCGCTGGACCGTGCTTGCCGGGGGAATCATCGCGATCCACAGTGGCCTCAAGCCGCCCGCGGACGGCTGAGCCGGGAGCCGCGCATGAGCCGCGACTCGGCCGTCCCACCACCCGTCACCGCCGTCCTCGACGCCTCCAGTCGTTGGCTCCCCGCCGGATTGGGCAGGGTCGAGGAGCTCCTGGGCGAGCAGACGCGCGGCTACGGGGCGAGGCTCGAAGCAAACGCTGGAATGACGCTTGCCGCGGGCGGCAAGCGGCTGCGACCGTTGCTGGTGCTGATCTGCGGCGGACAGGAGGGTGGCGAGACGGCGGTCCGCGCGGCTGCCGCGATCGAGCTGATCCATATGGCGACGCTGGTCCACGACGACGTCCTGGACGCCGCGCCGTTGCGGCGGGGCCAACCAACCGTCGCGGCAAGCTCCGGTCGTGGAAGGGCCGTGGCCACGGGGGACCTGCTCTTCTCGCGGGCCTTCGCGTTGTTGGCCGCTCACGGGGAGGTGCGGGCGATCGAGCTGCTCGCGCGGGCCTCGGTCGCCCTGGCGCGCGGCGAGCTGGCGCAGCGCCACGACGCCTACGACGCCTCCGTCTCCGAGCGGCGCTACCTGGAGCGCTGCGAGCTGAAGACCGCCAGGTTGTTCGAGTGCGCTTGCCTGCTGGGCGAGGACGAGCCCCAGCTGGGTCGCTTCGGAGCTGAGATCGGCCTCGCCTTCCAGCTGCTCGACGACGTCCTCGACATCGCCGGCCCACCCGAGCGCACCGGCAAGGCGCGCGGCACCGACCTGCTCGACGGGACGGTGACGCTGCCGCTGATCCTCGCCCGCGCCGCCGATCCCGGCATCGCCGCGGTCGACCTTCGCGATCTGGACGACGAGGCCGCCGAGGCCCTGTGCGACCGTGTCGCGGCGAGCGGAGCGCTGGAGCAGGTCAGGGCGCGGGGGCTCGAGATGGTCGAGGCCGCGAAGCGCCGCCTCGAGTCGATCGCGATCGACGCCGAACGGCAAGAGCTGCTGGCACTCGTTGCCGACGGGGTCGTCGAGCGCTACGCCTGAGGGCGACGCCAGCGAAAGTCGTCGGCGTCGATCAAATCGGCGGCGAGGGCTCTGGCGAAGGTAGCCGCCACTCGCTCCATCCCCTCGCGTTCGAGCGCTTCCAGCTCCGCGGCGAGCGCCTCCGTGCCTCCATCGAGCTCTTCGTCGTAGGCGTCGATCTCCAGCTCGCCGTGGACACCCTCGCCGCTCCAATCGCACTCCGGACAGCGGCGCCAGAGCCGCCAGTGGCCGCGCCGGCCACTCTGCTCCCAGCAGGTCGGCTGCACGAGCTGGGAGGCGCAGGCTGGGCAGACGTGAAGGCCGTCCGACTTGGTGGTGGCTGTGCGGCTCGCTCGGTTCATCTCTCCACTCTCGAACACGAGAAGCGGCTCTTCCATCCGCACTTTTCGCGACGGGCGCGGAAAATCCCAATTCCAGGTAGCTGGCCCGGCGGCAATTCGTGACCGGTAGCATCTTTCATATGCCCGGCAACATCGGCATCGCCGAGATCGCCATCGTCCTGATCATCGCCCTGATCGTCTTCGGACCGAAGCGCCTGCCCGAGCTCGGCCGCTCGCTCGGCCGTGGCATCCGCGAGTTCCGTGGCTCCTTGGGTGGGCACGACGACGAGGACGACGACCGCGGCTCCGCGTCGCGGGAGATCGAGCCCGGCAGGGGCGAGCCGGTGGGCCACAAACGGCCCTGACGTTCCCGCGATGCCTCGTGTAAGGCCGGTCTCCCACGAGGACCGCCTGACCGTCGTCGAGCACCTCGACGAGCTTCGATACCGGATCGTCGTCTGCCTTGGCGCGCTCGCGGTCGCCTTCGGGCTGTGCTTTTGGCAGAGCGATCTCCTGCTCGAGATCGCCACCGATCCACTGCCGAGCGACCACGACCGCCTCATCACCTTCGGCGTCACCGAGCCGTTCACGACGACGCTGACGATCTCCGCCTACGGAGCGCTGATCCTCGCCCTGCCGGTCCTCATCTACCAGCTGTACGCCTACGTGCTGCCCGCTTTCAGCCGAGCGGAGCGCCGCGCCGTGTTGCCGATCCTGCTGATGGCGCCCCTGCTCTTCGCCGCCGGCGTCGCCTTCGCGTACTTCGTCGTGCTGCCGGCGGCGACCGACTTCCTGCTCGGCTTCAACGACGAGCAGTTCAACATCCAGGTGCGGGCGCGCGACTACTACAGCTTCTTCGCGATGACGATGCTGGCGGGCGGCTTGATATTCCAGCTCCCCCTCGCCCTGATCGCCCTGACCCGCCTCGGCATAGTCAGGGTCGATCAGCTGCAGACCAACCGGCGCTACGCCTACCTGGGAATGGCCGTGCTCGCCGCCGCGCTGCCGGGTGTCGATCCCATATCGATGTTGATCGAGATGGTCCCCCTGCTCGCTCTGTACGAGTTGAGTATCTTGCTGGCGCGGCTCTTCGACCGACGAGGCGCCGCCGGAGGCCTTGCGGAACCCTCGACCCAGGAGCGGTGAGCGACTGAATGGCGGAAAGCGGCGAGCGAAGGATGCTGTTCGACACGCGGGGGCGGCGCAAGAACGTCATCCGCGTCGTCTACGTGCTGCTGGCCCTGCTGATGGGCGGCAGCCTCTTCCTCACGGTCGGCCCGTTCAACCTGGGTGAAATCGTCGGCACCGGCGGGACGAGCGACGCCGCCGAGGTCTTCCACGAACAGGAGGAGCGGCTGGAAGAGGAGCTGGCGAAAAGACCGAATGACGCCGGCCTCCTGCTCAACCTGACCAGGGCCCGACTCGGCGCCGCCCAGGCGCAGACCGACATCGACCCGCAGACGGGTCTGCCGGGACAGCCACCGCCCGACGCGAAGGACGACTACGACGAGGCCCTCGAAAGCTGGAGCCGCTACCTGCGGGCGGCCGGAGACGACGTCAGCGCCAGTGGCGCCCAGCTCGTCGCTCAGACCTACTTCGGCATCGCCGAACGCGGCTCCACCAGCCTCGCGGAAATCCAGGAGAACATGGGGATCGCGCTCCGGGCGCAGCGGATCGTCACTGAGGAGCTCCCCAACTACGGCACCTACAGCAACCTCGCCATCTACGAGTACTTCAACGGCAACTTCAAAGCGGGGGACAAAGCGGCAAGACGCGCCCTCGGCCTGGCGCCTTCCAAAGCCGAAGCGCAGAACGCCAAAAAACAGATCGCCGAAATCCGTAAAAATGCCAAACGGTTCGCTGCGCAGAGCAAACAGTTCGAAAAAGCGGAAGAAAAAGCCGGCGGCGCGGCACCCGGCGAATTCCAGAACCCGTTCGGCGGCTTCGGCGCCGAAACTCCGGGTACCGCTGGCGAATAGGCGGCGAACCGCCGCTCTGCTGGGCGCGGCGAGCCTCCTCGCGTCCCTGCTAGCGGGCTGCGGAGCCGAGGAGTCGGGCTCGCCGGTCTCGGTCTCGGTAAGCGGCCTCTATCCGAGTTTCGACCCTGCAGAGGACCGCTACGTCTCGCGGTGTGGGAGGGGCGGGGACCAAATTCGAGTCGACGCCCGCTCGATCGACCCCGCCGCGGGGCCGGGCGAGGACTTCGAGCTCATCGTCCCCGTCGGCGGCGAACGCCGCTCCTACGAGGTGCGGTGCTTGCCCGCGGACTTCCCCGAGTGGGAGTTCGAGCGATCCCGCCCGATGGCGCCAGGACTGTTCGTCGTCAGCTTCCGTGCCTCTCCAAAAAAGAGCCCCTGGGTCATCGTCTTCGACCACGAGGGCGTGCCGCGCTGGTGGCACAGCCCTGACACGCGAGCGCTCTGGGCCCAGATCCTCAGCGATGGGACCGTCTCCTGGGCACGCTCGTTCGGCGACGGCTACGGGCTCGACCCGCGCATGGCGCATGAGGTCCGCTCCCTCGCGGGAGAGCTGATCCGGGTGGTGAGGACGCGGGGCGAGATCATCGACGGGCACGAGTTCCGGGAGCTCGCCAACGGCAATGTTCTCGTCGACACCTACGCTCCCGGCGCAAAGGTCGATCTGAGCCGCTTCGGCGGCCCGAGTGACGCCTCGGCCGTCTTCGCCGAGGTGCAGGAGATCGATCCGAGGGGACGGGTCGTATGGCGATGGAACTCGCGCGGGCGAATCGGGCTCCGGGAGACGGGGCGGTGGTGGCGGAACGTTCTGAGCAACGCCAAGCGCGGTGTCCGCGGCGCCTCCACCTTCGATCCCGTTCACGTCAACTCGATCGAGCCGCGGGGCGAAGGCGAAGTCGTCGTGTCGATGCGCCATACGGATGCGATCTACGGGATCGAGCGCGCGAGTGGCGACATCCGCTGGAAGCTGGGCGGAACCGAGACGGCCGACTCGCTGCGGATCGTCGGCGACCCCGCCGTCAAGCTGTTCGGCGGCCAGCACGACGCGCGGGTCGACGAGGACGGCAATCTCAGCGTCTACGACAACGGCAAGGACCGCCCTCGCCGCCCACGTGTCGTCTCCTACCGCCTCGACCTCGACAGGGGCGTCGCGGTCTACCTCGGTCAGCTGAACGATCCGCGGATAAGGACCAGCCATTGCTGCGGCTCGGCGCGACCGCTCGAGGGCGGCGGCTGGCTGGTGAGCTGGGGGGACAACCCCCTGGTAACCGCCTTCGACCGCGAGGGGCGGACCGCCTTCCGCCTCGAATTGCCCGTCCCCACCTTCAGGGCGGTGCCCGTTCCGCCGGGGGCGACGAGCGTCGCCGCCCTCGACCGCGGTCTCGAGGCGATGGAGCGCAGCGAGGATGGGCCGTGAAGGACTCGAACCTTCAACCTTGAGATTAAGAGTCTCCTGCTCTACCGGTTGAGCTAACGGCCCAGCGCGGCAAGTATAGGAAGAGAGTCCGGCCGGCTCGCGTTCGGTGGGTCAGGCTAAGGAAGGGCCCGGCAACCCTTGTAGAGACTGCCGCTGATCACGGTGCCGTCGGCGAAGTGAGCGAGGCCGAACGTCTGCAGGATCCCGTCCGAGCAACGGGCCGAGACGTAGCTGCGCTCCTTGCCGCCGGCCCGGTAGCGGCGCCCGACCTTGGCTTCGACCCGGGTGATCGCGCCGGCGCCGCCGGCGATCGGCGGGATGTCGAAGGTCGCCCGGTAGCGGTAGGTGCCGCGGCGCTGCTCGATCGGGATGACGACTACGTAGGTCTCGGTCTCAGGAAAGGTGTTGCGCGCGTGGGCGACGGCGGTTGGGTTGCCGTCGACGCGGGGCCCGTTGAAGAGGCTGAGCGGCGAGCTGACGTCGACTGCCGCTCGGCCTGGCAGCGCGACGGAGGCCGTGACGCTGCCGGTTCCAACCAGGGCGGCGGCGCAGGTCCGGCGCGCCTGGGCGGGCGTCGCGTCGGCGATCGAGTGCGGCGCGCACGTTGCCAGCCCGGCGGTGGTCAGCTTGCCGTCGCGGTCGAAGTCGAGCCGGACCCGCCGTAGGGCCGGCGGCTGGGCTCCGTTGAGCATCTCGATCGTCGCGCGGCCCTCGAAGCGGATCGGCGCATAGGTGTGTTTCGGCAGCAGCCGCGGTTCGAAGCCGCCGTTGGCGGTGAGGACCAGGGGGCCGAGTCGCACGCGGTCGGCCGTCGCGGCTGCGGCCAGGATCCCCAGCACGCAGAGTGCAATCGCGCCGATCCTCAACGCCTTCACGCTCCTCATGGCTCCATCAACACGCACCGTCCACCCAAGGTAGCGGCACGGCGCCCTCGGGGCTACCGAATGATCTGGCAGGGGCGCAGGAAATTGCCTTTGGCGAAGCTGCCGTCTTTGAACAGAACGGAGCCGCGCGCCTGCAGGCGGCCGTCAGGGCAGCGGGCGTTGACGTAGCTCAGCCGCTTCCCCCTGTAGGTCCATCTCTTGCCGATCTTGAGGCGCCCGTAGGTCGGCGAGCCGTAGTAGTTGGCGATCTTCGGGAAGTTGGCGATCGTCCGGTATCCGTAGCGACCCTTGTTGATCCGTTCGATCTCGATCGGCACGACGTAGGTGGTCGGAGCGGGGTAATCGAGGTGCGCGTGGCCGAGCACGGTCGGGTTGCCGTTCTTGCGCGGCCCGTTGAAGAGGGTCAGCGGCGAGGAGGCCTTGATCGGCCGTTGTTCGGGAAGCTCGACGACGGCGGAGCCGAAGCCGGTCCCGACGATCGAGCCACGGCAATTCGCCCGCGCCCTCTCGACCGTCGTCGCGATCAGCTTCTGCTGGGTGCAGACCGGCAGGCCGCGCGTCTCGACCGCCCCGTGCTTGTCAAATTCGATTACCAGTTGGATCAGCGGCGAGGGGCGCGTCCCGTCGATCGTGCTGAACTTGGCGAAGCCGTGCAGGTTGATCGGCGCGTTGCGGTGCTGCGGCAGCTTGGTGGGCGTGAAGCCGCCGTCGGCGACGATGATGATCTTGCCGGCGCGCAGTTCGATTCCCTGCGCCGCGGTGGCCGCCAGGGCGACGATCAAACCCGTCGCCAGAGCCGTTCTCAACAAGGTCTTCCGCATCCCGCGCCTCTCCGTAGTCTCGACCAGCCAAACTACCACGCGTGTCTTGGAGGAGGGACAGGGGAGGCGAGCACCCGAGGCGCGTTCTTCTTGCCTCGGCGTTGGTCATCGCGGTGCTCGGTTTCCTCGGCTTCGGGCTCGAGGACAAGCTAAGCCCCAGCTCGCTGAGCATCCCCGGCACTTCGTCGGAGCGGGCCAACGATCTGCTCCGCGAGCACTTCGGCGACACGGCGCCGTTTGTGATCCTGCTGCAGGGCCCGCCCAAGGAGGTCGACCGCCAGGGGCCGGCATTGATCCGCGTCCTGCGTCGCGACCCGACCGTCACGACTCTCTCGCCCTGGGACCGCGGCGCGGTCCAGCGCCTGCGCCCGACGCCGCGGCGCGCCTTGATCCTGATCGACTTCCACGTCGGCATCGAGGAGGCGGTGAACGAGGTTGTCCCGCGCCTCGACGAGACGCTCGAGGAGCGGATAGAGCCGCCGGTCGAGGCGACGCAGACCGGCTACGCGACGCTTTCCCGGGCGATCCAGGAAGACTCGATCGACGCGACCGAGCGCGGCGAGCTGATCGCCCTGCCGATCCTGCTCGTCGTCCTCCTGCTCGTCTTCCGCTCGCCGGTGGCAGCTGCCGTACCGCTCGTCTTCGGCGCGGCGACCGTGATCGCCTCCCGCGGCCTCCTTTCGATTCTCGCCGAGTGGTTCAGCGTCGACGCTTTCGCGTTGACCGTCTGCACGATGATGGGTTTGGCGCTCGGCGTCGACTACTCGCTGTTGATCGTCTCGCGCTTCCGCGAGGAGCTCCAGGGAGGGGCCGATCCGCGCACCGCCGCCGCCGCGACCCGCCGCACGGCGGGCCGCACCACTGTGTTCGCCGGCAGCACGTTGATGCTCTCGATGGTCGTCGCCTTCTTCATCGTGCCCGGCTCGCTGCTGGCATCGCTGGCGGCCACCCTGGCGCTCGTCGTCGGCCTCAGCGTTCTGGTGGCGATCGTCCCCGGTCCGGTGGTCCTCGCCATGCTCGGGCCCAACGTCGACCGTTGGCGGATCGGCCCGGCGCCGAGCGAAGGCGACTCGCGACTGATGACCCTGGTGGGGGCCGCCCTCAGGCGGCCAGTCCTGGCAGCCGCGGTGATCGGCCTCATCGTCCTCGCCCTCTCGGCGCCCGCGCTGGCGCTGAAGACCGGCCCGCCGAGCCAGACCCAGCTCGCCCACGACGACCCGGCCCGCCAGAACTTCGAAACGATCGTCGGGGCGATCGGCCCGGGGTACGACGCACCGTTTGTGATCGTCGCCGCCGCCGAGGAGGGGACGATCACCGAGCCCGCCCGTCTCGCCACCCTGAGTCGCTGGCAGCACGAGATCGCCGAGCTGCCCGGGGTCAAGACCGTGATCGGCCCGGCTCAGGTCTCCGAGCGGGTCACGCCGCTCCGCGAACGCGGCTCGCGGTTGCTGCGCGCCGGCGGCCGGGCGGCACCGCTCGTCCAGCTGCGCAGACTGGGCCGCAACCTCGGCCGGGCGGCCCTCGGGGTCAGTCAACTGCGCGAAGGCCTTTCCCAGGCCACCTACGGCGCCGGCTTGATCGCCCAGGGCGCGGGCGCCGCCGAGGAGGGCGCCTCGGCGGTCGCCACCGGCCTCGCCCGTGCGACCTCGGGCAGTGAGCGAGCGGTCTCGGCGCTCGAGACCTTCGCCTCGGGCACCCGCCGCCTCGCCGGGGCCCAGCATCGCGCCGCGCTTGCCGCGCTCCAGCTCAAGTTCGGGGTCCAGAGCCTGCCGGCCAATCTACGCCGCAACGCCCTCTCGCGCTCGCGCCGGCTGCAGAAAGACCTCAACGAGGACGCGCATGTCAAGTTGCCGCAGCTGATCCGACCCGCCACCGAGGCGGACGAGCAGATCCAGACCGCGCTCGAGCAGCTCGAAGGGATGACCGTGGGCAGGACGGACCCCAACTTCCCTGCCGCGTTGGAAGCGGTGCGCGCTGCGGCCGAGGCCGCCGGCGTCCTACCCGAGGAGCTGACCGCGCTCCACGAAAGGCTCCTCGCCGATGCCGAGGAAGCAGAGCAGGTGACCGCCTGGCTCGTCTCCGGCGTGATCCTGATCAAGCGCCTCCGTTCCGGCGCCGAACGCCTCTCCGATGGCCTGCGACGAATCGAGAGCGCCGGCAAGCGCGTGGCGCGAGGCTCGGCACGGCTGGCCAGGGCCGCTTCGCAGCTCGACGATGGCCTCGAGCGCCTCGGATCGGGCGCCAGCGCGCTGGCCGGCGGCATCTCGCGGCTTGGCGGCGGCGCCTCGGCGTTGGAAGAAAACCTGGCCAGCGGCTTCAGTCGCTCATACGCACTGCAGGACGGGCTGCAGCGCGCCGCGGTCCAGGTCCTCACCAACGAGGTGCGGCTGCGAGGCCAGGCCCGTCGCTTGCGCCGCACGAGCCCCGGCATCTTCGACTCGGGCTACTTCGTGCTCACTGCCCTGGACGGCGCTCGCCCGGCGCTGCGCGAACGCGCCTCCAGCGCGATCGACATCGACGGCGGCGGGCAGGCGGCCGCGATGCTGGTCATCTCCCGCCACACCTTCAACACGCCGGGATCGAGGGCACTCCACGAGCAGCTCGAGGACGCGGCGACCGACCTGGGTCGCGAGGCGAACCTGAACACCGGCGTGGCCGGCGGCGCCGCCCAGCTCAACGACTACAGCAGCGTGACGCGGGCACGAATCCCCTGGGTGGTCGCGGCGATCACGGTCGCCACCTTCCTCATCCTCGTCCTCGTTCTGCGGGCGATCCCGTTGGCGGCGATCGCGGTCGCTCTCAATCTGGCGACCGTCGCAGTCGCCTTCGGCGTCCTCACGCTGCTCTTCGAGGTCCCCGAGAGCTGGCCGCTCGGCGGTCACGAGTACGTCGACGCGGTCGGCGCCACGGCGATCTTCGGCGTCGTCTTCGGGCTCTCGATCGATTACGCGGTATTCCTGCTCGTGCGCATGAAAGAGCGCTATGACCGCGGCCACGTCCACGCCGAGGCGATCCAATACGGGCTCGCCAAGACGGCGCGGGTGATCACCGGCGCCGCGGCGATCATGATGGCTGTCTTCGTCGCCTTCGCCGGGGCGCCGATCGCCACGGTGAGCCAGCTCGGCGTCGGCCTGACGGTTGCGGTGCTGCTCGATGCGACCGTCGTCCGCATCGTCCTTCTGCCCGCGTTGATGCTGTTGCTGGGCGACCGGGTCTGGTGGCTGCCGCGCTGGCTGGACCGGGCGATGCCCCGTGTCAACGTCTGAGCGCACGGGTCCGGCGTTGACTTGGCATTAAGGGAAGCGCAGGCAAACGCGGGGCAACTGGGCGCTCGGATACGATTCGAGGTCGCTGCTCCGTTGAGTTCGGAGGCAGGGAGCAGCAGGCAAAAAGCACGTGGCTGCCAAACCGTTAGGCGAGGAGAAAATTCCGAGCTCCGGCCGGGGGGTTACCCCTGCCCGCGCGGCGGCCCTCGCGGCCCTCGCAATTGTCGTGCTGGCGCTCGCTTTTGTCCTGCTCAGCGGCAACGGCAGCCACAAGTACTCGCTGATCTTCCAGAACGCCGCGCAGCTCGTCCCCGACAACCAGGTCTTGATCGGCGGTCAGCCGGTCGGCTCGGTCGACAGCATCGAGCTGACCGACGACAACCTCGCCCGGGTCGAGATCAGCGTCGACCAGCAGCTGCACGAGGGCTCGACCGCAACCTCCCGCGCCACCTCGCTGGCCGGCGTCGCCAACCACTACGTCTCGATCAGCCCGGGGCCGAACAGCAACGCGGAGCTCGAGGACGGCGCGGTGATCGGCCTCGACCAGACGACGACGCCGGTCGACCTCGACCAGTTCCTCAACACGTTCCCCCGCTCGGTGCGGCGGGGGCTCGGCGAGTTCTTCCGGGGCAACGCGGCGATCTACGCGGACCGCGGCCCCGAGGCCAACGAGACCTACAAATACTTCGGGCCGGCCCTCAACCGCACCAGCGCCTTCATCGGTGAGCTGACCGCCGATCAGCGGCTGCTCGAGCGCTTCGTCGTCAGCTCCGGCAAGCTGACGACGGCGATCGCGGCGCGCGGCGAAAGCCTCTCCAGCGCCTTCGCCAACGCCAACACCGCCTTCAACGCGATCGCGACCCAGAACGAACGCTTCAGCCAGACGCTGCGCCTGCTGCCGCCCGTCTTCCGCCAGAGCAACACCACCTTCGTCAACCTCCGTGCCGCTCTCGACGACCTCGATCCCCTGGTCGAAACGGCGAAGCCGGCGACGAAAGATCTCGCCCCCTTCCTGCGCGAGCTACGGCCCTTCCTGGCGAAGGCGGTGCCGGTCTTCCGCGACCTGCGGCTGACGATGCGGCGGCCCGGCTTCGCCAATGACACCGCCGAGCTGCTGGCGACCCTGCCGGGTGTCCAACAGCGCGCCTCGCGCAGCTTCCCGCACGCCGAACAGGCGATCGCGGACTTCCAACCGAACCTCAACTTCATCCGGGCCTACACGCCGGACATCTTCGCCGGCTTCGGCAAGCTGGGACAGCTGACCGGCTACTACGACGGCAATGGCCACTACGCCCGCGCCTCGTTGATGATGAACATCTTCGACTACGACGAGGAAAGCGGCGAGCTGGACCCGATTGCGCCGAGCGAACAGTACGACGCTTACCAGGGCGCCACCGAGGTCAAGCGACGCTGTCCCGGCGGCGCTACTCAGCCCGCCCCGGATGGCTCCAACCCGTTCACCGAGCCGCCGCACGAGGGTGCCGACGTGTCCCCGACCGAATGCGACCGGACCGACGTGCCGCCAGGGCCATGAAAAAGCTGCTCATCCCACTCATCCTCGTCGCCGCCCTCGCAGCGGTCGTCCTGCTCGTCACCGCCGGGGAGGACGACGACGCCTACATGGTCCGCGCCATCTTCGACAACAGCAACTTCCTGGTCGAGGGGGAGGAAGTCAGGGTCGCCGGCGCCACGGTCGGCACGATCGAGGCGGTCGACGTCACGGTCCCCGGCGAGATCGCCTCCTTCGAGGACGGCAGGCCGCAGGCCGCCCCCGGCAAGGCGGCGCTGGTGATGAAGATCGAGGATCCCGGCTTCCGGGACTTCCGCCGCGACGCGACGTGCGTCATCCGCCCGCAGTCGCTGATCGGCGAGAAGTTCATCGACTGCCGCCCAACCCTGCCGCGCGCGCCCGGTTCGCGCCCGGCGCCGCCGCTGCGTGAGATCCCCGACGGGCAACCGGGCGAGGGCCAGTACCTGCTGCCGCTCGAGCAGAACAGCTCCACCGTCGACCCGGACCTGATCAACAACATCAACCGCCTGCCCTACGCGCAGCGCTTCCGGCTCATCCTCAACGAACTCGGCGCCAGCCTGGCCGGCCGCGGCGAGGACCTCGCGGCCGCGATCGAGCGCTCCAACCCGGTGCTGCGCGACGCCAACCGGTTGCTCGGAACGCTCTCCGAACAGCGCAACGAGCTCGCCCAGCTCTCCGCTGACTCGGAGCAGATCCTCTCAGCGCTGGCTCGCGAGCGCCAGAGCGTCGCCGGCTTCTTCTCCAACGCCGGGGCGGCGGCGGAAGCGAGCGCCGAAAGAGGACCGGATCTCGAAGCCTCGTTCAACAAGCTGCCCGCGTTCCTACGTGAGTTCCGGAAGACGATGCGGGGCCTCGAAGGCTTCTCGAACGCGGCCGCTCCGGTCTTCACCGACTTCGGCCGTTCGGCGCCGGCCTTCACCAGGGCGACCGAAGCACTGGCGCCGTTCTCGGCCGCTTCGACGGTCGCCCTGCGTTCGCTTGGCGCCACCGGCGAGGAGGCCGGGCCGATCCTGCGGGCCGCCGACCCAGTCGTCGTCAAGGCACGCAACGTCGCCCGCAGCGGCGCCCAGCCCACCACCGACCTCGCCAAGTTCTTCGTCAGCACGCAGAAAACCGGCGGCTGGGACGGCCTCGTCGACCTGATCTACAACACCACTGCCGCGTTCAACGAATTCGATCAGTACGGGCACTTCGGCCGGGCGTTGATCACGCTCAGCAACTGCACCGACTACGTGCTCGCGGAAACCAGTGGCTGCTCCGCCAACTTCCACGACATCGAAGGCGAACCGACCGCGTCCTCTGCCGGCGCCACGACGTCCGGTCTCCTCCAATTGATCGAAGAACTCCAGAACCGCGGCGGGGAAGCCTCTGAGGAGGGCGGCGTGACCGCCCCAGGCGGTGCACCCGAACCGGCGCCGCCCGCCCCTTCCGCGCCCCTCCCCGAACCCCCGGCCCCCGAGCTCGGTGAAGGCGAAGAGCTCGAAGAAGCCGCTGAGACGAACGAGAACCTCGCCCTCCTCGACTACCTCCTGGCGCCATGAAACAACGCAGCGGCATACAGGGGGTGGCGAGCAGCCCGGTGATCGTCGGGGCGGTGACGGTGCTGATTCTCATCGTCGCCGTCTTCCTTGCCTACAACGCCAACAACGGGCTTCCCTTCGTCTCGACCTACAACCTGACCGCCCGGGTGCCCAACGCGGACGCGATCGTCAAAGGCAACGAGGTGCGGATCGGCGGCGCCCGCGTCGGGGTCGTGCGCGGCGTCGACCCCGTTCAGCTCGAGAACGGCGAGGTGGTGGCCGAGCTTGACGTCCGCCTCGACAAGAGCGCCGAACCGATCCCGGTCGACTCGACGATGATGATCCGGCCGAAATCGCCGCTCGGGCTCAAATACCTGCAGATCGTCCCCGGCACCTCCGACGAGGGGTTCGAGGCCGGCGACACGATCCCGGTCTCTGCGGCGCGGCCAGAACCGGTCGACATCGACGAGTTCTTCAACATGTTCGACGAGGAGACGCGCAACAACATCCGGCGCAGCCTGACCGGTTTCGGCAACACCCTGGCAGGGCGGGGGCCGCAGATCAACAACGCCCTTGGCGCCCTGCGCGAACTGGCTGAAAGCAGCCAGGGCCCGCTGCGCACGATCGTCGCGCCGAGCACCGAATTCGGCGGCTTCTGGCGGGCGCTCGAGGACTTGTCCGCCACGGTCGCGCCGGTGGCCGAGACGCAGGCGAGCATGTTCGTCGCGCTCGACCGCACCTTCGCCGCTTTTGCGCGGGTCTCGCGTCCATACATCCAGGAAACGATCGAAAAAAGCCCCGAGACGCTTGACGCGGTGACCGCCGACCTGCCCCAAATCCGCCCCTTCTTCAACAGCTCCGCCCGCTTCTTCACGGCGCTGCAGCCGGGCGCACGCGCGATCGGGCGCACGGCGCCGACGATCAACTCGGCGTTGCGCGCCGGCATTCCGGTGCTCAACGCCTCGCCGGCCTTCAACGCGCAGATCACCCCGACCGCCGAAGCCTTGCTCGACTTCCAGGAAGCGCCGGGGGTCTTCAACGGGCTCGACCTGTTGATCGACACCAACAAGCTGCTCGGGCCGGCGATGCGCTTCATCGCCCCCGCCCAGACGCGCTGCAACTACCTCACCCTCGCATTCCGCAACTTCGCCAGCGTCGCCAGCGGCAGCAACGGCGTCGGCAACTGGCTCAACGTGGTCGGCTTCGAGGCGCCGGACGGACCGAACGCCGAGTCGCTGCCCTCCTCGGCCCCGGCCAGCGGCAAAGGGAAAAACAACCTTCACGTTAATCCCTACCCGCGGACGGCCGCGCCTGGACAGGGCGGGGTCTGTGAAGCCGGCAACGAGCGCTACTCGGTCGGCGAGACCGTGATCGGCCGCGCTCCCGACCTGCTCGGCACGACGACCGGGGGCAGCGAATAATGGGCCGCCTGCCGGAGAGGGACGTCAGGCAGCACGCCGGCAAGCGCAGCCTGTTCGGCTGGCGGCCGAGCAACGCGTCCATCGCGTTGATCTTCGTGCTGATCTTCACGGTCGGTCCCTACCTGGCCTTCACCAAACACGTCCCGTTCACCGGCTACGGCTACGAACTGAGCGCCACCTTTGCCAACTCGGCGAACATCTCTGTGAACTCGCCCGTGCGGATCGCCGGCGTCGACGTCGGCAAAGTGATCGAGACGAGCCAGGATGGCGGCACCTCGACGGTTACCTTCACGGTGGAAGAGAAGGGCCGACCGATCCACGCCGACGCCTACGCCCAGATCCGGCCGCGGATCTTCCTCGAGGGCAACTTCTTCGTCGACCTCGACCCCGGCAGCCCCAGTGCCGCCGAGATGGACAGCGGCGGCACGATCCCGGTCAGCCGCACCTCGATCTCGGTCCAGCTCGACGAGGTGCTGACCGCGCTGCAGTCGCCGGTCCGGGCTGACCTCAGCCGCCTGCTCGAAAGCTATGGCGAATCGCTGACCCGCAAACCCAGCGCCGCCGAAGACGCGACGCAGCTGCCGGACGCACGGGGCAAGAGCGGCGCCGAGGGCCTCAACTACGCGCTCCGCCACGGCGGCCGCGCCGGTCGCTACAGCGCCCAGGTCACGAATGCCTTCCTCGGCACCGAACCGGGTGACCTCTCGCGCTTCATCGGTGGCGCCAGCCGCACCTTCGGCGCGCTCGCCGCCCGTGAGGAGGACCTGCAGCAGCTGATCGTCAACTTCGACGTCTTCACCGGCGCGCTCGCCGCCCAGTCCTCCAACCTGGCCGCGACCTTCCAGCGCTTTGCGCCGGCGCTGCGAACCGCGCGGACCTCCCTGGTCAGCCTCAACCGCACCCTGCCGCCGCTGCGTGCCTACGCGATCGAGCTGCGCCCTGCGGTCGCCGAGCTGCCGGGGTTGATCGCCGCCGGCCGACCCTGGCTGCGCCAGGCCAACCCGTTGCTCAGTGACCGTGAGCTCGGCGGTGTGGCTCGCATGCTGCGCGAGGCGACGCCTGGCCTGGCGGGTGCCGCGCAGGCCGGCAAAGCGATCACGATCCCAGAGATCAACCGGATCAGCCTCTGCACCACCCAGGTGCTCGTGCCCACCAACGAGCAGACGATCGAAGACCGCTTCTCGACCGGCGGGCCGGCCTACCGGGAGTTCCTCTACGGCCTCGTCAACCTGGCCGGCTGGGGCCAGAACTTCGACGGCAACGGCTTCTACGCCCGCGTGCAGCCGGGCGGTGGCGACGAGCTCGTCGGCCTCCCCAACCCGAAAGGCAACCTCTCCACCGACCGAGTCGGTTGGGGCTTCACGATCGAGCCGCCCGCGGGTGTCCAGCCGCAGCTCGGCGGCAGGCCGCCGAAGAAGCCGGACGTCCGTTGCCACACCAACCCCGTCCCCGACCTCAACGCCGGCCTCGGCCAGCCAGGGCCGCCGAGCCTGACCCCGGGAGGACCATGAGCGACGGCAGCGGACAGGTGAGCCGCGCGCGGCACTTCAGAGCCTGGCTGGGACGGCAGACCCGCGGCCGCGGCCGCGACACGATCGCGATCGTCCTCCTCGCGATCGTGGCGATCGTGATGACGCTCTGGATCTTCACCCAGCAGAAAGCGTCGCTGCCGGCCTGGGCACCGGTGGTAGGCGAAGACTTCGTCGGGCTCAGCGCCGACTTCACCAGCGCCCAGGCGGTGACGCCGGGCCAGGGTCAGGCGGTGGTGATCGCCGGGGTGCGGATCGGAAAAGTGTCGTCGGTCGACGTCGAGGAAGGTCACGCCGTGGTCGGCATGGACGTCGAGCCGCAGTACCTCGAGCTGATCCATCCAGACGCGACCCTGCTGCTGCGACCGAAAACGAACCTCAACGACATGGTGGTCGAGATCGACCCCGGCACGGCTCGCGGTCACGTCGAGGAGGGCTATCACTTCCCACTCTCGCGGACCGAGCCGAACGTCAACTTCGAGGGGTTCCTCTCGGCCCTCGATGAAGACACGCGTCGCTACCTGCAGCTGCTGGTCGCCGGCGGCGCCCAGGGCATCGGCGGGCAGGGGATGAAACTCTCGGGCGCCTTCCGTCGGCTCGGATCGTTCTCGCGGATCGTCGCCGACCTCAACCAGGCCGTCGCCGGGCGGCGCCGCGCCCTGGCCCAGGTGATCCACGACTTCGGACTGCTGACCACCGAGCTGGGTCGCCGCGACTCACAGCTCGAACGCTTCGTCACCTCCTCCAAAGACGTCCTCGGCAACTTCGCCAACCAGCAGGCCGCGATCCAGGAATCGCTGGTCGAGTTCCCGGCGACCCTGGCGGTCCTCCAGTCCGGCCTGGCGAGCTCGACCCGCTTCTCGGAGGCGGCTCGACCCGCGCTGATCGAGCTGATCCCGCAGGCGCAGGCGCTCGGGCCGGCCTTCGATGCGCAGAAGCGGCTCTTCGCCCAGACCCGGATCCCGATCCGCGACCAGATCCGTCCCTTCACGCGGCAGATTCTGCCCGTGCTGCGTCACACCAAGCAGGGCGCGGAGGACCTCGAGACCTCGGTGAGGGGGTTCGGCAACGCGCTCGGCGGCTTCAACAGCTTCCTCAACGAGCTCGCCTTCAAGCCGAAAGGGTCGCGCCAGAGCTACCTCTTCTACCTGCCCTGGCTCAGCCACAACACGAACGCCAGCTTCAACCTGCAGGACGCG
Organism: Solirubrobacterales bacterium; assembly: GCA_036276735.1. Lineage (GTDB taxonomy): Bacteria > Actinomycetota > Thermoleophilia > Solirubrobacterales > 70-9 > VRUE01. The sequence goes on along the minus strand of DASUOH010000013.1, from coordinate 48,939 downwards.
GCCGGACCGATCCAGCGCACCCAGGTGCTGATCACCTGCAACGGCTCTTTCCTCGCCTACGGCCTCTCGAGCGCCGGGACGAAACCGTACGTGAAAACGGTCCTGGAAGGGGCAAGATTGCCGAGGCCCACCGATCTGCCGACCATCGCGGCAGACAAACAAGCCGAAGAACAGGGAGTCCCGGGCTGCGGGCCGCAGCAGGAGGCTGAATGAGCAAGCAAGCCCCCAGCACCGGTCAGCTCCTCGTAATCGTCGGCTTCGCGCTGTCGTGCTTCGGCATCCTGCTCTTCCTCTGGATCACCTTCGGCGGACCGACCCCGTTCAAGGCGAAGCCCTACGAAATCAAGGTCCCCTTCAGAGAGGCCACCCAGCTCGCCGAGCAGTCCGACGTGCGAATCTCCGGCGTCTCGGTCGGCAAAGTGCAGAGGATCGATCTCGCCGAGAACGGCGAAGACGCGCTGGCGACCGTCTACCTCGAGAACGAGTACGGGCCGATCCCACGCGGCACGCGGGCGATCCTCCGGACCAAGACCCTGCTCGGGGAGACCTACGTCGAGCTGACGCCGGGCGACTCGGAGAGCCCCGACCTGCCCGACGGGGCAACCCTGCCCTCCGGCCAGATCGCCGAATCGGTCCAGCTCGACGAGATCTTCCGCACCTTCGACGCGCCCACCCGCGCCGCCTTCCAGGAATGGCAGCGCCAGGCGGCGATCGCGATCGAGGGGCAGGGAGAGAGCTTCTCGATGGCCCTGGCCGAACTCGAACCGACCTTCCAGCAGTTCGACCGCCTCTTCCGCGTCCTCGACACCCAGCGGCTGGCGCTGCGACAGCTCTTCAGCAACGGCGCCGTCACCTTCCGCGCGCTGCGCGGCCGCGAAGGCCAGCTCGCCGACCTGATTCAGAGCTCCGACGCGGTCTTCCGGACCGCTGCGGCGCGCGACCGCGACATCGAAGCGCTCTTCCGCGCTTTCCCGACCTTCCTCGACGAGTCGCGCCTCACCTTCGACCGGCTGCGCGAATTCGCGCTCAACACCGATCCGCTGATGCGCCAGCTGGTGCCGGCGGCGGAAGAGCTGTCGCCGACCCTCGTCTCACTCTCCCGCTTCGCGCCTGAGGCGAAGGGCTTCTTCAAGGGCTTTGCGACGGTCATCCGCCGCGCCGACACCGGTTTCCCGGCGGCACGGCGCTTCTTCCGCGACGACTTCCCGGTCCTGCTGCGGGCGATCGACCCGTTCCTGCGCAACCTCAACCCGTTGCTCGTCGGCCTCGACCTCTACAAAAACGAGCTGACCGCGGCGATGGGCAACGTCGCGGCGGCGACGAACGCCCGGGTGGTCGGGGGCGTCAAGTTCCTGCGCGCGATGGGACCGTTCAATCCCGAATCGTTGGCCGTCTTCCAGCGCCGCCTGACGAACAACCGCAACAATGCATATCCGCAGCCGCTGGCCTCGAAAAGGCTGCCCCAAGGCCTGCTCAGCTTCGACACCCGTCAGTGCGGCTCGGGGATCACGGCCCGGCTCGACCCCGAAACGCCGAAAGACGAGGACTTCCAGGGTCGCGTCGAGCCGAAAAGAGATCCGGATCCGGCAAAAGAAGAGGAGAGCCGCCTCGAACGGGCCGAAGAGCTGTTCCGCCTGCTCAAGCACTACACGATGGCCGACCAGGACAGCACGGCTACCGTCCCTGCCCCCGGCTGCAGCCAGCAGGCGCCCTTCGAGCCGATCTACGGCAGCGAGGGGCCGACGATCTACCAGCACACCTACGAACAGGGCGGTTAGCCCGCCGGTTTGCAGGGGACGAGGACTTTCCTCTTCAGGATCGTCACTGCCGGGACTCCAGGAAGGTTCGCTTCGTTTCTGAGCAGCGCCTTCGAGGCACTGACTTCGAAGCGTCCATCCGGGCAGCGCGCCGTCAGCAGGCTGCGCTTCTCACCGTCGTGGGGGAAGCGACGACCCAGCCGGATCTTGAAGTCGAGCAGGGAGCCCTGTCGCCGGCGATCACCGGAATCCGCGTCACTGAGCGGAGGCGTCAGCATGCCTTTCCATCGTGACTCTTGCGACGACCGCTTCCGGGACGGGGACCGTGACGAAGGTATGGACGAACAGGGTCGTCTCTCCGTCCCTCGCCCCGCCGTCGAAGACAGTGACCGGAGTCCTTCGTCGCGACCGCGCCTACGACATTGGCCGTCACCGGCAGGAAGGTCCGCTTTGGGACCACCGTCGGTGAGAGCGAGGCACCGGATCGCCTCTGCCTAGCCCTTCAATCTAGGCCGCGGATTGGCCAAAAGAAAGGGCGGCCCGGAGGCCGCCCTTTCGATAGTCCGCTTGGGACCGGATGTCGCTTGCTGCTCAGCCCTTCGGCTTGCAGGGAACCAGAACTTTCCCCTTCGCGGTCGTCGTCGCTGCAACTCCGGGCGTGCCGGCTTCGTTTTTGAAGATGGCTTTCGCGTTCGCTTCGATCTTGCCGTTCGGGCACTTGGCCGATACGACCTTCTTGCTGACGGTGAACTTGAAGTCGAGCACCGAGCCGCTGCCGCCGGCGATGACCGGAATTTTGGAGATCGTGCTGATGCCGCTGCCCTTCTTCTTGATCGTCACGTCGGTGACGATCGCCGCCGGGACCGGCACGGTGATGAAGGTGTGGATCAGCAGCTTCGTCTTGCCGCCCTTGGTGCCGCCGTTGAAGACGGTGATCGGGCTGGGGACGTTGATCGGCCGCTGTTCGGGGAAGGCGATCTCGGCGTGAGCGAGACCGCTGCCGATCGTGGCTTTGCCGCAGACTCGCTTGGCGGCTTTGGTGTCGCGGGCCTGCAGCTGGGACGCTTTGCAGACCGGGATGCCCTTGGTGTCGACCTTGACGTTGGTGATGTCGACGTGGGCTTCCCTGAACGCCGATGGATGCGTGCTGTCGCTGGTTTTGATCGTCCCGAAGATGTTCGAGGTGATCGGGGCGTACTTGTTCTTCGGCAATTTCTTTGGTGAGAAGTTCCCGCCGAACGTGAGGACGAGATTGCCCACCCGGATCGTCGTGCTCGCGGCATTCGCGATCGCCGCGACGCCTACGGCCAGCATGGCGCTCAGAGCCAATGCCTTAAGCAGATTTCTACGCATATCTCCTGTTCTCCTTTTTCGGCCAACACGTATCGAGCGGCGGCCGTAGACAGCCTTGATGTACCCGGCGGAGAACCTACCAGTCCCGCCTTTTCAGTAAACCCGGCTACCTGGGCAAAAGAGCGCCTTAACGAGAGCTTCGCCTAATCCTCGAGCATCGAGAGCTTGGCGCGCTCGCGCTCTGCCGCGGCCCCTTTTGGCCCAAGGAAGGGCAGCGTGATCCAGAACATCAGGTCGGGCAGGCGGCTGGGAAGGCGCGAAGCGGCACCGTGCAGGATCTCGCTGTAGAGCAGCTCGTTGAGTCCTCCCGCCAGCGACAGCGAAGTGATTCCCGGCAGCTCGACCGAGGTCTCGGCACGGCCCGCGTCGAGGAAGCCGGTGAACTGCCGCAGCGCGGCGTCGCGGCGCGCGAGGGCTTTCGGCCCGGCCGCCAGGACCTCGACGATCGCGAAGCGAGCCTCGTCTGGATGGTCGGCCAGGTCCTGGAGCAGTGCCCCAAGTGCGGCGGCCACCCGCTCCGCCCAAGGCGCGCCTTGCTTGGACTCGAAGCCGCGCGACGTGTCGCCAAGCAGGCCGGCGAGCAGGCCGTCGTAAGCGGCGAGGAAACAGTCCTCCTTGCTGGAGAAGAGCTCGTAGAACGTCTTCCGCGATACCCCGGCCGCGCTGATCACGTCGATCACCCTCGTCTCGGGGTAGCCGCGCTCGGCGACGACCCCGATCATCGCCCGCAGGATGCGGCGCCGTTGCGATTCGGTTACCGCCTCGCGGGAGAGCCCATGCCGCCCGCGCGGCAGTCTTTGCTCGACGTCGAGTGCGCGTTTAGCGGAGGCCACTGAAAAATCGTAGACGAGGAACCGCACGGGCACGACTTGTGTACCTCTGGGTCTATCGATCGGGAGGACTGTGGCTTGTGTGGCCTGCGCCTTGACCCGCCCGGATCAGGCGGTCTGCACACCGGCCGGATCGCCGGTCCAGACGATCTGGTCGCGACCTGGGCCGACCCCGACCAGCCGAATCGGCACGCCGACGAACTCGGAGATGAACTCGAGGTAGGCGCGCGCCTCGACGGGCAGCTCGTCCTCCCCGCGGCAGCCGGTTATGTCGCCCTCGAAGCCCGGCAGCTCTTCGTATTCGGGCTCGACGGAGTGCAGGATCGACTGGTGGTAGGGGAAGCGGTCGAGGACTGCGCCCTCGCGGGAGCGGTAGCGGACGGCGACCCGCAGCGGGTGCAGCCCGCTCAGGACGTCGAGCTTGGTGATCGCCAGCGAGGTCATCCGGTTTATCCGCACGGCGTAGCGCAGGGCGATCAGGTCCATCCAGCCGCAGCGCCGCTCACGACCGGTCGTCGTCCCGTACTCATGGCCCCGTTCCAGCATGTGGCGGCCGACCTCGTCGTGCAGCTCGGTCGGGAAAGGACCGGCGCCGACCCGCGTCGCGTAGGCCTTGGCGATCCCCCAGACCTCGTCGATGTCCGCCGGCCCGACGCCGGCGCCGACGCAGGCCGCGCCGGCGATCGGGTTCGAGGAGGTGACAAAGGGATAGGTGCCGTGGTCGAGGTCGAGCAGGGTCGCCTGGGCGCCCTCGAAGAGCACCGTGCGGCCGCTGTCCAGCGCGTCCCAGCAGAGCCGCGCGGTGTCGGCGATGTGCGGCTCCAGCCGGTGCCCGTAGTTGACGAATTCCTCGCTCATCGCGTGCAGGTCGAGGCGCGGGTCCGGCGCGGCGGCCAGCGACTGGTCGCCGCCCTCGCTCGTTCCCTCGCCGGCCTCCTTGCGCAGCTTGCGGCGCTGCACCGACAGCTCGCGCAGCGCCTGCTGCTTGGGCTCGAGCGCGGCCCGGATCTTGGTCCGCAGGATCTTCTCGTCGAGCAGATCCTGGACCCGGATGCCGAGGCGCAGCGCCTTGTCGGCGTAGCAGGGGCCGATTCCGCGCCGGGTGGTGCCGATCGAGAGCTTGCCGAGCTTCACCTCGCCTGCCGTGTCGAGCAGCACGTGGTAGGGCATGATCAGGTGGGCGTTGGCCGAGATCTTCAGGTTGCCGACGTCGACGCCGCGCCGTTTGAGGCCGTCGATCTCGCCGAGCAGGACGCTGGGGTCGAGGACGACGCCGTTGCCGATCGCGCAGGTCTTGTCCGAGTAGAGGATCCCGGAGGGGATCAGGTGGAACTTGAACTCCTCGCCGTCACGCACGATCGTGTGGCCGGCGTTGTTGCCGCCCTGGAAGCGGACGATCACGTCGGCCTGGTCGGCGAGCAGGTCGACGACCTTCCCCTTCCCCTCGTCGCCCCACTGGGCGCCCACTATGACGATGCCCGGCATGGGGCTGATTATGAGGGACTAGCCCTCATGGAGCTAAGCGGCGCTCGAGGCGGGAAGATCCGTCGAGGAGCGGCGATCCTTGCCGAAGAGGAAGACTGGGTCGCCGCACATCTCGACCAGCCGCGAGAAGGTTCGCTTACCGACCTGCTGCTCGACCGCGAGCTCCGGATCGCCGCCCGCGTTGGTGGTGAACATGATCGAGCGTTCGGTCTCGTAGCGCTCGTTGACGATCGCATAGAGCTGCTCGAGGACCCAGTCGGTCTGCCGCTCGGCCCCGAGGTCGTCGAGGTGGAGCAGGTCGACGGACGTGAGGCGGGCGAAGAATTGCGAGTAGGAGTCGCCGCCCGGCTCGGCCTCATAGGTGCGCCGGATGCGGGCGAGGAGCTTCGGCATCGAGTAGATCGCGACCGAGTGGCCGCGCTCGAGAGCCGCCTTGGAGATCAGCATCGCCAAGGTCGTCTTGCCGGTGCCGACGTCTCCCATGAACCAGATGCCTTGGCCCGACGCCAGGTTCTCGTCGAGCGAGTCGACGAACTGGCGGACCCGGCCGACCGCCCCTTTCGTCTCCAGATCGCGTGCCATGTCGCTGACGGGCGGCCGGTCGAAGGAGACTCCACGGAACTTAGGCGGGATGACCGAGGCGACGCCCTTGCTGCGTCCCTTGCGCAGGCGCGCTTCGCGGCATCCGCAGGGACGTGCCACGTCCTCTGGGCCGAGTATCCAGCCGGAGCCGTCGCAGATCCCCTCGGGACAGGCTCGCTCGGCGAACGGTTCGCTGCGTGCTCCCGGCATCAGAAGTCAGGCCCTGCCACCGCCGCGTCCTCCAGCGGTGGCCCCTCGCCGGCTGGTTGCTCGACGGGAGGTTCATGACCGCTGTAGTCGGCGAATTTAGGAAAGCGGTCGAGGAAGACGAGCTTCGGGGTCCCGATCGGGCCGTTCCTATGCTTGGCGACGATCACCTCGGCGAGGCCGTCCGGCTCGTCTTCGGGATCGCGGTAGTAGTCCTCGCGGAAGAGGAAGGCGACGACGTCGGCGTCCTGCTCGATCGACCCCGACTCGCGCAGGTCGGAGAGCATCGGCTTCGGCGGGTGCCGCTGCTCAGGCGCGCGCGAGAGCTGGGAGATGCAGAGCACCGGCACCTCCAGCTCACGGGCGAGGATCTTCAGTCCGCGGCTCATCTGGCCGACCTGCTCGACCCGGTTGGAGCGCGGGTCGTCGGCGCGCATCAGCTGCAGGTAGTCGACGATGACCAGGCCGAGGCCGCCCTGGTCCTGGGTCTGGGCGTGCAGGCGCCGGGCCTTGGCGCGCAGGTCGAGCAGCCCCAGGTCCGAGGAGTCGTCGAACCAGAGCGGAGCTTCCTCCAGCTCGTTGCAAGCGCGCACGACCTTCGGCCAGTCCTTCTGGGCGACTTGCCCCTTGCGCAGCTTGTCGCCGGAGATCCGCGCCCGGCAGGCGATGAAGCGCTGCGCCAGCTCGACCTCCGACATCTCGAGCGAGAAGAAGGCGACCGGCAGCTTGCGCTTGACAGCGACGTTCTCGGCGATGTTGGCAACCAGGGCGCTCTTGCCCATCGCGGGCCGGGCGGCGACGATGATCAGGTTGCCCGGCTGAAAGCCGCCGGTGATCGCATCGATGTCGCGAAAGCCCGAGGGCGTGCCGGTCAGCTCGCTCTCGCCGGTCGAGAGCTTCTCCAGCCGGTCGACCTCGTCGTGGAGGATCTCGGAGAGCTGGCGGAAATCGCTCGCCTGCTCTTTGTGGGCGACTTCGAAGAGCAGCTTCTCGGCGCGCTCGGAGAGCTCGCGCGGTTCGCCGTCGCGCTGGTGGACCCAGCCCTGGATCTCCTGTCCGGCGCCGAGCAGCCGCCGCAGCAGCGAGTTCTGCTGGACGATCTCGGCGTAGTGCTTGGCGTTGCCGGCGGCGGGCACCTTGGCGGCCAACCCCGAGACGTAGTGCTTGCCGCCCGCCGCCTCGATCTCGTTGCGCTGCACGAGCGCCTCGGCGACGCTCAGCTCGTCGACCGGCTTGGAGTCGGCGTAGAGGTCACGCGCGCAGGCGAAGATCCGCCCGTGCTTCTCCAAGTAGAAGTCCTCGGCGTTCAGCTTCACCTCGTCGATGACGCGGGTCAGGGCCGGCTCGGCGACGAGCATCGCGCCGAGCACCGATTCCTCGGCCTCGATGTTCTGCGGCGGGACGTGGGTTGCGGCGGGCTGCGGCATCGTTCTTAGTTTGCGCTTCGAACCGGCGGCACGGCGGAGGCTTCAACGTAGTTGAGGCGGCACTGGCGCGCCGGGAGCAATGCCTGATTTGCGAGCGAATTCCGTTACAGAAAATTTGCAGAGCCCGCGCAACGCGTGACGTTCTGTCTGAGAGCATGGCACCATGGAGGCAATGAGGCAGAGCTGGACCGACGAGCGGCTGGACGACTTCCGCGGCGAAACGGCCCGCAACTTCGAGCAGGTCGACAGACGGTTCGAGCAGGTCGACAGACGGTTCGAGCAGGTGGACAAGCGCTTCGAGCAGGTCGACAGGCGGTTCGACAGGCTCGAAGACCGCATGGAAGAAGGCTTCAAGGAGATGAGGGCGGAATTCGTCGCCCTGCGGCGTGAGATGGACGAACGATTCGAAGCGCTGCATCGGATGATGTTCCGCTTCTCCGCCCTGATGATCACGGCGCTGATCGCGGCCCTCGCCACGTTCGCGACGCAGCTATAGGGGCGGGATCTCGCCGCTCGCCTCTTTGCGCCGCTCGCCGCGCCGCAGCATCCGCTGGGTGAGGATCGCGATGCTGAGGATCGCCGTGGCGCCGAGGCTGAGCTGGACGCTCAGCAGCCCCTCCCGGGTCCAGTAGACGTCACGCAGGTCGAGCAGCAGGGCCGCCTCGTCGAAGGTCAGACCCATGCCGGCGCCCATCGGTATCGCCAGCTTGTCCTCGAGGTCGTCGTTGTCGGTGAGCAGCGCGGCCGTGCCGGAGGCGAAGGCGAGCAGGATGCCGGGCACGAAATGGTGGATGTGGCGCCCGCCGACCCTGACGTTTTCGAACGGCCACCAGCGATCGCGGATACCCCAGGTCGACAGCCGTACCAGCGCGAATGCCCCAAGGAATCCCCCCAGCAGGTTGAAGAGCACCGTCTCGCTGCGAGGCGCGGCGGCGTAGCCGCTGACCGCGACGTTCACCGTGTCGAGCGCGGCCGCAGGCGCCGCCTCGACGAAACCATCGTCATGACCGGACTCCTGGGCACGCCGCCTCAGCATGCGGCCGAACTGGCCGACGAGCACGGTGCCTGCGCCGCTCAAGGCGACCGCCGCAAGGCCGACGGTGGCGCGCTCCGATCGCGCCCAGCCAAGCCGCGTCCTCGCCTTGGCGCGGCGGCTGAGCCGAGTCGGCAATCCGCGCAGCTAGATCTCCTCTGCGGCGACGATCGTCTTCACGGTCGCAATCGCGCCTTCGGCCAACTCGATCTCGACCATGTGGGTACCGACTTCGCGGATCGGCTGCTCCAGCCGCACTTTGCGTTTTTCGATCTGCAGGTCGCGCGCCTCGCGGATCGCGTCGACGATCTCCTTGGCACCCACCGAGCCGAACAACTTGCCGCCGTCGTCAGCGCGCTGGTGGATCGTCAGCACGGTCTTGGAGAGCAGTGACGCTGCCTGCTCTTCACGTTCCGCCCGTGCCTGTGCGGCCTTTTCGGCCGCCGCCTGGCGTCGCTGCGCCTCCTCCAGCGCCCCTGGCGTCGCTGGCGCGGCGAGTTTGCGGGGGATCAAGTAGTTGCGGAGGTAACCGGGCGCGACTTCGATCGGTTCGCCGCGCTGGCCGAGGCTCTCGACGTCCTCGAGGAGGATCGCCTGTGCCATCAGCGCTCTCCGACGTAGGGCAGCAGGGCGATCTCTCTCGCCCGTTTCACCGCCACCGAGAGCTGTCGCTGATGCTTACGGGAAAGCCCGGTGACGCGCCGGCCCCGGGTCTTGCCCTTGTCGGAGAGGAAGCGGCGCAGCAGGTTGAGATCCTTGTAGTCGACCGCTTCGGAGTTGATGCGGGTGTATTTGCGCGGACGGGCGCGGTCGGCCGCACGGCGCCCGCGTCGCGGTGATGAGTTTCCGGTGTCTCTACCTCTGGCCATACGCGGCCCGGGATGCTACAGACCCCGGGCCGCTGAGGGGTTCCCTAGAAGGGGATGTCGTCCTCGCCGCCGCCGCTTCCGCCTCCGCCCGCGGGCGTGCCCGCGTAGTCGGAGGTATCGGCTGGCACGTCGTTGCTCGGAGTGAAGCCGTTGCCGTTGCCGCCGGAGCCGTCGCGCGAGCCGAGGAACTGGACCGAGTTGGCGATGATCTGCACTGCCTGCCGCTTGCCGCTGCCGTCTTTGGCCTCCCACTCGCGCCAGTCGAGGCGGCCTTCGACCGCCACCGGGCGACCCTTGTTGAGGTAGTTGGCGCAGTTCTCGCCCTGTCCGCCGAAGACGACCACGTCGAAGTAGTTCGGCTTGTCGACCCAGTTGCCGCTCTGGTCCTTGCGCCGGCTGTTCACCGCCACGCGCATCTCACAGACCGCCGTTCCGCCGCCGGTGTGGCGCAGTTCTGGATCCTTGGTCAGGTTCCCGGTGATGACCACCACGTTGATGTTCGAAGCCGCCACGGCTCTCACTCCTCAAGATCGCGTTATCGAGACTCCAGTCTAAGAGCGGGGGCGGCGTAACTCGCCCCCTTCAGCCCGGAATCTGCGGGAAAAGAGCGCCGCTACTCGGCTGGCTCGGGCGATTGGCCGTCGTTGGCCTCGTCGCCTGACTCGGGCGGGGTCTCCTCACCGGCCTCCTCGGCGGGAGGCTCGGCGACCGCGGTCTCCGCCGGGACGTTCTCGCTGGCCGCCGGGGACTCGGCGCTCTCTCCGGCGCTGGGACCGGGCCTTTCGGCTGGCCGCTCGCGCGACGCGCTCGGGCCCGGTGCCGCGGTGGCCGGCGGAACCAAGATCGGCGTATCGGCGTCGACTTTGAAGATGCGGAAGCGGAGCACTCCGTCGGCGATCTTCAGGTTGTGGTCGAGCTGGTCGAGCAGCTCGGTCGGCGCCTCGAAGCGAAACCAGCGGTAGTCCGCCTCGTTCCGCTGCTTGATCTCGTAGGCGAGCTTGCGCAGCCCCCAGGTGTTCTCGTGCTTGAGGGTGCCGGATGCCCCGATCTGTCCTTTGACCTCCTGGGCCACAGCATCGCGAGCCGGGGCGTCCTGCCCCGGATCCAACATCAAGACCAGCTCGTATTCGCGCGGTGCGGCCAAAACGGCGTCGGACTATAGCCAGACGCTAGTGAGGGGCGAACTCCGCCGAGCCGTCTTCGGGTGATGGAGGCGGCGAGGGAGGAGGTTCGGGGAGGGGTGTAGGCGCCGGTTCGGGGGGCGGCGCTTCTGGTTGGGGCGCCGGCGGCGGGGAAGGGACCGCCGAGGGTTCAGGCGGTGGGGCGGGCGGGTCCTGGCGGTCCGCCCTGGCGGGCGGGTCCTGTCGCCGCAGGGGACCCACCCTCCCCTGCGGTAGCTGAAGCTTCCTCGGGGAGGGTCCCCCCTGCGACGCCACCCGCCCGATATGCCGTTTTCGCCGAACGTCTGCCGGCGCGAGACGTCCTGTCGGTCTCGGTTCAGCTCTTCCAGTGCGACTTATGTGCCTATGGGGAGCAAAAGTCGCACCGGAAGACACCCGCGGCAGGCCCACGTCCGCTGGGACCGGCGGCGGGTCGGGTGGTTTGAGTAGCTCGGGCAAGGCTTGCAGGACGAAGAGGACGCCGGCTATTCCTGCGGCGAGCTTCCCGATCGCCCCCCATCGAACGCGCAGCCGCATGCCTGCTCAAGGCTGCGGCGGCCCAAACTCTCCCCCTAAGCGACGGCCTCGTCGCGCAGCTCGGCGATATCCCGCAGCTGCTCGTCGACCCAGTCGCCGGGATTGCGGGAGAAGATGATCTCCTTGAGGTGCTCCGCTCGCAGGCGCCGCTCTTCAGGCTCCATCGTCAGCGCGCGGTGGATCGCGTCGGCCTGGTCCTGGATGTCGAACGGGTTGACCGAGAGCACGCTGTCTCCAAGGTCCTCGTGGGAGCCGGTGTTCTCGGACAGCATCAGCACGCCGTTGCGGGTGTTCACCGCCGGCGCCTCCTTTGCGACCAGATTCATGCCGTCGAAGATCGAGTTGACCATCAGCAGGTCGAAGTGCTTGTAGCGGGCTACCGCGTCGTGGAAGTTCTCGTAGATCTTCAGGTCGATCGGCATCCAGTCGGTGGTGCCATGGCGGTGGTTGACGACCGCGACCAGCGCCTCGATCCGTTCGAGGTACTCGGCGTACTCCGGCACGTCTTGGCGCGAGGGCTGCAGGTGGGCGATGAAGGTGACCTTCTCGCGGAACTCCGGATGCTGGGTGAGGAAGACGTCGAAGGCGGTGAAGCCGCGCAGGACGTTCTTGGAGAGGTCGGCCCGGTCGACGCGGATGATCAGGTGCTCGCGCCGCCGCTCGAGCACCTCCTGCTCGGCCGCCGCGACCTCGGGCGACTCCGCCGCCCGCCGCAGCCGCTCGGCGTCGATCGAGAGCGGGTAGGCGCGGCAGAGGGTCTCGCCGCCCGCGTGCCGAACCAGCGTGCGGTCGTAATCGACCTCGACCTCGAGCAGTTCGTCGCAGCAGCGCAGGAAGTTGATGCAGTAGGCGTGGGTATGGAAGCCGATGATGTCGTTGGCGAGCATGCCGCGGTAGAGCGCCTCGCGGATGCGCCCCGGCAGGATCCGCCAGCTGTCGGGCTGCGACCACGGGATGTGGACGAAGTGGTGCAGGAAGGCGTCGGGCCGCTCGGCGCGGATCATTCCTGGCGCCGTGTAGAGGTGGTAGTCGTGGAGCATCACCAGCGGCCGCTCCCGGTCGGCGATCTGACTGAGCACCGCCTGGGCGATGTCGCGGTTGACCGCCTGGTAGCCGTGATCCCAGGCGTCGATCTCCTCCTGGCGGATGTCGGGGGCGTTGGAGAGGTCCCAGAGGTAGTGCTGGATGAACCAGAGGATCGGGTTGGCGATCACGTTGTAGAAGCGCTCGTAGGCCGCCGGGTCACTGCCGACCAGTAGCACCCGATATGTGATCCCGTCGATCTCCAGCTCGACCGCGCCGCCACGCTCCTCGGAGACGGCGATGTCCTCGTCGGTCATCGCCGAGGCGATCCAGATTGCCTCGCGGTGGGAGACCAGCCCGGAGAGCGCCGTCACCAGGCCACCGCCGCCGCGTCGCACGGTCCGCTCCCCCGCTTCGTCGCGTTCGAACTGGGCAGGCCCCCGGTTGGAGACGATGATCAGTGGGTCGCCCTCAGCCACACGTTCACCCTACCCGCCGGGCGGGGAGTGCCCACCGGGGCGCCGGTCAGCGCGCGTCGAGCTTGCCGATCAGCTTGAACCAGTCGCGCAGGAGGCGCGGCGAGAGGAACTCGCGGCGGGCGTGTTCCTTGCCGCTGCGGCCCAGCCGCTTGCCCAGCTCAGGATCGGCGAGGATCTCGCAGCAGCGGCGCGCGCACTCCTGCGGTGAGTCGACCAGGAAGCCGCTCACACCATCGTCGATCTGGAGCGGGATGCCGCCGACGTTGCCGCCGATCGTCGGCCGCCCCTTCCAGAGCGCCTCGGTCACCGTCAGGCCGAAGCCCTCGCGGATCGACTTCTGCAGGACGACGTCGGACTGCGACTGGAAGGCGTTGACCTCGATCGCGCCGACGTTGTTGAGGTTGTTGAGGATCTTGATGTCAGGGTCGCCCTCGGCGTACTCGAAGGTGCGCTGGAAGAAGTCCCAGCCCTCGGGGTCGTCGGTGGCCATCGAGCCGACCAGGGCCAGCTGGACCTCCGGCATCTCCTTCGTCACCGCGCGATAGGCGTCGATCACGCCCATCGGGTCCTTCCAGGGGTCGAAGCGCGAGACCTGGGTGATCAACGGCCGGTCGACGTCGATCCCGAATTGGTTGCAGACGAAAGCGGCGTCGTCAGGCGAGAACGCCATGTTCTTCGGCGAGAGCGGGTCGATCGCCGGCGGGATGATGTTGACGCCGTTGTGCCCGTTGATTCCGCCCGGCACGTAGGCGGGCAGGTGCCAGACCGTGGCGTCGTACTCCTGAATCAGCGGCTGCAGGCGGGCAATCGGCGCCGGGTTGGGTTCGGAGAGGTCGATGTGGCAGCGCCAGACCCAGTTGCGAGCCTTTTCCTGCGCCCCCCGCCGCAGCCCGATCGGCTGCGGATCGTGGACGATGATCGTGTCCCATTCGCCGTGCAGGTCGCGGGCGTTCATCTCGTTGATCTCGTCGAACAGCTCCCACTGCTCGTCGGTCAGCGTTTCGTCGGCGCCCTGCAGCGAGTTGTGGAGGAGCTTGGTCGCGTTGAAGAACTCTTCTTTGCCGAAGATGACGTGCCAGTGTGCGTCGAGACCGGCGTCGCGCATCAACGGCACGATCGTGTAGAGGATCTCCGAGACGCCGCCCCCGAACGCCGTCGCGCTGACATGGAGCACGCGGTGTCCCTGAAGCGGCTCGGCCAGCGCGCGGATCTCCTCGCTCAGCTGCTTGCCGGCGATGTGCGTGTAGTCGGCGAGCGACTTCTGACCGAGGGCGACTTCTTGAAGCACCGCCGGATTTCTACAGACAGAGGCGGTTAGACGCGCGGCGGGGTGCCCAGGCTAGGAGCCGGCGGTCGGTCGCTCCCCGAGGACCACGTCGATTTGTTCGCGCTCGCCATCCCCGTTCAGCACCTCCAGCGCCACTTTGTCACCCGGATGGCGACTCGCTATGTACCGGGCCAAATCGTCTGGCCGAACCACCTCGCGGCCGTCGATCGCCAGGATCGTGTCGCCGCCGACCTCGTAAGGGACGCCCTGGAAGCGCAGACGATCATCGCCCCCCTCGAGCCCGGCTTCTTCGGCCGGTCCACCCTCGACCACTTCGGCGATCAGGCCGCCGTAGTCCGCATCGAGGCCGAGCTTGTCGGCCAGCTGCGGATAGAGGGCTTGGCTGGAGACGCCGATGTAGGCGTACTCGACGCTGCCGTCGCGCTTCAGCTGCGCGACCGAGCGTTCTATCGACGAGACGGGAACCGCGAAGCCGACGCCGTCGTTGGCTCCGGAGCTCGTCTCGATCTGCTGATTGATCCCGATGACGCGTGCCGCAGCGTCGAGCAGAGGTCCGCCGGAGTTGCCGGGATTGATCGAGGCGTCGGTCTGGATCGCCCCCTCGATCTGGAACTGGGTGAGAGATCGGACCGAGCGGTCGGTCGCCGAGACGATCCCGACCGAGAGCGATTGCTGCTCACCGAAGGGACTGCCGATCGCGGCTACCGGCTGGCCGACCACGAGGTCGTCGTCGTCCCCGAGCTCGAGCGGATGCAGCTCGAAGCCCTCCGGCGGGTCGAGCTCGAGCAGGCCGACATCGGCGAAGGGGTCGAAGCCGACCACCTCGGCGGCCAGGACGTTGCGGTCGGGGAACTCGACGAAGACGGCCTTGGCCTCCTCGCGATCACCGCCCTGGCCGTTGGTGATGACGTGGGCGTTGGTGACGATGTGCCCCTCGCGGTCGAGGACGAAGCCGGACCCTTCGGCACCCCCGGCGCCGTCGAAGATCGACCTGATCGTAACCACGCCCGGGGAAGCCTCGCGGTACACCGCG
This sequence comes from Solirubrobacterales bacterium, assembly GCA_036276735.1. Classification (GTDB taxonomy): domain Bacteria; phylum Actinomycetota; class Thermoleophilia; order Solirubrobacterales; family 70-9; genus VRUE01. The sequence continues at coordinate 33,876 of DASUOH010000013.1, read as the reverse complement.
GCCGCATCGAAGCCCTCGGCGGCGGCCTGAACGATCAGCTCGGGCGTGGTGCGCGACCCCGGGGCGGCAGAAGAGCCGGCGCCGTCTTCTCCGGTCCCGCCCTGGTCCTCGCCGCAACCGGCGAGCAGAGCCGCGAGCAGCAGCGCGATCGTCGCCCGCCTCACGCGCCGGTCCTCGCGTTCTCGGCGAGGGAGGGCGCCGCCGCGCCGTAGCCGGCCGGCAGGCCGAGCGTGAAGGCGGTGAAGCGCCGGCTCGAGGTGACCATCACGTTGCCCTCCATCCGTTGCGCCACCTCGCGGGCGATGGCCAGGCCGAGACCGGATCCTCCCGACGGGTTGGCGGTGTAGAAGCGCTCGAAGAGGCGCTTTTGCACCCGCTGCGGAATCGCCTCGCCATCGTCGGAGACGGTCAGCTCGGCACGGCGCTCGATGGAGTAGGTGGTCACGGTGACGCTGACGCCCTCCGGCGTGTGAGTCAAGGCGTTGTCAAGCAGGATACGGATGATCTGACGCACCCGCTCGGCATCCGCGAAGGCGATCACCGGCCGCTCCGGTGTTCGCAGCTCGAGCCGGGAGCGGTGTAGATCGGCGCGCGGCCCGAACTCGCGGACGACTTCGCGCGCCACGGCGCTGAGGTCGACGTCGCGCGGATCGAGCTCGACTCCGCCGGCGTCGAGTTGGGAGAGGTTGAGCAGGTCGGAGGTCAGCTTGGTCAGCCGCTCGATCTGCTGCCGCATGGTGCGCAGGAACTCAGCCTGCTCTTCGGGGCTCGGCTCCTCGTCCTCGAGCAACTCGAGGAAGCCACCGAGGCTGAAGATCGGGGTACGCAGCTCGTGCGATGCGTTGGCGATGAACTGTTTGCGGGCGCTGTCGAGCTCGGCGAGGCGGCGCTGCATCTCGTTGAAGGTTCGGGCCAGCTGCCCGAGGTGGCCCGAATGGTCGACCGGAAGCCGCGTGGCGAAGTTGCCTTCCGCGACCTCGCGCGCCGCTTCGTCGATCCGCCTGATCCGCGCGGTCGCCGTGTAGGCGAAGTAGAAGCCGAAACCCCCCGAAAGCAGCAGCGAGATCAGCGCGCCGATGAAGATCGGCCCCGAGGCCTCGGTGTGGCCGCCGATCGGGACGACCCAGATGTAGACGATCACCGACGTGCCTATCCCGATCGCCAACGAGATCGTGGTGATCCTGTTGCCGAGCGGGGTGAGGCGGAGGTTCTTCATTCACCGAAGCGGTAGCCGACACCCCGCACCGTGAACAGGTACTTGGGTTCTTTGGGATCGCGCTCCAGCTTCTCTCTCAAGTGGCGGATGTGGACGTCGATGGTCCGCGGGTCGCGGTACTCGGAGTCCCCCCAGACCTGCTCGAGCAGGATTTCGCGGGAAAGCACCCGCCCCGGTGAGCGCGAGAGAGCGGCGATGATCTCGAACTCCACGTAGGTGAGGGGAATGTCCTCGCCGCCGAGGGTGACGGTGCGACGGGCCGGGTCCACGCGCAGGTCCCCGTGCTCGATCGGCTTCTCTGCGGGCGGCCCGGTGGCCATCCGCGAGCGCCGCAGGGCCGCCTTGACGCGGCTGCGGAACTCCCCCATCGAGAAGGGCTTGGTTATGTAGTCGTCGGCCCCCACCTCGAGCCCCGCCACCTTGTCTGTCTCGCTCCCCTTTGCGGTCAGCATGATGATCGGCACCTGGCTGCGGCGGCGCAGCTGTCGGCAGACCTCGACGCCGTCGAGCTTGGGAAGCATCAGGTCGAGGATCACGAGGTCGAAGCGGCTCTCGCCGAAGCGCTGCAGGGCTTGCCGGCCATCGAGAGCGGAGACGACCTGGTAGCCGTCTTTGCGCAGCGGATAGCTGAGCAGGGTTTGGACCGACTGCTCGTCATCGACGAGCAAGATCCGCGTGGATCCGTTTGGCATGGCAGGAAGGGTAATTGGGAGTACCGCGTTTTCTCCTTCGACGGCCATGGACGTATGTGCGAGTACCAACTACTAAGGGTCCCGGGCGCCCGGCCGATATGACCGGCAGGATGCAGAAGCAGCAGCTGAAGAGACTGATCGAGACCGGTGCCTACCGGCCGGATCCGTGCGACGTCGCCCAGGCGATGCTGCGGCGGCGAGCCGTGCGCGAGCTGTTGGTGGGCAACCTGCCCCTCAACCCAGCTGGTCAAATCCAGTCGCCTTCAGCGGCGCCCCGCCAGGCCGCCTGATTACGACCCCCTGCCCCTTCACGGCCTCGCCGATGCGCGTGAGGGCCGCGCCGGTGCGCGCGACCGCATCGACCGCTGGCTCGAAGCGGTCCGGCGGCAGCGTCACCAGCAGCTCGTAGTCCTCGCCCCCTGAGGCGGCGAGCTCGAGTCGGTCGCGGCCGGCTTCCGCCGCGACCGCGCGAAGGCCGTCGGCCAGCGGCAGCGCGGCCCCGTCGATATCCAGTGCGACCTCGCTGGCGGCGGCGAGGTGGCTGGCGTCACCGGCCAAGCCGTCGCTGAGGTCGATCATCGCCGTGGCGCCGATGGCGGCAAGTGCACGGCCGGCGGCAAGGCGCGCCTGGGGTCGAAGTTGACGCTCGACGAGGTTGGCGGGCTCCTCCTTCCCGGCCTCCAAGAGCAGAAGGCCCGCCGCGGCGCCACCAAGCTCGCCGGTCACGGCGAGTACGTCGCCAGGGCGGGCGCCGCCGCGGGTGACGAAGTCGTCCGCTGCGGGGGCATGGCCGACCACCGTCGTTGCCAAGGTCAGCACCGGCGCCCGCGTCACGTCGCCGCCGGCCAGCGTCGTGCGGGTGGCAGCGGCGAGCGCGACGATCCCGTCCAGGATCTCCAGGCAACCGGCCTCGTCGAGGTCGGGCGGGACGCCGAGGAACACGTATGCCTCGCCGGGCTCCGCGCCCATCGCGGCGAGGTCCGAGAGGGCGGTGGCTAGGGCCTTGTGGCCGATTTGCGCAAGGGACGCCTGTTCACGACGGAAGTGAACCCCCTCGACGAGGGCGTCCACCGAGGTCGCCGTGGCGCCACCCGGCACGGTGACCGAAGCATCGTCGCCGCTGCCGACCGCGACCCGCGGTCCGTCGGCGCCCAACCGTTGCCTTATCCGCTCCAGCAGCTCGAACTCGCCCACGCCACCCATTCTCCCTTGCGGCCGTAGGCGACCCGCATGACGACTAATGTGCGGCGGAACGTGGCCGAGCGACAACCATTCCTGCATCGAGTCGGAGCGGCGGCGGCCCGGATCGGGAGCAGGCCGCCGCGCAGCAAGGGCGTCCGTCTTGCGATCCAGATGGGGATCGCGGTGGTCGTCTTCGGCTTCCTCGTCCTCACCGTCATCAACCAGTGGTCCGAGATCCGCGACGAGGGGGTCCACTTCCACGTCATCTGGCTGCTGCCCGCCTTCCTCTTCCTCGGGCTCTTCTACACGTTGAGCGCCCTCGGCTGGGATCTGATCCTGCGATCGCTCGGTCACCAGATCGGCATGGGACGCGCCCAGGTCGCGTGGGGACAGCCGCTGCTCGCACGCTACGTACCCGGCAGCGTCCTCTACGTGCTCGGCAGGCTGCTGCTCTCGGAGCGGGCGGGCGTCTCGCGGCGGATCACGCTGGCGAGCATCGTCTACGAACAGGCGATCTCGGCGACGTCGGCGATCATCGTCGCCGCCTACTTCATCATCAGCCATCCAGATCTCGAGGGCGAGCCGATCCGCTGGGCGGTCCTGGTCTTCATCCCGGTTCTGATCGTCGTGCTCAGCCCGCGCGTGTTCCGGCCGCTCACCGACCGCGTTCTGCGCGCATTCGGCCGCGAACCGCTTCCGGCGGTTATCTCCCTACGCGGCATCGTCGCGCTGCTCGCCTTCTACACCCTCAACTGGGGCGTTGTCGCGATCGGCCTCTACTGCGTGGCCAGGTCGGTGAGCGAGATCCCCTACGAGGAGATTCTCACCGTCGGCTCGGCCCAGGCGGTCGGCTACGTTGCGGCGCTCGTCACCCTCGTCGCCCCAGCCGGGCTCGGCATCCGCGACGCGGCGTTCGCCTGGGCGGTCAAGGTCGCCGTCCCGGGCCAGAGCTTCGCGGTCGCCTCGCTGATCGCGATCGTCGTCCGCGGCGTGATGACGGTGGTCGAGCTGGGCTACGTGGGCGCGGTGACGGCGTTGGGCAAACGGGAGGGTTGGTCGATACCGACCGGCGTGCTGCATCCGTCGCCTGAGGAGCAGGCCGCCGAGGAACCGCCGCGGACGCACCAGCCCGAGATTTTGTAACTGGAGAGGGAGAGGATCGAGCACCCCTCACGCTCAACTTTTCTGAAGACCGGGGGCGGCCGTCCGAGAATCGTCGCTCAGAAAAAGTACAAGCCGCTTAGAGGGGCGCCCGATCCTCTCTTGCGGAGCTACAGGGGGATGCGGGCGCCTAATTGGTAGGCGGTCAGGGAGAGGGTTAGGAGCTGGGCCGCTCGGTCTCTCGAAAGGGCTGCTAGGGGAAGGGCCCAGACGAGGTACCAGGGGAGGAGCCAGGAGGTGGCGAGCAGGAGGCCGAGGGTGGCCCAGGCGCTGGCGCGGAGCCAGTCACCGCCGCGCCAGGTCCAGAGAAGTAGATAGATGAGGAGCGCGGCGTATAGGGCGAGGGCTAGGAGGCGGACCGGGTCGGCGTCGAGGGCGAGGATCCGAGCGGTCGTGATTGGGATGCTCATGTAGCTCGTGCGGCCCTGGTTCTCGCCGGCCAGGCCGAAGGCGCCGAGCCAGTCCCAACCGAAGGCGAGCCAGGCGGCGAGGGCGAGCGCCCCGATCGCGACCGCCGCGCCGGCGAGAAGCCGAGAGGGGGCGGGGCGCGCAGCGGCAAGCAGCGCGAACGGGGCGATCACGGCAGTCGAGGCCTTGATCGCGGCGGCGGCGACGAGCGCGGCGCCGGCGCTTGCCTCGCGCGCGGCGAGCAGCCCGGCCACGCCGACCATCGCCACCAACATCGCCAACCCATCGTTGTGGGCGCCGCCGACGACGTGGACGAGGACGAGCGGGTTGAGCGCGACGAAAGCGGCCGCCCGGGTCGGATCCAGGCCGCGGGTCGGCGCGAGGCGGGCGACAAGGAGCGCGAGGCCGAGGACCGAGCCCGCGGCGAGCGCCTTCAGCACGGCAATCGCCGCGTCCACCGGCAGCCAGGCGAGCGGATACGTGAGCAGGGTGAAGAGCGGCCCGTAAGCGCTCGTCGCCTCCGTCCACTCGACGTCGGGATAGACCGGGTCGGCTGGAGCCGCCGCCGGTGGGCTGACGTATGGATCGATCCCGTGGACGACCCCCAGCCGGGCGTAGTCGAGGTAGCTGTAGACGTCGTGGGAGAGCAGGATCGGCGACAGCGCGAAGCCGGCGACAGCGACGAGGATCGCGCACCAGACAAACCCCCGACCGAGCCGCGGTGCGGCCGCCAGCACGCCCAGATAGGCGCCGAAGGCGGCCCACATCAGGGCGTAGGCCAGCTCTGGGCTCAAGCGCGACTAACCGGCGCCGACGCCGCCGGTTTCGCCACCACCGCCGACGCCAGGGTTGCCACCGCCGCTCGGCGCCGGTTCGGGCGCAGGCGTCGGTTCCTGGCCGGCGCCGGGCGCGTAGGCGTCGGGGTCATAGCCACCGGTCGCTTCCTCGCCTTTGCGCTGCGCTTCCTCTTCGTATTCGCCCGGCTCTTCGGCGCCTTCGTAGTAGCTGTCGTCGTAGCTACTGCCGCCCGACTGCGTGTACTGGCCGTAGTAGGGCGCCCAGCTGATCGGCGTCTCGGGTTCCTCGAATTCCTCGCAGGGGATTTCCCCGTTGACATAGAGCGAGTTCCAGATCTGGGCCGGGAAGGTGCCGCCGAAGACCGTCGTGCCGTGGACGCTGGTCATTTCGATGTCGTTCGACTGCGGGTAGCCGACCCAGACCACGGTCGAGAGGTTGGGCTGGTAGCCGGCGAACCAGGCGTCGGTGTAGTTGTCGGTCGTCCCCGTCTTCCCCGCCTGGCCGGCGCAGCCGGTGTAGGCCGAGGTGCCGGTCCCGCCGGTGATGTTGTCGCGCAGTAGCTGCGTCACCTCGTACGCCACCGCTTCAGGCAGGACGCGCTTAGGCTCCTCCCGCTCGGGGCGGTCGACCCGACCGCTGGGGAAGACGACCCGCGTGATCGCGATTGGATCGCGGCGGATGCCGCCTGCGGCAAGCGTCGCGTAGGCGGAGGCCATCTCCAGTGGTGAGACGCCGATCCGCAACCCGCCGATCCCCTCGGCCGGGATGCCGTCGAGTTCGGTCACGATCCCCATCGACTTCGCCGTCTCGGCGACGTTCTCGGGGCCGACGTCGAGGTCGAGCTGGGCGAAGACGGTGTTGTCGGAGGCGACCGTCGCCTGCTGGAGGTTGATCGTCCCCTGGTAGCCCTCGTCGGCGGTCGCCACCTCCCAGTGCCCCCACTCGGGCAGGTCGAGGTTGAGCGGCATCGAGGTGTAGTAGGTCGAGTAGGGGTCGATGCCCTGCCTGATCGCCTCGGTCAGCACGAAGGTCTTGAAGGTCGAGCCGGGCTGCCGGTGGCCCTGGGCGGCCAGGTTGAACTGGCTGTCCTCGTAGTTGGAGCTGGAGACCATCGCCTCGATGTGGCCGTTGCTGGGGTCGATCGCGACAAGCGCCGAGGCAGGGTCTTCGGAGTAGGGCAGCGCCGAGCGCATCGCTTCCAGGCCGACTTCCTGGAGGCGCGGGTCGACCGTCGTATGGACCCGCAGGCCGCCTTTGCGGACCGTGTTGACGCCGTAGGCCTCGATCAGCTTGTCCTCGACGTAGTCGAAGAAGTAGGGCTGGCGCTGGACGAAGTAGGTGTCGGAGAGCTTGATCCCGAGGCCCTTCTGCTGCCCCTCCCGAGCCCGCTCGCGCGAGATGTAGCCGAGCTTGGCCATGCTGGCGAGCACGTCGTTGCGCCGCTCGCGGGCGCCCTCGGGGTTGAGGATCGGGTTGTAGTCGGAGGGGGCCTGGGGCAGGCCCGCCAGCAGCGCCGCCTGCTCGAGCGTCAGCTTCCAGACCGGCTTGGAGAAGTAGATGCGGGAGGCGGCTTGGACGCCGACGGCGGTGGTGCCGTAGATCGTCCCGTAGGAGGCGCCGTTGAGGTACTTGCCGAGGATGTCCCGCTTGGAGAACTTCTTCTCGTACTCGACCGCCAGCGTCGCCTCCTGGATCTTGCGCTCGAGGTTGCGTTTGGGGTCCGTGATGCAGAGGTTCCGCATCAGCTGCATGGTGATCGTCGAGCCGCCCTGCACGACCTCGCCAGCCTCGATGTTCTCGACCAGCGCGCGCAGGCCACCCTCGTAGTCGACCCCGTCGTGCTCGAAGAACCGCTCGTCCTCGATCGCGACCGTTGCGTACTCGAGGTCGGCCGGGATGCGCTCGATCGAGACGGGGGTGCGAGCCTCTTCTGAGGCGATGTAGCCGAGCTTGCTGCCGTCGCCGGCGATCAGGATCGAGTTGCCGCCGCGCTCGATCGGGCGGCAGTCGGAGAGCGGCGGGGCGTCGGCGGCGACGTCGATCACCCAGGAGGCAGCCGCGATCGCCCCAACCGCGCAGGCGGCGAGGGCCCCGGCGAGGACGAAGGCGACCTTGCTGCGGGCGCCGCCGCGGCGCCGGTGGCGGCGTCGATTGCGCTGCGTCATCAGAGGAAGGGTACTTCGACCTTTGTGTCGGTCAGCCCTGCGTGTCGCCGGTCGAGTGGTTGTGCACTATCCCGTCCACCAGCTTCTGGTTGGGGATGACGAAGGTCGTCGCGTCGCCGGGGTCGACGTAGGTGTAGGCGAGCGTTATGTCGATGACGCGGCCCTCGATCTCCTCGAAGGAGATCCGGTCGCCTATCCGGATCGGCTGCGAGACGGCGAGCTGGATGCCGGCGACCATGTTGCCGAGCGTGTGCTGAGCGGCCAAGCCTACGATCGCGGCGAGCACGGCGGTCGAGGCGAGGATGGCGGTGGCGAGTCGTTGCAGCTCGGTGAACTGAGCGAGAGCGACCGCCGCCAGCACCAGGAAGACGACGAGCACGACGAGGCGCCGCAGGAAGCGCAACCGGGTCCGGGTGGACCGCGAGACCTGTGAGACTGCCGGCGACATGGAGGGCAAACTAGCCACTGCCCCTGTCGAGCGGCCGGCCCGCTTTCCCTACGCAACGTGGGGACCGGGCGCGGCGACGATCGGGCTCTTCGTCGCCCTCAGCGTGCAGTCGGTGTTCGCTGGGGTCGCGCTCGCCATCGACAACCCGGTGGGGGAAGAGGATCTCAGCGCCGCCGCCGCCGTCGTCCTGCAGACGATTGGCGCGCTGGCGTTCGTCGCGATCCCGCTCGTGATCGCGACGATGGGGCGGGTACCGTGGCGCGAAGCGCTGCGGCGGCTCGGGCTGCGGCGCTTTGGCCGCTCCGCCTGGCTCTACATGCTCGCGGCCGTCGGCGCCTATCTCGTCTTCGCCGCGGTCTACGTGGCGCTGGTCGGCGAACCCGAGCAGGAAGACATCGCCGACACCTTCGGCAGCTTGCCCTTCCAGATCCTCCTGATCGCGGTCGCGGCGCCGATCAGCGAGGAGGTCTTCTTCCGCGGCATGATCTTTGGCGGCATGAGGCGGCGCATGCCGATGCTGCTGGCGGCGCTGCTCAGCGGCGCCGTCTTCGGCGGGCTGCACGCCTTCACCGGAATCAGTGCCGTGCCGCCGCTGATCGCCTTCGGCTTCATCCTGGCGCTGCTCTACGAGAAGATCGGCTCGATCATGCCGGGGATCCTCCTGCACGCGCTGAACAACTCCGTCGCCCTGGCCGCTCAGTAGCATTCCGCCGGTGAGTCGCCGCCTGTTTCCAGCTCTCGTCCTCGCGGCGGCACTGGCCATCACCGGTAGCGCGAGTGCCGCGACCGTGAAGATCAAGCCGCTTGGGCTGGAGGCCGGCAAGGCGCGCATCCTCAGCACCGTGAGGGTCGCCGGAACGCTGCGGCCCTACGCGCCGAACCAGAAGGTCGCCGTCACCTTCTATGTGAACGGCAAGCCGGTCAAGCGGACCAGTGTCAGGGTCGGCAAGGGCAAGGGCGGCGCCGGCTCCTTCGGCGCGCGGATCAGAATCAAGGGGGCGGGTAAGTACGCGGTCAGCGCCCGCCACGCGCCGACCGCGCTGGTCGGCGGTGACAGCACCGTGCGCAAGAGCTGGCGGGTCAGCTTCGTCGCCCTGCGGCAGGGCAAGTGCGGGCCGGTGGTCGTCGGCTTCAAGAAGGCGATGCGCAAGATGGGCTACATCACGAACGACGGCCGCTGCTTCGGCGGCAAGACGGCGCGCGGCGTCCTCGCCTACCGCAAAGTGAACGACATGGCGCGCACGATGCGCGCCGGCAAGGGCCTGGTGAAGAAAGTCTTTGCCGGGCGCGGCGGCTACCGGGTCCGCCACCCGGGCGCCGGCCGTCACGTCGAGGCGCCGCTCTCCAAGCAGGTGCTCGTCTTTGCCAAGGGCGATAGGCCCTACGCGATCTACCCGATCTCCTCCGGCACCTCGGCGACGCCGACCGTCACCGGCCGCTTCGAGTTCATCCGCACCGAACCCGGCTACAACTCGCACGGCATGTACTACTCCTGGTACTTCTACGGCGGCTACGCGGTGCACGGCTACGAGTCGGTTCCCGACTACCCGGCCAGCCACGGCTGCCTGCGGACCTTCATCGCCGACCAGCCCGAGATTTACGAGCGGATCGAGTTCGGCGAAGACATCTTCATCTGGTAGGCAACCGCACGCTCTCGAACTCGAGCACCTCCGCGAGCAGGTCGAAGTGCTTGTCGGCGTGGAGGACGCCGAAGCCTCGCTCGGCGGCCGCAGCGGCGATCAGGTAGTCAGCAACAGGAAGGCGCCGGCGGGCGCCGAGCTCCCGTGCGGCCGAAAGCGCTGCCTTGCAGACAGAGTCGGTGACCGGCGCCTGTGGCAGCGCGCCGAAGGTTCGGTCCAGGACTTGGAACTCCTTCTCGTTTGCCGAGGCTCGGAGGATCTCCAAGGCAGCTACCGGGCAGGAGACGAGCAAATCATCTCGAGCTGCAGCTTCCCAATACGCTCGAGAGGCCGCATTGCGGTGGCGGATCCAAGCGGAGGTATCGACGACAAGGGGAACCCCCGAGCCCGGTGGCTTCATTCGACTTCGGCCTCGCGTTCTTCCCAGGCTTCCTGTGCCCCGGTGAGATCTACCTCGATCTCGCCGCGTGCGATCTTCAAAAGCGTCTCCGTCGCTTCGGCATGCCGCCGCCTGTCCTCTGCCGCGACTTCAGCTCCGCGCAAGGCCAAGTCGCGGATCAGGCGCGACTTGCTGTTCGGATTGGGGTCGATTTCGGCCATCGCCGCCTCCAGGGCGGGATCGACGGTGACTTGAACGCGTGGGCTCTTCGCCGGCATGGCTGTCAGTGTACCGCAATCACGGTACACCGACTCCAACGGAGCGGTGGTCTCGGCAGCATGCATGTCTCGGTAAAGGACCGAGAGGCGCAATCTCTCCCCTCCAAATAGGCTTCGCCGCCATGAGCGAGCGCGCTCTGAGGGCTGTTTTGGCGGCGATCGCTGCCTACCACGTCGCCATGGGTGGGCTGGCCCTGCTTGCGCCCGGCACCTTCTTCGAGGAGATCGGCCGCTACGGCGTCCAGAACTCTCACTACATCGGCGACGTGGGTTCGTTCTTCCTGGCCTTCGGAGTCGCCGTCGGGATTGCGGTCGTACGGCCGTCTTGGCGGGCGCCACTGCTCTGGCTGGGGGCGGTCTGGTACGGAGCGCACGCGCTCAACCACGCCTTCGACACTGGGGAAGCGCGCAGCGAGGGGCGCGGCTGGGCCGACACGCTGCTGCTTGCCTTCGGGGCCGCGGGGGCCGCTTGGCTGGCTCGCGCTTCTGAACGGCTGCGGCCGGAAGGGGCGAGGGAGGCAGAGTGAGGGTCTTCGTCGCCGGGGCGAGCGGGGCGCTCGGCAGGCCGCTGGTGCGCCAGCTGGTAGAGGCCGGTCACGAGGTGACCGGGATGACGCGGCGGCGGGAGCGGGCGGAGGAGATCGAGGGGGCAGGGGCTGAGGCGGTCGTCTGCGACGTCTTCGACCGCGAAGCATTGGCCGCGGCCGTTACGTCGGCGCGTCCGGAGACCGTGGTCCACGCCCTCACCGCCCTGCCCGACCGAATGGACTGGAAGAAGGACCCGATCGGGCCGACGAACCGCGTGCGGACCGAGGGGACGCGCAACCTGATCGAGGCCGCGCGGAAGGCGGGGGCGCGGCGAATGGTCGCCGAGAGCGTCGCCTTCTTCTACGAGCCCGTCGGCGGCTGGGTCAAGGACGAGCAGGCGGCCCTATACAAGGAGGCGCCGCCGCCCTTTGGCGAGGCGGTGGGGGCGTTGCTCGACCTCGAGCGACAGGTGACGGAGGCTGAGGGCGTCGAGGGAGTCGTGTTGCGCTACGGCTGGTTCTACGGCCCGGGCACCCACTTTGCCCCGAACGGCTTTCAGGCCGACGAAGCGCGACGCCGCCGGCTGCCGATCGTCGGTGAGGGGAGCGGGACCTTCTCCTTCCTGCACGTCGAGGACGCGGCGAGCGCGACCGTCTCCGCGCTAAGCGCGGGATCGCCCGGGGTTTACAACGTCGCCGACGACGAGCCGGCGGCGATGCGTGAGTGGGTGCCCGTCTACGCCGAGGCGCTCGGCGCCAAGCCGCCGCGCCGCGTGCCGGTCTGGCTCGCGAAGCTGGTCGCCGGACGGGCGGTGGCCGCGAACGCCACCCAGCTGCGCGGCGCCTCCAACGCCAAGGCGAAGCGCGAGCTCGGCTGGCAGCCCCGCTACCCCAGCTGGCGCCAGGGCTTCCGCGAAGCGCTGGATTAGTTCCGAGTCGGGCGGGCCGGCCTGGTGTTGGTCCGCTCGATTCGCGACGATGTGAGCATGACCGTCGTCGACGAGCGTGCGCGGGTTCCGCCGATCGATGGCGCGGCCCGCGAGCGGCTCGCGGAAGCACTGGACCGCGACCCGGTGGTCGCCGCGATGCTGATCGGCTCGCAGGCCGCCGGATCGCCCGGTCCGCTCTCCGACGTCGACGTCGGCATCTGGCATGACCCGGGCCTCGATCCCGCCCGCCGAGCGGGGTTGCGCCTGAACCTGATGGATTCTGCGGCGCGGGCCCTTGGAACGGGCGAAGTCGACATCGTCCTCCTCAACGACGCGACGCCTTTGCTGCGGCACCGAGCGATTCGCGACGGGCGCCGCCTCTTGGAGCGGGACCCGGCCGAGCGAGTCAGGCTCGAGACGCGCGCCCTGCTCGAGTACCTGGACACGGCGTCGCTGCGGACTGAGCTCGGTCATGGCGTTCGGCGGCGCATCGCGGAGGGCCGCTTTGGTCGACGCTGAGCGGGTCGAGGCGCGAATCCTGCGCCTCGAGCAGACGATCGAGCGCCTCGACGCGGTGCGTGCCAAAGGCGAAGCGGCGTATCTCGCCGACGCCGAGCTGCGCGCCATGACGGAGCGGTGGCTGCAATTGGCGATCCAGGCGTGCATCGATCTCGGTGCGCAGCTCGTCAGCGAGCAGTCCGTGCCTCCGCCATCCGACTACGCCGGTGTGTTCGCGGCGCTGGGCGAGGCCGGCGTCCTGCCCGACGAGCTGGCGCAACGGTTGGGGCAGGCGGCTCGACAGCGCAACATCCTCGTCCATCTCTATCTGGAGATCGACGACCGCAGCGTCTTCGCGTCGCTCGATCGCCTCGACGATCTTCGTCAGTTCGCCGCCGTCGTGCAGCGCCTGGCCGACGAGGCCTGAAGCTCATGACCGACCTCGAGGCCGCCAGGCGCACCCTGCTCGTCGAGCTGCGCGAGCACTCGCTGATCCTCGGCGAGGTGACCCTGGCCAGTGGCGCCACCGCCCACTACTACGTCGACGCCCGTCGCGCCCTGCTGCGCCCGGCGGGTTTCCGCGCCGCCGGCGAGCTGATCGCCGCGGCGGCGGTGGAGGCCGGCGCGACCGCCGTCGGTGGTCCCGCCACCGCGGCGATCCCACCCGCCTGCGCGGCTCTAGCTGTACCTGAGGGTCAGGACCTCGTCGGCTTCTTCGTCCGCTCCGAGCGCAAGCAGCACGGCCTGCAGCGCTGGGTCGAGGGTCCGGTCGAGCCAGGCGCCCGCGTCCTCGTCGTCGAGGACACCGTCACCAGTGGCGGCTCGACCGTAAAGGCGATCGAGCGCATCCACGAGCAGGGCCTTGAGGTGGCCTCTGTCGTCGCTGTAGTCGATCGCCTCGCAGGCGGCGGCGCGGCAATCCAGAGCGCCGCCGGGGCGCCTTATCGCGCCCTCGTCACGATCGACGAGATCTACCCCGAGCGCGACTAGCAACCCGGAACGGAGAAACAAACACCTTTCTCTTGAAAACTTCTCCTTGACAATAAAAAGGCTCTTGTTTACAGTCTCGTGACGCTTCGCCTTCTGGGGCGGGCAGGGAAGCAGCACAGGGATAACCGAGCCCAAGGGAGGGCCGCCACAGGGAGCGGCTGGCAGAGGGCTCACGGGACAAGGAGAGAGCTACGTGAGAAGCCACGCGAAGGCAGCGCCTGCGGGATCGACCACGGGCCGGGGAAGGGCTGGGCTCCTGGCCGCGGGCCTGATCGCGATCGGCCTGCTCGTCCTTGCGCCCCTGTCCCAGGCCAAGGTGCTGGTCAGCGGCTTCGGCACGAGCGGCTCGAGTGATTCGCCGCGTATCGGGGGGCAGATCGGCAACCCGAACGGCGTCGCGGTCAACAGCACCGGTGCCGGCGGCGTCGCGAAAGGCACCGTGTATGTGGTCGACGGGAACTTGGCCACGGGCTCGCCGGAACGCCTGCAGCGGTTCGCCCCCGCCGGAGACTTCGAACGCCTCTGGGGGGAGAACGTGCTCGGCCGCGACGAGCGGCAGCGGATCTCCTTCGCCGGCGCCACCGGCGGCACCTTCAAGCTCTTCTTCGGGCCGGACTCGGCGGAGTTCGCGATGGGCAGCTCCGCCGCGACGGTCCAGGCCGCGCTGGAGGCGATGCCCTCGATCGGGGTTGGCAACGTCGTGGTCGGCTCCCCCGGGGGGGACCTCACCGTCCGCTTTGTCGGAGCGCTGGGCGGCACCGACGTCCCTCAGATCGCGGTCGACGGGTCCCAGCTCAGCGGCACGCCGCCGATCTCGGCCTCGGCATCGACCCTCGAGCAGGGCTCCGGCGGTCCCTTCGCCGGCTTTGAGGTCTGCACCGTCGCCGTCCAGTGCAAGGAAGGGCTCGGCACCTTCACCCAAATCGGGTTCGCCGGCCTCGGCAAGACCAGCGCCAACGGCGGCCAGCTCGGACAGCCCTCCGGCGTCGCCGTCGACCAGTCGAGCGGCCACGTCTACGTCACCGAGACCGGCAACCGCCGGGTCAGCGAGTTCGACGCCGACGGCAACTTCGTCCGCGCCTGGGGCTGGGACGTCGTCCTCAGCGGCAAACCGGGCGACGTGCCGGGCACGAGCGAGAAACAGACGGTCACGCTCGGCGCCAGCACCGGCGGCAAGTTCAGGCTCGAATTCTCGGGCCAGGTGACCGGCGCCGGGGGAACCGCCACCACGACCGCCAGCTCGAACGTGCTGCGCGACGTCACGACGAGCAGCGGCAGGTGGGCGGTGGGCCAGGTCCTGACCGGCACCGGCATCCCCACCGCCGGCGCGACTATCACCGCGGTCGACTTCGCGGCCGGCACCCTGACCCTCTCGGCCCCCGCGACCTCCAACGGCACCAACCGCTCGATCGTCGGCCACGACATCCCCTGGAACGCCTCCCCGGCGCTGCTGCAGGCCGAGCTCGAGGCGCTGCCGACGATCGGCGCCGGCAACGTCAGCGTCACCTCGGCCAACCCCGGCGGCGGCGCCCCTGCAGGCGGCCCCTATACCGTCACCTTCCAGGGCGCCCTCGCCGACGCCGACGTCGCCCAGATCGTCGCCAGCGGCACCGGCCTGACCGGCCCCAAAACGGTGACGATCGCCACCACGGTTCCCGGCAAGGTCGGGGGCTATGAGATCTGCGAAGCCGCCGCCGACTGCAAAGCCGCGGCCGCGGCCGGCTCTGACGGTGGGCGCTTCGCCGCCTCGAACGGCCTCGCCAACGCGCTGGGCAACCCGGTGATCGACTCCGCGGGCGACGTCTGGGTCCCCGAACCCGTCAACAGCCGCATCCAGAGGTTCGACTCCTCGGGCAGCTTCCTCGCCGCCTACGGCCACGGGGTCGTCGACAGCGGCGCCACCGGCACCGGCACCGTCACCAACGGCTCCAAATCGATCACCGCGGCGGTGACGACCAGCAGGGCCTTCGCCGTCGGCCAGGAGATCACCGCCACCGGGATCCCGGCCGGCACGACGATCACCGCGCTCTCCAACGCCAAAATCGACATCTCCCAGGCCGCCACCGCCGCCGCCACCGGGGCCGGCACGGTGCTCACCGTCGCCCCCGGCGCCGGCAACAACCCCGGCAACGAGGAGCAGACGGTCGCCCTCGGCGCCAACACCACCGGTGGCACCTTCACGCTCTCTTTCGCCCTCACCGCGCCCGACTCGACCACGCCCCAAACCACCGCGCCGATCGCCTTCAACGCCTCGGCCGCCACCCTCCAGGCAGCGCTCGAGGCGCTCTCCAACATCGCCCCCGGCGACATCGCGGTCTCCGGCCCCGCCGGCGGCCCCTGGGCGATCGCCTTCGGGGGCACCCGCTTTGCCGACACCAACGTCGCCCAGATGACCTCCTCCCCGACCGGCCTCGCGGTCAGCTCGGGCAGCCCCTCGGTCGCGGTCGAGACCCCCCGCGACGGCGGCGCCCTTGAGACCTGCACCAGCACCGCCGCCGCCGTCTGCAGGGCGGGCGTCGCGGGCAAGGGCCTCGGCCAGTTCGCGATCGGCAGCCCGCAGCGCATCGCCTTCGACGCCGCCGGCAACCTCTACGCGATCGACGCCGGCAACAAACGGGTGCTGAAATTCAACCCCGCCCTCACCACCGCCTCGGTCTTCGGGGCCGCCACCTTCGCCGCCTTCACCACGAACGCCCCCAACCAGGTGCTCGCCACCCAGGGCGGCAACCGCCTCGTCTTCGCGCTCAGCGGCACCGCGCTCGAGAACCCCAAGCTGATCGAGCTCGACCCCGCCGACGCCAGCCTCGAGGACACGAGCCTCGCCGGCGCCGACCTCGCCGGCGCCTTCAACGGCCTCGCCGTGAACACCGAGAGCGGCGACATCTACGCGACCACGAGCTCTACGAAAAGCCCCCGCCGCGTGCTCGTCCTCAGCTCCACGGCGCCGCCGGCCCCCGTGCCGGCCCTCGACCCGGTGACCGTAAAGACCGACACCACCGCCACCTTCAGCGGCAGCGTCGACCCCAAAGGCGGCTGGGTCGAGTGCAGGTTCCAGCACTCGACCGACCAGGCCACCTGGACCGACGTGGCGGCCCCCGATTGCGAAGAGCTCTCGACCGGCGCCGGCGCCCAGGCGATCTCCCAGGAGGTCGGCGGGCTCTCGGCCAACACCCAGTACTTCGTGCGGCTCGCGGTCTCCCGGCCACTCGACCCCGGCTCGCTCAAAACCACCCTGCCCAAAGCCTTCTCCACCGAGCACGTCGCGCCGATCGTCTCCAACGTCGACGCGGTCGAAGTCGGCGACACCTCGGCGCGGCTGGTCGGCACGGTCAACCCCAACAAATCAGCCACCGCCTACGTCTTCGAGTACGGGACCTCGCCGGCGCTCGGCTCCTCCACCGACCCGGTCAGCATCGGCTCGGGCTCCGCGCCGCTGATCGTCTCCCAGGTGATCGACGGCCTCAGCCCCGCCACCACCTACTACTTCCGGCTGCGCGCCACCAACCTGGCCGGCTCGGCATCGAACGTGACCAAGACCCTCACCACCCGCGCCAACCCGGTGCCGGCGGCCGAGGCGCGGCGCTTCGAGCAGGTCAGCCCCGCCGACAAGAACCTCGGCACCGTCGACAACACCCCCTTCCCGACCTCCTCGGCGGCCCCCGACGGGCAGGCGGTCGGCTTCTGCACCGGCTCGGGCCTGCCCGAGGACCAGGTCGCCGGCCCCTGCGCAAACTACGTCAGCCGCCGCGGCGAGGCGGGCTGGAGGACCGTCTCCCTCAACCCGCGGATCTGCTCCTCGGGCAACATCTTCCAGGGCATGAAATCGTTCCCGTCGCGGAACTTCGACAGCGCCATCTTCCTGATGCCGCTGCAGAGCGCCTACTGCCCCGCCGAGCCGCTCGACCCCAACCAGCCGGCCGGCAGCGGCGCCGTCAACTCAGTCG
This sequence comes from Solirubrobacterales bacterium, assembly GCA_036276735.1. Classification (GTDB taxonomy): domain Bacteria; phylum Actinomycetota; class Thermoleophilia; order Solirubrobacterales; family 70-9; genus VRUE01. The sequence continues at coordinate 16,621 of DASUOH010000013.1, read as the reverse complement.
CCCTCTACCGCGAGAGCCTGCTCGAGGACCCGGTGAGCTATGAGCTGATCTCACCCACCGCCCTCACTGACCAGGGCTTCTCGGCCTCGACCAGCGACGACGCCGGCCACGTCGTCTTCCCCGACGTCGGCCAGCACACCCCCGACGCCCCCGCCGGCGCCTTCTCCAAGCTCTACGACTGGCATGAGGGCTCGCTCGCCCTGGTATCGAAGAGCCCCGCCGGGGCGCCGCTCACCGCCGACGCCGCCGTCCCCGAGAACGCCGTCAACGGCGTCTCGGCCGGCGGCGAGCGGATCTTCTTCCAGAGCCCCGCTGGGAACACCATCGACTGCGGCTCCAGCAACTGCGAGCTCTACCTGCGCGAGGGCGCCGCCCAGACCACCTGGGTCTCGGAGGAGGAGTGCACCGCCACCTGCCCCAACGACGGCACCCGCGACGTCTTCGAGTGGGCGAGCCTCGACGGCTCCCGGGCGCTCTTCCGCACCACCGCCAAGCTCCTCGACGCCGACACTCAGCCCGGCAGTGACCTCTACCTCTACTCGCACAGCGCCAACCCGGCGAGCGACCAGAACCTGAGGCTCGTCAGCGTCGACTCAGAGCCCGCCGACGGCTCGGTCGCCGACATCCTCGGGGTGATCGGGATCGCCGACGACGCCGAGACCGTCTACTTCGCCGCCAACGGGCAGCTGGTCCTGAACGGCCCCACCGCCGCCGGCCCCAAGCTCTACCGCTGGCGCCTGAACGGCGGCAGCCCGACGCTCGACTACCTGGGGTCGCTCGCCGCCGGCGAGGCGAAGCCCCCCTGGGTCTCCACGACCCTCTCCTACCCCTCGATGCGCCTCGTGGCGCCCGACGGCGAGCACCTGCTGGTTCAGGTCGCGACCCGGCTTGACCCGGTGGCAGACCAGGACACGGGCCGCGACGTCTACCGCTGGAGCGAGGCGGGCGGCTGGACCTGCGTCTCCTGCCAGGCGCCCGGCACGGCCTCATCGGGGCACGCCAGCATCGAGGGCACCGCCTTTGAGGCCTCCCTGCCCCACCCGGGCCTGGTCAACCGCGAGCAGCGCCTCGTGATGAGCGATGACGGCGAGCGGGTCTTCTTCACCACCCCCGACGCGCTCGCCGACGGCGACCTCAACGGCACCGTCCCCGACGTCTACGAATGGCACGACGGCGCGCTCACCCTGATCTCGGGCGGCGGCGGCCCCAAGGAGGCCCTGCTGGTCGGCGTCAGCCGCTCGGGCGCCGACGTGCTCTTCATCACCCACGAGCGGCTGGTCGGCTGGGACACCGACGGCGGCAGCGACATCTATGACGCGCGGATCGGCGGCGGCTTCCCCGAACCGCCGCCGGGTGGCGCGGCGCCCTGCGGCTCGGCCGACAGCTGCCTGGGCCCCGTCGCGCCCGCCCCACCCCCGACCGGGGCCGGCACGGCGGCCTTCGAGGCCCCCGGGGACTCGGGCGGGGAGGGCCGCTGCGGGGGGATCTCCCAGCGCGCCCGGCGCCTCAAGGCAAGGGCTAGGAAGGCCAGCGGCAGGAAGGCCCAGCGGCTGCGCAAACAGGCAAACTCGCTCGCGACTCGAGCCGGGCGCTGCAACAGGAGGCAGGCACGATGACCCGCAGGCTCTCGATCCTCTTCGGCACCCTCGTCCTTGCGGCATGCCTGCTCGCGCCGGCGGCGGCCTCCGCGGCCCCCGCCCTCGGCGTGCAGATGAGCCACTACGAGCCGGCGACCGGCACCCCCGGCTCGACGGCGATCCCGGCCGGCACCTACGTCAGGTACCAGATCGTCGTCTCCAACACGGGCGACGTCCCGACCAGCTCCTCGGAGGCCGTGACGGTCGACCTCAGTCTGCCCGCCGGCCTCGAGGTGGCGAGCGTCACGGCCGGGAAAGTCATCGGCTCCTTCGGCAACACCGAATGGAGCTGCAGCACCCCCGATTCCCAGTCGGTTACCTGTGTCGGCCCCTCCAGCTTCGGCTTCCCCGCGCCGATCAAAGAGGGCCAGGAGGCCTGCCAGAACCTCGGCGGCACCTGCCGCATCGTCGTCGTCGCCAAAGCCGACCCCGGCCTGGCGGCGGGGACGGTGACCCCGAGCGTCGGCGCGTGCGGGGGCGGGGCGACGCCGAGCTGCGCGCCGGACGTCTTCGACCCGACCGACATCGGGCCGCCGGCGCGCTTCGACCTCTTCGGCTTCGACGGCGGCGTCTTCGACGAGGCGGGTGAACCGGTGAACCAGGCCGGGTCACACCCCCACCGCGGCTCGACCGAGTTCATGCTGAGCACGATGGTGCGCCCCGAAGGGCTCGAGTGGGCGATCGAGGACCTCGACGACGTCGTCGTCGACCTGCCCCCGGGTGTCGTCGGCAACCCCCAGGTGCTCGACACCTGCACCTTCGCCCAGCTGCAGGGCGACCGTGGCGCCGCCACCAACCAGGAATGCCCCAGCGAGTCCCAGGTGGGGCTGGTGACGATCCTGCAGAGCGGCAACCTCCTGCCGGCCCCGGGCACCCCCGCGGCGGCCACCTTCGCCGTCTACAACATGGAGCCGCCCGAGGGCGTCGCGGCGCTCTTTGCCTTCAACGTCTCGGGCACCATGGTCAGCGTCAGCGGCGAGGTTCGCACCGGCGGCGACTACGGGATCAGGACGCTGTCGCTGAACGCGCCGATCGTGCTGCCGCTGGTCGGCGTCGAGTTCGAGTTCTGGGGAGTCCCGTCCGACCCCGCCAACGACGCCCAGCGCACCTGCCCCGACTCGCCGCTGAAAGGCTGCTCCTCGACCATGCCGCTCGAGCCATTCCTCAGCCTGCCGACCTCCTGCAACGGGCCGGTCACCACCGAGATCGCCGCCACCGGCTGGATGGGCGGCTCGGCGCGGTCGAGCTTCGTCTCCCACGACAACTTCGGCGACCCCCTGCCGAACGCTAACTGCGCCGCCCTGGACTTCAAACCGACGCTGAAGGCGCGGCCGACGACCAACCTCGCCGACTCGCCCTCGGGGCTCGAGGTCGACCTCGCGGTGCCCCAGGCCGGCCCCTGCACGGCGGGGCCGCCGGTCACCTGCGACCCGGCCACGGCGCACCTCAGGGACACGACGGTGACCCTGCCCGAGGGCCTGGTGGTCAACCCCTCCTCGGCCAACGGCCTGCAGGCCTGCTCCATCGCCCAGTTCGGGTTGACCAGTCCGATCGGCGCCGCGCCGATCACGACGACCGCCGACGCGGCCACCTGCCCCAGCGCCTCCAAGCTCGGCACGGTCGAGGTCGACACCCCGCTGCTCGACCACCCGGTCCCGGGCGCCGTCTACCTCGCGGAGCCCTTCGACAACCCCTTCGACTCTCTCCTCGCCCTCTACATCGCCCTCGACGACCCCGAGTCCGGCGTGGTGGTGAAGCTGGCCGGCAAGGTCGAGGCAGACCCCCAGACCGGGCAGCTGACCTCGACCTTCGAGAACAATCCCCAGCTGCCCTTCGAAACCCTCCGCCTCGACTTCTTCGGCGGAGCAAGAGGCTCGCTGCGCACCCCGGCCACCTGCGGCACCTACTCGACGACCTCCTCGCTGACCCCATGGTCGGCGCCGGAATCGGGCCCGCCGGCGACCCCGTCCGATGCCTGGGCGATAACGCAGGCGCCGGGAGGCGGCGCCTGCTCGACCTCGCAGGGTGCCCTCCCCAACAGCCCCTCCTTCGACGCCGGCACGATCGCCCCGATCGCCGGCGCCAGCAGCCCGATGGTGATCAACCTGCGCCGTGAGGACGGCTCCCAGCAGTTCTCAGCCCTTAACCTGACCCCGCCGCCAGGCCTGGTCGGCAAGCTGGCCGGCATTCCCTACTGCTCAGAGGCGGCGCTCGGCGAGGCGGCCGCCAAGAGCGGCCGCGCCGAGGAGGCGAGCCCCTCCTGCCCGCAGGCCTCCTACCTGGGCAGCGCCGTCGCCGCGGCGGGCGCCGGCCCGGCGCCCTACCACGCCCCCGGCAAGGCCTACCTGACCGGCCCCTACAAAGGCGCTCCGCTGAGCGTGGCTATCGTCACCCCGGCCACCGCCGGTCCCTTCGACCTCGGAACGGTGGTCGTCCGCTCCGCTCTGCACGTCGACCCCAAGACCGCGCAGATCACCGCGCTCTCAGACCCGATCCCCTCGATCCTCGAGGGCATCCCGCTCGACGTGCGCTCGATCCAGGTCAAGCTCGACCGGCCCGACTTCGTCGTCAACCCGACCAGCTGTGACCCGATGGCCTTCGGCGGCCGGCTGCTCTCGACTCTCGGCCAAAGCGCCGCCCTGCAGAGCCGCTTCCAGGTCGGCGAGTGCGGGCGCCTCGGCCTCAAGCCACGGCTCAGCCTGCGGCTGAAAGGCGGCACCAAGCGCGGCAAATACCCCGCCCTGACCGCGGTGCTGCGGCCACGAGCGGGCGACGCCAACCTGGCGAGCATCTCGGTAACCCTGCCGCGCTCTGAGTTCCTCGCCCAGGAGCACATCCGCACCGTCTGCACCCGTGTGCAGTTCGCCGCCGACCAGTGCCCGGCGGCGGCGGTCTACGGCACCGCGACGGTGACCACGCCGCTGCTCGACTACCCCCTCACCGGGCCGGTCTACCTGCGCTCGTCGGACAACGAGCTGCCCGACCTCGTCCCCGACCTGCGCGGGCCGGCCTGGCAGCCGATCAGGATCGAGTCCTCCGGGCGCACCGACTCGATCCGGGGCGGCATCCGCAACACCTTCGACTTCGTCCCCGACGCCGCCTTCACCAAGCTGGTGCTGCGCATGCAGGGCGGCAAGAAGGGCCTGCTGGTCAACTCGCGCAACATCTGCGCCGGCAGGAACCGGGCGACGGTGAAGATGGGCGCCCACAACGGGGAGAGCTTCGAGGCGCGCCCGTTGGTGCGGGCGGCCGGCTGCCCGAAGAAGGCACAGAAGCGCAAGCGCCGCGGGCGCTAGGAAGAAAGCCCGGGCGGGGTGCTCTTTGCCGCAAAGCCAAGCCGCCGCCTGCGCTCGGGCGGCGGCTTGCTTGCCCTGGGCATCGTCGGGCTCCTCGCTCCCGCCCCGACAGCGGCTGCCGCCCCGCCCCAGATCCTCGAAGCCTGGGCCTCGGGGGTGTTCACCACCACCGCCAGGGTGCACGGGAGGATCAACCCCAACGGGCTGGCGAGCACCTACCGCGTCGAGTATTTGAGTCGCTCGGCCTACGAAGCGAACCTCGCGGCCGCAAAAGAGCCCTTTGCCGGCGCCTCTCGCGCCCCCTCGGTCTCCGACCTCCCGCTGGGGTCGGGCGCGGTCCCGGTCACCGTCCAGTTGCAGCTCTCGAGCCTCAGCCCTGAGACGGCCTACCGCTATCGGCTGGTCGCGAGGAACTCCTCGGGCACGGAGGTCACCGCTGCGCTTCCCCTGCAGACGCATGGCGTCGGCGGCCCGGCCCTGCCCGACGACCGCGGCTGGGAGATGGTTTCCCCGGTCGACAAGAACGGCGGCGAGGTCGCCGCCCCCGGGACGATCGCCGGTGGCGGCGTGCTGCAGGGCGCCGCCGCGGGCGGCGCCGTGACCTACGGCTCCTCGGCTTCCTTCGGCCCCGACGCGCAGGGCGCCGCGATCGCCTCCCAGTACCTCGCCACCAGGACCGCCGCCGGCTGGGTCAGCGCGAACATCACCGCCCCCCTTTACTCAAGCTCCTATGCGAGCGATGGGGAAGGGACCCCCTACCGGATCTTCTCCGAGGACCTGGCGAGGGGCCTGCTGCTGAGCGGAGAGCGCTGCCGGGGCGAGGGCAGCGAGTGCCCGGTCGCCAACCCGCCCCTCCCCGGCACCGATGCCCCCGCCGGCTACCAGAACTACTACCTGCGCGAAGGTCCCACCTACACCGCCCTGCTGGGCGCGGCCAACGCCGGCTTCCTCGCCTTGGAGCCCAGCGACTTCGAGCTGCGTCTGACCGGCTACTCGCCCGACCTGCGCCACCCCGTCCTCTCCAGCTGCGCGGCGCTCACCGCCGACGCGACCGAAGCGGCGCTGGGGGAGGGCTGCGACCCCGCCCAGCAGAACCTCTACCGCTACGCCCAGGGCCAGGGCCTGACCTTGGTCAACATCCTCCCCGCTCAGAGCACGGGCACGCCGGGAGCCGTCCTCGCGGCCCAATCGGGAGCCGTCTCGGCCGACGGATCGCGCCTCTACTTCACCCTCGGCGGCAACCTCCACCTGCGCGAGGGCGCCGCCACGAAGCAGGTCGACGCCGCGGCGGGGGGAGGGGGGAGCTTCGAGACGGCCTCCGGCGACGGCCAGGTCGCCTACTTCACCAAGGCCGGGCACCTGTGGCGCTACCTCGCTGCCGGGGCGGGCGCCGCAACCGACCTCACTCCCGGCGGCGGTGTCCTCGGCGTGTTGGGCGCCTCCGCGGACGGAGCCGTCGTCTACTACCTCACCGCCGGCGGCCTCTTTCGCTGGCATTCGGGCGCCACGACCAAGGTCGCCGACGCGGCCGACGCCTCCAACTACCCGCCCGCCACCGGGACCGCCCGGGTCTCGGCCGACGGCACCAAGGTGCTCTTTCTCTCGAGCGCCTCGCTGACCGGCTATGACAACAAGGATCTCCTCACCGGCGCCCCCGACACCCAGGTCTACCTCCATGACGCCGGCAGCGGGCTGATCTGCCTCTCCTGCAACCCGACCTTCGCCCGCCCGCTCGGCCCCTCCGGCGTCCCCGGCGCGATCGCCAACGGCGCCGCCCCCGGCTCGATCCAGACCTACAAGCCCCGCGCGCTCGCCGCCGGCGGGCGGCGCGTCTTCTTCGAGTCGCGCGACGCGCTCGCCCTCTCCGACACCAACAACAGCCCCGACGTCTACCAGTGGGAGGCTCAGGGGACCGGCTCCTGCACCAGGGCGCCGGGCTGCGTTGCGCTGATCTCCGAAGGCCACACCACGGGGGGCTCCTCCTTCGCCGACGCCTCCGCGGACGGTGCGGACGCCTTCTTTCTCACCGGGGGCTCCCTGGTGCCCTCCGATCCCGGCGGGGCCGACCTCTACGACGCCCGGATCGGCGGCGGCTTCCCGGTCCCCTCGCCGCCGATCGCCTGCAACGGCGACGCCTGCCAGCCGCTGCCGAGCGAGCCCGTCGACCCGACCCTGACGACGCTGATCGCGGGCCCTGGCAACCCGGCGGTGCGCTACCCCAAGGTGCGCAAGCGCTGCAAGAAGGGCTACGTGAGGCGCAGGGGCAAGTGCGTGAGGAAGAAGGTCAAGCGCAGGAAAGCGGCCAAGGAGAGGAAGGGGGGCAGGTGAGGCGCAAGGCGATCATCCTGCTGGCCGCGGCTGCGGCGCTGTTGAGCGCCGCCGGTCCCGCCCAAGCGGCCGTGCCGACGCTCGGGCCGGTCTCGGCGACGAACATCCAGGGGGTCTCGGCTCTGCTGAAGGGAAGCGTCGACCCCGAGGGCCTGGCGACGAGCTACCAATTCGAATACTCCACCCAGGCGAGCTTCGCCAGCGTGGTCAAAACCGCTTCTGCGCCGGCGGGTGAGGGCACCGACCCCCGCCCCGCCCGCGCCGCGATCTCGGGGCTCGCGCCCGCCACGACCTATCACTACCGGCTGCGGGCTGCCAACGCCTCGGGGACCGCCCTCGGCGCCCCCGCCAGCTTCACCACCACCGAGGGCTTCGGCTTTCTGCCGGGGACCAGCGGCTTCCGGGTCGCCGCGATCGCCGACGGGGGCGGCGGCGCCTCGGGGCCCGGCTCGCACCCCTACCAGCTCTCCTTTGCGATCGGCCTCAACCAGGGCGGCGAATTCGAGGATCAGCCGGGCTTGGCCTTCCCCGACGGCGACCTGCGCAACCTGCGGATCGAAGCGCCGCCCGGCCTCATCCTCAACCCGGCTGCCGTGCCCACCTGCAGCCTGGCCCAGTTCCACACCCCTCGCTCCTCCCCCTTCGAAGCCAGCCGCTCCGGCGAGAGCTGCCCCGATCGCACCCAGGTGGGCACCGTCGAGGTCGCCACCAGCCTCGGCGGCGGGACGACGCGCCGCTTCGGACTCTTCAACCTGGAGCCGGCCCCGGGCATCCCCGCGCAACTCGGCTTCTCCCCATTCGGCTCGCCGATCGTGCTGAACGAGAGCCTGCGCCCCAACCCCGACGGCTCCTACGTTCTGACGATCGAGGCCGCCAACGTCCCCCAGGCCCTCGACTTCCGTGGCCTCGAACTGAACCTCTGGGGGACGCCGTGGGCTGTCTCCCATAACGGGGAACGCGGCAACTGCCTCAACCAAGCCGAGCCCGACTTCCCCTGGGCCAAATGCTCGCTCGGCGAAGGGACCGGCAACCTCTCCCTCGCCTATCTGACCCTTCCCCATCGCTGCTCGGGCCCCCTGTCCTTCTCGGCGAGCGCCGATTCATGGCAGCAGCCCACCACGGTCAAAGCCAGCGCGGTCAGCCGCACCGATGGCGGCGCCGGCAGCCAGGTCGAGATGGGCCCGTGCGCCGGCTTTGGGTTCGCGCCCAAGCCGCTTGCCCAGCTGGACAACACCCGGGCCTCCTCGCCCTCGGGCTTCAGCTTCGCGCTGAACGTCGACAACAGCGGCCTGACGGCGCCCTCCCTCAGGGCCCCGGCGCCGATCAAGAAGGCGACGGTCGCGCTGCCCGACGGGGTCACGATCAACCCCTCGGTGGGGGCGGGGCTCGGCTCCTGCAGCCCGGGCCAGTATGCGCTCGAGAGCGCCTTCTCCCCCGAGGGCGCCGGCTGCCCCAACGCCGCCAAGATCGGCAGCTTCAGGGTGCGCTCCGCGCTTTTCCCCGACCTCTTGCAGGGCTCGATCTACCTCGCCACGCCGCACGAGAACCCCTTCGGCTCGCTCCTCGCGGTCTACCTCGTCGCGAAGCTGCCGAGCCGCGGGATCCTGGTCAAGGTTGCCGGCCGCATCGATCCCAATCCCGCCACGGGCAACCTCCTCGCCAGCTTCGACGGCCTGCCCCAGCTCCCCTACTCCGAGCTGAGCCTGAGCTTCCGCGCCGGCCAGCGCTCGGTCCTGGTCACCCCGCCGGCCTGCGGGGCGGCGGTGACGACGATCGACCTGGCGCCGTGGGCGGGCGCCGGAGCGGTGCGCGCGACGCCCGCCACCCAGATAACCAGTGGGGTGGGTGGCGGGCCCTGCCCGGCGGGCGCGCCGCCCTTTGCCCCCGAGGTGGTCGCCGGCGCGGTCAACTCCAACGCCAACTCCTACACCCCCTACTTCGCCCACGTCGCCCGCCAAGACCACGAAGCGGAGCTCGTCTCCTACTCGCTGAAGCTGCCCAAGGGGATCACCGCCAAGCTTGCCGGCATCCCCTTCTGCCCCGAGGCGGCGATCGCGGCGGCGAGGGGCCGCTCGGGCTTCGCCGAGGCCACGGACCCCTCCTGCCCGGCGAGCCAGGTGGGGCGCACCGACTCGGGCTACGGCGTCGGCTCCTCGCTCAGCTACGCCTCGGGGCGCATCTACCTGGCCGGCCCCTACAACGGCCGGCCGCTCTCGCTGGTGGCGATCAACCCCGCCACCGTCGGCCCCTTTGACCTCGGCACGATCGTGGTCCGCTCGGCGTTCGCGGTCGACCCCCGCACCGCCCAGCTCGAGATCGACTCGAAGGCCTCCGATCCGATCCCCCACATCCTCGCCGGCATCCCGATCCACCTGCGCGACCTCCGCATCTACATGGACCGCCCCCAGTTCACCCACAATCCCTCCAGCTGCGCCGCCTCGGAGCTGATCTCTGTGCTCGGCGGCTCGGGCGCGAGCTTCGCCACTGCGGCCGACGACACCCTCGCCATCTCCTCGCGCCACTTCCAGCTGCTCAACTGCCTCAGCCTGGGCTTCAAGCCCAAGCTGGGGATCCGCCTGCGCGGCCCGAGCCGTCGCGGCGCCTATCCGCAGCTGCGCGCCACCTTCGCCGCCCGCGGTCCGGGGGACTCGAACCTCAAGGAGATCGCGGTCGAGCTGCCGCGCTCCCAGTTCCTGGCCCAAAACCACATCAGGGCGATCTGCACGCGGGTCCAGTTCGACGCCGACCGCTGCCCGCCCGAGTCGGTCTATGGCTCGGCCGTCGCCCATACGCCGCTCTTCGAGGAGCCCCTGCGCGGCGACGTCTACCTGCGCTCCTCCTCCGGCAAGCTCCCCGACCTGGTGGCCTCGCTCCATGCGGGCGCCATCCGCATCGTCCTCGGCGGGGAGATCGGGCCGACCAAGCGGGGCGGGATCATGGCGCTCTTCACCGAGCTCCCCGATCAGCCCTTGGAGCGCTTCGTGATGACCCTCGCGGGCGGCCGCCGCGGCCTGCTTCAGAACTCGGCCAACGTCTGCAAGCGCCCACCGCGGGCGAGCGTCAGGGCGCTCGGCCAAAACAACCTCGGCTCGGTCTTTCAGAGCGTGCTGCGGGGGCGCTGCCCGGGCAAGGGCAAGGGCAAGGCGCGGGGCAAGGGCAATGGATCAGACAAAGGGAGGAAGCGATGAGGTCCAGGAGAGCTCTTGCCGGGGCGCTATGCGCCCTGGCGGCAGCCATGGGGGCCGGCGCGCCGGGCGCTCAGGCGGCCTTTGACGATCCCCTCTTCGTCTATTCCCCGACGGTCGGGGTGCCGCCGCTCGGCGGCCTCAGCGGTCCCTGCGGGCTCGCCGTCGATCAGGCCAGCAACGTCTACCTCTCTGACTACTACCACGACGCCGTCGACGTCTTCAGCGCGGCCCCCACCTACAGGACCCAGCTCGCCAATGCCGACCCCGACAACGGCCCCTGCGGCCTTGCCGTGGACTCCGAGGGGCGCCTCTACGTCAACCGCTACCACGGCGCCGTGTCGCGCTTCACGCCCTCTGCCTACCCGCCCGGCGCCGCGACCGAATACGTCTCAGAGGAGTCGATTGACCCCGGCGAGGCGACCGGGGTGGCGGTGAACACCGCCACCGACGCGCTCTACGTCAACCGGCGCGACCACCTCGCCGTCTACGGCGCCGACGGCACCCTCCTCCAAACGATCGGCCTCGGCAGCCTGACCGACGGCTACGGGGTTGCGGTCTCGCGCTTCTCGGCGACCAACGGGCGCCTCTACGTGCCCGACGCCGCCACCGACACCGTCAAGGTCTTTGACCCCGCGACCAGCACGACGACGCCGGCGGCGGTCATCTCCGGCCCGCCGGGCGGCTTTCGCTCCCTGCGCGACGCCGCCGTCGCGGTGGACGACGTCAGCGGCCACCTATACGTCGCCGAGCGGATCAGCTCGCCGTTCACCGAGCGCCCGCAGTCCACGATCCAGGTCTTTGACGCCGCCGGCACCTACAAAGGCCACCTGAAGCACAACGTGATCGACGGCGCCCCGGTCGGCCTCGCCGTCGACAACACGATCAACGACGTCATCCAGGGACGCGTCTACGTCACCTCGGGCAACACCTCGGGCGCCAGCCTCTACGCCTATCCGCCCGGGGCGGCGACCAACGCGCCGCCCGCGCCGCCTCTTAACGAGACGAGCGCCGCCACCGGCGCGCGGAGCGGCGGTGGCGGTGAGCCGGCCGCTGCGACGGCCGCCACGCCCGCCGCCGCCGGCGGGCCGGCGAGCGCCTCAGAGATCGCCCAGAAGGGCAGCCTGCGGGTCGACGTGCAGGGCAGCTTCTCCCCGCGCCGGCTGCCGCGCACCCAGGACGCGCCGATCTCGGTCTCAGTTGGCTGGAGGGTCGCCAGCACCGACGGGGCGCAACCGCCGAAGCTGAAGGCGCTTCGGATCGAGATCAACCGGGCCGGGCACCTGGACCTGACCGGCCTGCCCACCTGCCCCTACGCGAAGATCCAGCCCGCCTCGACCGCTCGCGCCCTCGCCAACTGCCGCCCGGCGCTGGTCGGCAGAGGGAGCTTCTCGGCGCTGGTCACCCTCGGCGAACAGGAAAGCTACCTCGCCCGCGGCCAGATGCTCATCTTCAACGGCCGCCAGGGCAAACGGCCCGTCCTCTGGGCCCAGATCTACTCGGCCGCTCCCTTTGCCAGCTCCTTTGTCATCCCCTTTGGCCTCTCGACCGCGGGCCGCGGGCGCTACGGCAGCGTCCTGGCCGCCACGCTTCCCGCCTCGCTGCGGGCCTGGGGCTCGATCGTCGAGGTCCAGATGCGGCTCTCGCGCCGCTTCCGCCACAGAGGCGAGCGGCGCAGCTTCCTCTCGGCCAGCTGCCCGGCTCCGGAGGGCTTCACGCGGGCGATCTTCCCCCTGGCCCGGGCGAGCTTTGCCTTCGTCGGGGGCCAGCGGCTCTCCTCGACCCTGACGCGCAGCTGCGCGACCCGGGGGTGAGGAGCCGTCTTGCCGGCGTTGGCGAAGACGATCTCTCTCTCCGAGCGCCTCTCGGCGCGGCGCGGGGAAATCGAGCAGGCGATCCTGACCAGGATCTACTCGGTCTCCGACCCCACAGAGGAAGGCGATTCTGAGTACGTCGCCGGCCTACGCGCGGCGGTCGCAGCCGCGGTCGACTATGGCATCTCCTCCGTGGAGAGCGGGGATTTCCGCCGCCGGCGAGTACCCCCCGCCCTCATCTCGCAAGCTGGGCAGGCCGCCCGGACCGGCGTCAGCCTAGACACCGTGTTGCGCCGCTACTTCGCCGGCTACACCCTGCTGGCCGACTTCGTGATGCGGGAGGCCAGAGCCACTCGCCACCTGGAGATGAGCGAGGTTCACCGGCTCTCCAGGGCCCACGCTGCCCTGTTCGACCGGGTCGTCGTCGCCATTACCGAGGCCTACACACGCGAGGAGGAAGAGAGGCATCGCGCTCCGGAATACGCACGAGTCGAGCGGGTCAAGAGACTCATCGCCGGAGAGCTCGTGGACGAAGGCGAGCTCGGCTATGAGTTCGACGCGCACCATCTCGGCCTGGTGGCCTGCGGACCCGGGTCCCTCGATGCCTTGCGCTCCCTCGCGGCCACCCTCGACCGCCGCTTACTCCTCGTTCGCCCCGACGGGCTGACGGTCTGGGCTTGGCTCGGCGGTCGAAAGCCGCTGGACACGCCAGGGACGATCGACGTGCTTGGCTCGGGGTGGCCGGCGAGGGCGAAGCTGTCGATCGGCGAGCCGGCGGCCGGGACCTGCGGCTGGCGCCTCAGCCACCGTCAGGCGCTGGCGGCTTTGCCGGTCGCCCTGCGGAGCTCTGAGCAGATCGTCCGCTACGCAGACGTGGCGGTGCTCGCCTCGGCGCTGCAGGACGATCTACTGACTACGTCCCTGCAGCAAATCTATCTCGCGCCGCTCGAGACCGAGCGCGACAGTGAGACCTTGTGTGACACGCTCCGCGCTTACTTCGCCGCCGAACAGAACATCTCCTCGACAGCCGCCGCCCTCGGAGTGAATCGGCACACGGTTGCCAATCGCTTGCAGAGAATCGAGGAGTGCCTCGATCGAGCTCTCTCCTCCTGTCGAGCCGAGATAGAAGTCGCGCTTGCCCTCCACAAGATGGCGCATTTTGCGCCTGCCAGTGACCACACTGGCAGGGAGCGATTGTCCGGCGGGGCTTGAGACTGTCGCAAGGGGCCCCGTTTGGGGCGAGGGCAAAGAGAAGGGGGAGCGGTATGAGCGCGACGGTCGTGAGGATTCGAAGGGCGACATGGTCCCGAACCCTGCCTGCGATGACGGCTCTGATCGCCGCTCTCACCCTTCTCACGGCCGCGACCGCGAGCGCGCAGTCGGGCACGATCCCCGGCCACTACATCGTCGTTCTCAAGGATTCGGTCGAGCACCCCGGTGCAGTCGCCCAGCGCCATGCCGAGAATCGCGATGCCCGGATCAGTCTCATATACCGGCACGCGCTCAAGGGCTATGCCGCCGAGCTGCGGCCGGGCGAGGCGAAGGCGGTCGCCAAGGATCCGCAGGTCGCCTCGGTCGAGCCTGATGCACGCGGTGGAGTTGCCGCCCAGGAAACGCCCACCGGAATCGAACGGACCTTCGCCCTCGGCAACGAAAGCCTCGACATCGACGAAGAAGACGATCTCCGTGTAGACGCCGACGTCGCTGTCCTCGACACGGGCATCGACGCCGAACACCCGGATCTTAATGTGGTCTCGCAAGTCAATTGCAACGGTGGCAATCCACCGACGTGCGTGGAAGGAGGCGGAGACACATACGGTCATGGAACGCACGTAGGGGGCACGATCGGGGCGATCGACAACTCCTTCGGGGTCGTCGGCATCGCACCCGGCGCCAGGCTGTGGAGTGTCAAAGTCGTCGATGACACAGGCTTTGGCCTTCTATCCGAGTACATCGCTGGCGTCGACTGGGTGACGGCCAGGGCAGATCAGATAGAGGTCGCAAACGCGAGCCTGGGCTACTCGTCCATAGAAAACAGCCTGGCCTTCGATGTCGCGATGGCAGCGTCGATCAAAGCCGGCGTCGTGCACGTGGCAGCCGCGGGCAACGCGTCCGAACTCGTAAGGTACGTTCCCGGCAACCATCCCGACGTGATCACCGTGTCCGCCCTTGACGACGCGGATGGCTCGCCCGGATCGGGCGAAGATCCGCTGGCTTCGTTCAGCAACTACGGTCCTCTCATCGACGTCGCCGCGCCCGGCGTCGGAATCAAATCGACTTTCCCCGGCGGCCAGTACTTCACGTGGGAAGGTACTTCGATGGCGTCTCCACATGTCGCCGGCGCGGCGGCGATTCTAGCCAGCGAGGACGATCCAACCACGCGGGCCGATGTGGAAGATATCCGCGACACGATCGTGAAATCGGGAAACCTCGAATGGAGTGACACCTCTGAAGACGGAACTCAGGAGCCGCTTCTAGATGTGGGCGCATTCTCGCTTTCGATGCGACCGACGATCAGTCTGGGCGCCGCAACTGGGGTGTCCGCCCACAGCGCCACGCTCCAGGCATCGATCAATCCGAGGGGGTTCGCGACCTCATATCAGTTCGCGGTCGGCCTCTCGCCGTCCTCCCTTTCCCTCCTCGTACCCGCCTCGGCGAAAGGGATCGGTTCAGGCACTACCGCCGTTGAAGTGGAAGAGGAAATCAGTGGCCTGGCCCCTGGGGTGACTTATTACTATCGTGTGCGGGCCTTGAATGAAGAAGGCGAATCGCTCAGTGCCCTCAAAACGTTCAACACCCCCGCCGTCGCCCCGTCTGTAACGACCGAAACCGCGACCGCAGGGCAAACCGAAGCCACGCTCTACGCGAAAGTCAATCCGGAAAACAAAGCCACGACCTACCAGTTTGAATACGGCCCCACGACCGCCTATGGCACCAAAGCGCCGGTGCCGGCAGGTTCTGCCGGATCCGGCACTAGCCCGGTAACCGTGAGCAGAACGATCTCAGGGCTGAGCAAAGGGATGGTCTACCACTACCGGATAGCAGCGACGAACTCAGCCGGAACGAGCTACGGCGCCGATCGGATGTTTTCCACGAATGTAAAACCGACGTTCTCGACTGCATTCAGTTCCTGGGATACGGGCGAAAACGAACTGAATCAGCCACTCGACATCGAGAGCAACTCCGAAGGGGACCTCTGGGTACTGGATGTGGCGCTTCATCGCATCCAAAAGTACAGTCCCTCATGGGAATTGCTGGATCAGTTCGGTTCCGAAGGCTCGGGGGCGGGGCAGTTCAGCTGGCCGACCAGCATCACGGTCGACTCCAGCGACAACGTGTGGGTGGTTGACTCCAATAACCACCGGGTGCAGAAGTTCAGTCCGGAAGGGAACTATCTGGCGCAGTTCGGATCCTTCGGATCGACGGCGGGTAAATTCAACTGGCCGATCGACGCTGCCATCGACAACAGCGGGAATATCTGGGTAACGGATAGCAATAACGATCGAGTGCAAAAGTTCGATTCGACCGGCAAATATCTGGCGTCTGTTGGATCGGAAGGATCGGGCAATGGCCAGTTCTCCACGCCCTACGGCATCGCTTTCGACAGCCTGGGAAGCATGTGGGTCGCCGACCTGGGCAACAGCCGAGTTCAGAAGTTCAACTCGAAAGGCGAATACCTGACGCAATTCGGCTCCTATGGCTACGAACCCGGCGAGCTGACTTCGCCAACCGATATCGACATCGATGCGAACAACAACCTGTGGCTTGTCGACAGCGACAGCAATCTCATCCAGAATTACAACGCCGCGGGCCAATATCTGGCGCGGTATGGTACGGGTAACCCTGGCACGGAAGACGGCGAATTCTCCCTACCGTATGGCATCGACGTCGATGGCAGCGGAACTATTTGGGTCGCAGATACCTCTAACTACCGGATTCAGAGCGGTAGTTAAGACGCTCTGGTGTTGTAGGTCGGCGCCCGGGACCTCCAACCGTTGCCGCCTCGGGCTGCTGTGCAGGTCATGCACGACAGCCCGAGGCCTTCAGGCATCTTTCCTATCGGAATCACCGATAGGAGCGCAGAGGCCCGGGATGCTTTCCACTGGGACCGCGAGTGGGACCGAGGATGCATCCGCTCCAACCCGCTCGTGCTCGATTGGGTGGCAGCGCATGGCGGTAAGGCCTCTGTGGCCATGCGTTTCGACTGCTGCATGCCCCGAGCAGTGTCCGGTTTCAGTAGATAGGCGACACCTGTGTCGAGACATAGGAGACACCCAATGAAGGGAGCTCTCCTGTGGCGAAGGCGCGGTACCTGGTCGAGGCGCATCTGTTGGAGGGCCGCTCGGTCTCAGAGCTGGCAG
>DASUOH010000012.1:0-56515 GCA_036276735.1 Solirubrobacterales bacterium | reverse complement strand
CTGCCAGCTCTGAGACCGAGCGGCCCTCCAACAGATGCGCCTCGACCAGGTACCGCGCCTTCGCCACAGGAGAGCTCCCTTCATTGGGTGTCTCCTATGTCTCGACACAGGTGTCGCCTATCTACTGAAACCGGACACTGCCGGGCGCGTCATCATCGCTGTCGCCTTCCTCCGCCGCGTCCTGTCTAATACGGCGCCGTGAATGCCAGCGCCGATACCCGGCCCCCTCGTGGGGCGCTGATCGTGATCGCCGTGGGCCTGCTGGCGACGGCGGTTGCGGCCCTGGCTTCGACTGACGAGACGGGCGGCGCCTGGGTCGACGTCGAGTGGGCGGCGAAAGCGGCGCTGCCGGACTCCAAAGCGGCGCAGATCCCGGGCGGCGGCTCGATGCGGCTCGAAGACGCCGGGCTGCGCATGACCGAAGACAACATCAACGGCGAACGGATCTTTCGTCTCGCCTCGGTGCTGCGAATCGATGCCGGCTCCCCGGTCGGCCAGGCCCGGGTGGGCTGCACGATGAGGGCCAGCGGCGCGGAGCTGGCGCGGACCGGCGACAACCGGGGCGCCTTCCCTCGCTCGACCAGCGAAGAGAGCCTCACCAAGCAAGAAGTCCCCGATCGGGTCGGGCTGAAGTTCCACATCAGCGGCGGCGAATACGCCTCGCTCGAACTCGGCGACGCCTTCGAGACCTACACGGACCTCGGCGGAGTCGTCGGCACCTGGGAGGAGCATCGGACCGATTCGATGGGCTGGCAGTGGGGGCTGCCCAAGGGACGCCCCAAGGAGCCGGTCACGCTCGGCTTTGCCTCGTTCTGGAAGACGACCGATCCGCCTTCCGCCACCATCTCCTGCACCCTGGAGAACGCGGTGGGAGCCGCCAGCGTTCGCACCGCGGGCTCGCTCGGCTAGGGCAGTCTCCGCTCAGGGCGCGACGAGCAGCTCCGGCCCCTCGGTCCCTTTGCCCACTTTGTTCAGCTTCGGATTGGCCGGTGCACCTTCCATCCGCCCTGCGGGCAGCGGAGCGCAGAGCTCGATCGCGTCCCGGGCGTCGAGGTCGGGGCTGAGCCAGGCCGCCTCGGCCTCCGGCCCCGGCAGGATCGCCGGCATCCGGTCGTGGACCTTCCCCACGACCTGGTTCGGCGTCGTGGTGACGATCGTGCACGTGTAGAGCCAGCCGTCCTCGTAGCCGCGGTCCTCCTCGACCTCCCACTCCTTGCGCGTGCAGAGACCGGCGAAGGCGAACGGCTCGCCGCCGTCGACGGTGAAGCGCCACGGCTGGCGCGGCTGCTTGGGGTCCTCGGCCTTCATCCACTCGTAGAAGCCGTCGGCGACGATCAGGCAGCGGTGGCGGAACTTGCCGACCAGCGGCGAGTAGGCGCGGCTGGAGGTCAGGTTCTCGGCTTTCGCGTTGATCATCTTGTAGCCGACCTTGACGTCCTTGGCCCAACGCGGCACGAGGCCCCAGCGCATCAGTCGCGCCTCGCGCTCGCCGTGCGCCGCCTCCTCGGGATCGGGAGAAGAGCGCACCGTCAACACCTCCTGGGTCGGCGCGACGTTGAAGCGGCCAAGCGCCGATTCGGCCTTCCTCACCCGCTCCTTCGTCGGCGCCGGCACCTCGCCCGAGCCGCTTCGCTCCAGCGACTTTTCCAACTCGACCTGGAAGCGGTCGGCGATCGTCTTCGTGTCCTTCGCGGTGACGGTGAAGCGGCCGCACATGGCGCTCAGCCTAGATGGTTGATTCCACGACGCCGTGTGACCGGGGGCGCATGTGGCGAAGCAGACCAAGGACGCAGGGCGCAGCCTTTGGTGGTGCCAAAGGCAAGCCCGAGGACGCAGAGATGCGCAGTGCCACGTGCGTCATCCGGGTGTGCGGGGTTGTGGAATCAACCATCTAACCGGGTGGCCTCGCGGCTCGGTCGCGCCTCGGGATGGGCGCGGTACCACTCCAGCGTGCGGCGCAAACCGTCCGCGAGCTCCACCCTCGGGCGCCAGCCGGTCAGCTCCCGCAGCTTCGAGGAATCGACGAACTGACGGTCGATCTCGCCGTCCAGATTCCCCCGACCGAGGTACTCGGGCTCGACGTCCGTCTCCGCCTCGGCGGCGATCAGCTCGACCACCTCGCGCACGGCATGGGGGCGCTCGCCGCCGGCGTTGAACGCCTCCCCGACCCCGGCGCCGCGACCGAGCGCCGCGGCGATCTCCAGGTAAGCCGCGACGGCGTCGTCGACGTGAAGGAAGTCCCGCTCCGGGCTGCCGTCGGAGCGGATCTGCGGTGCCCGACCCTCGAGCACCGCGACTACCGCCTCGGGGATGAGCCGCGAGAAGTTGAGGTCGCCGCCGCCGTAGACGTTGGCGAAGCGGGTCACCGCGAGCGGCACCCCGTACGCGCTGGCGTAGCTGCGGGCTACGATGTCGGCAGCGGCCTTGCTGGCGTCGTAGGGGTAGGCGGCGCGCAAGGGGAAGTCCTCGCGGTAGGGAAGCTCGGGACTCGACCCATACGCCTTGTCCGAGGAGGCGAAGACGACGCGGGCGACGTCGTGGTCCCGGCAGGCTTCGAAGACGTGCCAGGCCCCGCGCACGTTGGTCTCGAAGGTCTCCAGCGGCGAGTGGCGCGCGACACCGACGATCGTCTGCGCGGCGAGGTGGAAGACCGCGTCGCGGCCGGCGACGGCCGCCGCCACCGCGTCGCGGTCGCGCAGGTCGCCCTCCGCCACCTCGACCTCGTCGGCGATCCCGAGCAGGGTGAGGGCAGAGATCCGCTCGCCACCGACGTCGGCCTCCCGCGGAGCCGGCCGGTCGAGCACCCGCACCGAGTCGCCGCGCTCCAGCAGCGCCTTGGCGAGGTGCGAGGCGACGAAGCCGTGGCCACCGGTAACCAGCGCTCGGCTCACGACGTCGTCGCCGCGGACGCAGACCAGGTCGGCCAGGGCGCCTTGCCGGCGGCCCAGAGGTCGTTGAGCACGACCGCGTCCTTGTAGGTGTCCATGCAATCCCAGAAGCCGTGGTGGCGGTGGGCGCGCAGCTCCCCGTGGGCCGCGAGCCGGGACAGGGGCTCGCGCTCGAGGACGCTGCGCTCGTCGAGGTACTCGAGCGCACCCGGCTCGAAGCAGAAGAAACCGCCGTTGACCCAGTGCTCGCTGCGCGGCTTCTCGACAAAGCCCTCGACCGCGCCGTCCGCCGACACCTCCGCGACACCCCACTGCAGGTTCGGTCGCACCACGGTCATCGTCGCCAGAGTGCCGTGCTCCTCGTGGAAGCGCAGCAATCCGCCGAGGTCGACGTCGGCGACGCCGTCGGCATAGGTGGCGCAGAAGCGCTCGTCGCCGAGCCGCTCACCCAGCAGCGCCAGCCGCCCCCCCGTCGGGGTGTCGACGCCGGTGTCCACGCACTCGACCGAGAGCCCCGGCCACTCCTCCCCCGCCACGAAATCCGCGACCGCCTCGCCGAGATAGCCGGTGGCGAGGACGAACCGCTCGAACCCCTGCGCCGCGTAGATCCCAATCACATGCCAGAGAATCGGCCGGCCACCGATCTCAACCAGCGCCTTCGGCACCGTCTCGGTGCGCTCGCGCAGGCGCGTGCCGCGCCCGCCACAGAGGATCACTACCGGTGGCCTCATCGACTTCTGCTGCCTTTTAATGCCTATAGGGTCATCAAGTCAGCCGAAGTTCGGGCGGGCGCTGCTAGCCGCCGGCGACGGCGGGCAGGATCGTCACCTCGTCGCCCTCGTCGATTCTCGTCTCGAGGC
The DNA here is from genome assembly GCA_036276735.1 of Solirubrobacterales bacterium. GTDB lineage: Bacteria > Actinomycetota > Thermoleophilia > Solirubrobacterales > 70-9 > VRUE01. Next base: position 52,767 of record DASUOH010000012.1, on the reverse strand, counting down.
CGTCCTGGAAACGGATGTCCTCGCCGCTGACGTAGACGTTGACGAAGCGGCGCAGGTCGCCGTCCTGGGTGATCCGCTCGCGCAGGTCGCCATGCGCGTGGAAGACCGCATCGAGCACCTCGCCGACGGTCGCGCCGGACACCTCCACCTCGGACTCCCCGCCGGTCGCGGCACGCAACTGGGTCGGGATCTTCACCTTGACTGCCATCAGACGACTGCCTCCTGCTGCTCGAACTCTGACTCGAAGCTGTCGAGATCGGGGTCGATCTCGTGCATGTGGAAGCTATCGCGGGCCGCGTCGAGCGTCTTCAGGCCCTCGCCGGTGATGTAGACGACGACCCGCTCGCCGGCGGCGATGTCGCCGCGCTCGGCCAGCTTCGCCAGGACGCCGATCGTCACCCCGCCGGCGGTCTCGGTGAAGATGCCGGTCGTCTCGGCGAGCAGGCGGATGCCGGCACGGATCTCGTCGTCGTCCACGGCGTCGATGCGGCCGCCGCTGCGCCGGGCGTGCTCGACCGCGTAGGGCCCGTCGGCCGGATCGCCGATCGCCAGGCTCTTGGCGATCGTCTCCGGCCGCTGCGGCTTGCAGACGTCCCAGCCTTCGGCGAAGGCCGTCGCGACCGGGCTGCATCCCTCTGCCTGAGCACCGTTGAAGACGGGCAGCTCGCCGCTCAGCAGACCGAGGTCCAGCCACTCCTGGAAGCCGCGGCCGAGTTTCGTGAAGAGCGATCCGGATGCGATCGGGCAGACGACCCGGTCGGGCAGCTCCCAGCCGAGCTGCTCTGCGGTCTCGTAGGCCAGCGTCTTGGAGCCCTCGGCGTAGTAGGGGCGCAGGTTGACGTTGACGAAGGCCCAGGGGCGGGTTTCGGCCAGCTGCGTGCAGAGCCGGTTGACGTCGTCGTAGTTGCCCCGCACCCCGACCAGGTTGGTGCCGTAGATGCCGGTGGCGAGAAGCTTCTGCTCCTCCAGGTTGGCGGGCACGAAGACGTAGGACTCCAGCCCGGCCGCCGCGGCGTGAGCGGCGACCGCGTTGGCGAGGTTGCCGGTCGAGGCGCAGGCGACGGTCTCGAAGCCGAGCTCGCGGGCCTTGGCGACCGCGACCGCGACGACCCGGTCCTTGAAGGAGTGGGTCGGGTTGGCGGCGTCGTTCTTGATCCACAACTCGGCGTCGAGCCCCAGCCTCTCGGCCAGGCGGTCGGCCTTGACCAGCGGCGTCAGGCCCGGCTCCAGCGGGTCACGCGGCTGGCCGACAAAGGGCAGGAAGTCGCTGTAGCGCCAGATCCCCTGCGAGCCGGCCTGGATGCGCCGTTTCGCCTCGGCCGCGTCAAGATCTGAGTGGTCGTAGACGACCTCCAGCGGCCCGAAGCAGTTGTCGCAGGCGAAGTGCGCGCCCAGCTCGTAAGCCGTGCCGCACTCCTTGCACCTCAAGCTCTCGATTGACATCCGATCCTCTTTTCTCTACCTCGAAAAAAACCTCCGCCTGTGGGGCAGAGGTCCGGTCGGACGCCTTCCCCACATCTTCCAGGTCTCTGCTCATAGGCATCGACCTGCTGGACTTGGCACCTCCCCTCGGTCCTTGCGGTCCGAGGTGGTTGCCGGGGCTTCACTGGGCCAGTCCCTCCACCCCTCATGATGTGGCGCTTATGTGTGGGGGGAAGAGTACCATCGCCAGCCATGCCCGAGACCGTGAGCGTCAGCGATGCCGAACCTTCCGAAACCGAGGCTGCGGCGAGGGCCGCGGCGCGGCGAGCTGCTCACGACGGCGCCTCAGCCTGAGCCCCGCGCGCCGCGCGTCGAGCAGATCGACTCCTCCGGCCTGCGCTGGGTGAACATCGAGCGTCCCGGCGCGCTGGAGCGCGAGTGGCTGGACGAGAACTTCGACTTTCACGCGCTCGACCTGGAGGACGTCCTCTCCCGTAACCAGCGGCCGAAGATCGACGTCTACGACGACTACCTGTTCATCGTCCTCCACCTCCCGGTCTTCGACCCGGCGGCGGGGCGCCTCGGCGCCGCCGAGCTCGACCTGTTCGTCGGCCCCGGCTACGTGGTGACGATCCCCAACCAGCCGCTGCAGCCGGTCGCCTACCTGTTCGAGCGCTGCCGCGCCAAAGAGGAGCTGCGCGAGCAGATCTTCGCGCGCGGCTCGGGCTACCTCCTCTACCGACTGGTCGACGACAGCTTCGACTACTGCTTCCCGATGCTGCGCAAGATCGGCAACAAGCTCGACGCACTCGAGGACGACATCTTCGAGGGGCGCTCCGAGGAGGTCGTGCGCGACATCTCCAACGTCAAGCAGGAGATCATCAACTTCCGCAAGGTGATCCGCCCGCAGCGGCCGGTGCTGCGCGATCTCGAGCGGGTCAAACAGCGTTACTTAGCGACCGACCTCGACCTGGAGATCTACTTCGACGACATCGTCGACGCCCACGAGCGGATCTGGGACATGCTCGAGAACTACAAGGAGGTCGTCGGCGCCCTTGCCGAGACCAACGAGTCGGTGATCTCGCACCGGGTCAACGACATCCTCCGCGTGCTGACCTCGATCAGCGTCATCGTCCTGCCGCTGACCCTGCTCGCCAGCGTTTGGGGGATGAACGTCGCCGTGCCGGGCGAGGGCGACATGACCGCCTTCTGGATTGTGGTCGGCTCGATGTTCGCTCTGCTGCTCGGCATGGTCGGCTACTTCCGCAGTCGCGGCTGGCTCTGACATAAAGCGCCGCCTCCTCTGCTCCCGCGGAGGCCAAAAGAATCAGACTGCGATTGGCCTCCGCTCCCGCGTCCGGGGGCGGCTTGGTCTCACTAGGATGCGCCCTCAGTGGCTAATCATCGGATTTGGGCGCCCTGGCGCCTCGCCTACGTGAAGGACGCGTCCAAGGACATCGAGGAGGAGTGCATCTTCTGCGCCAAGCCGGCGGCTGGCGACGACGAGGCGAACCTGATCGTCCACCGCGGCGAGCGCTGCTTCGTGATGCTGAACCTCTTTCCCTACACGAACGGGCACCTGATGGTGGCGCCGTTCGACCACGTCGGCCGGCTCCAGGAGCTGCCGGCTGAGACGACGACCGAGATGATGGCGCTGGCCCAGAAGGCGATGAGCCGGCTCGAGGACGTCTATTCCCCGCACGGCTTCAACGTCGGTTTCAATCAGGGGCGCGTCGCCGGCGCCGGCGTCGAGCATCACATCCACCTGCATGTGGTGCCGCGCTGGGGCGGCGACACGAACTTCATGCCGGTGATAGCCGACACGAAAGTGATGCCGCAGACGCTGGAGCAGAGCTATGCGGCGCTGAAGGAGGCGTTTTGAACGAGCATTCGGTACTGGCGCCCCCCGGCATCTTCAAGGCCTACGACATCCGGGGGCTTTACGGCGATGAGATGGACGAGACGACGGCGCGGGCGATCGGGCGCGCCTTCGCCCACGTGCTGGCGCGACTGCGCGGCAAGCGGCCCGACGAGCTGCGCGTCGGGCTGGGCCGCGACATGCGGCTGACCGCGCCGGCGATGGCGGCGGAGGTTCGCGAGGGTCTCGTCGCCGAGGGCGCGCAGGTGCTCGACGCCGGCATGGTCGCCACCGAGATGCTCTACCACCTAGTCGGCTCGCGGCAGCTGGACGGAGGCGCGATGGTCACCGCCTCGCACAACCCGAAGGCCTACACGGGCGTCAAGCTGGTCCGAGAGGGCGCGCTGGCCCTCTCAGGCGACGCTGGGATCGGCGACGTGCGGCGCCAGATCGAGGCCGGTCTGGGCGATGCACCGGGCGGCGGCTCGGTCGAGGAGGTCGACGTCTGGGACGAGTACCGCGAGCACGCCCTCTCCTTCATCGATCCCGCCAGGGTGCGGCCGCTGAAGGTCGTCGTCGACGGCGGCAACGGCATGGCGGGGCCGATGGTCGGGCCGATCCTGCGCAGCCTCGGCCTCGACCTCGAGGAGATGTACTTCGAGCCCGACGGCGAGTTCCCCGACCACGAGCCAAATCCGCTGCTCGAGGAGAACCGTCGGATGATCATCGAGCGGGTCCAGGCGACCGGCGCCGACCTCGGCATCGCCTGGGACGGCGACGCCGACCGCTGTTTCTTCATCGACGGCGAGGGTGTCTTCTGCGACGGCGACTTCGTCTGCGCGCTGCTGGCGCGGGCCGCACTGGTCAAGGAGCCGGGCGCGACGATCCTCTTTGACCCCCGCTCCAGCCGCGCCGTCCCCGACCTGGTCAAGGCCGAGGGCGGCCGCTCGGACCTCTCGCGGGTGGGCCACGCGTTCTTCAAGCAGCGGATGCGCGAGGAGAGCGCCGTCTTCGGCGGCGAGGTTTCGGGTCACTACTACTTCCGCGACTTCTGGTGCGCTGACTCGGGATCGATCCCGGCCCTGCTGATGCTCGAGCTGCTCTCAGTCGACAGCCGCTCCCTGGCCGAGCTGATGAACGAGTTCCGGTCGCGCTACTTCATCTCCGGCGAGATCAACTCCGAGGTCGCCGACCAGGAGGCGAAGATGGAGGAGATCGCGGCGCGCTTCTCCGATGCCGAGATCACGCGCCTGGACGGCATCTCGGTCGACTACCCGGACTGGCACTTCAACGTGAGACCGTCGAACACCGAGCCGCTGCTGCGGCTCAACGTGGAGTCGCTCGTCTCGCGCGAGGACATGGAAGCGAAGCGGGACGAGATCCTGCAGTTGATCCGGGCGTGACGCTCACTCCCGAGCGGGCGCTCGAGCGCGCCGCCGAAGCAGGCATCCACCGCCTTCGCATCCCCACGCCCTTCGCCGTCGGCAGGGTCAACTGCTACCTGATCGAGGACGAGCCGCTGACCCTGGTCGACACCGGCCCCAACTCGGGCAAGGCGCTCGACGAGTTGGGGGCCCAGCTGGCGGCGCACGACCACTCGATCGACGACATCGAGTTGGTGATCATCACCCACCAGCACATCGACCACGTCGGCCTGGTCGAGATCGTCGTCGACCACTCCGGGGCCGAGGTGGCGGCGCTCGGCCTCGCCGCCGAGCGCCTGGCCAACTTCGGCGAGGACGCCGAGCGCGAGGACGAGTTCGCGGTCGAGCTGATGCTCCGCAATGGGATTCCGTCCGAGGTCGCCTTCGCCCTACAGAGCGTCTCGCGCAGCTTCCGCGGCTGGGGGTCGCACGCCCGCGTGACGCGACCGCTCTCCGACGGCGAGCGGATCGAGTTCCGGGACCGCACGCTCGAGACTCTGCACCGGCCCGGCCACAGCCCCTCCGACACCGTCTTCTGGGACGAGGAGCGGCGCATCCTGCTCGCCGCCGACCACCTGATCGCCCACATCTCCTCCAACCCGCTGATCGCGCGGCCGCTCGACGGTTCCGACGGCCGCCCCCAGGCGCTCGTCACCTACATCGAGTCGCTGAAGGCGACTCGCGAGATGCCGGCTGAGATCGTCCTCTCCGGGCACGGCGAGCCGATCGTCGACCACGCCGCGCTGATCGACGACCGCCTCGTCAAGCACGAGCGCCGCAAGGAGAAGATCCACCGCCTGATCGCCGAGCGACCGCGGACCGGCTACGAGATCGCCCAGGCGATGTGGGGCAACGTCGCCGTCACCCAGGCCTTCCTGACCCTCTCGGAGGTGATCGGCCACGCCGACCTGCTGGTCAACGAGGGACGCGTGCGGGAAGTCGACGACGGGGAGGTGATCCGCTATGAGGCGGCGGGGGGTCCGTCCGCGGAGCGGGGATCCGAGGTCAGACTCTGACCCAACTGGCCGATCGCCCCAACCGCAGCGCTGTCTCCCAGATCCACCTCCACGGATGTCCCGAGCTGGGTGTCGTCGATCAAGACGACTTCGAACCTCCCGTGCGCCGTCGGGTTCACGCGCAGTAGCGCACCCGCCTGAGCGGCGAGCGCGCCGAGCTGCCCGATCGCGACGAGTACGGCCGGGGAAGGCGCGACGGCAGATTCGGGCGACGACCCCTGCAACCGCCGCGGGCCTATTCGTCTTGCCGCGCTGCGAATCGCCGTCGCGGCAGGGTTGACCGCGTTGAATAGATCCCCGTCTTCTCGATCGGTCCTGTACGTGATCGGCGTTATCCCCTGTAGATCGCTGGGCAGCTCGACGGCCTCGCGAGGCGTCAGCAGGAAGGCCCGTTCGGGCCCGATGCCACCGATGAAGAGGCCCGCCTCAAAGACGACGTTGTCCCGCGGAGTCTTCAGGTACTCGCCCCGGATCACAGCTTCGTCGTCGGGGGTCAGGAACAAGGCGGCGAAGTCGGTCGTCCTGGTGCGGTCGACCAGGCTTCCCAGCGTGCTCCCCCCCGGCAGAAACACGCCGTACGTCCAGATGGTCGTGATCAGGTCGTGATCGAGGACGTGCTGCAGCGCCTCCGCGTATTCCCGGCTCTCGGTGGAGCTGCCTATGAAGATGGCCGGCTGAGAGCTCATCGGTTAAGTGCCGATTCCCCTGAGGTCGAGCTGTAGTTCGTTTTCAACCAGAATGTTGCGGCCCAGCAGGGCATAACGGCGTGCGCAGAGGGCGCCGGCACTGCAATCGAAGTCCTTGCACTGCCGGCTGAAGGGCGTCTCGTCCCAGTTCAGGTAGGCGCGGCCCGCGATCGCCACGCTGAGGGTGCCGCGATTCCCGCGCTCGACGAAGGCATCACCCGTCGCCGGATAGAACGCGTGCTGCTTACCGCCATAGCGCACGAACTTCGCCGGTCTCGTTTTGTCGACGTCCAAGCCGATCTGCAGAGCGGTGGTCAGGGCGAATGCGGTGACGTCGAGGCCGCTGTCGAAGTGGAAATCACGCGAGAGGTTGATCGAGATGTTGTTCTCGCGCTGGTGCACGACGCGGATCTTGAAAAACGGATAGTCGGGCGAGCCCGGACAACCCCGCAGGTCGCCGATGGCGGCGTTCGGCGCCTGACCGTGACCCGTGTGCTCCTCGAATTCACCACGCTCGAAGAACTCGTAAGGAGGCCGGTCCAGTCGGCTCGCGAGCGTGAAGATCTGCTCATCCGGCGGAATATCGCTCATGTCCGAGGCGGTCATCTCAGGCTTCTCGCTCGAGCCGCAGAAGAGCGACCAGACCACGCTGCGCTCGGCCAGTTCCTCACGAGCCTGCCGCGTCGCAACCTCAGCCTTGTGGTCTAGCTGGCTTCTGACCACCATGGGGCTGTCGAGATAGGACCTCAGCGAGATCTCGAACGGATCCGTCGATGACGCCTCGCGGTCCCATCGGGAGAACTGGTCGCTTGGCGGTGGAGCGACGTCCTCCCGGCTCAGTATCGCCTCCAATCGCTCCGCCAGTGAGGCGGCCTGTCCCTTGCCGGGCTTACCGGTCTTCTCCAGCAGGGCGACGTTCATGTTCAGGTCGACCAGCCGCTTCCGGATCTTCGTCTCGTAGAGGAACGAGGAGAGGACGACGATCTTCGTCCCCTCCAAGTCGGGGGGCCCCGAGCCAAGTCGTGCCAGGAGCTGGATGCCGTCGGACTCGAGCATCTTCAGGTCGACCAGGACGACGTCGAAACGCGCCCCGCTGTGAATCGTCGAGAGTGCCTCCTCCACGGTCGCCGCCTGGGTGACCGAATAGCCGTTTTCCTCAAGGTCCTCGATATGCGAACCGAATGCGGCGATCTGGTCGTCGACCCACAGCAGGCTCTTCACACCCGCGGAATCGCTCGTCGTGGACGTCATCCCCCTCCTCCTCATCGCGTCAGTTCGATTCTGAAGCGCGTCTTCTTGTAGGGAATGGATTCGACGTCGATGGTTCCGCCGAAGGCCTCGACGATTCTCCGCGCGAAGAAGAGACCGAATCCGCTCCCCCCGTGGTCGGGCGAGGCCCACATCAGGTCGAAGACGTAGGGAAGGTGTTTCTCTTCGATGCCGGGGCCGTTGTCCTCAACCGTGATGACGGTGGCCGGCGGCTCTCCTTGGTGAGAGGCGACGACACGGATGTACCGTTTGGTCACCCCTTCGTTGAAAGGGTGGAAATGGATCGCGTTGATGATCAGGTTGTCGATGACCCGATCAAGATCGTTTTTGCGGACGAACGCGACGACGTTCGGCTGACATCGAAGCTGCAGCTCGATCTTCTCGGCCTCGGCACTGCCCTTCTGCCGGGCAATGACGTTCTCAAGGATCTTCGTGATCGACTGCATCCGGATTTTCGACTCCCTGCGCAGTCGGTCGACGTGGATCAGCGCCTCAAAGTTGCTCCCCAGGTGCGAGCTCTGCTCGAGGATGCTCGTCATGGTCCGGCGAATCTCCGGAGTGGCGAAGTCGGGCTTGAGTTCGAGACGGCGGTTGTAGAGTTTCTGCAGCCGGTTCACCTGCCCCTGCAGGATGAAGTTGGCGTTGTCCACACTGTGCGCACGGTCGATCGCCGCAAGGCCGAGCGCCGTCACGCGGTCGAATTCGTCGCTTATCGCGTCCCGGTGCAGCTCCGACGCCACTCTGTTCGCGAAGGCCCCGAAGACGTCCTGTTGCAAACCGCGTTTAAGCGTTCCGGGCGTTTTCGAGTAAGCGCCGAAGATGCCCGCCATTCTGCGACCGGCCGTCACCGGGACGAACATCCCGCCGCGCCATTCGTGTTCTTCGACGATGCCGCTGTGGCTCAGATCCAAACCTTTGGCGCGCATCTCACCCTCGTTCAGCATGTCGTGGAGGATCACCGGTTCCCCCGACTCCGCGACCTTGCCGGCGACTCCGTGGCCGACGCGCATGTCGACCGATACTTCATCGAGGCTCTCGGGAGCGATCGCGAAGGTTTGCAGCTGTCGACCCCGACGGGTCCAGAAGATAACGGCGTCCACATCGAGGGCCTCTCGGCAGAGTTCCGCCAGCTCACTCGGCTTCGTGGCCGGACGGGCCAACGCGCGCAAGGCCACGTCCGCATTCAAGGTAGCCGTTGACAAGGCGCTGAGTATTTCACCAAACCCGAGCATGGAGCCGCGGAGGCCGCCTTCATCAGGGCCCGCGTCGGGCGGGTGGCGACTCACTAGGCTGCACGCCGTGCAGGCCAGGATCCGACCGAAGCTGTCGCGGCGGCCGCAGAAGAAGCGGATGCTGATCATCGTCAACCCGTACGCAACGACCGTGTCGGACCGGCTGAAGAATCTCGTGGTCTATGCGCTGCAGGGGCGCTACGAGGTCGAGGCGGTGCTGACCGAGGCGCAGAACCACGCGACCGAGATCGGCCGCGAGGCCTGCGGCGGCGGCTACGACGTCGTGGTGGCCTTCGGCGGCGACGGCACGCTGAACGAGGTCGCCAACGGTGTCGCGGGGACCGACGTGCCGGTGGCAATCTTGCCGGGCGGCTCGACCAACGTCGTCTCCCGGACGCTCGGCATCCCCAACGACGTCGTCGACGCGACCGAGCACCTGCTGGCCCTCGCCGACGCCTGGGCGCCGCGCAAAATCGACCTAGGGCGGGTCGACGACCGCTACTTCGTCTTCTCCTGCGGCTCGGGCATCGACGCCACGGTGGTGCGGCGGGTCGACTCGCACCCCCGGCTGAAGGCGACCGCCGGGCCCTACTACTACAGCTGGGCGGCCATCTCGGCCCTCTACCGCCAGTACATGCTGCGGCCGGTGCGGCTGCACGTCGAGGTCGACGGCGAGACCGCCGAAGGGGTGACCGCCCTTGCCCAGAACTCCGACCCGCTCACCTACTTCGGCAGCCGTCCGATCCGCGTCTGCGAGGGGATCGAGATAGACGACGGCACGCTGGCGCTCGGCGTGCTGGAGCGCGCCGCGCAGCGCGACATGCCGACGCTGATCCCCCGCCTCTTCAGCGAGAAGCGGCCGGCGGCGCGCCATCGCCGCATCGAGCACTTCCCCCACATCGCCGCCGCGACGATCAGCTCCGCCTCGGTGACCAAGGATGGCACGACCCGACCCTTCCCCGTCCAGGTCGACGGTGACTACATCGGCGAGCGGACGAAGATCGAGCTGAGCGTCGCGCCCGGGGCGCTGACGATCGTCGCCTGAGATCCAATCGCCTCCTATAGGTTGCCTCCTTTGATCAGTGTTGATCGACTGAAGGAGGCTTCGTGGACTACTCTTATTACTCGTACTTTCGGGATAGCCTCGCCTGGTTTGAGCGGGAACGCGAAGGTCCCCGCAGGACCGCGGGAGGTCCGGGTCGGCTCCGGCTGGGGGCCGACCCGGGGCATTACGCGGCCGGGGGCGCGCTCGAGGCCGGCCGGGGACAGGCCGCCGCGCTAGGTCGCAGCATTCGTCCCGATGGCGAGCTGATGCTCTACCTGCTCGCCCGGGAGTTCGTCGCGAAACCGGCGACCGCTGTTCGCGGCCTGCCAGAGGCCGAAGTCGGCCACCTGCTCCAGGCGGATGTGAGCGAGGTGGTTGAGCGCTCCGCGAGAGGCTCAGAGTCGGAGGAGCTTTCCGCGCACGCCCTCCTCGACACGGTTAGCAGCCGGTGGGACGGCCTGAGGTCCGCGTCTCTCGAGATCTGGGGGCCGTGATGGGCGAGCCGAGCGCCAATCAGCTCCAGGCTGCCTCGATGCACGTGGCGATCAGCAATTACGTCGGCTCGGCCACGCTTGCCGTCCTCGCCGGAGCAACGGCTCTCTTTACCTACCTCTCACAGGCGTTCTCGGTGGGCGCCGCCTTCTATCTGCTGATGGCCGGTGGCGCCCTCCTCCTCGTCATCTCCCTCTTCGCGGGCGGAAGAGGCGCGCAGGAGACCGCCCGGCTGGTCAACAGCGGGCGATGGGGAGCCGACCCGAAGGTTGACGCATTCAGCTGGCAAGCGGCATTGGCCATCGCCGGCCTCGTGGTCGTGCTTGCCGGCGCGGCCGTTGGGCTTGCGGCGCCCCGCCAGAGCGAGGAGCTCGAGGAGCGGATCGAGCGCCTGGAAGGCAGGCGGCAGCGCTAGCTCAGCTGGCCGGCGTGATGCGGTAAGCGTCAAAGACGCTCTCCACATTGCGCAGGCGGGTGATGCACTGTTTCAGCTGCTCGGTGTCCCCGACCTCGACGACGAAGCGGTTTTTCACCATCGGGTGGCGGGTCATGCAGCTCGCTCCGACGATGTTGATGCCTGCCTCGGCGAAGGTGCGCGAGAGGTCCTCGAGCAGGCGGGTGCGGTCGTAGGCGTCTATCTGAAGCTCGACTCGGTAGGAGGCTTCGTTCTCCCCGTCCCAGCTGACCTCGACGAATCGTTCGGGGTCCTTCTTCAGCGCCTTGACGTTCTTGCAGTCGGCGCGGTGGATCGTGATCCCGCGTCCGAGTGAGACGTAGCCGGCGATCTCATCACCAGGAACCGGACGGCAGCACTTGGCCAGGCGCACGACCACGTTGCTGACGCCCTTGACGGTGATGCCGTAGTTGGAAGCCTCCTTGGTGCGGCGCGCCTTGTCCTCGCGGGCACCGGCGGGCAGCCCCAGCGGCTCCTCCTCCTCGACCGCCTCGCCCGCTTTCAGCCGCTGCATCAACTTGTTGGCGACGGCCTTGGTCGCGATCTTGCCCTGGCCGAGCGCGATGTAGAAGTCGCTGGCCTTGCGGAAACCCATCTCGCGAATCACGTCGGCGAGCAGCGGCGACATCGCCAGCTTCTGCATCGGCAGCCCTCGCTTGCGCAGCGCCTCCTCGAGGCCTTCACGTCCCTCCCGCTCGGCGTCCTCGCGGCTTTCCTGCTTGAAGAAGGCGCGGATCTTGTTGCGGGCGCGGCTGGTTCGGACCAGCTTCAACCAGTCGCGCGAGGGACCGCGCTTCTGCTTTGCGGTCAGCACCTCGACGATGTCCCCCGAGCGCAGCTGGTAGTGCAGCGGCACGATCGATCCGTTGACCTTGGCACCGACGCAGCGGTGGCCGACGTCGGTATGGACCGCGTAGGCGAAATCGAGCGGCGTCGAGCCGGCCGAGAGGTTCTTGACCTCCCCCTTCGGCGTGAAGACGAAGACCTCGTCCTCGAAGAGGTCGACCTTGAGCGACTCGAGGAACTCGGTCGGATCCTGATCACCCTCCGCCTCGACCAGCTGTCGCAGCCAGGTCATCTTCTCGCGCTGCGGGTCGCCGCTGGCACCCTCTTTGTAGGCGACGTGGGCGGCGATCCCGTACTCGGCGAGCTTGTGCATCTCGCCCGTGCGGATCTGGATCTCGAGCGGTTTGCCCTCCGGCCCAATCACCGTCGTGTGCAGCGCCTGGTACATGTTGGCCTTCGGCATCGCGACGAAGTCCTTGAAGCGGCCGGGCAGCGGCTTCCAGAGCGAATGAATGACGCCGATCGCGCCGTAGCAGTCCTTGACCGAGCCGACGATCACCCGCATCGCGGTGAGGTCGAAGATCTCGTTGAACTCGCGACCCTTCTTGGTCATCTTCGTGTAGATCGAGTAGAAGTGCTTGGCGCGGCCGGAGATCTCCGCCGCGATCCCGACCTTCTTCAGCTCGTCGGCGAGGAACTCACCGGCGTTGCTGACGTAGACCTCGCGCTCGTCGCGCTGCTGGGCGACGAGTTGTTTGATCTCCCTGTACTTGCGCGGGTGCAGGGTCGCGAAGGCGAGGTCCTCCAGCTCCCATTTGATCGCGTGAATACCGAGCCGGTGGGCGAGCGGCGCGTATATCTCAAGCGTCTCGCGCGACTTCGCCAACTGCTTTTGCTTGGGCAGGGCGCCCAGCGTGCGCATGTTGTGGAGGCGGTCGGCCAGCTTGATCAGGATCACCCTGACGTCGGTGGCCATCGCGACCATCATCTTGCGGTAGTTCTCGGCCTGCCGCTCGTCACGGCTCTCGAAGGTGATCCCGGTGAGCTTGGTGACGCCGTCGACCAGTTTGGTTATCTCCTCACCGAACTCCTCGCGGATCTCCTCGAGGCTGGCGCTGGTGTCCTCGACCGTGTCGTGGAGCAGCGCCGCGCAGAGCGTCTCGGTGTCGAGCCGCATGCCGGCGCAGATTTGCGCGACCCCGACCGGGTGCGTGATGAACTCGTCGCCGGAGCGCCGCAGCTGATCGGCATGACGCTCGCAGGCAAACTCGAACGCGTGGGCAACCGCCTCGCGATCGATCCTCGCGCCGTCCTCCCCCGCCGAGTCGAACTCCTCGACCACGGCGAAGAGATCGCCGAGCAGCTCGTGCTGAGCTAGGTCTTGTTGGGTCGTTCGAGGTATCGCAGAGCCTCCTCGTGCAGAGCACCGTAAGCGCGGAACGCGGCCGAGCGCTCTAAGTCGGTTCCCTCTGAGGATACGACTCCTACAGTGCCGTTACCGCCCTCCGGCGCTCCCCGCACCAACCCCAGCTCCTCGAGGACACGGAAGCAGCGCGCCGCGGCCTCGGGGTCGCGCGGGTAGGGGTCGCCGCCGCGCAGTGCCTGCTGGAGCAGCTCGCCGCTGGCCTCGCCGGCCTCACGCAGGTCGCGGTAGGCGGCGATCAGCGCCGGTCGTCTCGCCAGCTGGGCTTCGAGCGCAGCCAGCGTCGTCGCCACGTCGCTCTCGACCCAGGCCTCGTGCAGGTAGCCGGGCTGGCCTCCGGATTCCGTCCATCCGTCGACCGGGCTCCCTGCCAGCGCCGCGTGGCGGGGGGTCGGCGGCGGATCGGCGAGAACCACGTGGGTGAACTCCCGCACGAGCTCGGGGGTCCGCTCGAGTGCGATGTAGTCGATCACCGCCGGGGTCCGCAATCCCTCGACTATGGGGCCGCCGCATTCCTCGCACTCCTCGGGGCCCTGTCCAGGGCACAGTCGGGCGAGTGCGGCGATGCCGGCGCGTCGTTTCGCGTCCGCGCAGATCGCCAGCACCTCGGCGCCGCTGGAGACCAGCTCGGCGATCGTCGCGGCGGGACCGCCGTGGCGACGCACCGTCTCGCGACCTGGCGGCAGCGCGGCACCTCCCGGGCCGGGCGCCTGCCCCAGCGGCAGGCGCAGCTCGCGCTCGAAGCGATCCCACCACTCGGGACCGGGACAGTTGCACGGGGCGGGCGCGCTGCGCAGCTCGCGCAGCAGGACACGGGGCTCCACCGAGCCGTTCCATCGATTGACCTCCAGCCGCACCGCGGCGTCGACCACCTCGTCCTCGCCGACGCCAATCGAGGAGCGGCCGAACGCGACGCCGAGCGCCCGCCGGCCACCGCTGTGGAGATCGAAGCGCAGGTGCTTGCCTTCTCCCATCGGCCGCGGCGCCCGCACCTTCGCGGCCGGGACGAGCAGGCGCAGCCCGGGATTTCCCATTCCGAACGGGCGCAGGCATTCCAGCTCTTCGGCGAGCTCGAGGCCGAGCTCGGCGCCGCCGACGATCGCGTCGACCCTCTCGGTGCGGACGAGGTCGTCGGGGCTGAGGAGGGCGGTGGCGTGGGCGGCGAAGGCCTCGCGGAAGTCCCCCAGCTTGCCGGCTTCCAGCTCGAGCCCCGCCGCGGCCCGGTGGCCGCCGAACCGGGCCAGGTGGTCAGAGCAGGCCCGCAGCCCGGCCAACAGGTCGAAGCCAGGGATGCTCCGACCGGAGCCCCGGCCACCCCCCTCAGCGTCGAGTGAGACGACGACCGTCGGGCGGTGATGGCGCTCCGAAAGGCGGGAGGCGACGATGCCGACGACCCCGGGGTGCCACCCCTCGCCCGCGACGACGATCGCGGGAGCGTCGCGCAGCGCGTCCGGGAGCTCTAGGTGGGCAGCCTCGGCCGCCGCCTCCACCTGGCGCTCCGTCGCCCGGCGCTCGGCGTTGGCGCGATTCAGCTCCTTCGCGATCTCCTCCGCCCGCTTCTCATCATCGGTCAGGAACAGCTCCACGCCGGCGTCGGCCCGGTATAGCCGCCCCGCCGCGTTGATCCGCGGCGCCAGCCGGAACCCCAGATCGCTCTCGTCCAGCCCGCCTGGCTCGCACTTCGCCACCTCCAGCAGCGCCTTCATGCCGGGCCGCCGCGCCCGCCGAAGCTCTTCCAGTCCCCGCTTCACCAGATTCCGGTTCTCCCCGACCAACGGGACGACGTCGGCGACGGTGGCGAGAGCCACCAGATCTAGATCCGCCAAGCAGGGACCGGGTACGCCTCCCACAGAGGCTCCAGAGACCACGCCCGAACCCTTACCCCCGATCTGCTGCGCAACGGTCTCTGGGGGAGGCGTACCCGGTCCCTGCCGAAGCGCACAAGCCAGCTTCCAGGCGACGGCGGTGCCGCAGAGGTCGGGGAAGGGATAGCCGTCCAGAGAGGGGTGCAGGATCGGGCAGTCCGGCAGCTCCTCCCCCGCCTGGTGGTGATCGGTGACGATGACGTCGATGCCGAGGGATCGGGCGAGTGCGACCTCCTCGACCGCGGTGATTCCGCAGTCGACGGTGATCAAGAGCCGCGTTCCGCGGGCCGCCAGCATCTCGACGTTCTCCGCGGAGACGCCGTATCCGTCGACCAGCCGGTCCGGGATCAACCAGTCGCAGTCGGCACCCAGCTGGCGGAGGGCTCTGACCAGGATGGCGGTAGCGCAAACGCCGTCAACGTCAAAGTCGCCGTGGACGGTGATGCGGCGTCCCGCCTCGATCGCCTCCCGTGCCAGGGCGACGACCTGCGCCATCGAGCCGAACCCGTCGGGCGGGTGAGCCTCTTCCGCCGCGAGGAACGCCCGCGCCGCCTCGACGTCGCGCCAGCCGCGGCGCACCAGGGCGATCGCCAATGGCTCACTGAGGCCAAGCGCGTCGGCGAGCGTCCGCGCCTCGCGGTAGTCGTATGGATCTGCGCGCAGCTGGATGGGATCTTTTGCCACATCAGCACGCTAGGCCGGACGACGGCGGAAAACTCGCCGCCCGAGTGCCGCAAACTGCGGCCAGGGAGTCCCCCCTCAGGCCTGCTGCGATTCCTGCCGCACGCCGACCGCCCAGACCACTGCCAGCCCCATGAGGACTCCGGGAACGGCGAGCAGCGCGGTGCTGACGTCCGTTTCGCCGAGGCCTTTGCCGCTCGCGGCCTGCACCATCGCGCCGAAGAGGACGGCGCCGACGGTGGAGCCGAGCAGGGCGCCGACGATTCCCTGCCAGAAGCGATCGGGGAGGAAGACGGTGAAGTGCCAAAGGGCGATGCCCACGGTGAACCAGACGACCAGTGCCATCAGATGCCTGCCTTCGTCATCAGCGGTTCCTCCCGTGCTTGCGGCGCTGCTGGCGGCGTTCACGGCGGCGGCGGTTGCGCTCACGGCGCTCGGCCGCGGCGGGGTCGTCGCCGTCTTTGGCTCCGTCGGGCTCGGCGCCGACCAGGGCGACTTCCTCTTCTTCCTCCGGCACGATCTCCGCTTCCTGCGCCGCTTCCTCGCCGTCGAGGCGGGCAAGCTCGGTGTCGTCGACGAAGGCCGGGACCTTGCCCTCGCTGGAGGCGATCCGCTCCCGCCGCCGCACGAAACCGGGCTCGCGTTCCTTCCACGCGGTCAGGACCGGCGAGGCGATGAAGATCGAGGAGTACGTTCCGGAGAAGATCCCGACCATCATCGCGAAGGCGAAGTCCTGCAGCGTGGCGCCGCCGAAGACGAGCAGCATCGCGACCAGGAAGACGGCGGAGAGTCCGGTGATCAGCGATCGGGTCAGGACCTCGCTCATCGAGCGGTTGACGATCTGCGAGAAGGCGGCGCGCGGCATCCGAGGCACGTTCTCCCGGATCCGGTCGAAGACGATCACGCAGTCATAGAGCGAGTAGCCGAGGATGGTCAGGAAGGCGGCGACGGTGCCGCTGCTGACTTCTTTGTCGACGAGCGAATAGACGCCGGCCGTGATCAGGATGTCGTGCGCGACGGCGATCAGCACCGGCACCGCGTACTTGGCTTCGAACCGGAAGGCGACGTAGGCCGAGATCAGCAGCAGCGAGAAGATGATCGCGAACATCGCGCTCCGGGCGATCTGTTCGCCGAAGGTCGGCCCCACGCTGGTGTTTTCGAAGCTGCCGGGCTGGGTCCCGAGCTCGGCGGTGAGCGCACCCCTCACCTCGCTCACGCCGCCAGGCTGCAGCTCGCCCGTCTGCACCTGGAAGCCCGTCCCGAAGCGGTCGTTCTCGGTCTCCTGAATCTCCGCCTCGCCGAGCCCCTCCTCCTCGAGGACCGCCCGCACGTCCTCGACGGTGACGTTTTGCTCCTGCGGGGCGAAGTTCAGCCGCGTCCCCGACTCGAAGTCGATGCCGAAGTTGAGCTGGTTGCCGGCCAGCGCGAGCGCGCCCACGACCAGGATCACACCTGAGGCTGAGAAGAACCAGCGGCTGGCGCCGATGAAGTTGAACCGCCAGCGCGCCCGCGAGTCCTCGCTGGCGCCGAGCAAGCGCGGCGAGAGGTTGAGCAGGCCGCGGCCGAAGATCCCGAACAGCGCCTGGGTGAAGACGACCGCGGTGAAGAGCGAGACGATCGTGCCGACGCCGAGCGTGAAGGCGAAGCCTTTGACGCCGGCGGTCGCCAGGACGAAGAGGATGAAAGCGGTCAGCAGGGTGATGACGTTGGCGTCGATGATCGTCGCGATGCCGCGCCGGTAGCCGACGGCGATCGCCGAGGTGAGGCTGCGGCCGGCCCGCACCTCCTCCTTGATCCGCTCGAAGATGACGATGTTGGAGTCGGCGGCAACGCCGATCGTGAGGATCAGGCCGGCGATGCCCGGCAGGGTCATCGTGACCGGGATCAGCTTGATCAGCGCGAAGAAGACGACCGCATAGACCGCCAGGCCAAGCGTCGCGACGACGCCGAGCAGGCGGTAGTAGAGGAGCAGGAAGAGGATCACCAGGGCCAGACCGATCAACCCGGCTTTCAGCCCCTGGTCGAGGGCCTGCTCACCGAGCGTTGCCGAGACCTGCGTCTGGCTGATCAGCTTCAGGTTGATCGGCAGGGCGCCGATCTGCAGGAAGGTCGCCAGATCCTGCGCGTCCTGGATGCCGGCGAAGCCGCCGGCGATTTCGGCGCCGGTCCGACCGTCGATGCCGTCGGGGTACTGTTTGAAGTCGATCGAGGGCCGCGTCTTGACTTCGTTGTCGAGGACGACGGCGAAGCGGCCGGAGAGTTCTTCGGCCTGTTGGGTCGTGACCGCACCGAAGGCTCTCGCCTGGCCGCGCTGGGCGATCTGGCGCGTGACCCGGTGGAACGCCTCGCGCCCCTCGTCGGTGAATTCAAACGTTACGTTCGGCTGGTTGAACTGGTTGAATTCCTGCTTGGGGTCGGTGATGTCGTCGCCCGAGAGCGCCGGGCGGTCGCGCAGCGCGTACCAGCCCGGTTTGGCGCCCTCGATGACCGACCCGCTTTCGTCCGAGGGCAGCTCCGAGACGACAACCGTGCCGGGCGGCACAACGAGCACTTCCGGGCACTGTTCGGTCTTCTCGTCGCACTCTTTGCCGGCCCGTTGTTCCCCGGTCGCCGTGATGAAGAGGTCTTTTTTGGCGAACTCAGGCCCGGCGAGCAGCTCGTGGGCGCTGTCTCCTGAGAACAGGTAGTAACGCGGCCGGTTGGTCGAGCATTCCGTACAGTCGGGTTCCGGTTTCTGTTCGGTGGCGAGTTTGACCGCGGCGTAAGCCGTCGGGTAGGCGCCGGAGAAAATCTGCTGCCCGTTTTCGCGTTTGGCGGGGCTGCGACCGGCGGCCTCCCATTCTTTGTTCGCTTCTTCGAGCGCTTTGGCCGGCGGCTGGCGCCCCGGGACGCCCCCGATGACCTTGGAGCGGCCAATCAGGTTCGGTTCCCAGTCGTAGAAGTAGAGCTGCGCGGTGGTGCCGACCTGGTCGATCGCCCGTTGCGCATTGGTGACGTCGGGCAGGCTGACCGAGATCTCGGTAGTGCCGAGGCGTGAGACCTCGGGCTCGGCGACTCCCAGCTCGTCGACGCGCTCGCGGATGATGTCGATCGAGCGCTCGATGTCCTCGCCGCTGACCTCTTCGACCTTGCCGGTCGGGGTCCCCTGGTAGACGAGTTCGGTGCCGCCCTTGAGGTCAAGCCCGAGCCGGGTCTCCTTGTTGGCGACGATCAGCCCGGAGACGACGATCAGCGCCAGTACGAAGACCAGGATGAGGATGTTGCTGCGCCGTCGTGCCATCGCCCTATTTATCCGGTGTCAGCACGAGCAGCAGCCCGCCGTCGTCGTCGTAAGCCGGGAAGACGTCGGCGATTGCGTCGGCCGGCAGGTCGCCCTCCGCGTTGACGGAGACTTTCTTGCCGAGCGATCGAACCCCCCACTCCAGCGAGGTCTCGATCGGATCGGCGACGCCGTTCCCGTCGACGTCGGCGACCTCGCCGCCGTCGCCGGAGTCCTTCCAGCGCAGTCCCAGCACCTCCTGCACGGGCCTCCCGATCACGTCTTCGTCGGTCAGTCCGGTCAGCTCGAAGCTGCCGCGGCCGGCGTCGATGACCCGTGCCTTCTGGTCGCAGACGAAAAAGGCGGCGTCGGGCGCTGGGTAGTAGTCGTCGAGCAGCTCGAAGACGAAGCCGAAGCCGCACTTGGAGCAGCCCTTCGGGCGCGTGCTGAAGCCCGCCGTGCGATCGGCGCTGACCTCCCGATTGCCGCAGTTGGGACAGATGAAGAACGGCATGGCCCACAGGCTACTGAGACTCCGTTCGGAACAGGTCGTGCGCCGCTCAAAAAAGGCTGCCCGGTCGCTCCGGCTCCGCGACGCCCAGGTGCTCGTAGGCCCGCTCGGTTAGGACCCGACCGCGAGGAGTCCGCTTCAGCAGTCCCTCCTGCAGCAGATAGGGCTCGAGGACGTCCTCGATCGTGTCCTGCTCCTCGCCGATCGCGACGGCCAGCGTCGAGAGCCCGACCGGGCCCCCACCGAACTTGGTGGCGACCGTCTCCAGCAGGTTGCGGTCGCTGCGGTCCAGTCCCCCGGCGTCGACCTCGAGCATGGCCAGGCCCGCCGCGGCGACGTCCGCGTCGACCTTGCCGCGGCCCTTGACCTGCGCGAAGTCCCGCACCCGCTTGAGCAGCCGGTTGGCGACGCGGGGAGTGCCCCGCGAGCGCCCGGCGATCGTCCGCGCGCCCTCGGCGTCGATCTCGACCCCGAGGATGCCGGCCGAGCGCTCGACGATCTCCGCCAGGTGCTCGGCGTTGTAGTGCTCGAGCCGGTGACAGACGCCGAAGCGGTCGCGCAGCGGGGTGGTCAGCAGGCCGGAGCGCGTCGTGGCGCCGACCAGCGTGAAGGGTGGGAGCGGCAGGGTGACCGTGCGGGCCCCGGCGCCCTGCCCCAGCACGACCGGCAGCTCGCCGTCCTCCATCGCCGGATACAACGTCTCCTCGACGGCGCGGCCGAGGCGATGGATCTCGTCGACGAAGAAGACGCTGCCCGGCTCCAGCGCGGTTAGGAAGGAGGCGATGTCGGCCTTGCGCTCGAGCGCCGGGCCGGCGGTCTGGACCAGCGGCACGTCCATCTCGGCGGCGACGATGTGGGCGAGCGACGTCTTGCCGAGCCCGGGAGGACCGGCAAGCAGGACGTGGTCGAGCGGCTCTTCCCGCTGGCGCGCCGCCTCGATGAAGATCTCGAGCTGCTCGGTGACCTGACGCTGGTTGACGAAGTCGGCGAGCCTCTGCGGGCGCAGCGAGCGGTCGAGGTCCTCGTCGGGGACGTCGGCGCGGGCATCGTGCACGCGCACCTCGGCGTCGACCGGGATCGGCTCGTCGATTCCCGGCGTGCGGATACGCTTCTCGGTCACGCTTTCGCGCTCCCCGCCTTGCGTAGCGCCGTCGCGATCAGCTCCTGCGGGTCGCCGCTCTCGATCCCGTCGAGCAGCTGCTCTGCCTCCAGCGGTGCGTAGCCGAGGTTGACCAGCCCGTCGCGGGCGAGCGCCCGCGCGTCGCCGCCGTCGGCGGCCGTCGCCACCATCGCCTCGTCGAGCGCCCCGGCCACCTTCTCGCGCAGCTCGACGATGATCCGCTCAGCCGTGCGTTTGCCGATCCCGGGAACCGCCTGGAAGCGCTTTGCGTCGCCGGCCGCGATCGCCCGCAAGAGCTCCCGTGCCGGCCCTCCCGAGAGGGCCGCGATCGCCACTTTGGGGCCGACGCCGCTGACCGAGACCAGCTGGCCGAAGAGGTCGCGCTCCTCCTCCGAGGCGAAGCCGTAGAGCGAGAGCGAGTCCTCGCGGGCGATCAGCTCGGCATGTAGAAAGGCCTCGCGGCCGGTCGCGGGCACGGCCTTGAGGGTCTCCGCCGAGACCGCGAGCCGGTAGCCGACGCCGCCGGCGTCGATCACGACGTGATCGGGACGCCGCACCATCACCTCTCCGCGGACCGCGGCGATCATCCCGCCACCCTCGCCCCACGGCTGCTGTCCGCCGCAGCGAGTGCCTCCCGCCTGCCGACGCCGCCGCCGTGGCAGATCGCAACCGCCAGCGCATCGGCGGCGTGATCGGGGCTGGGCGGCTCGGGCAGGCCGAGCAGCGTGCCGACCATTCGCTGCACCTGCCGCTTGCCCGCCGCGCCGGAACCGCAGACGGCCATCTTGATCGCCTGTGGGGTGTAGGCGAAGCATGGGATACCGCCCTGCGCCGCGGCCAACATCGCCGCACCGCTCGCCTGGCCGACCGCCATCGCCGTCCTCACGTTCTTGCCGAAGAAGACCTCCTCGACCGCCAGCGCCCCTGGCTCGTGCCAAGCGATCAGCTCGGCGAGCTCGCGGTGGATCTGCTCCAGGCGCCGCTCCATCGGCAGCTCAGCCGAGGTTTCGACGACGCCGCCGTCGAGCGCGACCATCCGGTTGCCCTCGACCCGCACGACGCCGAAGCCGAGGTTGGCTGGACCGGGGTCGATTCCCATGACTACCTGCATGGGACCTGATTCTGGAGCGGAGCCCGGATGCCTCCCGGGAGGTCAAGCGTTAGGCAGCAAGCTCCTGCAAAACCTCGTCGGGGATATCGAAGTTGGCGTGCACCTCGTTGACGTCGTCGTCCTCTTCGAGCGCCTCGATCAGACCCAGCAGCGACTTGGCGTCGTTGCCCCTGACCTCGACCGTGCTCTTCGGCTCCATGGTCAGGTCGGCCGACTCGACCTCGATCTCAGCCCCCTGCAGCGCCTCCCGGACGGCGCTGAGGTCGCTCGGCTGACAGAGCACCCGCAGCGTCTCCCCCTCGTCGCGCACATCTTCGGCGCCGGCGTCGATCGCGACGATCAGGTCGTCCTCGTCGTAGCGCGCGGCCTCGACGCTGACGGCGCCGCGTTTCTCGAAGATCCAGGCCACCGAGCCGGGCTCGCCGAGGCTGCCGTTGTGCTTGCTGAAGGCGTGGCGGACTTCGGCGCTGGTGCGGTTGCGGTTGTCGGTCAGCGCCTCGACCAGGACGGCGGCGCCGCCGGGCCCGTAGCCCTCGAATACGACCCTCTCGATTGCTGCCGCGTCGCCGCCCGCACCGGTGCCGCGGTCGATCGCCCGCTGGATGTTGTCCTTCGGCATCGAGGCGTCCCGCGCCTTCTGGACTGCGGTCGCGAGAGCCGGGTTGCCGTCCGGATCGCCGCCGCCGTCGCGCGCCGCGACCGTGATCGCCCGCGCCAGCTTGGTGAAGAGCTTGCCGCGTTTGGCGTCGGCCGCGCCCTTCTTGTGTTTGATCGAGGACCACTTCGAGTGCCCGGACACGTTTGCCATTCTATGAGCCGTGCGGGCAATCACGGCAAGCGTCCTGTTCGTCGTGATGCTTTTCGCTGCCCTGGCGTTGTGGACGGCGATCCCGGTCGGCTGGATCTACATCGGCTCCAAGGTCGCCGACACCCAGTTCCCCAGCCAGGGCCCCTACGCGGTGGTCGCGGTCGGCATCCTCGTCACGATCGTCCTCGACGCCTGGCTGATCGGCCGCCTCAACGACCTCTACATCAGGACCACCGGCACCAACCGGCTGGCCCCGATGCGCCCCGCCTGGCTGAAGAGCATGCGCGACAGCTCGGCACCGGTCGGCAACACCACCGTCGTCGAGGCGGTGCTGATGGGGTCGGTGCTGCTCGCCGCCGCGGTCTTCGTCGCCTGGTTCTTCCTGCTGGCGGGGTCCCCCTTGCCCAGCGGGTGACCCGCGCCCGATCCCTTCCGGTGCGACTTTTGCTCGCTACCCAGACATAAGTCGCACCAGAAGAGCTCGGCGTCGCCACCTGCGCACCCAGCCCTACCGGCCCTGCACCAACGGCGAGGCCGAGCGCTTTATCCTCCTTGGGAGCTACAGCTAGACGACGAACTTCCCGTCCTCCTGCATGACGGTGCCGTCGACTTCAATCCTGCCGCCCAGGCGCAGGTCGCAAACGAGATCGGTGTGGACGGCCGACTCGTTGACGCCGCCCGACTCCGGGTAGCTGCGGCCGACCGCCATGTGGACGGTGCCGCCTAGCTTCTCGTCGAGCAGCACCTCGCGGGTGCCGCGATCGATCGCGTAGTTCGTGCCGATCCCGAGCTCACCGAGACGGCGCGCGCCGTCGTCGGTATCGAGCAGCTGGACGAGAAACTCCTCGCCGCGCTCGGCGCTCGCGTCGACCACCTTGCCGCCCTCGAAGCGCAGCCGCACCCCGGCGACCTCGCGGCCGCCGATCGTCGCCGGCAGGTGGAAGCTGACCTCGCCCTCGACCGAGTCCTCGACCGGACCGGTGAAGAACTCGCCGTCGGGCATGTTGTGGCGGCCGTCGCAGGGGATGAACTTACGGCCGGCGATGCCGAGCTTGATGTCGGTCCCGGGTGCCGTCACCCGCACCTCCTCGTGACCCTCGATCCACTCGGCCAGGCGCACGCACTCCTCCGAGGCCTTCCGCCAGGCGGTCAGCGGGTCGCCGTCGGTGGCCAGGCAGGCGCCGTAGTAGAAGTCCTCGTAGTCGGCGAAGCTCATCTCGGCCTCGGCCGCATAGGCGTTGGTCGGGAAGAGGGTGTAGCACCAGCGGAACTCGCCCTTGGCGCTGCGCTCCATCGCCCGCGCCAGCAGCTCCCCGGTCGCGGTCTGGCGCCGGGTCTGGCGCTCCGGCGGCACGGCGGAGAGCTCGCGGGTGTTGGCGGTGGCCCCGACCGCGATCCGCACGTCGACGTTCTCCAGCAGCCATTCGGAGACCGGCGAGACCCAGTCGAGCTGGGCGTCGCTCGCGTGCTTGTAGTAGATCGCCGACTGGCCGTCGAGCGCGACGTTCATGATCGGATGGGCGCCGGCCTTCAGCACCTCCTCGTAGACCGCCAGGAGCAGCGGCTCGGCGCCGTTCTCGCCGTCGATCGAGACGACCTCTCCTTCTTTGACCTCGGTCGAGTAGCCGACCAGGATCTTCGCCAGGCGCTCGACTCTCGGATCTCTCACGTCTCGGCCTCCTCGTGGGCCCGCTCTCGGGCCCCGGTAGTCATTGCCATGAACAGCGCGTGCAGGCGGGAGTCGTCGGTCAGCTCCGGATGGAAGGCGCAGGCCAGCACGCTGCCCTCGCGGATCGCGACCGGGTGGTCGTCGTAGGTCGCGAGCACCTCGACCTCCGGTCCCCACCGCTCTACCCATGGAGCGCGAATGAACACCCCTCGCAACGGCTCGTCGCCGAGTCCCTCGACCTCGACCTCGACCTCGAAGCTGGCGAGCTGACGGCCGAAGGCATTGCGCCGAGCCGTCGCGTCGAGCAGGCCGAGGTGGGCGTCGTCGCAGACGATCATCCCCGCGCAGGTCGCAAAGACGGTGCCGCCGCCGTCCAGGTGCGCCCGGATCGCCGGCTCCAGGCGGGCCGACTCGATCCCCTTGACGATCGTCGTGCTCTCCCCGCCCGGGATGACGAGGCCGTCGAGCCCTCGTAGATCCTCCGGCGTGCGCACCTCGCGGACCTCCGCGCCCAGCTCGCGCAGCACTTGGACGTGGGCTTCGAAGCCGCCTTGTACCGCGAGGACGCCGATCGAGAGCCCGGAGCCCACCGAGCCCTAGGCGCCGCGGTCCTGCAGCAGCGCGTCGGCGGCGGCGAGCTCGGCGATCTCAATCCCCGGCATCGCCTCGCCGAGACCGATCGAGGCCGCCGCGACCCGCTCGGGGTCCTCGAAGTGGGTGGTCGCCTCGACGATCGCCCGCGCCCGCCGCTCGGGGTCAGCGCTCTTGAAGATGCCCGAGCCGACGAAGTTGCCCTCAGCGCCGAGCTGCATCATCAACGCCGCGTCGGCGGGGGTGGCGATGCCGCCGGCGCAGAAGAGCGGTACCGGGAGGCGACCCTGGTCGGCTACCTCGCGGACGACTTCGAGCGGCGCCTGGTGCTCCTTGGCGGCAGCGGCCAGCTCCTCGGGTCCGAGTTGGGCGAGGCGCTTGATGCCGCCGACGATCTCGCGCATGTGGCGGACCGCCTCGACCACGTTGCCCGTCCCCGCCTCGCCCTTGGAGCGGATCATCGCCGCGCCCTCGCCGATTCGCCGCAGCGCCTCGCCGAGGTTGGTGGCGCCGCAGACGAAGGGGGCCTCGAAGGCGAGCTTGTCGATGTGGTTTCGCTCGTCTGCCGGGGTGAGGACCTCCGACTCGTCGACGTAGTCGACTTCGAGCGCCTGCAGCACCTGGGCCTCGGCGAAGTGGCCGATCCTGGCCTTTGCCATAACCGGAATCGTCACCGCCTCCTGGATGCCTTTGATCATCGCGGGGTCCGACATGCGGGCGACGCCGCCGTCGCGCCGGATGTCGGCCGGCACGCGCTCCAGCGCCATTACCGCGCAGGCGCCCGCCTGCTCGGCGATCCGCGCCTGCTCAGGCGTGACCACGTCCATGATCACCCCGCCTTTCAGCATCTCAGCCAGGCCCGTCTTGACTCGCCAGGTAGCTCGCTCAACCATGGAGCCGGATATTACGGCTCGGGCGCGGCGGGTCTCCCCGCGGTCGCCTTACTTCAGTTTGTAAGCGCGGATGCGGTCTTTGTGGGCCGCTTCGTCGCGAGCGTAGAGCCCGTGAGCGAGGCCTTGGACCAGTGCCATCAGCGCGGTGTTCGAGCGGGTGAAGCTTGGGCTGTTAGAGGAGTAGTAGAGCGTCTGCTCGGCGTGCTCGCCGACCTCCGAGAGGGAGGCGTCGCTGATCGCCAGCGTACGGGCGCGACGGTGCAGCGCCAACTTCATCGCCCGCAGCAGGAGCGGGTGGGCGCGGCCCGAGGAGAGGACGATGACCAGCGTCTGGTCGTCGATCCGCCCGAGTCGTTGCAGCGACTCGCCGCCGGTGCTGGCAACGATCTCGGCGCGAATGTCGAGCAGGCTCAGCAGGTGCCGCAGATAGCTGGCGAAGAAGGCCATCTGGTCGACGCCGACGATCACGACGCGCTGAGCTTCGGCCAGCGCCGCGACCGCGCCGTCGATCTGCTCGCGGGTCATCTGCCGCGCCGTTTCCTCGAGGTTGGCGTGGTCCGCGCCCAGCGATCCCTCCAGCTCGGAATGGTCGAAGGAGAAGAGCTGCGCGCTGGCGGAGCCGTTGCCGGCCACCGTCGCGTTGCGGTACTCCTCGATCGCCGCCTGCTGAAGCTCTGGATAGCCCTCGAAGCCGAGGGCCTGGGAGAAGCGCACCACCGTCGAGGACGAGGTGCTCGCTCTCCGGGCCAGCTCCTCGGCGGTGAGGAAGGCAGCCTCGTCGAGGTGGTCGACGATGTAGCGGGCGACGTCTTTCTGCGAGCGCGAGAACTCTTCGAAGCGCTCCTGGATGTACTCGGAAAGGCTCTTGAGCTGGGGGGATTTGGTCGCGGTCTTGGTCACGGCGGTCCCTTTCGCCGAACCGGATGCTTTCCCTTCCGCCGCTGCTCCGATCTGGTTGGATGGAGGACGAGATGACCCTCGAGCGGGCGCTCCAACTGACCAACCGCAACATGGTCGCCTTCGACCTTGTGCTCGGTTCGGCGGCCATCGTGGCGCCCGAGGCGACCCTGCGGGCGCTCGGCCACGACGAGCCCTCACCCGACGCCGCGCACCTGTTCCGTCGCAGCGGTCCGGTCTGGTTGACCTTCGCGGCGGCGCACGCGGTGGCGGCGCGACGCGGCGAGCCGCGCGACTGGTGGGCGCTCGCCTGGCTGCGCGGCACCGAGATCGCGACCGACGCGCTCTGGTCGGCCTCGCCTGCGGTCAGCCGACCGGGGGCAAAGGCGGGACTGCGGCTGGCGGGGGCGGCGAACCTCGCGATGGCGGCCGGCTTCGGCTGGCTGGCGAGGCGATGAGCGAGCTCGCCGGGCTGCCCAGCAAGCGCTGGAGCCTGCGCGGCAGCGACGAAGAAGGCAACGAGGTCTGGCTGATCCGCAGCTTCGGCCAGAAGCTCTACCGCTGTCCGAGCTGCCACGGCGAGATACCGATCGGCACCGAGCACACCGTCGTCCAGTACGTGCTGCGCGGCGGCGGCACCGAACACCACCACTGGCATCGCCAGTGCGCCGAAGAACTGCTGATCCCCGATCTGCGCGGGCTGAAGCGGCTCCCCGCCTCAGAATCGGCCCGCTCGAAGCTGGAAGCGCGCGGACGCCGTCCACCGGGCCGTCGGGACCGCTGAGTCCCGATGAGCACCGCCACGATCGTCGCCGACTTCTGGAACGACCAGATCCTGGCCGAAGAAAAGCAGGGCCTCTTCCTCGTCCTGGTCGGCTTCCTCCTCTCCTTCGGGTTCATCCGCATGAGCACGCGGCTGATGCGCAGTCCCAAGGTTCCCTGGTGGCCGGGCAGCGTGGTCAGCGAGAGCGGTGTCCACGTCCACCACCTCGTCTTCGGGATCGTCACGATGATGGCCGCCGGGGCCGTCGGCTTCACGGTGCTCGGCGACAGCCCCTACGCCGAGATCTGCGCTTTCCTCTTCGGCGTCGGTGCGGGGCTGACGATCGACGAGTTCGCCCTCTGGGTCTACCTCGAAGACGTCTACTGGTCCGAGCAGGGCCGCGTCTCGATTGACGCGACCGTGGTCGCGGCGGCGGCGATGGGGCTGATCCTGCTCGGCTTCACGCCCTTCAGCTTCGACACCGGCTCTATCGACGAGGTGATCGGCTCCATCGTCACCGCCCTCGTCGTCTTCGGCTTTGTTGCGATCTGCTTCGCCAAGCAGCGGCTGATGCACGGCGCCGTCGGCTTCTTCGTCTTCCCCATGGCCCTGTACGGGGCGATGCGACTGGGCAAGCCGGGCTCGCCCTGGGCGCGACGTCGCTACAGCGAGCGTCGCCCGACCAAGCAGCGCGAAGCGGTGGAGCGCTTCCCGCCCGACCGCCGCACCGAGCGCTTCAAGAACGCATTCCGCGACGTCGTCGGCGGCAAGCCGACGGAGGGCATCGCCGAAGTACGCCGACTCGCCGAAGGCGAGGACCCGCCTACTCCCCCATCGCCTTGATCACCAGCCGCTTGGGGCGGCGCCCGTCGAACTCGCAGTAGAAGACCTGCTGCCAGGGGCCGAGGTCAAGGCGGCCGTTGGTCACGGGCACGATCGCCTGGTGGTGGACGAGCAGGTTCTTGAGGTGGGCGTCGCCGTTGTCCTCGCCGCCACGGTGGTGGCGGTAGTCGCCACCCTCGGGCAGCAGCTCCTCGGCAACATCGTTGGCGGACGGCTTCCAGCTCGGAGGCGCCACCTTGTCGAGCCATTCCAGCGTGTCCTCGTGGAGCCCCGGCTCGTCGTCGTTGACCCAGACGCCGGCGGTGATGTGCATCGCCGAGACGAGCACCATGCCCTCGGCGATACCCGCCTCCTCGACGACCCCCTGCACGTCCTCGGTAATCCGGATCAGCTCGCGGCGCTCGCGGGTCTCGAAGGTCTTGTATGCCGTGGCGGTTTTCATCTGCCCTCCTCGCTGGGATCGATCTTCTGCCCTGGCCAGAACGGCCACTCCTCGAAGGCGCGGCAACGGCCGTCGGGCGCGAGCCTGACGATCCAGAGGTCGCGGTATTCACCGGGGCGCGGCTCGCCGTAGGTCACCTCGACCCGCACGACGGCGGTGTCGCCCTCCACCGCGACGATCTCGTGCCGCATCTCGAACGGCTCGTCCGGGCCCTCGCGCTCGCCTTCCCAGAGTGCTGCGATCTCGTCGAGACCGATCGCCGGCTCGGCGTAGGGCGACATCCGGTAGGTGGCGTCGTCGGTGAAGCGATCGCGGAGCGACTCGGTCCCCGCTGTACGCCAGGCACGCTCGTATGCGGCAACCCAGGCGTCGACGTCAGCCCGGCTCGCCATCCTCAGCCCTGCCTGATGCTGCAGGTCTCAAAGCCGATCTGGCGGGCGAGGCGTTCGCGCAGCTCGTCCTCGGAGTCGCGCTGATTTCGCGCTGCCTCGACCCCGGCGGGGTCGTCCTGCCGCGCGGCGGCTGCCGCCTCCCGGTCGGTGACTAGGACCCGTTCCTGGGCCTCGACGTACTCCCGGTAGGTGTCGGCGAGTCGCCTTGGCGGCGTCAACTTGCGCAGCCCCCGCACGCGGGCGCGGGCGAAGCGAACCAGCGCTTCCGCGTACGGGACGTCGGTGGCGTACTCGCTTTCGACGTCGCGGACCTGGAGGTACCGGCGTTTGCTCTCCTCGCAGACTGCGTCCGCCCGCGCGATCAGCTCTGGCTGGGTCAGCGTCTCGGGCGTCGGCTTCGGTGCCGCGGCCTGACGGGACGTCGCCGCCTTCCTCGCCGGGGTTGGCTCGGCCTCATCGCCGTCCCTTCCCCCGCCGAGCGCGATCGCGGCGGCGGCGACTACGGCGACCAGGGTCGCGACGGCCGCCAACGCGAGGGCTCGCCGTCGCCCATCCGACTTTTCCCCCACCCCAGGGGGGTCGATGTCGGATACGCCGCCGGGCTCGGGCATCTCGCGCGTAGCGGCGGCGCCCGTCGCGACGGTGCGCTCCGGAACGCTCGGGCGCTCGCCGCTCAGCGCCGCCTGCGCCGCCCGACCGAGGTCGCCCGCGGACGGGTACCGGTCGCCGGGCTCCTTCGACATCGCGCGGACGACGACGTCGTCGAGCGCCATCGACACCTGCGGGGCCAGCAGCGACGGCGCCGGTGGCGGGTCGTTGAGGTGGGCATAGAGCCGCGCCGCCTCGGTGTCGCGCGCAAACGGAACCTCGCCGGTCAGCAGCTTGAACAGCAGGCAGCCGAGCGCGTAGACGTCCGCACGGGCGTCGACCTGGCCGCCGGACACCTGCTCGGGAGCGACGTAGTCGAGCGTGCCGACGAAGCGCCCGGTCTGGGTCAGCCCCGACTGGGTCGCGACGTTGCGCGCCACGCCGAAGTCGGTGATGTAGGCGTGGTCCTGCTCGGTCGCTCCGCTCAGCAGCACGTTGGCCGGCTTGACGTCGCGGTGGACGAGGCCGGCGGCGTGGATCGCGTCGAGCCCGCTGGCAACCTGGCAGACGATGCGGACCGCTGCCGGCGGCGCCAGCCGTCCCTCGCTCGCCAGGCGCTTGCCGAGGTCCGGGCCGGAGACGAAGCGCATCGCGATGTAGGGGACGCCGCCCTCCTCTCCGGCGGCGTAGATCGGCACCACGTTGGGATGCTCGATCGAGGCGGCGATCCGCGACTCCTCGGCGAAGCGACGAGAGAAGACCGGGTCGGCCGCCGCCTCCGGCGCGATCAGCTTCAGCGCGACGCGACGTTCGAGGCCGGGCTCGACCGCCAGGTAGAGGATTCCCATGCCGCCGCGCCCGAGGGTGCGCTCGATCCGGTAGCCGGCGAACTCGTCGCCCGCCGACAGGTCGATCCAGCGCCGCTCCTCCGCCATCGCCGGAACCCTAGTCGGGGCGACTCATACACTGGTTGGTGAGATGCCGTCCCGCAAATTCATCGGACTGGCGCTCGCGATTGCGCTCCTCGCGGCAGGGGTGGCGCAGGCCGAGCTGACCCAGAAGGGCAACCTGCGACTGGCCTTCGACGCCCGCTTCTCGCCGCACTCCCTGCCACGCGAGCGCGACGTGCCGGTCACGGTGACGCTCAGCGGCTCGATCCGGACCACCGACGGCAGCCGCCCGCCCCAGCTTCGCACCATGTCGATCGCCGTCAACCGCTACGGCAAGCTCTCTACCCGCGGGCTGCCCGTCTGCTCGGTGCAACGCCTCCAGGCGACCTCCTCGGATGCGGCGCTGGCCGCATGCCGAGGGTCGCTCGTCGGCAAAGGACGCTTCGGAGCGAATGTCGATTTCCCCGATCTGGAGTTCCCCGTGCAGGGCCGCATGCTCGCCTTCAATTCGAGGCGAGCGGGCCGGTCGGCGATCGCCCTTCACATCTACGGCACCAATCCGGTCGAGGCGACCGTCGTCCTGATCTTCAAGATCAAGCGCCCTGAGCGCGGCCGCTATGGAACCGTGCTCGTCACCCGCATCCCGCGGATCGCCGCCGACCTCGGCTACGTCACCGATCTGGCGCTCATCTTCGGACGCCGCTACCGCCACCGCGGCGAATCGCGCAGCTTCGTCAGCGCCCGCTGTGCGGCGCCGGCCGGCTTTCCCGGCGCCGTCTTCAACTTCGCCAAGGGCAGCTTCTCCTTCGCCAACGGGCAGACGGTGACGACGGCCCTTACCCGCGATTGCCTCGTTCGCTAGACCCTCCTAGCTAGAGCCCCAGACCCCCGACACCGGGCTCGTCCCAGCCGAGGTGATGGGCGAGCTCGTGCCGCAGCGTCCGCTCAACCTCGCGCGCGAGCCGCTCGCGGTCATGGCCGAAGTCGCGCTCCAACGTGTCGCGGTAGATGACGATGCGGTCCTCGAAGCGGTCCTGGGCCACCCCGTCGCCGAAGTACTGGCCGTAGGCGCGATCCTCTAGGCCGCGGTCCGAGATGACGACCGGGACCGCCTCGAGCACCTTCTGGAACTGCGGGGGCAGGGCGTCGATCGCGTCGGCGACAAGCGCCTCGAACTCGTCCAGCTCGCGTTCCGCAGCCACCTGCTCAGGTTAGAGGGGCCGATGGGACACTCGTCCGGAACTCTCGCGAAGGCGCGACCTCTGGTCGATCACGCAGCCATGCAGGCACTTTCCTCAATCGGTTGGCGAACCTGGGACGCGGTTGCGGGGCCGAGCGGCTGGCGTTCGGTCGTCGGGCCGCTCGTCTTCGCCGTTCTCGGCGTCGGGCTGCTGATCTACGACCATCTGAACGATCGGGTAACCGACGTGGTCTTCTGGCTGACGCTCGGCCTGATCGTCACCGTGTTCGGGCGGATGCTCGAAACGAACCGCCGCCAGTCCCGCGCACTGGCGGCAAGGCGGCTCGCCGAGCTGAACGACCGCGTGACGGCGCTGCCTAACCGCCGGCAGCTCGAGGTCGACGTGCGGGCAGTCGTCGCGGCGCCCGGCGAGAACCGGGTGCTCGTGCTGCTCGAGCTCGAGGGTCTGCAGGCCGTCCGCGATCGAGATGGCGATCAAGCGGGTGACGAGCTGCTGCGCCACTCAGCCGAGATCCTTCTCGCGACCGTCGTGCCGATGGGCGGAGCCGTCTACAGGTTCGGAACCAATCGCTTCGCGGTCTTGGCGGCACAATGGGAGGGGCGGCTGGGCGAGGCGCTGCTAGCCGCCACCGACTCGCTCCGCACGGATGATCAGGAAGGCATGGTGAGCCGCTCCTATGGCGAGGTCGCGATACCCGACGAGGCACGCGATTCCGAATCCGCCTTCCAGATCGCCGGGCAGCGCCTCACCGCCTACCGCCAGCGGCAGCAACGATCGGCGCGTCGCCAGGCCCATGCCGTTCTGGTCGCGGCGCTCAGCGCTCGACGGCCGGAGCTGCGAGACCATCTCCGCGCGGTCGCCTACCGGGCGATCTCGCTGGCTAGGCGGCTCGGTATCGGCACCGACGAAATCGACGACATCTCCCTGGCCGCCGAGCTGCAGGACGTCGGCCTGCTGACCGTGCCGGAGTCGGTGTTGGAGAAATCAGGCGTACTGGACGAGATCGAGAAGGCGATGCTCGACCGTCATACGGTGGCGGGAGAGCAGATCATCGGTGCGGCGCCCGGACTCGTGTCCGTGGCCCGCCTCGTCCGCTCGAGCCCCGAGCGCTTCGACGGGCACGGCTTTCCGGACGGACTGGCGGGTGAGGCAATCCCGCTCGGCGCCAGGATCATCGCCGTCGCCGTCGCGTTCGCGGCCCTGACCGCGCAACGCCCCTACCGACCGGCCCTCAACACCACCGAGGCGCTGGCCGAGCTGCAGCGCTGTTCGGGCACGCAGTTCGACCCACGCATAGTCGCCGCGCTGGGAGCCGACCTCGCCGAGGAGTCGGCCCCGGCCATGTCCTTCAGCGCCTAAGGCGCGTAGCGTTCGATTTCCTCCTTCGCTTCGTCGAGCTTCTCTTCGCCGTCCTCCTTGGCTTCGTCGAGGGCCTTCTGGGCGTCGTCGCCAGCCTCCTCAGCCTGCTGCTGGGCGTCGTCGAGCGCTTCCTCGCCCTCGTTGCCGGCTTCCTCGGCGCCTTCTTCAGTCTCGTTCTGCCCTTCCTCGGCGCTTCTCTCGACCTGCTGGCTGTCGTCCTCGTTGTCGTCGCCGCAGCCAGTCCAGGCCATCCCGGTCAGCGCGATCGCCAGCGCCGCCAGCAGGGCCAGCAGCCGGTTCCGCTTCACAGATCCCTCAGACACATCGACTCCTCTCGTTGCCAACGTCGTGCGACTACCCGCAAGCGCACCCTAGTATCGAGTCGTGCCGGACCTTCACGTCCTCCGCGTTTTCGTCGACGAGCAGGGCGAGCACGGCAATTCGCTCGGCGTCTTCCTCGACGGCGCCGAGGTCGAGGCGGAGGAGCGCCAACGCATCGCGGCCGAGCTCGGCTTCAGCGAGACCGTCTTTGTCGAGGACCGGGCGAGCGGTCGGATCCGCATCCACACCCCGGAGGTGGAGCTGCCGTTTGCGGGACACCCGTGCGTCGGCACGGCGTGGCTGCTTGCTCGGGAGGGCGCTCCGGTCAGAACGCTCTTGCCTCCGGCCGGGGAGGTGGGTGTGCGGCTGGAGGGCGACCTGACCTGGATCTCGGCGAAGCCCGGGTGGTGCCCGCCGTTCGAGTTCCGTCAACTCGCGACGCCGGCTGCGGTGGATTCCCTGGAGCCGTCGACGGGCGCCGACGGCAACGTCTACGCCTGGTCCTGGATCGACCAGGCCACCGCCACGATCCGCGCCCGCTGCTTTGTTCCCGAGGCCGGCATCGTCGAGGACGAGGCCACGGGTTCCGCCGCGATCGGACTGGCTTCGCGACTCGACCGGCGGATCGTCATCGAA
Organism: Solirubrobacterales bacterium; assembly: GCA_036276735.1. Lineage (GTDB taxonomy): Bacteria > Actinomycetota > Thermoleophilia > Solirubrobacterales > 70-9 > VRUE01. Next base: position 18,819 of record DASUOH010000012.1, on the reverse strand, counting down.
CAGGGCTGCGGTTCCGCCCTCCATGCCAGGCCGCTCCCCGAAAGTCGCGCCGAGGTCGGCGGTCGCGTCACCCTCTACGAGACGGGCGGGTGAGGGAAGCTCTGCTCGACGTGGCGGCGGTCGCCGATCGGGCGTCGTGCATCGCAACGACGAAGACCCGATCCGACGATTCCTCAAAGCGATAGAGCAGGAGCATCCAAGACCAGGGTCCGAGGACGAATCGAGTCGGCGCCCACCGGCCCTGCAACTCTGCGCCGGCCAGTGGGAAGGTTTCGAGAACGCGTAACGAACGAGCGACGCGGCTCCAGACGTCTGCCGGGAGGTTAAGCGCGGCGGCGGCCTCCTCCACATCCCGCCGTGCCCGCGGGGTGACAATGATCTGCGCCACTCAAGAAGTCAGCTCGTCGAGCGGCGTTCCTTCGCCACGAGCTGCTTGGGCGAGCCCCTCTTGCGTCCGCTCCCAGGCGCCGGGAATCGCATCGAGAATCTCGGTGATCCGAGTCGCGTCGGGATCGGCGTCATCGAGCGCGGTGGAGAGGAGCGAGCGAGCGAGCGTCCCCTCTTGAACGTGGGTGCGCTCGGCAAGGCGGGCCAACTTGCCCGCATGCTCTTCGTCGAGCGTCACGTTGATACGCCTAGGCATCGTAGACATCGTTTTAACAAAACTACACGATACGTGTATCCCAAGCTGCTTGGCCCGAAATGATGCTTTTGGCAGACAGGCGAGCTGAGGGTAATCAACCGATCCGAAGTAGGTTTCCAAGCCAGGATGGCAGAGGAAGCGCCTCCCTATGACGAGCTCAGAATCCGGTTTCATCCGGACGGAGACAGCCGGTACCGGACGGTCGCCACGGCAGCTGACGGCTCGACCGCGTCGGCGACCTTTCAGTTTCCGTTTACGGATCTCGAGCTAGATAACTTCGTGCTGAGGGTCGGCCGACAGCGCCTTCCCTCTCGTCGTTACCGCTCGACGCAGATGGAGGAAGCTCGTCAGTTTGGCGAGCGGCTCTTCGAGGCGTTGATGGTGGAGGCGGTTCGCGACATATTCCGCTCAGCTCGCGGGGCCGCTGAGAGTTCGGGGAAGGGACTTCGGCTTACTTTGTGCCTCTCCGATGCGCCGAGACTTATGGATCTTCCTTGGGAGTTCCTCTACGCGAAACCCCGCTTCCTCTCTCAGTCCATCTATAGCCCGGTGGCTCGTTCCCTAGATCTTCGCGACGTTCCCGCGGCGTATCCGCTCAGCCTTCCATTGAATGTGCTCGGACTGATCAGCGCCCCCGACGGTTTCGTCACGCTGGACGTTGAAAATGAGAAAGCAAAGCTGACTCGGGCGTTGGCACCTCTGTGCAACGAAGGGGTGGTGACTCTCGAGTGGCTGGAGAGGGGAACCCTCAGGGAGCTGGATGAGGCCATCAATCAACACCATGAGATTCACGTCTTCCATTTTGTTGGCCATGGCGGCTATTTCTACGTGGAAGAGACACCCGTCTTTTTGACGTGGTCAACGATGCGCCCGTCCCAGCGCCCTTGCCACCCGAGCCCGAGGAGTTCTACGTCGAGGAACTGAAACCGCTTTCGAGTCTCGATACCGGCATCCCGCCGACCTATCAGCCGTGGCTTCCGCGACCGTGGCAGGAATGGTGGTTCGCATTTAAGGCGGACATGCTTCGCACCCTCGCCAGCATCCCTAGTCGAGTTCTTGCCCGCATTCCAACCCGATCCCTCGTTATCGGATGCGTGCTTCTCCTTCTTGCTGGAACGATCATCACGTCGGCCTTCGGTGAGGAAACCGCCAGCGGAGATCGCGAAAGCACCCTTGGATCAGTCTTGGCCGGCATGGGATTCCTCGGACTCGTTGCGGTAGTTGCCCGAGCCGTCTACACGAGGCTCCGGATTCATTTCGAGCGCCTACGAAACTGGTGGACTGGGAACGGCTGATGCGCGCACAACCGCAGCCATACATGGGGCGGGAAGGACTCGAACCTTCGACCGACGGATTATGAGTCGAGCCGGAACCCGTCTATAGAGCCGAATCTGGCCTAGTAGAGCGACTCAGCCCCAAGGAGTGCGGCTGGGTTCGGTGGAGTCGGGGACCAATTTCGGGACCAAGTTTCCGCAGCTCAAAATTTGCGACATCCCGCTGTCACTTTCACGCGTAAGCAGGAATGCTGGCGACGGCCGTTCCAGGGGCACGTGAGAGTACGATCGCGCCACAGTGCTGGGAGAACAAGCAATCCTGCAGCTTCCGATCGACGAGCTAGGCCTCGAGGTCCTGCGGGACTTCGATCGGACCGGCCAGTGGAACGACTACAACTACGTCAACGAAGCCCGAAATGCTCGGTATGGCAAGCCAGCCTTGGATGCGCTCTCTGAGGCAATTGGCTGGCTCCGGGCGCGCGGATTGGTCACCCCTGACCTGAGTCAACACAGCAGCAACGCCGCCTTCGTAACGCGGTTTGGACGGAAGCTGCTCGATGAGGGACCGGGCCACCTGCACGCGACCGCGGGACTACAGGACGGCGTTCATCCCCTCATCGAGAGTGAGGCACGTCCGCAGTTTATGTTGGAGAAGTACGAGCTGGGGGTTTTCGCAGCGATGAGGGCCGTCGAGATTAGGGTGCGGAGGCTCGGCGGGTTCGGCGAGGACGACTATGGCGTAGGTCTGATGAACCGGGCCTTCGGGCCGGACGCACCGCTGCGCGACGAGGAAGCGACCAAGGGAGAGCAGGACGGCATGCGAGCGTTGTTCGTGGGTGCGTACGCGGTGCTTCGCAACCCCGGCGGCCATCGCGAGATCGATTACGACGATCCGGGGGAGGCAGCCGAGGCCGTGCACACGGCGAGCTTGCTCATGCGAATTCTCGACCGCGTTGAGGCAGCGCAGCAGGGAAACTCTTAGCGAGCAGTTCTCCTTTGAGTGAGCCGTCCCGCGCGTCCAAGCTGAGCACGAGGTGTCCGTCAGGGCGGTGGCGCCCAGTTCAGGATCGCGGCGTCCGGCGTCGCTCGTGGACTGTCGTTTCAGCGCGAAGACGGGGTGGCCGCCTCGGTATCGTCGCAGCATCGCCTTGTCTCCGTCGCCGGATAGATTGGATACGTGCCCGACCTTCTCCCAGGACAGGAAGAGTTGCTTGAAGAACTGATCGAGGCGACCCAGTCCCTGCCGCGACATGCGCAAGAGCTAACGCTGGTCTCCGGCACTGACCAAGAGCCGGGCGAGTTGGTTCTCACGTCCGACGGCAAAATGATCAGGGCACTTCGCAGCGATATCTGGCAGCTTCATAACCAAAGGCTCGTCTCCGGTCAATGGAACATCAGCGGCGCCGTGCCCGTTCCCTTCGGGTTGACGAAGGCGGCATACGACTGGTACCAGGAGCGCCGAAAGACGGCGGATGCTATGGGAGGAGTTGAGGCAGACATAGAGGTGCACCTCCGATCCACCGGATTTATGGAGCGATTCCCAGACGCTTTTAAGCGCTGGTCGGAAGCCAGCGAGCTTCTGCGCAGCAGCACCCCCGAGCAAGACCTGACGACCGTGGGCCACAAGGCCAGAGAAGCCATGCGGCGTTTCGCTTCCGCCTTGGTTGACCGCTACCAGCCACCGGACGTCGAGGCAGACGTCGCCAAGACGATCAATCGGATGAAAGCCGTAGTTGATGTTGCGGCACCCGATGCTTCCAGTCGCCGGCGGGCGGTGCTCGATGCGCTCCTCAAGCTATGGAAGGCAACCAATGATCTGGTGCAGCGCCAGGAGCATGGTGATCAGAAGGTCGGAGACTCCGTGACCTGGGATGACGCCCGGGCGACTGTGTTCCAGGTCGGCAACGTGATGTTCGAAGTTGATCGCCTTCTCGACGCACCCGCCTCATAGTTCCACGCAATACACGCTTTTGAGGAGCCCTTTCCAGGCGTCGGTCACCGCCTGTTCGACTGATGAGAAAACAGCTCCCTGGGGACGACTGGCGCTTGGCCCTGCTGAGCAGGAGCGCGCTGATCGGCACTACTCGCCGGTCGATTCGTCGGATCGCTCACGGCTCGGCCATCCCACCAAGTCCTCCGCTGCCTCCTCGTGATGGTCCGCGTATCGACGAGCCTGCTGCCAAAGAAACGTCGTCTCGGTGTCAAAGTTGGTCTCTACCCAGCTGCTATCGACCTCTTTGATTCGGTCTAAACAGTCTGCCGCGCTTAAAACGCCTCTGAGCGTGGGCCAATCCAATTGGACCGCCCTTTGGTTGCGTTCGCCCACTTTGCTAAACGAGTGGGCCGCAACGAATCTCACCAAAAAGATGTCGTTACTAACCCACTCGGGTAACCGGCTCAAGAGCCGATCTCGATCTTCGTCCTCCAGGAAACCGAGCAACGGCGCAAAGTCGGGCTCCTCTAAGAAATCACCGCCACTGCCAGCTAGCAGCTCCGAGCGAAACTCTCGCCCAAGCGCCGCGGCCTCATCCTCGGAAAGCATTCCTTGATGACGGTCTCCACGGTAAGATGCCGCCCTCCAAATCTCGAACTGACGACTGCGATCTGGGTAGTTCAGCTCCCGAAGAACGCTCGAAACCTCGTCTGCCGGCACAGATTTGAGAAGCCGTCGCATAAGAATAGAACCGGACATATCCTCGAAGGCGTCACCAAACCCGACACCTCGATGCATCACGACCTCCATCGCATTCCGCACTTCGCTGGCGGACCAGGTTCCCTCGTAGTCACCCAGCCGCATGTAAAGACCACGGAGGATCTCGTCATCGAGCCGCTGAACTGCCTCAATTAGGGCCGTCTTGTCTGCAAAGAGTTTCAGCATGGCCTCAACTTCACGGGTCGGCAACGCCCCCGGCGCCAAGCGGCGGTGCAAATAGACGTCAAAAACCTCGCCGATTGCAACCCGGCGCTTGGTCTTCCACTCAGATTTAAAACTTCTGTCGTAGAGCGAACCCCCGAAATGTTTCTCCGCGAGCGGAAACAACTGCGTGATGATGCGCTCTATTTGGTCCCGGTCTGATGAGGTCTCAACAATCGCCTTGACTTGGGCCTCATCATCCGCTTCAGTCCTACTGGCAAACAGTCGAGCGTAACCGCCGTCAAGCGGGTTCCCCGAGCCGGTGAGCAGATACCGAGCCTCGATGGTCTTCGCAAAGGCATCTGGCTCGAATAGGCGAAGCGCCTCCAACGCCAGAAGGTCGGCGAGATCAACCTCATCACCCAGCAGTTCAAGCGACGTACGGATCGCATTTATGAATCGACGCACGTCTCTGACCGTCTCGAAGAGGGGGCGCACGTCTTCCCAAAAGAGCGAGCTGAACCGTTGTTCCTCAAAGCGAAGCTCCGTGGGATTAGGAATGGCTTCAGCGAGGGCCACCTGAAGCACTCTCGTCAGATCCTCATGTCGCACCGATGGGACCGTATGCGGGACATGGATGATCTTCTCCAAATAGGCCTGACCATCGCCACCATTGCCATTTAGAGCCGTCTCGACAATGGCTTGATCGAAAGCGACGATGTAGACGAGGTTTGGAAAGTCGCCAACGAGTCGAATTAGCCTTATGACATCGACGATCTCTTCCGGCCGCAGTCGGTCCAAGTCATCAACGAGCACGAGTATCGGCTTCTCCAGCTCGAGAAGGTCCGCTCTGATCCTCTGAGCCTGAACCTCAGCACTGAGATCCTCACTCCGCAGCGACTCGCCAAGAGCCCCAGCCGCATCCGACGTGAGGCCTGCAATCCCGCCGACGAACGGCGCATACCGAAGAGGCGACACCAATCGTCCGTAGACCGACAGGCCCCCTGCGATTTGATTGAGACGATCCCTTCCGCTCTGTTCGAGCTGACCAGCCAGCTCCGCAAAGAAGTGCGTCACGAGTTGCTCCGCACCCGAGAACAGCCAAGGATTGAAGACGACTACGGCAGACACATCATCGCGAAGCTCATGCCCAGCAAGCTTCAGGAGCGAAGTCTTTCCACAGCCCCACGGCCCCGCAAGCCCGATTACAAAACCAGATGCCTTCGGCGCATGGCGCACATCCGCCGCAAGGGCGCGGGCAAAGTCCTTTCGGCCAAGCTCATCATCGTCAGGGTGAGCTATTGGACCATCGGCGCTGTGAAGTCCGGCGCAGCCCTTGACGCTGCCCCCGCTCTCCGGCTCAGCGTCTGCTTGTTGCGAAGAGGAAAGCTTTGTGCTCTTATGCTTTCGCCTCCCAGGCAGTCTCACCGGTCGAAGGTTGTCATCAGTGGCAGACGCATTGTCTGGCATTCGCCTGAGCAATTCGGTCGGCCAATGTGCACATCGTTGTGGCGGTGAGCCGGTCACTTCGGGACATATCTAGGTCCTGTAGCCGTTGCCATGAGCCCCGATTCGCGTACTAGGGCTTCCACTCGCTGATCGGTCTTAGTGCTTAACGGCTGATCCCCAACCCTCTATCGAGCCGTCGCGCTCTCGCCAGTCGCATGGGGAGATGGCTTGGTTTCGGTCGCACTCGCTCAACCTCGCTCCCGCCCCCGAGCAGACCGGCGCGTGGGGCGCGACGATCTCGTTCGGCTACGCCGTTATCCACATGGTCTTCCACGGCCTTCCAAACCAGCGGGATGCGGCTACGCCACGATGCTCAACGATCTTTGCGGCGGATCTGGGCGACGCGCGACCGTGTTGTGTGGCCGCCGAGGCTGGTCATGTGCCCTCGCGACCTCACGCCGCTCGCGCTGGCGATTGGAGAGCAGTCCTCCTTTGAGCGGGCCGTCCCCGCGCGTCCAAGCTGAGGGCGAGGTGTCCGTCGGGGGCGGTGGCGGCCAGCACAGGATCGGCGGCTTTCGGCTTCGCTTGTGGACTGTCACTTGACGCGAAAGGCGACGCCGAATGACGACGGTTCGGTTCTATGGGGCGGGCAGGACTCGAACCTGCGCTCCACGGATTATGACTCGAGCCGGAAACGGTCTATAGAGCCGAATCTGGCCCGGCAGGGCGAATCAGGTCCAGGGAGTTCGGCTGAGTTCAGTGGGGTCGGGACCAATTTCGGGACCAAGTTTCTTGACAGGCCGAGGCCTTGTCTCCCGACGGGCACCACCGGTAGCGCTCCACCTAAAGTCTCCGTGCCACGATCCGGCTCAGTGAGCCTCCTTGACCTCCTTCATAAAGACTGAGACACCCGCTGCTTCGAGCCTCTGTGCGGCACTTCTCAGGTTGACCAGGCTGAAGAATGGAAGCCCGTAGGGGCGGTCGGGCCGTTGGCCTCGACTGAGGACGACGTAAGCCACTTTTAGCCGGTCACGTTCGCCCAACCGCTGCGGCAATAGATCGACAAAGTCTGGATTAACCTCCTCGACCAAACCGCGAGCGTTCTCGAGGAACTGGGGGTCCCTCAGTAGTAGCTCGCAGGAAACCGTGCCCTGTGCGAAGAGATGGCTGAGGGTAGAGGAGGCCCCGCGCTTCTTGACGTGGACGAGAATCCCGTCGGGGCTGAGGATGTCGCAGAGCTCGGCGCGGTCAACACCGCCCAAGGGCACCGTCTGCTCATCCATGCAGATACCCCCAAGCGCCGTCGCTGCTGCCTCGTTATAGACACTCTCCTTGGTTTTAGGCTCAGGCTCCGGCAACTCGAGCTTCAGCTCGGGAACCGATTCGGCGAACGCGGTCACCTGTTCACGGAAGGTCTCTTCGACCCGGTACCACTGGCCGCCGGAAAGAACAAAGAGCTCGCCTTCATGCTCGATTTCGAAGACGAGGCAGTCATAGACGCTCCACTTGTCGTAGATCTCCTCTTCGTCGAGTGCGCTAATCGCGATTACGCGGTCACTGCGGAGGCGCTTCAGGTCAATCTTCTCGGCGGGACGCAATTCACGGTAGACGCTGATGCGCGGGTCGGGCATCGGATCGTGTCGGCGGCGTCCAATGGAGAACCGCACGCTTGAGATCTGCTGCCAATCGACAGTCTCAGGGATCGCCAAGTGCATCTCAGTCATTTCTTTCGCCCGCAGCGCTTCGACTAGCCGAGCGTCAAGAGCCGCGATCACCTCTAGATCCTGCTCACCTCGCACCTGGTCAATCTCTTTGAAGTTTTTCTTGTAGTGCTTGGAGCGATACGCGGCGGTCAGTTCCCTCCCGAGCTGGGGAAGCTGAGGCAGCGCGACGTCCGTGTTCAGCGTGAGTGCCGCTGAGCCGCTGAGCGCGCCAAGGCCGTCCGGAGCGGACCGTCCGCTTACGGCGCGAAGAAGATCCTTCGAGCTATCGAGAGCGAAAGCCGACAGTGGGGAATCTTTGCTGACACCGCGTTTCGTATGGATCAGGAGCTCATCGAAGGTTCGAGCATCAACGCTTTTGATCAGGGTGGGATCGATTTCGTTCAGGACCACCCGTAGCCCGAAATCCTGCACCACTGCCTCCTTGCGCAAGAGGTGGCGGCCGTAGCCGAACGACACCGCAAGAAGGTCATCACCGGCTGGGACGAGAAGGACGCCCGAGCTACTAGCGCCAAAGACCGCCACTAGATCGCCATCAACGTGGTCCTCAACGAGGGTCAGCCAACGCGGTCTCGCCTGATGAGAGGGACGCAGGAACAGCGAATCACGACTTTCCGAAAAGGCCTTGATCACATAGGAATGAAGGCCTCCCTTCTCCGGAAGCTCGATTATTTCCTCAGTCTTGTCGAACTCGATACCGGGCTTTACCAGGAAAAAGCTCAGCCGTAGTCTCTTCGCCTTGCTCATGCTCTATCGCTTTCTCGCACGCGGGACTGCTTCTAATACGTCCGAGTTCGTCTGCCCAGCGATTAATGGCGCATTGTGCTCGGACGACGCCGTATCAATCTATTGCTTCTTTGGTTCCCTCGAAACTGCTGTCTGTGCCGTCATGGCAAATGCCGTCGACGACAGTCGCTCATAGGCCAGAGTTCTCGGGGCCCTAATGTGCCCAAGGGTCGACGCGAAACTTCCCGATCCGCTGTCGGGGTTGAGAGCCAACCGTCACCTTCGTTACGAACCGGTACCAACCGCGCGGTTGGTCAGATGGCACCAAAAACCGGTAGCAACCGCCGGCCCGACCCGGCGCCAACACCCCAGCCCGCCGTGACCACGGACCGTCCGGACTGCTTGGATCAGTCGTCCATCGACCCGCGTCGTATCGCTGAATTTTGAATTCTGCACCAAAGCGCACTGACCGTGGACCGAAATTTAAGATCCGTGCCCGTATCTGCTTACCTGGCTGGACTTCGTGCTTGTCCGTTACAAGCAGGACTCCACTTGCCGGCGCTTGACCCCCTCTTTGCCGTAGCACCTCATCAGCTGCTCGTATCTCGCAGAACGCCCCACCCGTTTGCGAAGCAGAAGCTTGATTGATGTTCAGACCCCACCCGAAGGCATGCGCCGACGCAACGACGAAGGCTGCCGCCGTCACGGTGGCTTGGAACGTAAAGCTACGCATTCAGTACTCCGCCCTGTAGCATTTCATCTGCTTCCTTTGATTATTATGGCTGAAGAGTGACGCCGTCAAGCGGTGACAGCTCACTGTCGGTAAGCGCTCCAGGGGTCAATGGATGTTCTGGATCCGGAATCAGGGCGGCAAAACAGGTGGACCTATGGTCTCCGACAGACACCAACCCCACGATGGTACCGGTGCCTTCAATCCACACGGGTGCTCCGCTATCTCCGCTTTCCGTCCTCCGGTCAAAGCACCACCCCTCGTGGCGATGAACAGTATGGGGGCCGCTTTCCCTGGAGAGAGAGTACGGGGCGAACTCAAATACCGTTCCGCATTTTCCGCCGAATGGATGGTTTTCGTCGGTAGTGGCCCCTGAATAGCAGACCCTAGTGCCGACACCGACAGTTCCCACGCCGGTGATTGGGATGGCGCGAGCTCCTTCCTCCGGGTTGAAAATGCGCCTCGGCTCGAGACCGTGTACGTCTTCATATCGAATAGCCTCAATGTCTACATCTAGGTCTGCTTCGTTCTCGTCCCAGCCGGTCCGGGTGACCGTGCCTAATTTTTGACGTTGGGCGGGGGTAGGTTCTTCTGGAACGGCGGCACGAAATGAAGTCGTTCCAGGCACCTCCTCGCCACAGTGTGCGGCAGTAAGGAGAAACATTCGCAGAACGCTTGCGCCGGTTGCTGGTTTCGTGCCGTAGTTGTAAGCGCCAACGCCCGCCGAGCATGCCCACACAGCTCCACTGGGTTCCTTCAGAAAGATGCGGTCACCGCCAAGCATAGGCCCATGAATTCGGTTCCTGTCCCCGCGTGGCTGGAGTGGCTCACCGGAAATGACCACGATGGGCGCGCTCGATCCGTAGGTGCCTTGCAGACGGGATAGGGCCTCGGGAACGTCTTGAGCTACCACCGTGACTCTATTTCCCGTGACATCAACAGATGCTCTATTAGCGATATTGCTCGGAAATGAACCAATCGTCTGCTGAACCTGCCCGGCCAGCGAATGGAGTGCCGCGCGCGAATGTTGTGGTGGGCTCGGGAAGGCAGCAACTCGATCGGGAGCTAACGAGGTTCCAGACGCTGCCAGTAAGACGACAAGATCTTGCTGGGCGTTCGCCCCTCCGGTGAACCCAACTCGAATCCTTCCTCCGGCGCGTTCGTCGAGGTAGAGGCCGGCGAACGCAGCCTGCGCGTTCGCATTGGCCCATCCAGGAATAGCTTCCATGGCCTGCCTCCAATAGCGGAGGCGATACTCGAGCTCGGCCACGTCCGCCGCCCGCAGCGGCACGCCCCACCGCTCCCACGAAGCTCTCGCCACTTCGCCGACGGGCGTATGCGGGTTGTGCCAGGCCGCCATTAGTTCAAAGATGCGGTCGTTCAGCTCCAGCTCGTTTGCCACCGGGAAGATGACCTCGAGGCCATGCTCTTCGCGAAACTGCTTGATCTCGCTGTACTTGGGCGCCGTCAGGGCACCGGGGGGTTCGGGCGGCGTGTAGGGCACGTCGACCCAGAAGCGCTCGCTAGCCGAACGGCCGAGGCGGTCGGTGGCAATCACTTCCAGTTGCATGATTCCGGGCGCCGAGCCGCTGGTTTCCATCACCCACTCGTTGACGAGGAGGTCCAGGCACTCGAGGCCTTCTTTTTCGGGGTCCTGCTCGCACCTGGCCTCGTCGACGAGGATGTTGCCGTCGGCGATCACCTCAATGGAGGCGATTCCGTGCGGGGAGACCGCCTGCGCAACGAGGTTTTGGGCGCCCGTCGCGATCAGTTTTTCCTTTTCGTCATAAAGCGAGCCGCCGAGCGGTTCCAGGTCGGGGGGCGTTTCGGCGTAGCGCCATTTGAGCACCGAGCCGTCGGCCCCGATGTCGTAGGTGATCTGCGCCGCGTCGGGGGGCGTCACCGTCGTGCGGCGCGGTTCGTCGGAGTACTGGAATTCGGTCGTCTTGGCAGGATCGGAGCCGACTTTGACCGTGACGGATTTGACTCGGCCGTCGCCGTGATAGGCAATCGAGCCATAGTTGCCGTTTGGCAGGGTCACTTTCGTCATCCGCCCCGCGGTGTCGTACTCGTATTTGGTTTCGCCGTCGGGACCGTCGTGGGAGACGAGGTCGTTGCCGGCGTGGGCGTAGGAGTGCTCGCCGGCGGCATTGCCCTCGACCGCTTGCACAAGGCCCCCGACCACCGCGACGTCCACAGCGGGATCGGCCTCCCCGGGCGCAGGTGCGGCCAGGTCGCTTTCGGCGGTCGGCCGCCACAGGCGCAGCCGGTTGTTGGTCATATCGGCGATCAGGAGGTTGCCATCGGGCGTCGCGGCGATCCCTCGCGGGGAGGAGAGCTGCCCCTCCCCCGAACCCAGCGATCCGAACTTGGTCAGGTATTTGCCGGTCGCGCTGAAGCCCTGGACGCGGTGGTTTGCCGTGTCGGCGACCCAGACGTCACCGGAGCGGTCGATGGCAAGACCTTGCGGGAAGCCGAGCTGTCCGTCTCCTGAGCCCTGAATGCCGAACTTGCGGATGAAGCCGCCCTGGGAGTCGAACTGCTGGACACGGCTGTTGAAGGTGTCCGCGACCCACACGTTGCCTTGGGCATCCAACGCCGCGCCGCCGGGCGCCGAGAGCTGTCCGTTGGCGGCGCCCTGCGAACCAAACTTGCTGATGAACTGACCCTGCGAGTCCAGCTGCTGGATGCGGTGGTTGGAGGTATCGGCAACCCAGACGCCTCCCTGGGCGTCAGTCGCCACCCCGCCCGGAGATTTGAACTGGCCATTCGCCGAGCCCTGGGAGCCGACCTGGAGCAGGAAGCCTCCTTCCGCGTCGAACTTCTGCAGCCGGTGGTTGCCGGTGTCCGCCACCCAGACGTTGCCGGCCGGATCGACAGCGACGCCGCTCGGCGAGGAGAACTGTCCGGCCGCGGTCCCGAAGGAGCCGAGCTGGCGGATCGGGTTCCATTCGGAGTCGAACTCCTGGACGCGGTGGTTGGACGTGTCGGCGACCCAGACGTCGCCCTCATCATCCACCGCGACGGCGCGCGGCTGGGAGAACTGGCCGGGGCCCGCGCCGACCGAGCCGAAGCCGCCCATCTGCAGGCCGACCTTCGGCGCCGTCGAGGTGGACTGCCAGTGCTGGACGCGGTTGTTTTCGTTGTCGGCTATCCAGAGATCCCCGGAGGCGTCGACATCGACGCCACTTGGCGAGCTGAACTCGCCGTCCGCAGAGCCGAAGCCGCCGAGCTGGCCGAGGTAGGCGCCTTCGGAGTCGAAGCCCTGCATACGGCTGTTGTAGGTGTCGGCGACCCAGACGTTGCCTCCGAGATCGACGGCGACTCCCATCGGGTAGGTGATCTGGCCTTCCCCTTCTCCTTCGCTCCCGACTTGCAGCAGGTATTCACCGGCGGGAGTGAATTTCTGGATGCGGCTGTTGTAGGTGTCGGCGACCCAGACGTCGCCTTGCGAGTCGACCTCGATTGCCGCGGGGTAGCTGAGCTGCCCTTCTTCGGTTCCTTCTGAACCGAACTGATCGAGGTATTCGCCCTGTGGGTCGAGCTTCTGGACGCGGTTGTTGCCCGTGTCGGCGACCCAGACCTTGCCGTCGGGCCCCACCGCGATCCCTTCGGGGTAGTAGAACTGACCGGCGCCTGAGCCTTCGGCCCCGACGGCGCGGACGAACTGGCCCTGGGCGTCGAACTGCTGGATGCGGCTATTTCCAGCGTCGGCAACCCAGACCGTGCCGTCGGGGGCCGCCGCGATCCCCGAGGGGTAGCTGAACTGGCCGTTGCCCCAGCCGGGGCCGCCCACCTGGCGGATGAGCTGTCCGTCGGGGCTGAACTGCTGGACGCGCTCGCCGTAGAGGTCGATCACCCAGACGTTGCCGGCCGTGTCGACCGCGACGTCGCGGGTCGTCTGGAACTGGCCGTTGCCAATGCCGTAGGAGCCGAAGGCGCTTTTGTAGACCGGCAGCTCGGAGGGTTCCTGCGGTTCTTCCTCGCTTTCGACGGGCGCCGCAGTGGCCGGATCCTCGACCGCGATCTCGGTCAGCTTGCCTGCCGCGTAGTCGAAGTCGACCTTGGCGTAGCCCTCGGTCAGCAGGGCCTCGGCCTGACCACCGGCGTCGAAGGCGACCGAGGTCGCCGCTTCTCCCGTCTCGTCGTCGAGCACGTAGCCGCCGGTCGACTTCTTGGTCAACGTGGCCTGCAGCGCCGGGTCGAATTTGCTGGTGCCCGTCTGGGTCGGTAGAGCGACGTCGCCCTCGAAAGCACTGCTCGACTCGAGGATCTCCGCCTGGTTGGCCACCGGGGAGCCATTTGCTTTGATCGGCTCGAGCTCGGGGGTCTGGGCGAGCGTCCAGCCGTCGCCCCATTCGGTGTTTTCGGCCTCTGGCAGCTGGGAGTTGTAGTAGCGCTCGACTTCAAGGTCGAGCGCGGCGCTTGGCACCTCAACGTCCTTTTGGCGGTAGACGAGGTTGCCGTTCATCACGTTGACCGCGAGTTCGGGCCGGTCGGGGTGCTCTTCCTCGGCTTCGTTCCCCTGCCCGTTGGGCAGCGGGAAGTAGTGCATCACGTGCTCGTCTTTGATCCCGGTCGCCGGGATGTACTCGAACTCGACTTTGCGAACCCTTGAGTTGCCGACCTGGTCGAGCACTTTCACTTCGAGCGTGTGCTGGCCTGCGCTGACGATGTCGGTCAGCTTGAGCGAATAGGTTTTTCCCATGCCGCAGCTGTAGTTGGGCCCGAGGCACGGCTGCGGTGCCCACGACACTTCTCGCTCTTTGCCGTCGAGCCAGATCTCGATGTCTTTGACGCCCGAGCGCTTTTTCTTGTTCGCGTCGCTCTCGAGACCGATGTCCGTGGCGGCGATCGCCAGGTTGTAGACGGGGAGGGAGAGCTGATCGCCCTGCCCCGGCGGCTGCTCGGCGGTCCCGCCCTCGTTCGTGGCGGCCGCCAGCTGGCCGCTCAGGGTGACTTCCGGCGCGGTGCCGTCGACCATCGTCGTGCCTTCCCAGGTGCCGGAGATCTTGCCGACCGGATCGGCCGCACTGACGGTGATCTTCTGCACGCCTTCGTCGAAGGCGGCCCCGGTATGGGAGAAGGTCGCCGTGCGAGCGTAGGGGCACCGATTCGCCGACAGCCCGTTGCAGCCCACGGTGTGGAGGATGGGCTGCCCGCCACCGGCGCGACCAAGCGTCAACCGCGAGATGCCGAGGCCCTCGTCATGGGCGCTCGCGGTGAGCGTGAAGGCGCCCGTTTTGCTGATCCATCCACTGGTGACGCCGGTCACCGAGTCGAGCGTCGGGTTCTGCCAGTCGTCGAGCCAGATCGCGGCTCCGCCCAGGGCCAGGTCCCGCCAGCAGGGGGTTGCGCTGCCGTTGCCGGTGGTCAACCCGAAGACGAACTTCCTGCCCGACGCGTTGATCTCAGCGTAGCCGTTGTTGATCGCCCGATCGTGGACGATGTTGACCCAGTAGTTGTTTTCCTGCATGCCGGCGTAGTCCTTGGGGTTCGGATAGCTCGAGCGGTGGCAGTTGTGGTCGTTCCGAACAAAGGGATTTGCCCAGGCGCCGACCAGGTAGCTGCCAGCGTTCGGCGCCGGATAGCTCCACTCGCCCCATTGACCACCCAGCTTGGCGCCGCCTGGCATCGACACGAACAGTCCCCGGCCGCCGCCCCAGCAGGCGTAGATGCAGGAGGTGGAGCCTTCAATCCAGCCGTTGCTCTCGCTATATTGCCAAGAGCCGTTGGTCAGGGCATCGAGGCGGTGGCCGTTGAACCAGTTCGCGTTGTACCAGTCCTCGAATATGGCGGGATCCAGGAGAAGGGGATATGCCAAATCCGCGTCGCGATGAGGGATGTTGAGGACGATCTCGTCGCCCTCGATCGCTAGGTCGACCGGCACTTCGGCACCCTGCGCGTCAACGGCATGGGGGAAGCGAATCCACACGAGTCGCGTGTCGCCGCGGACCACCTCGGCGCCACCATCGCCGTCGGAGCGAAGAACCACATCCGCAGGCAGGCCGAGGCGCAATCGCACGGCCTCCGGGCTGTCCACGGATCGCAGCTGGTGAAAGATCTCAAGCCCAGCTGCGATCGGAGAGATGAGCAGGTCGGTGTCGGCGCCCGGGCCGAGGGCTTCCGGGTAGAAGAGGTTCTCGTCACCCAGACGTTCGGCAGCTTGGGCCTCAGCGCCGACTTGGGTCAGCGAGACTCCGCTTCCTTCTAGCTGGATCGCGCCCTCGGCATCGGCCGGAAGCTGGACGTCGGTCAGCGGATTGACCGACTCAAAGCCTTCTGGCGTCTGAATGAGACTCAGGTCAACTTTGGCAAGGACCCCCATCTCGGTCTCGGTCCTCACGGGCATCCCGGCGTCGAGAAGCATCCCGTCTTCCCCGTCCCTGACGGTGGCGACGGTCGGACCCGCTTCTCTGATGAGTTTCGCGTCACTTAGGAAGCGAGCGGGATCGGCATTCAGGGCAGCAATCTGCTCTGAGAAAGTTGACAACAGCAAGTCCTTTGCCGCCGATGGCGCAAGGTCGGTGAAGGCTTGGCGTGATTGTTCGCGCTCTTCGACGGCCGAGGGCGTCAGGAGAGCCAGTTCGGCGGCGGCCTCTTCCTCTTCGGCTAGTTCAAGGCCTTCCTGGATGCTGGGCCCGGGCCCATCGGATTGCGATGCGGGAGGCTCCGACGCCGTTCCAGCGGCCGATCTCGCCGCCAGCCCCGGCGCCAGCGCCAGCGTGAATATGAGCACCGCCAACGTCGCAGCCCGCCGCCGCCCTGCCACCCCCGTCAAGCCCATTTCTCTCCCTGCCCGCGAGATCACGACGTGCGATCTCTGGTGGGAGCGACCCTAAACGGAAGAACCGGTCCTTTGTCAAGGGACGATTACGAGTAATAGTGGCATCTAGTTCACTACTCAAGAGTTGTTTAAACATTCAATTACGCGGAATCCCAGTCCTAGAGCGGGAGAATCCTCTGTTTCCCTTGATTGTTGGACAAACTTCAGGCAACGCGGAATTGTTGAGTTGATGTTAAGAAGCGTTTTGTCCTACAACCCCGGAGGGTGTCTTGGCTGGAAGCCGGCGAGATAAGCGGCGTCAAAAGCGCTCTCTGGAATCCAGCCTGGCCCACCCGAGGGGTTCGTCGCGGAGGTGCCCGCGTATCGCTTCGAGGCCGGGGTCGCTTGCGAGCTGAACTCGAGGAAGGTGTGCGCATCGGGGCCGAACGGCTTGACGTGGATCGTCACCCAGCGGCCGGGACCCGGTTCGCCCCACCCGACCAGGCCCACGGTCGTCATCGTCGGGATGTCGAAGCCCCCGACCTGCAGCAGGTGGCTGACGAACGAGCTGCAGTCGAAGGGGCCGTTCGCGGGGGTCGGCGAGAGTCCGTGCGAGCCACCCCAGACATACGGCAGCCGCAGCGCGTCGATGCGCTCGGCCTCGGCCACCATCCGCTTGACCGCCGGACCGGACTGCGCGGCGGCGCAGCTCGCAGCCGGCGTGCCCTCTGAGCCGCCCGCTGCATAGCGGCGGGCGTCCACGAGAACGTCTTCGACGTACCAGCCGGCGTGGTTGTAGGCGAAGATCGCCATGCGCCAGTCGCCCGGCGCGCCCGAGGCGCGCAGGTAGTTGGTCGCGGCGAAGATCGCGTCCCGAGGGTCGTCGGGGTCCCTGACCCCGTCGCCGGTGGCGTCGACGCCGTATGCCGCCCAGGTTTCGGGCATGAACTGCATCCAGCCCACCGCACCGGCTGAGGAAGGCCCCCGGTTGCGGCCGAAGTCGGTCTCAATGCCGTTGATCGCGGCGAGAACGGCAGGCCCCTTGGCCCCCAGCTCGTAGCGAGCGGCGGCCTGCCCATAGATAGGGACGAGCCTCGCCGGCACCCCCTCGAGCGAGCCGATCGGCCGCTGGGCGCAGCCGCTCTGTCCTCCTGCCGCCAGCGCGAGGAAGGTGGCGCCGAGGACGAGGGGGAGGAAGGCGGCCGCAGCTCCCAGGCCGGCGAGCAATGGGGCGCTCGATCGCTCGCGGGGCATGTCGGTGTGGTCCGCCTCGTGGCCAAGCTGCCCCGCTGCCGCTCAAGCACTGCGCCCCTGCCCCCAACCGCTAGACGGATGTTGGGGGGAGAGTCTGCGCTTCTCGGGACTAGATGAGTTGTGTGTTCACAGAACAGCCAGATCGCGGAACGACCACTTCCCGTTGACCGCCTCGCCGCTTGCGGGCGCTCAGTGAAGGGGAGGCCGACAGTGATGCGCCTCTGAGCCGCGATCGGCCCAGATAGGAGGAGTCACCCATGCCATTTCCAGTGAATGGGCCGGTCCGCCGACCGGCCGCGATAGCCCTATGCCTGATGCTGGTCTGCGCCGGCGCGGCGATGCTCTGTGCCGCCGATGCGAGGGCCGGCCACTACAAGATGGTGCTCTGCGCCGCAAACAACGGATCCAACGGATTCGCGACCGCGACCAACACGGCAAGCTCCGCCAACCCGCAGGGGATCTTCAACGTCGAGAACCACTGCGGCCCGGCCCCCGATCCGGCAGGCAACCATGCCTTCCTGCGGATCGCCGAGAACCAAGCGTCGGGAACCGCAGGGCAGTCGGCTTACGCGAGCGCCTCGTGGACCGTGCCGCCCTACGTCGCGATCCGTGCCGCCGGCGGCTACACCCGCATGCCCGGAGCCTTCAACGACGGCTGGCGGGGGCGCTTCTGGGGGGAAGACTTCAGGGGCGGCGGGCACCACATCCTCCTGCAAGGCGCCGGATCACCCAACACGGGCTTTCAGTGGGCGCCGACCTCCACCTTTGCCTCGCACCTTTGGCCCTTTCCCGCCTACGGTGACTATCGGCGCTTCATCTTTGAGCTCACCTGCATGCGTGGTGGCGGCTGCGATCGCTCGGGGTTCAACGCCGTGGATGCGAACAGCTTTGCGCTTCTCCTCGACGACGTCCAAGGGGCCGAAGTCGCGATGACCTCCGACTCACCGCTGATGCGTGGCGAGTGGGTGCGCGGCAGCCACGGCGTGACCTGGAACGTCGCTGATCTCGGCTCCGGGCTCCGTGTTGAGCGCCTCTTTGCAGATGGCAACCTGCGGCTCACCCTCGATCACGGCTCCTCGTGCAACCTGGGCTCCTCGGCGCCAAACGGCGAGTTCGCGCGGGTCTTTCAGCCCTGCCCGACCGGCGGCCCCTACCATCGCGCCCACCCTTTCGACACCGCCACGCTGGCAGACGGCGCCCACACCATCACGGTCTGCGCGCAGGATTACGGCCAGGCGGCGGGCCTCAACGGCACCGGCGGGCTGAGCCGGACCGGGTTTGACGGAGACCGTTTTAGTTGGTTTCCAATTTAAGAGAGATTGCTCAGTTGGACCTCCTGTCCAACGTATAGGGACTCGAACTCAACGGGAGAGACGTCGCCCAGGGATTCGTGCAAGCGGTC